>CAZCDS010000040.1:16633-61089 GCA_964497585.1 uncultured Syntrophaceae bacterium
GGACTGGGGCAAGTATAACGAGGCGGTATCATATTACGAAAATTCGCTGACTATAGAGAGGGACTTGAAAGACCGCCGGAGGGAAGGCCAAACTCTGAACAACCTCGGCCTTGTCTATGCTGATTGGGGCGAGTATGACAAGGCGGTCAAATATTACGAGCAGGCGCTTTCCCTGGCCCGGCAGTGCCGTGATCGGCGTGGCGAGGCAAACGCCCTGAACAACCTCGCCAACGTGTACAAGGACTGGGGCAAGTATAACGAGGCGGTATCATATTACGAAAATTCGCTGACTATAAAGAGGGACTTGAAAGACCGCCGGGGGGAAGGCCAAACTCTGAACAACCTCGGCTTGGTGTACTGGGGCTGGGGCGAGTACGACAAGGCGGTCAAATATTACGAGCAGGCGCTGGCGATCAGTAGGGACACGAAGAACCGCCGGGGGGAAGGCATTGCTCTGAACTGTCTTGCCGTCACTTACAAGAACTGGGGTGAATATGGTAAGGCATTGGCTTTGTATCACGAATCACTTAACATCAGCAGAGAGCTGAGCGATCCCCGTAATGAATCGTATAGTCTTAACAATATGGCACAAATGTACAGGTCGTGGGGTCGGTACAACACGGCAGAGGCCTACTTCGATAAGTCGCTGGACCGCTGTAGAGCGGTAAAGAATCGTAACCTGGAAGGGACGGTCCTAGCAAACCTTGGGAACATGCATACCGATCGCGGTGAATATACCAAGGCTCTGATTCAATTCCGGAAATCACTTGAGATAAACACTCTGATCGGAGTCCCTACTATTTGGCCACGTCGATGCATGGTCGGGCTTTTCCTCGACTCGGGCCAAGAAGAGAAGGCAGTGAAAGCTCTTTCTCAACTCGCGTCCGACTATGCTGACGCACGTGACAAGTCTGGCCTGTGGGCACTATCGGGGCGGGTGAACCTAGCCCAAGGTCACCATACAAAAGCAGGGGAATTCTATGAGAGGCTCCTCCAATCAGCGGAGACGACGCGAGACACGGACGATCTCTTTAACGCGTATACTGGTCTGGGTACGGTTTCCGAGGCGTTAGGGCAAGATACGGAAGCAGCCGATTACTTCCGAAAAGCCGTCGAGCATACAGAGAATCTCCGGTCTAGCCTTGCCAGGGCGGAAAGGGAAAAGTTTCTCGACGTGAAGATCGGTGGCTTCCGTAGGACCGCGCCCTATGAGGGTCTTGCCCGTGTGCTGATGAGGATGAACAAACCCATCGAAGCATTGGAGGGGTCCGAATACACCAAGGCCCGCGTATTTGCCGAGGCGATGTCGAGAAGGGTCGGGGGTGAGAATTTCGATGTCCCGGCAGAGGTCTTGAAGAAGGATGAACAGATCAACGACCAACTCGCTGCCCTGAAGAAGAGCAGACAAAAGGCGTTTGAGAAGAAAAACCAGCTAACAATCAAATCCCTTGAACCTCAGATCAGAGACCTGGAGAAGAGGCTCAAAGGCCACATCAAGATGCTCTGGGAGAAGTACCCTCTCTTTGCTGCAACGAAGTATCCGAGACCGATGCCTCTGGCAGAAAGCGCACTCAAAGGGAACGAATGGGTTCTCGCCTATGACGTGACTGACTCGGGAGTGCTGATCTACCTCACCAGAGGCAAGGAGTTGATCAAAGGACTCTTCAAGCCCATCCCGAGGAAGGAACTGGACGCCCTTGTAAGAAAGTTCAGAGAACCGATGGAGGTCGTCCCCGGCAAGGAAAGCCTCACTGAAAAGCTGAAGAGCTTTGACTTCGCTTCAGGGAGGAAGCTTGCGGAGATCCTTCTCCAGGATGTACTGGCAAAACTTCCCAAAGACACGCCGCTGATCGTGGTGCCTGATGATTCCCTTGGGGTTCTCCCCTTTGAAATCCTCGTGCTGAATGATGCCGGAAAAGTGACTGCCGAAGGGGAGATACCCGCCATCTCAGGAGCCGAGTTTTTCGGAGACCGGAATCCCATCTCCTATTACCAGTCGATCACAGCTCTCACCCTTGCCAGGACCTACGGAAAGGGAAAAAGTCAGGGGAAGAAACTCCTGGTCATGGCGGACCCAGTTTTCCAGCTCAGGGACGCACGCGCGCAAAAGTCAAAACCCAAGAGCAAGCTGGCCGGTGTTGAGGCCGACATGTACAAGAATCTTATGGTGGCGGTCGAGGAAGGCGAGCTGGGCACCGTCCGGTTCAACAGGCTACCAATGACAGGTGATCTGGCTCGGGAACTCTCTGAGACCTACAAGGGTGACTCAGTCGTCTTCACCGGTCTCGATGCCTCCAAGAAAAGGTTCATGGCAAACGTTGCCCCGAATCTCGCCAAGTATAGCGGCATCGTTTTCGCCACTCATGGGTACTTCGGAAAAAATCTCCCCGGTATCATGGAGCCGGTGTTGGTACTGAGCCTTGTCCCTCCCGGCACGGACGGGTACCTCCGCTTGTCAGAGGTGATGGGCCTGAAGATGAACGCGGACATGGTAGCGCTCACAGCTTGTCAGACGGGTCTTGGCCGAAGGATCTCCGGCGAAGGGGTAATGGGCATGGGCAGAGTGTTCCAGTATGCTGGGGCAGAGAGCGTGCTGATGAGCCTGTGGTCTGTGGCAGAGGCGTCATCGGTGAAGCTCGTCGAGAGCTTTTTCCGGCATCTCAAAGAGGGCAAGAGCAAGCTTGAAGCGTTGCGGCTCGCCCGAAAGGAGATCCGGGAAACAGGCTATGATCACCCATTTTTTTGGGCGCCGTTTATCCTCGTGGGTGAGGTTGATTAAGGCTTCGCTGAGCCTGCAACTCTATTCTGGGAGGTTGCAAATGAATCTGAGGCGTTTCTGGATCTTCACAATGCTTTTGCTGACAATATCGACCGTTCATGGGTTAGCTCAGGAGGGGTACACAGAGCGGGGCGAACTCACGCTTCCCAGAATAGTTGCTCAATCAGGGGAAAAGACTGACCTGGTAGTGGAACTACGGTCAGGAAGTAAGGCGAGATTTCAGGTTTCCTGCCCTTCTGAAGGCCGAGGAACTTGGATTCGGAGGGAGTCTTTCAGTGTTGGGATAGTGGTTTCGGGAGCGGAGAACGCTGCAACACTGACCATAATTGATTGGTCCAGTCGTTTCCCGCAAAAAGTCCAGTGTACTTTGAAGAAAGGAGAGTTACTAGTAGATCAATACCTGAAGACTTCTCCCGAAGGAGAATGGGACGGCACAAAGGATGGAGCCATTCACAAGCTCATGGAGACAGTCAGAATTTTCGATTACGAGTTCGCGCCTGATCCGAAAGACCCCCTGACCTTCGAGATGACTAGGAAAGGCTACCAGTACCTGAGCGGCTCAGGCAGAGTCATAGATACGAGGACCTTCAATACATATCAACTACCCTTTCCAGGTCGCAAGGCTGGGAAGAAAGATGCCGTTGGAACTGGAGAGAAATCGGAAAAGAGGGCAAGGGTTCCTGCCACCGAGACCCAGCCTCTTCAGACCGCCCTCAAAGACCCCGACCCGGAAACGCGATACAAGGCTGTTCAGACGCTGACCGATCAGAAGCTTCTGGCCCAAGTGGCCGAGACCGACCCGGACCGACACGTCCGTTGGGCAGCGGTCGACAACCTCAAGGACCAACCGGCCTTGGCACGCGTTGCTGTCAACGACCCTGACCAATTGGTGAGACTTCGGGCAGTTCACCGATTGACGGATTTGGAATTGCTCCGCGCCGTTGCCAAGAAAAGCTCGGACGAAAAGGTGGCCCAGCAAGCACGGGAAAAGGCGGACAAGCTGGAGGTGGAACGGAAAGCTCCCCCTGCTAAGGTCAAAACGGCTGAGGACGCCTTGAAGAGTGTTGACCCGGACGTTCGATACAAAGCTGTCGAGAAACTGACCGACGAAAAACTCCTGGCACAGATAGCAAAGAATGATCCGAGCCGCAAGATTCGGTTGGTTGCGGTTGACAGGATTAGCACCGACCAGGCAACACTGGCTTATGTGGCCCTCAATGACCCTGACGAGATGTTGAGACTCCGAGCTGTTCACAGACTGAATGATCCGATGCTTCTGCTGGAGGTGGCAAGCTATAGTTTAGACAACAGGGTGACCCAGAAGGCGCGTGAAAAGGCCAAGGAGCTGAAGTCCTCCCTAATTCAGGGTACCCCGGACAAGGAATCAACGACTCGCCGAGGCAAACGGAAGCTTCCCGAAGTGGGCCTCAGTGATCCTGATCCGGATGCCCGGTTTAAGGCGGTTCAAAAACTTGCCGATCAATCAGTCCTCGCCCAAATTGCAGAGAATGACTCCAACCACATTGTCCGCTGGGCGGCCGTTGACAAACTAAAGGATCAGCGGGCCCTGGCAGAAGTGGCAATGACAGATCCCAACGATTCGGTTCGATTGCGGGCTGTCCACCGGCTGACCGACCAGGAAGCCCTCAAAAAGGTGGTATTGAACGCTTCCGATAGAGGGGTAGTCAAGCAAGCCTTGGAGAAAATCGAAGGAAGTGACCCGGAAGCTTTGAAACAAGAGTTGCTGGAGCGTAGGATACGCAACAGGTCCAGGACGCTAGCGCTGTCACAGCCTCCGGGAGATTTATTTCAAAAGCTCAAAGAATGGCGTCCCAACTCCAGGTCTCTTTCGATCAAGCTCAGCATCAATCTTAGTGCGTCTTCGGGGGAGAAGGGTAACGATGTCAAGGCGAGCTTCAGCACGAACAAGGAATGTTATCTGAGGCTCTTCACGACCTGGAAGGGAGCTAAACAGATTGTGCAGTTGTTCCCCAACAGATGGCACGTGTCGAGCAAAATACGGGGCGGGCAGGAATATACAGTTCCTGCTGAGAACGCTGGACTCCGCATGACTCTGGGTTCTCCTCACAAAGATGGAATTATCTTCGCTCTTGCGTCGACGAAGCCCGTACTGGCACTTGAGAGGGGCAAGACTGTACGGATGTTTGTCGCTGGAGCTTTCAAGGTCTTCGTGTATCCGGGGCTGCTGCTGAGACGCGTGCTTCATCAGGTAAAAACTAGACCAGACTGGGGGTATGCCGAGCTGACCGGTTTGCCCAGACCCGATAACATAGTTACAACACAAACCAAGCACACAACGAATGCGGGAGACGGGCGGCTACAAAGCGCAGGAAAGCCTTGAAACGGACAAGCAAGATATTCTCATTGAAGGGAGGACTGAGGATTATGATCAGGGTTGCAATTTTGCTTTTAGGAGTTGTGTTGTTGGTCTGGTCGACAGCTCTTGCAGCAGATCAAATCGTAATAGGGGCAATAAGTGATCTCACGGGGGCAACCTCCGACATAGGGAAACCGGCCGCTATCGGCTTGAGGGCTGCGGTGGCCTACCTGAATGAGAAGGGAGGAGTCAACGGCAAGAGGATCAAACTTATGCTCTTTGATTACGGGTACAGGGTTCCCGAGGCGGTTACCATCTATGAGAGATTCAGGGACGTCGACAAGGTTTCCATGCTTCTCCAATGGGGAGCTGGAGACACATACGCTCTTTCACCAACGGTTGCTAAGGATGAGCTGGTTAGCATATCTGACTACCTGGGGCCCGAACTGTGTGACCCCAAGAGATGCCCGTACAATTTTATCTGCGGCACCGATTATTCAACAAGTGCAATGGCAGCCTTGACGTACTGGTACGAAGAAGTCTGGAAAAAGAGCGAGAAGTGGAAGAAGGCCAGAGAATCCGGCCGCAAGCCCAAGCTGGTATGTTTCTACATGTTCGCATCCCCTGCTGCAAGAGCATCCATTTGTGCGCTAAGAGCCCACGCTCTGCTCTTGGGGATGACGTTGGGTCGGGATCAGGATGTGTCTCTGGTGACCCTCGATGCCAAGAGTCAGGTGCTGGCCGCTAAGGAGGAAGCTCCGACGGTCATATGGCACGGCAATACCACCATGTCCGTGGCCACAGCGATCAAGGACGCCTATGCGCTGAAGCTCGGGGCTGATCACATCGTAGGTGACCTTGGGTTCGACCGAAACCTGATGCTTCTCACCGGGAAAGCCGGCGAAGGCGTCATCGGCGCTGCTGCCTGCGCTTTTCCCGGCATGGATGTGCCGTATATGCGGGAGGTGATGGCATACTGCAAGAAATTGAGTCCCGGATTTCCTGTGGAAAAACTGCGAGTTTCCACGATTCAGTCGTGGGCGAAAGTCATTCTGGCGGCGAGGGCACTGGAAATCGCCGACAAGAAGGGTGAACTCACTGGCCCCGGTTTGAAGTCTGCCCTTGAGTCCCTCAGACGATGGAGTCTGTTCGACACCGCGGGAGCGCTTGGTGTCCCGCCGATCACGATCACCGAGAACGATCACCGGCCAAGCTCGGTTGCCTCTCTTTACACAATCAGATCCGGCAAGATCGAACCCTTGACGAAAATCGACATGAAGAAGAGGTTCCCTGACGAGTGGGAGAGCTGGCTGAGGTGGTAATCCCGGAGATGGTTTTGAGAACGCGTACGGGGAGCTTGGGCAAGATTGCGCCTCCTTTGGGACTCCAATCCTTTTGACGAGCGTCGGAGTTCACTCACCAAGGAGAAAAGATGTGATGAAAAGGTTTTTCGTGACCGTGACTGTCGCCTTTGGGGCCATGCTATGCCTCGCCTATGCGGGCAACCCCATTGATGGCGAGATGGTGAATGCGGCTGCAAGAGGAGACTGGAACAAGGTCCGCAGTCTTGTGAGAGAAGGAGCTGATGTTAACGCACGGAATGGCTGGGGAGAATCAGCCCTGATGATCGCATCGTGGCACGGCCGAAGGGAAGTGGTGAGGTGGCTCTTGGAGAACTCTGCCGATATTAACGCGACGAACGCTAATCATTGGAATGCACTGATGATGGCCGCTGCGCGGGGGAATCGAGAAGTGGTTGAGCAGCTTCTGGCACGTGGCGCACAGGTTAATGGAAGAACTCGGTTTGGCTGGACACCACTAATGCTTGCTGCTGCGGGTTGCTACAGCGACTTGGTAGAGATTCTTATTCGCCACGGAGCAAGTCCCCAAATAACCGATTTTCAGGGAAACACCATTCTGGCTTGGGACGGAGGATGCAGCAGAAAAACCCAAATGCTGATCAGACAGCGTCTTGCGGGGAAGCATGCGCACATCCCACCTGTCGATGAATCTGGAGAAAAAGAGAAAGCGGCAGCTCCGGTCGATCGTGACCGATTAATGGCTTGGCTTCAAAGCCCAGACCACACGAAGCGGATGGAAGCTGCCAAGAGAATGGGTTCAATAAAACAGCCGTGGGTGTTGCAGCCCCTGCTCAAGGCTCTAAAGGACAAGCGCTGGGTTGTGAGAGAGGAGGCCGCGGGGGCCCTGGGAAGCCTGGGAGATCCCACCGCCGTGAAACCCTTGGTTGAAAAACTCCATGACAATGAACCGTGGGTACGCAGGCGGGCTGCAGTGGCTCTCGGGAAGATCGGGGACAGTCGGGCTGCCGGTCCTTTGATAGAAGCTATGAAAGACAGTGACACCAAGGTGCGGCTGCGAGTGGCGGAAGCGCTTGGGAAGCTAAAGCCCCCCCTCGGCCGTCCAAGCGCTTGTCGGAGGGCTAACCGACAAGAATTGGGAGGTCAGGCTGAAGGCCGCAGAGGCTCTTGGCAAGATCGAAGATTCCCGAGCGTTGCGCCCCCTGCTTTCTGCCATGACTGATTCTGACGCTGACGTGAGAAAGCATGCCTGGGAAGCTGCCCGCACCATGAATCAGCCCGAAACGGTCGCAATTTGGGTCTCCGCATTCAAGAGCGAGGATGACGTCGTGAGCGATCATGCTTGCGCTGCTCTCGTGGACATGGGGCCTCCTGCGGTGAAATCGCTGATCGGCTGTTTGCAGCTAACAGACCTTAATCGCAGACGCAAGACCATAGAGGCATTGGGGCTTATTGGAGATTCAGCGGCAGTTAGGCCGCTGATCGACTTGCTGACGGACAAAAACAGATATATGCGCATCTCAAGCGCTGAAGCACTTGCCCGAATCGGAGATCCCCGAGCCATCCAGCCTCTAATAGACCTCTTCGACGACAGGGACACCTATGTCCAGGTTGCCGCCGCGCAAGCTCTTGGAACACTTAAAGCCACTCAAGCTGTCAAGCCGCTGAGTCGCGCTCTGTCCGACAAGGAGTGGGAGATAAGAAGCACAGCCGCTGAGGCACTTGGCAACATCAAGGACCGGCGTGCACTGGAAGCACTGAATCGAGCTTTGAATGATGAGACCTGGATAGTGAAGAAGAGGGCGCAGGAGGCGATCAAGAACATCCAGGAGGGTTCCCGATGAGTTCAAGACCTTCGTCACTACCTGTAACGATCCTGTTGTTCTTGGCGATGATGTGCTCGGCAATGGCAACCGAGGAGAAAGCACCAGACAAGAAGCCAACCTCCAGTACGAGCGAAAATATACCACGACAGAAGGGAGAGACTACCGCACGCAAGCTCGTTCCTCCCAAGCCGGAACAACTGGTCGAAGCGTGTAAGCAAGGCAAGCTGAAGGATGCAGAAGACTTGCTGGACCTCGGAGCTGAGCCGAATGCTAGGTTTAAAGATCTGACTCCTCTCATGTGGGCTGCGGGAAACGACCATTCAAAGATCGTCGAGCTACTGGTGGGAATACGCGCCACTCTGGACCTGAAGGATCGGCATGGCATGACCGCTTTGGCGTATGCCGCGGCAGGAGGCCAGGCGGACACAGTGAACATACTTCTGCAGAGCGGTGCAGACCCTCGTATAGTCGCAAAAAGCACTACAATAGACACCAGTATGGGAGCCCGTCAACTTCCCTGCACCTCAACCATTATTATGTTCGCTGCATCAAACGGGCACCTCGAAGTTGTGAAAATGCTCCTTGATTCGGGGGTAGGTGTCGACTCAAGAAACAGCGTTGGTGTAACGGCACTAATGCACGCCGCCCATAAAGGCAACTATGGAGTTGCTAAACTGCTCTTGGACAAAGGCGCGGACCCTAATGCCCAGACAAAGTGCGGAAGAACAGCACTGATGGAAGCATGCATGATGGGAGCGACACCAGTTGCACGACTCCTCATAGAAAGAGGAGCGAAAGTAAACGCCAAAGCAATCGGGAGATCGCAATATACTATATTGAACTACACGGGCAATCCGAATCTCAGTACTGAGGGCCTATCGATCCCACTCCTGTTTATCAATGCAACCTGCGAGAATGAGCATTTTGATAGAGCATTCACGCAAACGTCCCTCATGATAGCTGCCTTTGGAGGTCGGCTGGAGTTGATCAAGCTTCTGCTGCAACATGGTGCCGACGTGAGCTATCGTAATCAGAGCGGAATGGGGGCGTTGGAATGCGCAAAGAAAGGATGGAAAATGCTCCAAAGATCCAACCGCACCCAAAAGAGTCAATATCAAGAAGTGATTCAGCTTTTGAAAGGCCGTGCAAAATAGGAGGCTAGAAGTCTGTTGACCAACCGGCATGGTCGGCCACACGTTCTTGGGTTGTAGCCCCGAAGTTGCTTCTTCGGTGCAGCCAGTATCACCTGGATCGGGCTCTATTGGTCGGTTCGAGCCTCTTGGATTGCCAGGAGGCCCCTTTGGCTCCAGGTAACCCTTTCTCAGGCGGGGACAGGCAGACCTCTCCCGCTTCTCCACATCTTCAGGATGTTGTGGGTGAGACAGATCAGATTCCATTCCGCGTTCACCGTGGCCAACCCCCGGAGAAGGAATTGTCGGAATCCCCGCACGTGCTTTATTTGACCAAAAGCCGGTTCCACGCTCTGTTTTCGTTTGGCGTACGCCCGCCTGCCCGTTATTGTTTCGAGTTTCCTGCGCATCCCCTCCACCGGGCCCGCCGAATTCGGTATCCGTCCCCGAGGGGCAGTTAGGGTTTATCTCCGTGTTTTGTTCGTATCCAGGCAATCAGAGGCTCCGTCCAATTGTGGGCTGCAAATTCAACGTTCTCTCGGCTGGAGTATCCCGCGTCCGCCAAGGTCCTGTCAGGGATTTGTCCCGTATTGCGCTCGATCTCTTGAAAGAGAGGCATGAACTGACCCTTATCATTGGTGCTCTGACAAACCCCGCAGGCCAGGATGATTTGAGAATCGCAATCCGCCGCTATCTGAGCGTTGTAGGCCTGTTCAAACGATTTAGAGGCGGTGTCCGGCATGATCCGGCTGTCCGGGTCGGTGAAGTTGTATTGCACCCTCGGCTCAGGTTTGACCGGAGGAGCGTCCGAAGCGACCGAGCCGCCCGGTGGGCCGTCGTGATCGTTCTTTTCCCGTCGGGCGCTCTCCTCTTTCTTCCTCGTTTCGATCTCCGCCTTTGCCGCCCGAATCCTCTCGATTCGGCTCTGTTTAAACCTGAGCTCCTCGGGCAGCTCGTCACCTCTCTTTTCTTTGCCGTATTTCTTGTCCTCGGCCGCGTCGGTCTCTTGGGCCCGAGCCATCAACTCAGCCACCTCGTCCTTGAGTTCCCGGATCCTTTGATCCATCCGCTCGTAGCTCATCGCCTTGTGCTTGGAAGCGTTCGCCTTGATCTTCGTGCCATCCAGGGCCACGTGCCCAACCTTCACAAGGCCCATCTGTCGGCCAGGATGAACACTTCGATGAACACAATCCGAAGATCGTCCAGGTGGCGCTTCCTGAACTTGGCGATCGCAGAATGGTCAGGATGGTATCCTGCGGCCAAAACCCGGAACGCAACGTCTTCATAGCTCTTCTTCTCGATCCGCCTGGAGCTCGGTTCCCCGACGCAATAGGCATACACCAGCAGCTTGACCATCATCGACGGATGGAATCCGGGACGGCCTCCCTTCAAGTGCTCGTATTGCTGCATGATATCCGAGAGGTCAAGCTGATCGACCACGTCGCTCACGAACCACGCAAGATGATTCTCAGGCAACCACTCCCTCATATCCTGCGGCAGCAACAACAGTTGGTCCGGGTCGTAACTCTTGAAACGGCGATCTTTCATAATGGCGCGTCATATCACGCGTATTCGAGAGTGTAAACCGTTAAGCGACAGCCTCCTAGAGGTGATTCAATCGATCAGCGAAATCCTTGCCTAGCTTGAAGAAGGGCAGCTTCTTGGGCTGGACTGGTATCTTTTCACCGGTCCTAGGGTTGCGGCCGGTGTAACCCTCGTAATCTTTGATCCTGAAGTACCCGAATCCTCTAATCTCGATACGATCCCCATTAATGAGCGCTCTGGACATCGTACCGAAAACCATGTCCACTATCTCCTCGGCGTTTCGCAAGGGAAGGTCGGAGGACTTGCTGAAGGCTTTGGTGAGATCTGACTTGTTCATGGCTCTCTCTCTGGCAGGGCTCATTTGGCCTTGGGTGAACGTTTGTCCTCTATTCCTATCCCGTTTTTGTGAGACCTTGGGTCACTGCCCTCTCACACTCGCTAAAACCTACCGAATAACTCAGCTATTGGTCATTCTTCACCCCATTTAATCTTGCCAAAAAAAGTGGGAAATGTCATACTGGATTTCATTGGCTGGCGGAGGTCGTCCCTTGTTTGACGAAGGCGAAGAGCCCTGTCGTGGAGAAAACCTTGATAAGTTGATCCAGCCAACTATCCTTCGGGCCCTGGCCAGGGAAGAGCTGCATGGGTACGCGCTGGTTCACAAGATCACCGGCGGGTCCAATCCGCAATGGCGAGGAGCCTGATTATTCAGGCGTGTACCGTTCCCTGAAGGCTATGCAAGGGGTAGGCCTGGTCTCGTGGGAGTTAGACTCCTCTGAATCCGATCCTCCGAAGGTGATCTGCAAAATTCACGGTTGGCGGAATGGCATGTCTGAGGAAGCGGATCGAGACTCTGAAATAGTATCGGGCGTCGGTGGATGCCCTCCTGACGGAGGCTGAACGTGCGTTGGACAAAAACGGGTGGGATCGCCCAAACCGAGGCGAGAGCTCAAGGAGTTTTCAGGGAGAGTGGGGTTCGAGTTGACGACCGGTCGAGCGGGAAGACCGTATGGGCTTATTAGGATCACGTGCAAACGGGTGTTCTGCGCTGCCAGCGCTTTCATCAAGGATGAGGAGATCGAGACATGGCTAGAGTGCCTTTACTTTTTTTCATCGGTGGATTCTTAGGTGCGGGGAAGACTACGGCCATCGTGGGGCTGGCAAAGATGTTTGCAAAAAGAGGTCTCAAGACTGCCGTAATTACCAATGATCAGGCCGAGGGTCTCGTGGACACGGTCTTCCTCGCGGGAACCGGACTGCCTGCCGAAGAGGTGGCTGGCTCTTGCTTTTGCTGCAATTTTGTGGGGCTCTCCAATTCAATACTGCACACTGTGGAAACGGCCGATCCCGATATTATCCTCGCGGAGCCAGTAGGGAGTTGCGCGGACATAGTTGCCACCGTGATCAGGCCCATGCGTGAGCATCTCTCCCACAAGATCAGCGTCGCTGCCTATTCGGTTCTCGTGGAGCCAGACCGATGGGCCGAATTGGCAAATGATGAGCCCGACTCGCTGGCATCCATGAAGTTTTTGTTCGATAAACAGTTGTTAGAGGCTGATTTCATAGTGATCAACAAGATAGATACCTTGTCGGAAGAGCAAAAGAAGGATTTGGAGGAAGAGACTAAGGATTTTTATCCGGATGCCCAAGTGGTGAGCATCTCAGCCAGGGAAGATACCAATGTTGACAAGTGGCTGGAGCTTGTCTGCGCTAGTTCCCCTGGAGAACATTGGCTAAAGGACATGGACTACGACGAATACGCGGATGCTGAGGCCGAAATGGGATGGCTCAACGCGCAAATGTCCCTGAAATTTTGGGAGTCCGTCGACGGCACCTCCGTTGCGAAGCACCTGACCGAAGAGCTTATGACTCGCATAGGCGAAAGAAATGGCAGAATCGGGCACCTAAAACTACTGGCCACGAGCAAGGAGGGGAGTGTTAAGAGCGGAGTTACTCGCGTGGGTTCAGAGGTCAGCCTGGACGGGTCGTTCGACGGGCCGGTCACTGAACTGGCGGTAATCGTAAACATAAGAGCCACTGTTTCACCGGACTACCTCTCGGACATCGTGAACAGTACCGTCAATCTGTTCGCAAAAGATACTGGGGTGGAGGTGGACATCTCGTATCTCAATACCTTCAGGCCCGCGGCTCCGAATCCCACGTACCGGTACAACAGTTGAGGGTTTGCTCAATAAGGTCTCATCCTTGCTTTTTGCGGTCCAGACAATCCAGATTCGGGCGGGTATTGGCTGAGGGTGCGCGACAAGCTTATCAATGACACCAGGTGCAGAAATCAGACAGGGGAGGAAGTTGAAACAATGTTTCTCGGCCAACTGGCCTTGAGTGGATTCAAGTCCTATAGCGAACGAGTGCAGATTGATTTCGCGGAAAGCATTGCAGTTATTATCGGAAGCAACGGAGTTGGGAAAAGCAATGCTTTGAATGCAATAGTGTGGGCACTGGGTGAAGATGATTGCAGGTCACTGCGGTGCTCAAATCCGAGAGACTGGTTCCTCACGAAGCCTTATCGGTGATTACAACGACGGTGATTCGGACGTAGAGGTTTCCTTCCGGACAAGGGGACCAAACGGGGCGTGCTCCTGTCCGGCGGTGAAAGGGCTGTCACCTCCCCGGCACTGAAACTGGCACTCTTCGAGCTTGAACCCGGCCCCACGATCTCTTGGACGAAGTGGAGCCGTCCCTGGATTGGGCTAGAAACCGCAACATGCAGAAATTGCCCGAGACCGTGTCCACAAATCACCAGTTGAAAATGATCACCCACATCCGAAGCACCATCCAGATGGCAGAGACCGTGCACGGCGTCCGAGTCAGGCTCGATGGATCAAGCTGGCTCAAATTTCACTTCCTGATGGACGAACCTCTCTTCGAGGTATACAGGTGCTCCTGCTGAGAAAGCCGACGGATTTTTCTTTGGGCTTAATCCGGTGTCATTCTATGAGTTCCAGACCGCGTTCGGTAAAGAGTGAGCGGATGTCGTCTTGCTGGAAGCCTCGTCTGATAAAGACAACTCTATTTAGACCCTCACGGTCTACTTGTCGGCCTTTGAAGGGTTCTATGGTGTGTGATCGCCCCACATGACTATAGATGTAGGGCTGGCCGCCTTCAAAAACGAACCCCTTTGCCCTGATCACGTCTGAAGGAAGGCTCTCCGCTATGGTCTGAAAATCCGCCAGGGAGCCGGAGCTCCAGCGACACGCCAGGGAACTCAGCCGATCCGGTGGGGCAATCTGAGCAGCCTGATCGTCCAGCATGCGGTCTATGACCTTCTCCAGGTCCACGTCGCTGAGCAATTGCTCGTTGTCGTTCGTGTCCGCTGCTGGATCTACTTTGCCACCGGCACACGTGCCGAACAAGTCACCTGGATCGTAGTTCGCATAGGAGGTTTCAACGAAAGTCGCTTCAGGATTGTGAGAAAGTATCACTTCCTTCACTCGCCCTATGGTGTCCGGTTGGGCAATATCGACCTTGTTTATGATGAAATGATCGGTGGATGTAATCTGTTTTTCCAGAGCATAGAAGATCTCGTATTGTTCCAGGAAGGACTCGGCATCGATGAGGCAGAAGTTCTTCGGGTCGGCAAAGGACCCCTTATACAATGGACTGGATAGATCTCGACGCAGGTCGGAAGGGTTCGCGACTCCACTTGCCTCGATTACCAGGACCTCGGGCTTAAGGACAAACGCGATGCGATAAAGGGCCTTTATGTAGTCACCCTTGACGCACGCGCAGAATATCGATCCCCTACTGATTTCGATCAGCTCCAGTTCGGGATCTTCGATGAGGGTTCCGTCGATCCCTTCCTCGCCGAATTCATTCATCAGTATCATTAAGTTGGCATCTTTCGGAGCCTGCTTGAGCAGTCGATTGAGGAAGGTGGTCTTTCCGCTACCCAAAAAACCTGAAATGAGGTAAACCTGTATACCGTCCTGGCTCATGTTCAGCCTCCGGTCTGATGCTTTTTCAGTTCCGCTTCGACCTCCTCGGGTGTAAGCACCTTCCCCATGGAGATCACCTCGTCGTCCACCACGAGGGCCGGGGTCACCGACACATTGTATTTATAGAAGGCTTCCGGATTGGTCACCTTTTCCACGCTGGCGGTTTCGGCGAGCTCCTGGAGCTTTCCCACCGCGGTAACGACGTTCTGATAAAGGGTGTTGCATCGGTCACAACCTGGGCCAAGCACCTGTACTTTCATGAATTCCTCCTCGGTCTGTTGGGCAGTACTGCCGTGGTCAGACGAGCAGTATGATGGAGTAACTGTGATATGAATCTCTTACGTCTAGAGCCAACCCTGCAGCCTCGCCTAATCTGCGGACGGTTTCAAATACGTCTACTGAGCAAGCTTCCACCGACGGTCGCTTCTCATTGGGGAACTTGCACTGTTCCGGATACGAGCATTCCTTGCACAAGGCGCAGCTCTCCGAGGGGAGTCCGAACGCCTTGTAATAACCCAAAAGGAACAGCTTGCGTTCAAGTGCCACCGTGGCTTTCCACTGCCTGATCTGCCCCCGTCGTTTATTTGTGGAGTTGCGGTGGAAATGCTCGTTCCTGTTCTCCCTAATCAACACCAGTGCCAATTCGTATTCACCCAGTAGCTGCCGAGTGGTTTCCAGATCGGGAGCCGCCGGTGGACAACACCAGCTCGTGTTGTAGTTGGCGCAGCCGTACCGGCACTTCAGACCTACCCAGCGAGCAGTGACTATGTCTGAAGTCTTCACCAGATGAATCGATTGAAAATCGAATTCATACGCGAGACGCTCAATCTGTTCCATCTCACTCTGAGACACCACATAGGAGAACTTACCACCTTGAATCCTGCACCTGTCCTTAAGCTGAACAACACTCTCCTTCTTAGAAGCGGTTTCCCGACGCCTCACACTCAAATCCTCCCGAGCTAATGTCTCTAGCTCTTTCGTACTCGTTTCCTCCTATTCGAACTCGATGGTCACATCCGCGGGCACGTTCATTCCCAGCTCCACTTCCGCGGCCTTGATTATCGCTACCTGAAGAGGACAGGCCGAATGCGGCAGGTTCTCTTCAGACGCCTGTGAAACCCTGTTTCCATCCGCGCCTACGCTCATGAACTCCCTGATGCTCAGGGGACCGGTCTCCTCAAAGAGAACATTCAAATCCTTAACCGATTCGCATTCTGATTCTATTTGGATTCGTACTCTACGCCTGCCTTCCTTGACGGCAGTGATGCGCGAGACAAAACCGCACGCGCCGTGGTTGACTCTAACAACCGTCAAATGGACCTCATGACCTGCCAGCGAGCTCTATCTCTCGGATCAGTTGCTCCTGGGGAGGGATCTCGGATTGAAAAGCCAGTCTGTCATCGATCGCCAAAGCGGGCAGACTCCTGCCTTTGAGCTCTCTGAATCGAGCCGCTCCCTCAACCGTGCGCAAACTCCACTCACGGTATTCGATCTTATCCAGGATTTCCTGCGGTAAGTCCTTTACCGCTGCGATCATATAGACGCACGCCTGTCACTGAGCAAAGTCGGTGACCAGGACTTCAATGACCCTCTTTCGTTTCATCAAACTTGGGCAAACCTTTCTCGACCCATGTAGCGCCGCAATTCACGCCAGCTCGAATCATTTCCTACTGATCTCATTCTACTTCCCGATAGGAAAAGGTCAAGTAAAATGGTCAAGAAATGAGCGGAGTCCGAAGGGGCACCTTCGACCTGCCTATTTCTGGTGCAAGATCTCCGGTGCCACAAGCCCCTCAAGATGAGGGAATTCGTCTTTCATGTGGGGCACCTGCATTGCTTCCATGAATCGTTGTTGGAAATCTTCTTCCACGGTCAGCTCGATGTACTCGACATTGCGAGAGACCCAGTTGGCCTCGTCCCTTTTGGCTCGGTTCAGCAGCGCAGCTCGAGCTCCGTCACCCGCCGCGTTTCCCACCGCGATGACCTGCTCCAGATCGCAATCCGGAAAGAGGCCCATGATCAGTGCTTTTGTTTTGTCCACATGAGTTCCAAACGCGCCGGCAATCTTGATCTTGTCTACTTTCTCAAGTCCCATGCGGCGCATCATGAGCACGCAACCCGTGTACAGAGCACCCTTGCCGAGCTGGATCTGGCGAATGTCTTTCTGGGTGATGACCACGTCCTTGCCTATAGATGTCTCATTGGCCCAGGCAATGACAAATTCGGGTTGCTTGGTGTCGGGATTCTTTCTGTACCGGTTGGATTTTTGATCCTTGCTGAATCTCCCGCTCTTCATGATGACGCCGGAAGCATATAGCTCGGCCAACACGTCCAGGATTCCGGAGCCGCAGATCCCTTTGGTCTTCATCTCCTCGGGCTCGGAGTAATTCTTCCACGCGTCGCGTCCTATGACCTTGTAGTCCACCTCGTGGGTCTCCGGATCAATCCGGATTCGCTCTATGGCTCCAGGTGCGGCTCTCATGCCGTACGACAATTGGGCTCCCTCCAAAGCCGGACCTGTTGCGCAGGAGCACGAGATCATTTTCTTCTTGTTTCCCAGGACCAACTCGCCGTTCGTCCCGATATCGATCAGGAGCTGGAGCGCCTCGTTCTTGTAGGGTTCTTCAGCGATCAGGACTCCCACGTTGTCCGCGCCCACGAAACCGGCCTCATTGGGCAGTACATGGACGTAAGCGGACCGATCTATTCCGATTCCCAGGTCACGGGCCTTGATGTCAAGGCTTCTGTGTATCACGGGAGGGAAGGGGGCCAGTCCTACAAACTCTGGATCCAGTTGAAGCATGATGTGATGCATCGCGGTGTTCCCCACGAGCGTCATGTCAACGAGGTCGTGGGGACGGAGGCTAAGATAGTTGTTATCATCTTGCGCCCCGGCTTCGTCCTCGGGCTCGTCTCCTATGGCTGAGGCTTCTTCGGTCGAGCCCTCGGTCTCTCCACCTTCTTGGGCCTTTTTCTTCCTCTTTTTCTGTGGTGGATGGGTGCTCTCGCAGCCCTGGACTATGAGCGTGTTCAGGCCCTCGAACAGATCGTTGCTCATGGTCTCAATGCCGCCGGGATTCATCATGTGGTAAGTGATCCGGGCCATGACGTCTTCACCGTACTTGCACTGCGGATTCATCATGGACGTGGTTGCGATTACTTCCTTGGTGGCCAGATTGCAGAAATAGGCTGCAACGGTGGTTGTTCCCACATCTATTGCCACGCCGTAGTAGTCTTCCTTTCTTCCGGGCCGAACGTTGATGACTTCTTTGTCCATCCAAACCGCGACGGTCACTCTCCATTTTCCGTCCCGCAGAGCCTTGGGTAGTTTCTTGAGCGTGTGCCAGTCCACTGAGAGATCTTTGATGCCGTGTTTCTTCTCAAGTTCACGGCATATTCGTTCAAAATCTCCCGTGGGCTCCTCGAAGGTGGGAGGAACCACCTCAACGTAGTAGACCTTGACCGCGGGATTCCATTCGATTTCAATGTCTCTGGCCGCTTTGCTGACCACCTGTTTGCCGGCTCTCGCCTCTTCCGGTACGAAGACCAGCACATCGTTATGGACCTTGGCCACGCACGCTAATCGGAAGCCTTGCTCTCTTTGCTCCGGGGTAATGAATTTGTCTTCTTCTTCCTGCCACTCGCTCAGGTGGGACTTGCTCGACGTGATGCCGAATTTCTCGAAGAAGCCTTCTTCAATGCGTACCTTGCACTTGCCGCAGACCTTCTTTTCACCGCAGAGTGCCTCGATGTCCACGCCAAGCTGGCGAGAGGCCTCGATAAGATTGATTCCGTCCTCGACCATCCCTCGTCGGGCCGAGGGCTGGAAAATCACCATGTGCTGTTTGTTCTCCATACCTGATTCCCTTCCTTGAATAGTCTTTAAGGATCAGCTTGGTTTGCATATCCCGACGCGGGGCTCCTGGAATCGCGGAGCAGGGTCTTACGAACAGCAAACGCTCTAGCAGAAGCTCTCCCGTAAATATTCGGCCGCGCTCTGGGCAGCGAGAGCCCCGTCCGCAGCGGCTGTGAGAATCTGCCGCATGGGAGTGTCTCGCACGTCTCCCGCAGCAAAAACCCCTGGCGCCGAGGTCCTTAAGCGGTCATCGGTCAGGATGAAACCCTTTTCGTTGGTCTCCAGAGCGTCGCGGAGGAAATCGGTGACCGGTTGCTGTCCAATACCTACGAAGACCGCTTCCATAGGGAGCTTTTCAATCCTGCGGGTGTTCTGATTCTCCAGAAACAACCCACTGACACCCGTGTCTCCCACTATCTCTTTGACCGAATGATTGAGGAGAATCTTCCCTTTCCCGTCTGCTTCGAATCTCTCCACCAGGAGAGCCTCGGCTCTCACCTTGGGTCCACGAGCGACCACCAATACGGATTCAGCGTGAGGCAGCAGAGCGAGCGCGGTACAAAACGCGCTATTCCCCGCGCCAACCACCGCGGCTCTCCGCTTGTTCATAGTTCTCAACAACGGACCGTCGCAGGTGGCACAATAGGAAACGCCCTTTCCCGTGAGCCTCGATTCGCCGGGAACCGAGAGCAGTCGCGGACGAGATCCTGTTGCCACAATGATAGAGCGAGCCTTGTGCGATGCCCCCTTGGTCCGTACCTTTTTGATTCTCTTGGAAAAATCCACTTCCGTGACTGAATCGGAAACCAGCATCCGGCCTGTCTCATTTACGACCTGCATCAGCCAGCTCGTCATCAGTTCCGCGCCTGTCACACCGTTGGGGAACCCGGGATAGTTCTCCACCCGATTATGCAGTGTGACCTGGCCTCCCGGAGTGTCTCCACCCAGAATGAGAACCGACAACCCCGCGCGATGACCGTAAAGCGCGGCCGTGAGTCCTGCAGGACCAGCCCCCAGCACAACAAGATCGTGCAGTTCGTTTGTCACGGCTCCCTCTTGTGTGGAGCCAGGGCTCTGTCCAGTGCATCCCTTAGCTCGTCCGGGCCCGGAATCGTATCGAACTCCAGGCGACCCGAGAACAGAATTGAAGGCATGGGAAGTGGGCCTCTGTTGATTCGGCACAGTTCCAGATAGCGTGCCGCGTCGGACCTGCGCTTGGTTTCCACCACTCGGACCTCGATTCGCCCAGGGTACTCCTCCGAGACGTACTCCACCGCTGCAATGGCATACTCGCAAGGCACACAATGGGGCCCCTCGGAGACCACTTCCACCAGAAGCGGCGCGCGGGATGTAGATGAGCTCCGCGTGTAAACAGCCTCGCCCATCGAGCCCTGATCAGAATCCTTGCTCACAATCATCTCTGTAAACGGCCGATCTCTTCGGCGCAAAAGACTGCGGCCTCCCAAAAAAAGCCGAATGCCAACCCGAGAAGGCGGGAATGCCAAGATGCCGTCAAACGGGCATATACCGGCACTGTTGGACAAGCCCGCAGTGGCACCCGAAGTATCGGTCTTTCATCTTTGAGAACGAACCGGTAAAACTCCGTTCCGCGTCCTATAGTTTGCGAAGCTGGGAGATCATCTTGATGGCTTCTTGCACCGCGTTACCCGCGCTCTCAGCGTAGCCGTCCGCTCCGAACAGCTTCGCCACGTCTTTGGTGACAGGAGCTCCACCGAGCATGATCGCCACATCAGGGTTCTTCTCCTTGATCATAGCGATGACCTTCTTCATGCCCATCATGGTGGTGGTCATCATCGCGGAGAGAGCCACGATTTCCGAATCGGTCCGGAGCTGTTCCTCCGCGAATTTCTCCAGCGGCACGTCCCTGCCCAGATCGTGGACCGTGAAGCCACCCACATCAAACATCATCTTGATCAGGTTCTTTCCGATGTCATGGACGTCTCCCTGAACGGTTCCGATCACCACCTGGCCTTTGACGTCATCGCTGGCGTCAACCTTCATGTGTGGTCGCAGGATATCCAGGCCTTTGTACAGGGCGTCCGCGCACATGAGGATCTCCGGCACGAAGTACTCCTGCCGGTCGTACAGATCACCGACGATCTCCATACCCGCTGCAAGGCCGTTCATGATTGCGTCGTACGCGTCAAGGCCTTCGTCAACTGCCATGTTCGCATATTCTTCGACCCTCTCTTCCTGATATTCCACTACTCCCTCGGAAAGGTTGTCCAGTATCTCTTTGCGTCTGTCTTCAGAAACCATTTGTATTCCTCCGCAGAATAACTCGGCTCCGTCAAGCGCGCCCCACGGCAGGGGTGGCTTTGTTTCCATAATCACGACACGTCTTGACCCAGGCCTTTACGTTGTCCGGTTTAACCTCCGGCCATATGTCGCAGCCAGGCCAGACAGCGTCCGCTCCAGCGTCGATGCAGGCCTTTATTACCGGTTCCACCTCGGAGGCTTCATTCTGGCAAAATGTGCCGTATGGATCGAAATTGCCCAGTAGGATGACGTCATCTCCGATCTTCTTTCTTGTCTCGGCCAGGTTGTTCTTTTGATCAAAGCTAAGTGCGTCGGCTCCGCAATCGTTCATCGGTTCCACGATGAGGTCGGTCCCGCCACAGATATGCAGAATCTTGGGAGATTCCAGTGCCGCGAAGATCTTTCGAAGATAGGGCTGAACCAGTTGCTTCCACATGCGCGGAGAGAGCAAATCCGTGCCCGATCCCATCTCACGGATTGAGATGTAATCGACACCCAGAGCCTGATAGCGCTTTGCCACGTCGATGACCACATCGGTCATCTTGCCCATGAAGGCTTCCACCTTATCCTTTTCCCTGACCACACCCTTGAGCAGAACATCTAACTCGAAGACTTGGCCACCCAACGTGAATGGCCCAAGGACCCATGAACCCACCGCATACTTGTCCGCGGCGAGCAGCTTCTTGAACGCGGCTTCCACCACCGGCATGCGGGCTTTGGCCGCGTATTCAGGGTCTATGTCAACGGATTCATGGGACTCCCATTTGCTGGGAACCGTGGGGTAGAGGACTCCGTCAGCGTCCGCGTACGTTGTACATCCACGGCCCATGGCCTCGGGAATGGTGCACATGTCGTAGGGGACGACCACGGAGTCGAATCCGAAGATATCCGAGCTCAATGTGGCGGAGTCGGCAAGATAGTCGGCCGAACCGTGGACTTCCGCGAAACGTATCCCCATCTGTTCTATGGCCTGGATCGTAACCATCCCCATTCCACTGAAAACCGGCATGGTATCGATAGCCTCACGGTTGAAGAACTTCTTAACTCGCTCTCTTGGGGTCATTTCCGCCATATACTGTTTCCTCTCTTTTTGAAATGTCTAAACGCAACGGGTTCCACCCAGGTCAACCTACGAGCCGCGCCGCGCTCCGAGTTCTCATTGCATCCCCTTGAGCTGATCGACAAAGTCGGGGAAAAGTTTTCTCAGGGGATGTGTTTCCAGATCGGGCAGCTTTTTCGTCTCGGCAAAGGCAAGGGCCGCGGTAAACGCGTCGGCCATCGCCACGGCCGGGAAGATCCTCTCAGACCCTGCCATGGGACCGGAAAAGATCATGTCGTGCCATAACACAGAGGAGACCGCCTCCAGGGACGCGTCAGCCGCGGTCCATCCCTTTGATCCCCACATCTCTCTGGCCGCATTCCACATGTACGATCCGTTGGAGGGAGCACTGCTGCATGGAAAACCCCACTTCTCTTTGATCATCTTGTTGGCAACGGAACAAAATGCGGTCGCGGGACCATTCATGACTGAGGTGTCAACGAAAATACTCTCGAACTTCGCTCCAACCTTCTCGATGACGTCGAGCAGCCTTTGGGTGCCGGTGATGCGGCCCGAGGGCATCATGTCATCCGCGTCAAAGGCCACCAAAAGCACGTGCTTGACCCCTATATCCGCGATCTCTTTGACCTCGGTCTCCAGGTCTTTCTCCCACACGGTTATACTGTTGTAGAACATCCTTTCCAGGAGGCCCTTTTCCGCACAATAGCGGGCCGCTTCCAGCTTGGGTTTCATTACCCATGCGTCTATGCAGAAAGGCATGTCGGTTACGCTGGTGACAAAGTCGATGAAGACCTTGAACTCCTCACCCCTGGTGCCCACGATGTCGGCCATGCACGGAATGCCGGTCTCCTGGGAAAGCTTGTCACATGTTTGGAGAAGCTCTTCGGCTCGCTTTTCGTTGAAGCCTTCCTTGCGCTTCTCTTCGAAAACCTTGTCTCCCTTTTGAAAAATCGAGGGTACCACCACCGTGGGGTACTCGCCCGGCTGCCCACCAAACTTGACGCCACCGACCTGGCATACTTTCTGCTCGGTCTCGAATTTGAACATAAAACTTCTCCCTGGCGATGGACGGCCCGATCATCATCGGACCGTCCATGTTTGTGAGAAGAGGTCCCCCCGCCACAGGCTGGCGCTACTCCTCTACCCTACGCGTATGCTGGCCGGCCTCAGCTTTGGCCAAGTTGGCCTCGAGATTGTCGAAATCAAAGCCCTTGTCTCTGAGCTCTTTAATCTTCTGGGCCAGCTCCGGGGAAGGGGCTCGATCGGCCATGGCGTCAATCAGCTCTTCGTATTGAGGGATGATCGACTCGAAAAGCAGGTCGCCCTGGATGGCAATTGTGGGCAGCACTTTGCCCTTCATCTCGAGGAACTTGCCTATTCCTTCCTTGTTCTTGATAGACCACTCCTTATATTGGATCTCGTCCTGAATCTCCTTTGGAAGAGCAGCGATCGACTCCATCATGTAGCCGCACGCCGCGCATTGGACGCTATCCAGGGTGAGCACGTCTATGACGATCTTATCCGACATCAGCCCACCTCCTTTTATTGCCTAACCAAGTGCTGCGGGTAGCTCGCGTAGTAGGTGTTGTACCATTCAACCGCCTCGATAGCTTGATCCATGTGTTCCACCGGAACATCGTAGGGCATGTCTCAGCCAGGGGCGAAGACGTACCCCGTACTGCCGCCCGCGGAGAGAGATACGATGGCATCCTCCTTGGGCGAGAGCAAACCTAGAGACAGAGCGAGGGTCAGCTTCAAGTTGCCGCCAAACCCGACGCCGTACTTGCGGGCCACGTCTCGGACATATGTGAGATTGAGCTGCTCGTCGATAGCGAATCCATCGGTCCCGACCTGAGCCACTTCTTCCAGGCTCTTGGTCGCGTCGCCGCAGATGAAGAAGCTTGAGACCTTCCCGGCCTTCCTGATCACATCTATGGCCGGTTGTGAGGCCGGGTTGACGAATTCCCTGAAAGTCTCGGGCTTGATCTGGGAGGCCACTGGATCGGTGATTGCCACCACGTCGCATCCGATTTCCTCGGCATAGATCCGTGCGGCCTCGGCCGCGACCTGACCTGCGAAATCAATGATCTCCTTGGCGACTTCTTTATTCTTGTACACGTCCGTGAAGATCCGCACCCCCCTCAAGTGACTCGCCAGAGTAAGAGGGCCGCAGAGAATGCCGTATATGGCGATGTCCGGCAACTCCGCCCTGACCTTCTTGCCTGCCTCTACAATGACCGGCCAGCGTCCATCGTTTGGACCAGGGATCTTCAGCCCGGCCTCTGCCAGGCTCTTTTTGTCCAGGGGATGCCCCGTAATTGACGGCGGATTGTCCGGCCACCATTTGTGCTCGCATCCCATTGAGATGGCCTCGACGGTCAGGTCGAAAAGTAGAGGGATTCCGTCGGCTTTGTACCTTTCCACTGCGAACTTCACTCCCTTCACAATCAAATCAGGATCCTGGAGATACTTGTCCGCGGGCTCCCCGATGAGAAAAGCGCTATGGACGCCGGAATAGGGGACCCAGGGCACCTTTTCGGTGGCCAGTCCCTTTACGGCATCGATGACTTGCTGCTTGCCCATTTCCACCTCCTAGAAAAAGGGTTGATTGGTGAAAGCTCTTGCTCCTTCCAGTGCTGGTTGGCATGGCCGCCCTCATCCGGCCTCCCTTTCCGGGGGTCTTTTTGGCCATTGAAGCTCAACCAAGGGATAATGCCAATTCTCCTCGTGTTAGCTCTGTAGTTGCGAGCTGGGAAAACATGATTGTTTTGGTATTAGAATAAAGCTTAGATCCGGGGCCTATTGTTGAGGAAAATCATAAAGAACAAACATGATGGTTGTCAAGATCTAATAAAGGTCTATTAAGGTCTATTGGTGCCCGACCGGCTTGACTGCACAACACTGGTCAGCACCCCTCCCCCGAAATCCGATCAGGTGAGGTCTATTTGTTTCAGGTATCCTGCAAGATTGTGGTCCCGGCGGGTCAAGCCCAGTTTCTTGCGGATCGAGATCCGTTGAAGCCGAATAGTGTCCGGGCTCTTTTTCAAAAGGAAGGCTATCTCTTCTGTGGTCTTGCCCAGGCGTATAAGTTGGGCCACTTCCATCTCTTTTCCCGAAAGCTTCAGCCGCGGGTCATCCACGTCAATGGTCTCTGACTGGCGGGAACCTCCCAGGTCCTGAAGCAGTAGGGCAGCCTGGTTTTCCACCATTAGCGGATCTCCTTTGGCCTCTAGAATTTTGTGAACCCGATCACTGACGCGTCGGGTCAGGTCGAGGGCCATTTGCTCGCAGGCCCTGGCTCTTTCCGCTTCCGCGTGTCGAAGCAGGGTGTTCAGAGCGAGGTTCTTTTCCTGGAGCTCCTGGCTCTTCGCGGTGAGTATTTCCTCGAAGCGTTTCTGCTCCGTAAGGTCCTGGCAGAGCCCCACAGTGCCGTCGGGCATTCCCTGGTCGTCTCTTAACATTGCAAACACGCTGGAGGCTATTCCCCTCGTTCCATCCCCTCGGACAAACTCATATTCCCCCCTCCAGACATTCCCGTCGCGCAGGACGTTTCGGGTTTGCTGCTCCACCTGTTCACCTCTGGGGTTTTGAGTCAGGATCTCTGCGGGCCGACCCAGGATCTGGGAAAAGGTGTATCCAAACATGCGCTCGCTGGCCGGGTTCCAATCGATGACGTTTCCTTGCAGGTCGGTGATGATCATGGCCTCTTGCATGTGGGAGAACATGTGACGGTACTGTCTGAGCTGGCGCGATTCTTCGCGGATGGCGGTCACGTCGTGCATCAAGATCGCGACCCCGTCACCGATCTTCCCAATCCAGACGCAGACCCGGGACGGCTGATCCCCCTTTCCTCTGAGCCGCAGCCAGGTCTCGAGCTCCTTGTTTTTGCCTGTTTCGGCCACGTTGCGTGCTGTTTCAAGTACGATTTCACGAGTGTCGTCGTCGGAGAACATGTCTGACAAAGTGGTCCTTGCCGGGATCACTTCATTGAGGCCAAGAAGTCTCTGGCCTGTCGGATTGACCGCTGCGCAGAGGAAATCGGTTATTCGTCCCCTGTTGTCTCGGAGAGACCGTAGGACAAGAAGAGGATGAGGGACCACATTGAGGGCCTCCGCGATCAGTACGTCGGCCGGCAGCTCGTGGAAAGTATTGGCAAGCAGATCTTCTCGAGGAAGGACCATCGCCAGAACGGGACACTGGTTCCCGTGGCCCGGATCCACTTGAACCACTAATTCATGGCCCATGATCCGCCTGCCGGGGAGTCCAAGGGGTGCGAGATGGTCCGAATCAAAAGGGGTGCCGTCCGCGAACCGCTCGAGAGCCTTCTGCCATACTTCGGCCGTCTCTTGGGGGATTGGAATCTCCGTGATCTGTCGACCAAGCAGTTCGTCCAGAGTCAAATTCAGACCGAAGGTCCGGTTGACAAGATCCAAGGCTCCCCTGGACATTCTTGTGAAGCCATGCCCCGGAAGATAAGTGTAGAGGCCGCATTTGCGGCAGTCCATCAACGTCCCATATTCCAGGGCTTCCCTGTTTCCGCTGGGGTCAAAGAAGAGTGCGACCATTTGACGAGCCTGGCCCGCTTCGTCCGGAACCACCAGCAAGGCCATAGATAGAGTTAATACTCTTCCTTGCTTATTCCGGATGCGTATTTGCGTCTCTTCCACACCGGCGTCGCCTGCCCAGAATCGCTCTATCGTGGCCAAGAACGACCTGACGCTCTCGAAATCCAGGAATAGAGTTTGAACCCAGATCTGCATATGAGCGAGCTCGTCCGATGAATATCCTGTGAGACGCTGGGCCTCCTCGTTGCAGGTCACGAAGAAACCGTCGCGCCGCATGGCGATCACGCCCAGACTGTTCTGGCGGCTGAGGAGGTTCAAAAGGGCCACCGTACCCTTCCTGGAAGCGACAACATTCTTGCGGAACAGTCGGCTGAGTTGCCCGTGGTCCTCCTTGGCCTCGACCATCTCTTTGAGTTTGGCCACGCAGGAAAGGAGCACGTCGGAGCCACACCGTTCGTCCAAGAGGATTGGGCGGTAGTAGCGCGGAAGGGAGAGCCTTTCCCATCTCGGCTCTCGCTGCTTGAGGACAACAATCTCGATCGCAGGATTGATCTGTTTGATACCGGTTACCAAGGCCCCAAGGTCCATACCGGCCATCTTTAGCTCGATCACCGTGATTTCATACTGAGCAGGATCTTGGCCGAGGATTGTGAGACATTGTCGACCGTCGACGGCCCTGTCAA
Organism: uncultured Syntrophaceae bacterium; assembly: GCA_964497585.1. Classification (GTDB taxonomy): domain Bacteria; phylum Desulfobacterota; class Desulfomonilia; order Desulfomonilales; family Desulfomonilaceae; genus CAZCDS01. Next base: position 43,971 of record CAZCDS010000040.1, read on the forward strand.
TTGCCAGGCCGCCGATCTCAGATTCCAGGACGGCATGAAAGGAATCGCTCACCTTGCCGGAATGTCCTACCCACAGAAGTCGCCAGTTTGACATGGTGGTCCCTCGGGCTTGGTAATTGAATCAACCCGCGCAGGGGAAGCTTCAGTTGGGTGGCCTTCACCTCTATTGACACAGCCCGTGACCAAGTATAGCATGAATGATTCAAATCTTCTTCAGGCAGGCGTCGATGAGCGAAACCGGCAAAATCCAAGTCTTTACGGGTGAAGGAAAAGGGAAGACCACCGCTGCCCTTGGGCTCGCCTGGCGTGCTATTGGGCGAGGTTTGAAGGTCTTTATGGTGCAGTTCCTCAAAGCTCCTGACACCTCGGGAGAACAGTTTGCGGCAAAGGCCCTCGGTCCGATGTTCACGATAAAGCCGATGGGAAGGAAAGGGTTCATCCGCAAGCGCGGATGCGAGCCGTTAGACGCCTTAATGGCGGAACACGCACTGGACGAGGCACGCACGGCAATGCTGGACAGCGGTTACGACGTCATCATACTCGACGAGGTTAACGTGGCCGTGCATCTGGGATTGGTGAATGTCGAGGCGGTGCTGGATCTGATCGATTCCAAGCCCGAGAATGTGGAACTGGTGCTGACCGGGCGGTACGCCCCGCCCGAAATAGTTAAACGAGCTGACTCCGTGGTGGAGATGAAGAAGATCAAACACCACTTCGATAAAGGGATCCCTGCGCGGAAAGGAATCGAGTTCTAGCCCGCTGAAACAATCTACCGTGCCCACTGGCACTCAGGAGCACTGCCGGCAAGTTTCCACCGGCACCGTTGAGCCACCAACATTTTGGCCGGATGTGCTACCCAGCGCGCAGCCATCACACCACCAAGCCAGGGCCATGAAACCTGTCAACGTAATAGGACACCAGGGGCGTGTCCCCTATAGCAGGTGACAAAGGTTCTGTCAGAATGAAATAACACTGCTGGACAAGTCAGCAGTGGCACCCAACACTCAAATGGACGTAGTTTCGGACCATCGCCATAACCGTGCACGTGCCCGAAATCGTGTTGCCGGGCTCAGCTTGGGACGGGGCCACGCGTACTAGGAGTCTGACGTACGAAGCTTTCTGGTTGGCAGCCCGAGTACTCCGCGGATCAGGCCCTGCATCGCGCCACGATTCGGGAAAACCATTGCGCAAAGCCCCAGGCTCCTAGGAGTTCTCTTTGGCGGCCAGCGCCTTCTCCACCGCTGATCGGAGCTCCTCCGGTCCAGGCACGTCTGTGAAGACAACCTGCCCATCTATCAAGATCGTGGGCACCGAGAGGTGCCTCCCGTTGATCCGGCACAACTCCAGGTACCGCTCCGCATTCTCTTTGCTGCCTCGCCTCACAACCGGTTTCACCCGCACGCGGTCCCCGTAATCTTCGGCCACGAAATCTACCGTGGTTATCGCGTAATCGTACATCACGCAGTGAACTCGTTCACAAATCACCTCGACCAGCAGGTGGGACTCGTCCCAGGTTGTTCTGGCCTCTCCCGGCCTTTCGACCCGGTCGGGGTCCAATCGAAAGTCCGATTCGCCCTGATCCCCGAGAGCATTCCCAGATCCCAAACTCCTTTCGACCATCGACACGTCTCCTTTTCTCGGTAATCACGTCTACTTGACCAGCAGCCGCATATCTGAGTACTCCCTTTAGCTTTGACATTCCCCACGTGGGATGGCATGGAAGTCCGGATATGTGGCCTGAATATCCGGTATTTCATCCCAGGCACGCGGACGACACATCGAAGAGGGAGAGCACGACCAACGGAAATAGCTTGACAGAATTTCTCGAGGAAAGCAAGCGCAATCTTGACTATACTTGTAAAGAATGGAGATCCTCGAGTTCGTGGAGTTGGGCGGTGGATCGAGTTGGTTGCTCACGGCGAGATTGCATTCAAATGTGTTGGGTTGATCTGGTCCGGAATTGTTGCGCATAGTATGGTAACGTGGCAGCTACTCGACCTTTCTGCTCCCCTGAAAGCGCCGGCGTTTGCGATGCCGGCCGCAAGATGGCAAAGGGTCAACACAAACCGATATCCCCCGTCGCCTTATTGAGGAGGCGGTTCTGCGAAGAAACCAGGCCTTTTCTGCTCTCGCAGTGCAAAGATTTACGTCGCAAACGCAGGCTACTCAGATGTAAATATCCGCGTGCAGAGCACGTGGATAGTTACGCTCACGGTCCGCTATCCGGCAAACCGGGCTAGCGATTGAATTGCTGCACCCGATCTTGTACCGAATACGGATCACTTCAGGTCTTGAAGGTGTTGCTCTGCGACGCTCACGTACTCGGCACAGTTCTCATACCCGAAGAAGTGCCTCCCGTTCCCGTTGGCAACCACCGCCGTCGTCCCTGATCCCATGCCCTTGGGTTGACCTGGGAAAATGTAGACCTTGATCCCCGGATGATCCGGCTACGCCTGGAACAGACCAAGGAGCGCAAGCCTAAGCGCATCACCATTCATCGGATTCTCGTTCCGACCATCGAAGCTGCGGGTAAGGTTCGTTCGGTGAGCACGGACCGACTTTTCCTCACGAAGCGGGGAAAGTCTCCGGCTCATGATTCCCTCTGGAAGCCCTGGGTTGAGGCGGTGACGACCGTCGGGCTGAATCCGCATCCGACGATCCACGACCTTCGGCATGTATGGAAGACGAACGCCATGAGGAGCGGCATGGATTTCGAGATCCGAGAAGCGATCCTCGGACACTATACCGGCATAGCCCTGAGCTATGGACGTTTCAGTGATCAGGATCTTGTTCGGATCGTGGACAGCATGAGATTCGCTGAAGGGAAAACCGAGATCTGGGCAACGAAGCGATGAGCAAATGTGATCAAAATGTGGTCAAAATCGGTAGGCAGAAGAAAACCGGGAAGAGGGGCTCAATTCTAACATCCCTGTATGTTATGTAAGTCATGGCGGGCACGACGAGACTCGAACTCGCGACCTCCGGCGTGACAGGCCAATGCAGGCCCTCAATAAATCAAGAGCTTGTCGAGAAACCTCGACGATTTCAATCCCTCTCAGGACATTTAAGTCCCTTTTGAACCGTGTTGCGCCTTCAAATGGTGTACAGGTGGTGTACAGGCCCAGAGATCGTCGATTGCAGGCCGAAGCATCCCGACCAAACTTGTTCATACCCACCACTATGGTAGCCTGTCTTTGTCTTGGAGATCTTTCAGTCACCCAAACTCAGTGGTTTGGTTGCGACTTCCTCCCAGAGGTCTGGTAGCTCCCAGTGTCTCCGCCGTGAAAGTCACCTGACATAGATTTCTCGAAAACACCGGAAGTCAGGAACACAGCGCCATTTCTGACTTTGCTGGTTTTCCCATAGGTGCGCCTTGGATGCCGTTTTTGCAGGAAAAGTACTTTTTTAAAACAAAGGGCACCCATTGTTTTCTCACTTGACCGGTGAGTAAGAACTCACTAGACTGGCTTTCTACATACCCGTAAAGCAGGGATCCTTGTACCAAGAGCCTCGGGCCGCCGTATGGAGCGGAAAGGGCATTGGCATTAGCGGTCGAGAGCCTTCGACAGTAACCAGAGGGAGTTGTCATGCATCTTCCCAGGTTTGGACTCCTGTATGCAGCCACGAAAGAGGAGGCGGCCCAGCTCATGCGTGACCACGGACCGGTCTCCATGCTGTTGGCCGGAGGTACCGATATTCTTTCACGAATGAAGTATCGCGTGGCATCACCCGAAGTTCTAGTCAGCCTCAAGAGAGTGATCGCCGAAGAGCCGACGGTAGGCCCGGACGGGGAATTGTTGCTGGACGCGCGCATGACTCTCGCCCAGCTCGTGCTGTCGGAAGCAGTTTCCAGTAGAGTCCGCGTTCTCACTGAGGCTGCCCTCGCGGTGGGGTCCAATCAGATCCGTCACATGGCAACGCTTGGAGGAAATCTCTGCCAGGAAACTCGTTGCTTTTACTACAACCAGAGCCACAGCTACCAGTTTGTCGAACCCTGTTTCAAGCGCAATGGCGATTCCTGCTACTTGATTCCCAAGGGCAACAGGTGTTGGGCCGTTTTCATGGCGGATACGGTTCCGGCGCTGGTGAGCCTGAAAGCACGGGTAAGAGTGGTGACGACCGGAGGTTCCCGTGAGATTTCTATCGAGGATCTCTACACGGGTGACCCGCTGGGGCCCCTTTCTCTATCACATGGGGAGATCGTGGATCGGGTGATGATCCCCGGTCTTCCGGGGTGCACCGGCACGGCGTTCCGGAAGTTCAGCCTCCGCGGCGGGCTTGAGTTCGCCATAGTCAACGTCGCAGCACGGCTGGCCGTCGCTGAAGACAAGCAAACGTGCTCGGAAGCCACCATCGCGATAGGGGCGGTAGCCGGCGGGCCAGTCAGGGCTCGAAAAGCCGAGGAGATGTTGACCGGGAAGAAGCTCAACGAAGATCTTCTGCGGTCGGCAGCCGAGCTCGCCGGTGCGGAGGCAAAGCCGGTGATGCATCACGGCTATTCGGCGGGGTATTTGCGGCATTGCGTAATGGCGCAAACGCAGGATGCTCTTCGCTTCGCATTCAATCGAGCGTTGTCCGATTCTTCAGACAGTTGCTCATAACGGATCCTTATCCCATGAAGACACTTGTATCTTTGACTGTTAACGGCGAGCTGCACGACCTTGCTCTCGAGCCTCAGACCACGCTGCTCGAGGCCCTTCGGGAACACTGCGGCCTGAGTGGGACCAAAGAAGCTTGCGGAACCGGGGAGTGCGGTTCGTGCACGGTACTGGCCGACGGCAAGCCGATTCTCTCGTGCTTGACCTTGGCCGCGGATTGTGGGGACGTGGACATCGTCACAATAGAGGGACTGGCCGAAGCGGGCAGGCTCACACCGGTTCAGGAGGCCTTTCTGGAAAAAGGGGCTGTTCAGTGCGGATTCTGCACACCCGGAATGGTGCTTTCCGTGACTTCCCTGTTGAGGGAAACGCCGAGACCTACGGAGACGCAAATAAAGAAGGCCCTGGAAGGCAACCTGTGCAGATGCACCGGGTACAACAAGATCATCGAGGCGGTCCATTGCGCTGCCGAGCGCCTCGCTGCCGGACGCAATGAAGGAATCGAGACATGAGCCGGCCGGAGTACGTCGGAAAATCGATTCTCAGGAAGGATGGTCCGGACAAGGTGACGGGTAGGGCGGTCTTCACGGTGGACGTGAAGCTGCCCGGAATGCTGGTCGGTCGGATTCTTCGGAGTCCCCATCCCCATGCGAAGATCCTTCACGTGGACACCTCTCGAGCCCGGCGAGTGCCGGGAGTGAAGGCGGTTGTTACCAGCGAGGATACGCTCGGTATACGGCACGGCTTCGTGGAGACGCCGCGGTACCCTGCGGATCAGTACCCGCTTGCCGTGGATCGGGTGCGGTTCGTTGGCGAAGAAGTCGCTGCCGTGGCCGCAACGGACCGGTACGCGGCAGACGAGGCGCTCAGCCTCATCGAGGTGGAGTACGAACCGATTCCCGCCGTCTTTGATCCTGACGAGGCAATGCAGCCGGAAGCAATTGAGATTCATCCCAGGCATCCCAAAATCAGGGAGCCCCTTCGGAACATCGCCGGCAAGACCGAGTCTGGATGGGGCGACGTGGACCGGGCGTTCGCCGAGTCGTATCTGGTGGCGGAAAATCGCTTTGAGAGCCATCTTCGCACCCACGGGTACCTTGAGCCACAGGTGACGGTAGCGGATTTCGAGCCATCGGGAAAACTCAATGTCTGGACCTCTTCCCAGGGACCTTTCATCAAACGCGCAAAGTTGGCCCGCACCCTGGGTCTGCCCCAGTCTTCCGTACGGGTCCGGAAGGCGTACGTGGGAGGCGCTTTCGGGGGCAAGATCGATCTCTTCTCCCACGAGTTCTGCGCTGCGCTCCTTTCCATGAAAACATCGCGGCCGGTCAAGGTGGAAGCTACTCGCGAGGAGATTTTCTCCGTATACAGGCACGGCCAACCCCTCATCGTGGAGTTGAAGACAGGCGTCAAGAAAGACGGCACATTGAACGCTCAACAGTACCGTGTGATCAACAACTGCGGGGCATATCGAGGAAGCGGCGTGGTGGTGATCTTCCTTGCATGGGGTTTTGCCATGCTCCCGTACCGTCTGCCCAACCTGAGGTACGAAGGGTACGCGGTGTACACCAACAATCCGGTAAGGGCGCCGCAGCGAGGCCACGGAGCACCGCAATTGCGTTTCGCGGTCGAGTCCCAGTTGGACATGATCGCGGAGCAGTTGGGTTTGGACCCCATTGAGATCAGGCTTAAGAATGCTCGTCAGCCGGGCGAACAACTCCCCAATGGCGATAACGTTCATAACTGCGGCCTCTCAGACTGCATCAGTAAGGCAGCGGAACAGACCGACTTTCTGGAGAAGCATGGACACAGATATACAAGGTCTGAGCCGGAAACGAGGTTGAAGAGGGGGATCGGCATCGGGGTCAGCTCCTATTTTGGTGGGTCTCTGATCTATCCCAACAGCTCGTCGGTGATGGTGAAGATGAACGATGACGGTACGGTCACCATACTCACGGGAGCAATGGATATCGGGCAGGGCGCGGAGACCATTCTGTCCCAGATCGTGGCGGAAGAGCTGCAGGTTCCCGTGGAAGAGGTGCAGGTCATCGCTGCCGATACCGAGGCTACCCCTGTGGATATCGGCTCGTGGATCAGCGGGAATGCCTATGTTTCGGGAAACGCGGCTCGGGAGGCCGGTGCCGCTGTCCGCAGGAAGCTGCTGGAAGTCGCTGCGGACGAAATGGAAGCTAATGTGGACGATCTGGTTCTAGAGAATAGGAGCGTATACGTGACCGGATCTCCGGACCGGAGGCTGACCTATCAGGACGTGGTCGCTGCGGCCATCCGGAAGAACCGCGGCGATCCTTTGATCGGCGAGGGCCACTGGCGGACAATGCGAGACCAGCCATATCACCCGAGTCTAGCTACCACTAAAGGGCGGTGGAGCGAGAACTATGCCTTTGACGCTCAGGTAGCGGAAGTGGAAGTGGATACGGAGACGGGCGTGGTGAAGCTTCTCCGAGCTGTGACAGCTCATGACTGCGGATTTCCCATAAACCCGCTGCTGGTGGAGGGGCAGATCGACGGCCAGATTTCCATGGCTCTCGGCCACGCGTTCATGGAAGAAGTGATTATGCAGGAAGGCCGGACCCTTAATCCTTCGTGGCTTGACTACCACATGCCGTGCATCCAAAATGTAGCGGAGTCCGAACATATCGACGTTATCACCGAGAGCTATGAGGTGGGCCGAGCGTATCGCACCAAAGAAGTGGGAGAGGGCTATGTGTCGGCAATCCTCGCTGCCATTGCAAATGCCATCTACGACGCGGTGGGAGTACGGCTCTTTACCACACCGTTCACCCCGGAGAAGATTCTTCGGGAGCTGGGAAAGATCAAGTGATCTCCGTCTCCATCAGCGCAGGCTGTCGTGTCCGAGAATCGGTACCGGCCTGCGCCACTATTATTCAGCCGTTTAGGAGGCCTGGATGGAAGAGGTGACGTACTGGAACAAGGAGACGGAAACACTTCCCAGAGAGCGACTGGAAGCGTTACAGCTTCAGCGCTTCAGAGACCAGATGCGGTACGTGTACGACCGCTCGCCGTTCTACAAACGGAAATACGACCAGGCAGGCATTGGGCCGCAAGATATTCGGACGCTGGAGGATATCCGGCACGTTCCGTTCATTGTGAAGGAGGAGTTGCGGGAGAGCCAAGCGGAGAATCCTCCGTGGGGAGATTTTCTCTGCGTTCCGCCGGAAGAGGGAGTGCGCTGCTTCCAGACTTCGGGCACGACAGGAATACCGTTGAGAGTGCTGGTCAACGGGAAGGACTGGACTGTCCACTTCTACGAGCAGTTCATGCATTTCATGTACGGCTACGGTATCAAGATTTCCGATGTGCTATTTGTGCCGTTTCATTTTGGGCTCCATATCGCCTGGTGGGGATTCTCCACAGCGCTAGGCCAAGAAGGCGTCATGATAGTCCCCGGGGGAGGCCAATCGTCGGAAGACCGGATCCGCAATATCTTCGAGTGGGAAGCCACCGCGGTGTGCGGCACGCCAACCTACATGATCTTTCTGGGTGAAAAGGCGGCCTCCCTGGGTCGCCCCTTGACCGAATCGAAGATCCACACGGTGGTCACCGCCGGGGAACCGGGCGCGGGCGTGCCGTCGACAAAGCAGGAGATCGAGGAGTTGTGGGGTGCGAAGTGCTACGACGATATCGGGTCCACCGAGATCACCAACTTTGGCTTCGAGTGTGTTGCTCAGCAGGGGACCCACGTGATCGAGACAATGTTCTACGCGGAATGCCTGGACCCGGACACCCTGGAGCCCGTAGGACCCGAAGAGGTGGGAGAGTTGGTCCTCTCGAACCTCTGCACGGAGAGCATGCCGCTTCTACGCTATCGGATCAAGGACCTGGTCCGCTTCAACAAGGAAACCTGTGCCTGCGGTCGGACTTTCCTCAGATTGGATGGAGGAGTGCTGGGGCGGTCTGACGACATGTTTCAGTTTGCAGGGATAAACATTTTTCCATCGGCCGTCGAAAACCTCATACGCGAAGTGGCGGAGTTTGGCACCGAATATCAACTGATCGTGCCAAAGATGGGCTCCGGTGAACGACTGAAAATCCGGCTCGAACCGAGGGGTCCCGATGTCTCACGGGAAGGCGTCGAGCAGGCTGTCAAGAAATTGAAAGAAACCATGAAGTTCCGAATAACGGTCACCCCGGAAGTGGAAGTGGTCAAGCCGGGAGAACTCCCCAGGTTCGAGGGGAAGGCAAAACGAGTCATTCGAAAGGATTGACTCTGAGGGATTGGGCCCGGCGACCTCTTCTCGCACATCCTCACATTGGGTCGCTGGACAGTGTGCCCGTCGTTGTCGGACCGAGCCATTCTCTACGATCGTGCAAACCATAGAAAGGAGGCGACTATGAAGAGCAGACTTGGAGCTGGCATCATATGCATCCTGGGGCTGGTGTTTCTTGTGGGAACGCTCCCGGTTGCGGCCGCAGGAGCCCCGGACAAGATCCTCATCGGTGCGACGGTGTCACAGACGGGGCATTTCTCGTCGGAGATCGCGCCGTTCAAGCGCCTGATGGAAGCGTGGGCCGACTTGGTGAATGCGAAGGGCGGCATAGAGATGAAGAAGTATGGAAAGAAGCTGCCCGTCAAGTTCGTCATCTATGACGACAAGAGCGATCAAGCCACGGTCAAGAAATACTACGAGCGACTTGCCACAGTGGACAAGGTCAACCTGATGCTCGGACCGTACAGTAGCCCACTCACCTTTGCGGCAAGCACTGCAGGAGAGAATCACAAGATTCCTTTCATAGCCATCTGCGCGAACTCCCCCAAGATATACTCACGGGGCTTCAAGTGGCTGGTTGGAGTAATCGATCTGGGGCCCCGGTACACGTATCGCTATTGGGACATGATCAAATCCGAGGGCAAGGCGAAGTCAGTATCGTTTGTAGTGGAAGACACGCTCCATCCACTCGGCGTGTTCAAGGGGTCGAAGGAACTTGCTGAGAAGGCGGGGCTCAAGGTCTTGTCAAGCGACATCATTCCGGCAAACGCACGAGACTTCACACCCGTGATAACGAAACTCAAGGAGAAGAACCCCGACATCGTCTACGTTTCCTCCAATATTCCCTTCGCGATCAACTTCATGAAGCAGGCGAAGGAGCTGAAGCTCAATCCAAAAGAGTATCACTGCATTCATCACAGCGGGGTTTTCAGGGAACCCCTGGGCAAAGATGCGGAGTACGTGGTCGGTCAGTCTTACTGGACAGAAGGGATGAAACTTGGGGACCCGAAGCTAATCGTCGACGTGCTGAAAAAAGCAAAGGTATCAGAGCCCCAGTATCCGTGGGCTCCGGCCTATGTGGCTGCCTTTCAGATTGCTCAGGCTGCGCTGGAGAAGGCAGGTACTCTCGAGAAGCAGCCTCTGATGGATGCCCTCAAGGGCTTGAAGCTTGACACGGTGCTAGGAACCGCTCAGTTCCACAAGACCGGTTACGGCACCATCAACACGTATCCCTCGCAGATTCAGGAAGGGAAGTACGTGGTGATCTGGCCGCTCAAAGTGGCTACGGGTAAACACGTCTATCCACGCCCGGCGTCGAAATAGACAGGGCGCCAGGTTCTTACAATGCCTTCGGACGTGATTCAGCTCGCGGTGGGAGGTATCCTTCTCGGCGGCATATACGGACTGGCCGCGTTCGGTCTTTCCGTGAGCTTCGGTGTTCTGAACGTGCTGAACCTCGCACACGGCGAGTTTCTCATGCTCGGTTCACTGGTAGCCTATAGCGCCTCGGTCTCACTGGGGCTGAATCCTTTTTTATCAGCGGTGTTCGTCATCCCCCTGTTCGTTATTCTGGGGGTGGGCTTCTATGCGCTTCTCATTCGCCCGGTGAGCGACAAGCCTTCTCATGAACTCCTGGTGGCCTCAATCCTCATCACCCTCGGCGCGTCATTGGCGATCCAGGATGTGACGGCATTCTTCTGGGAAAGGCCCGTCACCGGTCTCCGTTACTCCATGCCGCCCATAGAGGTGGGCGGCGTGGTCATTTCCTCATTGAGGCTGCTCATCCTTGTCTTTATATGCGTGCTGGCGGTGGCGCTCCAGGTATATCTGAAACGAACCTTCATCGGACGCGCCATCAGGGCCATCACTCAATGCCGGGACGGCGCACGGGTCGTCGGCATACCCATCTCGAGGGTGTCCGCGTTGACTTTCGGGTTGGGGGTAGCTCTTGCCGCGTCGGCAGGAGTGTTTTACGTCACCCTCTTCACTGTGACACCGGTAATGGGTATCCCTCTAACCGTGAAATATCTGTGTGTGGTCGTGCTCGGAGGCCTCGGCAGTCTGGTAGGATCGGTTGTAGGCGGACTGATACTCGGCATAGCAGAGGTCTTGACCGCTTACTATGGGGGGGCGGAGTGGTCCCCGTGCATCGCCTTCTTCCTCCTAATCGCGATCCTGATCGTTCGACCCGAAGGCCTTTTCGGAGCGAGCGGATGAGCAGATGAGATCCGCCATCGGATTCTTAGCTTTTCCGGTTGTGCTTGCGGCGGGCCTAGCAATCTTGCCCAGGTTCGTAGGGTCGTACGTTCTGGTGTGGATCTTTCTTCTCTCCGTGAACCTCACACTGGCGGCTAGTTACGACATTGTGGGCGGCTACATGGGATACCTGAACCTGGGGCATTCCACATTCTTCGGTCTCGGTTCGTATACCACGGCAATTCTGCTAACCCAAGGACACCATTTGGCCGTTGCGCTTGCCGGAGGAGTCCTGGCGGCAGCCATCTTTGCCGCACTGGTGAGTTACCCGCTCTTCCGACTCCGCGGGGCCTATTTTGCTCTGGGGACATTCGGGCTGATCAGTCTCATGGAGGTCCTCAGCAATAACTTGAGAGGATTGACCGGTGGGTCGGGAGGCATCTCCACACCGCCGGGCGACCATACTCTGCCTGCCTATTATCTCTGTGTGGCCGTTGCATTGGGGACTGTGCTGCTGAGCCGGATCGTCTCCCGGTCACAGTTCGGTCTGGCGCTCTTCAGCATACGTGAGGACGAGGAAGTGGCCCGGGCCTTCGGGGTCCCAACCACGAGGTACAAGTGTCTGGCCCTGATCGTTAGTTCCGCTCCCGCTGCCCTCATAGGCGGAATCTACGTGTGGAACGTTACGTACATCAGCCCTCCCGCTGTTTTCGGTCTTGAGATTGCGCTCAGTCCCATCGTCATGGCCATGCTGGGGGGTACCGGAACGATAATCGGCCCGGTCGTGGGAGTGATCTTCCTCACAGGGCTACAGGAGTTCCTTTGGACCAAGATCCCGTACCTTCATTTAGCAATGTACGGAGTAATCATGATCCTCGTCGGTCTTTTCATGCCCGGAGGCCTTGTCAGAATTCGGTTGGTAAGGCCTCTCATCGATCGACTCGGTCTTGGAGAGAAGGTAACCTACAGCAAGGTCTCGTAAGCTTCAAGGGTCTGTCCGATCATGACAACTGCTTTGGAATGTCGAAATATCCAGATGCTCTTCGGCGGGCTGGCAGCCCTCTTTGAAGTCGATCTCACGGTCAGTGAGGGTGAGATACTTGGAATTATCGGACCCAACGGAGCCGGCAAGACCACGCTCTTCAACATCATCTCCGGAGCGCTCAGACCTACCGCTGGCACTGTCTTCTTTGAGGGACGTGAGATCTTGGGCATGGGGCCCGATCGCATTTGCCGCCTCGGTATTGCCAGAACATACCAGTTGGTGCGTCCGTTTGGATCGTTGACAGCTTTGGAGAATGTTCTCGTAGGCGTTTGCTTCGGCAAATCCTCGCCTCCGCCCCGAGGGGTGCGGGTCCAACAAGCGCTCGCCGAGCTTCGATTCGTCGGCCTGGAAGCAAAGGCCGATGAGATTTCGGGAAACTTGACCCTGGTGGAAAAGAAACACCTTGAGATAGCCCGGGCATTAGCTACCAACCCGAGAATGCTTCTTCTGGACGAGGTGGTTTCCGGCCTGAGTCCAGCGGAAACCGTACACGTGGTCGACACAATACGCGAGATTCAGGCACGGGGAATCTCGGTGATCATGATCGAGCACGTGTTGAGAGTCGTAATGGCCCTTTGCAGTCGGGTGGCGGTTTTGCACTACGGGAGAAAGATTGCGGAAGGGTCTCCTTCCCAAGTGGTAAACGATCCGGCAGTCATAGAGGCGTACCTGGGCAACATCGAACCGGAGACAGGAGCCGCAGGTGCTTGAGATTGAAAAGATAGACGTATCGTACGGACCGGTGCAAGTCCTCTGGAAAGTCTCCTTCCACGTGGGGGAGGGGGAGGTGGTAGCGCTCCTCGGCTCCAACGGAGCGGGAAAGACCACGAGCCTGAAAACCGCACAGGGATTGATTCTTCCCTCTGCCGGCAGCGTGCGGTTCATGGGGGACGATGTCCATAGGCTTGCTTCCCACCACCTCGTAGCTCAGGGGCTCAGCCTTGTTCCCGAAGGTCGTCTTCTCTTTCCCGAGATGACTGTCCTGGAAAACTTGGAACTGGGCGCTTATCCGGGACAGGCAAGGAAGTCGCTCAGAGAATCGCTCCTGTGGGTCCAGGAGCTGTTTCCACGTCTTAGGAGCCGCCACGGACAGAAAGTCCGAACCTTGTCCGGCGGAGAACAGCAGATGGTTGCCATCGGACGGGCACTCATGGCCAAGCCGAAGCTCCTCATGCTTGACGAGCCGTCTCTGGGACTCGCTCCCCTCGTGGTAGCAGAACTGTTTCGCACCGTGAAGAAAATCAACGGGGAAGGAATATCCGTCCTCCTTGTGGAGCAGAACGTAAAGAACAGCTTAGAACTCGCCCACAGAGCGTACGTCCTGGACACCGGCAGAATAACTCGCGAAGCCGACGCTCGGCAACTCCTCTACGATCCGGGTATCCGGGAAGCGTATCTCGGTATGTGATACGGGACCCTTGCCGGGACTGCGGCGAAGTTTTCAGACCCCGCTCGGATAGGTCAATCTCTGACTCCTCAAGGTTGCGTGAAAAAGGCACAGAACCGGTTTTGCTTGGCCAGCGACACTCCGTGTACAAGTGCGCACGGAGAAGCGCTGATCCCTACTCACACCGTCCATGACTTCCGAGGAACAATGTCCGGTCACGTCTTTCTCACAGCACTTGGAAGGAGGCCGCACAAAGACTCGTGCAAGAATCCGTGGCGACAGGCTAAAGCTGCCAAAGGCCTTCGGCCACGTCCGCGAGTCCATGACCTTAGTGAGTGTGGAGCACCGACCCCATGCGGAGCGGCCTTCACCCTCTTATAGTGGACGCCATTGTCGGCCACGGGAATAAGAGAAAGGATGAGAGAAGTGTCTATCTGTCAATCCGCGACGAGGATCTGTTGGAGGAGATTGACAGCATGGAATTCGACATGGGAAACACGGAAATCTGGCCGAAAAAAGGCCCTCCGGCGAAAACCGTCAAAGGCAAAGGGACCCTTTGGAAGTCCGGAACCACGAACGCAAACGAAAACAGAGAAGACCGACCGTTTAGGCTTTACTGTGATATCAGACCCTTAAGTTGCGGGGACGACGAGACTCGAACTCGCGACCTCCGGCGTGACAGGCCAATGCAGGCCCTAAATAAATCAAGAGCTTGTCGAGAAACCTCGACGATTTCAATCCCTCTCAGGACATTTAAGTCCCTTTTGAACCCTGTTGCGCCTTCAAATGGTGTACAGGCGGTGTACAGCCCAGAAGTTAGCTTCCTGCAAGGAGAAAGGAATGAGAGAAAACGATAGATAATGATTAAAGACAGCTATTCGCGGTGCATCCCCCCGGGGGGGGTCTCCGTACATCTCCACGGACGGGAAGCAAAAGGCGAGTAGAGAAGTTGTATGAAATACCCGTCATTTTGGGGGGTTCTGTTGACAAGGTCTGTCCTGTGGCGAGAGGTCGTACCGAGAGGACACCTCCCTGCGATATGTGAGAATCGTGCGAGACCCCCTATATCACAAGCGGATTTGGTGCGCACAAAGCAATGTGCTGGAGTCAGACATGAATTTCGCTCCATTCAGGCATCACCGAATATTTCACTCCACCCCATTGAATACAACGTCCTTATAGATTCACCTTGGACATTGAGACCGTTGCCGACATTAGTGAGCAATCGACGTGAATGCTCCACGCCTGAAATCCAGTGGCTTCACGAGCTTCTTTGGCACCGTCCACCTAATCCGGATGTTACAGCATCACCGGAAAGCCCGCCCCCCGGTAGGATCGATAAGGGGACAACAGATGAGAATTCGACCAAGGTCGGGGACTCACGCTTTCCAGCCATTTGTAATACTGAGGTGGCGCCTCACTGCGATGTTATTTCTGCCCTTGCCTCCAGGTAACAGCCATTCTCTTTATGATGCTCGACAGATTTCCTCGCAACTAAGCGACCGTGGCCCCTCGCCCAGGTACTGGTGCTCCAGGCAAAACCTACGGCAATCCTCAAAGCCGAACGTCTGGGCGGTAGTTCCTGCTGGGCCTGAAGCTCTTTGCCGGTTTGTGACTTCATCGTCACCCAGCCACCCACGGGAGTGCCATACAGACAGTAGAGACCATGCCAAATAACAGAAGCTCGCTAAGGCAACCGCTGCGATCACCAATAGGTATATTATGTTTGTCATTAGATTCCTCCATGGCCCGCCATCGTTCTCGAGCCTTCTTGTCTCGAACCAGCCTGTTTTTTCTCACCATTCGATGAGACGGCTGCAGTCCTGTTTCATCTAATTGGATGCAAGAAACCGCTCTGGGGATTCAAGGGGTGGGCGCTGAAGTCGTCACATCACAGCGCTTTCGAAAGAAGCGGGTCCTCTCTCTGACCTCCGGCGAAATGGATTCGCACGGGAAAAATCTCTGAGGTTGCTTGCGAGCCTCCGAATGGAAGCCCGATGATATAGCTGTGTAGGCGGATTTTGCGGATTTCCGAAAAGGATCATCCTATCCAAATGGAGACTCTCAGAGAGAGTTTGGCAAAGTTTTCGCTCGTGATTATCGCTAATCCTCTCTTTGTCTGGAATTCATGGAGGTTTTCCCTCAGAAACACCCATCTTTCTTTTGATTGCTTCCGATTCATTGCCGACGGCAGACGCAACCAAAATCTCTACCGCGCAATGACAAGGCTCGTCATATTTCTTCAGCCTTCGCCTTGTCCAATACTAGCAAGCGGTGTTTGTGTGAGGAGCGTGGCGGAAAAAACGGTTGACGGAGTGGCGGAGGGTGCATAAGCTGAGAAGCAGGAATAATAGGTCTTTGTAGACGTGACGACGGTTTTGCCGTCCTTCTGCTTCTTGAGACACTGTCCAGAGTCCTTGCAGGTGGCAGGAGCACACCGGCGAGACCGGATTCCGGGAGAAACACTCCAGAATTGGCAAGAAGACCGCTTAGTCTGTGCGGCTGCAATCTCCCGTTATTTGGGCTAGGAGGATGCCATGCCGAAAGCGATCCGTATTTATGAGACAGGGGGCCGCGATGTGCTTCGCTACGAGGATTTCGATCCGGGAAAGCCTGGGCCTGGCGAAGCGTTGGTGCGTCACGAGGCTGTGGGGTTGAATTTTATCGACGTGTATCACCGCACGGGCCTCTATCCGATTCCGTCACTTCCGGCTGTTATCGGCTTGGAAGGAGCGGGAGTTGTGGAAGAAATCGGCGAAGGAGTAAACGAAGTAGCCGTGGGTGACCGGGTGGCCTACGCGGGCATGCCGATCGGGGCCTATGCTGAAATCAGACGAATCCCGGCCGAGCGTTTGGTCAGGCTCCCGGACGGCATCTCAACGCGGCAGGCCGCAGCCATGATGCTTCAGGGTATGACTGCCCGATACTTACTACGGGGCTGCTACAGGGTGAGTGCCGGCGACACGATCCTCATCCATGCAGCGGCCGGCGGCGTGGGAAGCATCGTCTGCCAATGGGCCAAACACCTGGGCGCATTGGTGATCGGCACCGTTGGTTCGGACGAGAAGGCAGAGGTGGCACGGCAGAAGGGATGCGATCACCCCATCATCTATACCCGTGAGAATTTCGCCGAGAGGGTAATGGAGATCACTGCGGGCCGGGGTGTGGATGTGGTGTACGATTCTGTGGGAAAGACCACTTTTGAAAAATCTCTTTCCTGTCTGCGGCCCATGGGGATGATGGTTTCGTTCGGACAGTCTTCCGGCTCTGTCCCTCCCTTTGATCTCGGTGTTCTTTCAGCCGGGGGATCTCTGTTTCTGACTCGGCCCTCCCTGATGACCTACACGGCCCGGAGGGAGGACCTGCTTGCCCATGCACGGGACCTCTTCGAGATGGTCGAAACAGGGACGGTCAAAATCGAAATCCACCAGACCTATCCCTTGGCCGAGGCAGCCGAGGGCCATCGGGACCTTGAAGAGAGAAAGACCACCGCCTCGAGCATTTTGCTTCCGGCGTAAAGGCGCAACAAGCTGCTCTTGTTTCGGCCATATCGCCTATAGCCCTGAGGTACCTGACATTGCTGAGAGTTATTATTGTCCCCCTCGGGGAATGGGAGAAAAACCCTCGCCTTTAGGCGAAGACT
>CAZCDS010000041.1:0-55198 GCA_964497585.1 uncultured Syntrophaceae bacterium
CAACTCTCTACCATATTCTCCCAATCCCCATTCCCATTTTCGCTGACGTTGCACAAAAATCACGCTACAAAGCATCGCCATTGAAGCGCAGTTTTGGCGACTCATTCAATCCCACGTGCCCAATTTCGAGGCCGTTCAGGATCGGATCACCGGGACGCTGGGGAATCTCAAAACGATTGCGCACATTCACGTCATGTCAGTGGAAAAGGAAAGCTTCGACAACATGGTGAAGGCGTTTAAAGAGTTACAACGAGATGACAAGATGCTCCAGGAACTGCTTAAAGAACGTATGACACACGAGGAGTATGAAGATCTGATGGCAAAATTCGATGCCGCGAGAAAATGACGGGCGTGCTACTGATCCTCGAATTTTTCTCTTGTCGTCGTCCGGATCGGAGCGAGCGCCGGGACCTCTGAGGAGACCGCGTAACACGATCAAGGGGTTTTCGGAAAAATCGTATCCCCTCCGTGTCACAACTGAGAGATGCCACCGAGAAGAATTTCTCGAGACTTGAGGGAACATTGGAGCAACTGCTTACCCCGGAAAAAACTGCTGAAATACTGGCCTGCACGGTCAAGACGGTCCACCGTCTCTGCCGAGAGGGCCGGCTTTCCTACGTGCGGATCAGCGGCCGGGGTGAGCGAAGATTTCTCCCCCAACAGATTCAGGCATTTATCGATGCTCAGACGATTCAGGCGCCGAGGCCGGTTGACAGGAGAAAATCCCGAAAGCTACCCTGCCCTCCGAAAGGAGGTGAGAAGGAACTTGTTGGGGTTAAGGGATCGGGTCTCAGAAAAGAGATCCAAAACCTATGTCAGTAATGAAGAGGGGGAATGTGTACTCTCTCCGGCTGCGTCTGTTCGGCAAACAGATCATGGTCCGGACATCGACACAGACGAGGAGCGAAGCAAAGCGAGTTGAAATGGCCGTGCTGACCGCCTACAGGTCTGGTGATTACCGGGCCCTAGACCCGATGAGCCGGGAAACCTGTCTCCGGATATTCCGAAACCAGGGATGGGAACTGCCGGCAGATCTCGGGGGAGGGGAGACGGTCACGAAAGAGCTGACTTTGTGGGAGGCCGTGGAAATCTTCCTGAACTATCCGACGGTAAAGGATTGCAGGGCTAAAGAGCGTTACGTCTTCTGTCTGGCGAACCTCGTCGAGAAGTTGGGCAAGGATCGGCCGGTCAAAGGGATCTGGGTTCCGGATATCAGGCAGTACCAGGCCGCGAGGTTATCGGACGGAGTCAAACCGGCAACGATCAACTGGGAGACATCGACTTTGAGCCGTCTTTTCGGAGTGCTCGCAGAGCTTCAGTACGTGCAAACGAACCCGGTTCGTCTCATCAAGCGTCTGTCAACCAAGGCTGGTGAGCGCCAAGCCTACATCGGCCATGAGGATTTTAAGAACATCGTGAGCCGGTGTCCCGAGTGGTATCAACCGTTCCTGTGGTTACTCTATTCCGCTGGCATGAGACGGTCTGAGGCTCTCCTGCTCACAAGGAAGCGCCTTGACCTGCGTTCCCGGATTATCTACCTCGGACCGCAACACACCAAAGAAGGGGCTTTCAAGCGAGTGCCAATTCACCGGGATCTCGTATCCCATCTGGAAGATGCCATGAGGGTCACGTCTCTGACGAGCGACCGGGTTTTCTTGGTCAAGGACTCAAAAGGGGTCCGGCCGCCTTCTCATGAAACGATCAAGAATCCTTGGCGACGCGCTCTCAAGAAGATGGACATGGACCCCAAGCCGAGGCTTCATGACATCCGGCACAGCTGGCGAACGAACGCCCGAAGATCCAAGATGGACCCCGTGATCGCGGAGAGCATTCTTGGGCACTGGTACAGAGAAAAGACGGTCAACGAGAGATATGGCTTCATTTCCGACGAGGAACTTGTTGAAACCATTGACCGGATGACCTTCGATCACGGAAAAACGAAAATATGGGGGGCCGGTCAGTGAAAAGACGTGATCAAAATGTGATCAAAACGGCTTTCCAAGAAAAAAGGCCCTGTGTCGGCAGGGCCTAACTCCTTGATGTTACTGGTCGGGACGACTGGATTTGAACCAGCGACCCCTGCATCCCGAATGCAGTGCTCTACCAGGCTGAGCCACGTCCCGACTAAGGCAAATCGTATACACTTCCGTCGCAGCTGTCCACCTCTTCTTGTGCTTGAGGCTCTTTTCTGCAATGTCGTGAGAACGTCCGCGACCAATAAATCCGACGATGGTTGCAAACACCTCCTCCTACGCCGGCTCCTTATTTCGTTTCGTAAGTCCCTTGGATCGGAGAAGCTGGAGTCTCTTCTTCACTGCCTCTTTGTTTCGGTCCGTTAGAATTTCAGCAATCTCGCGATTGCTCATGGGGAGGGTCAGGACTATCAAGTCTTCTCTCAGCGTCCAGGCCTTCGGAGACGTATTCCTTTTCAAGTTCATCAGGACTCTCAGCTCCTTCGGCGCAAACTGTCTCAGAAGCGCGTGGCTTTCCCTGATCTGTTCCAGTCTGCTCTTCGGACCCTCCTCCTGCAGCGTCTTCACGAGTTCCCGGGCTACAATGGACGCTTCCGTAACCGGCTGAGGTTTCGGTTTCGTCTTCTTTGATGCTCGGTCTGATTTGGAGGACTTCCCTTTGGTCTTCCTGCCCTTTGATGCTTTCTCTGGCACCGCGTTCTTGTCTTAACCTTCCCGAAGACGGCCGAAATGGATTACCGCCCCATTTTTTTGTAAGACCACCGACATGATTTTTGGTTACTCTGACACTCAGTGAGTCGGAGCCTTACGACCGCGTTGTCTTCTTCGCTTAGGATTACGGCATCCGGTCGGTCTCTTCGCATTCCGGAATTCCGTGAAGTCGTTTCCTGTCCACCGGGCTCGCAAGGTCCCGTCGGGGAACCTCTCACCACCATTCAGGGCCGAACACGCTTACGTTCTGAAGCCTCGTGTGGCGTGAGTGGCCGGCCCGAGCGTAAGCTGCCGTAGGTCGCTGCGCATGGGCTCTCCTCGGCGACGTCACCCGGAAGTCTTTCGAGTAAAGAGCCCTTCCCTGTTGCCGAGGACTGATTCGGGACGCTCTTGCTTGTGAGGCATGACGGGTGGCGGTCCGACTGCCCCGGAGAGCGTCGTTGCTCTTCGCATCCGCTGCCGCGGCACGGGCGGCTTGCTGATTCGCGTACATCTGCTGATAGTATTGGGCCATCTGCTCCGAATAGTAACTCGGGCCTTCATCCCAGAAGGTGTCGTCGTCGCATCATCCGAATCCGAAAGCGGCAGGGCACGCGAACACGAGACCAACAGCGAGAAGCGATAATCCTACTCTCCATACCCTGGAAATATCCATAGCACCCTCAATTCCTTGTATTTGCCTATCTCTGAAAATGGTATTTTACGCCAATTCGACAGATTTCTCACGTTTTTTTTTCGCCTTATCAATCCGACGCTCCCCATGGAGCCAAACATGAGTCGTGATAGCAACTAGTTGCGAACTCCCACGCGCCGGGTTACAAGTGAGCACAGCCAATCCTACGCTCGGAAATCATGCCAATGACGCAACGCCAGGCAGAGGATCACAATGGCTTCAGAAGCTCACGCCCCGCGGCCTACCCGCTGACCTCACGTTTGACCCTGAAGAACTTGCGCTTGCCCACCTTGAGGATCTGCTCGTGCGAGCCGATCGAAACCTCCGCTGCCGGATCGGTTATCCGCTGATCGTCCAATCGGACTCCACCCTGAGTGACGAGTCGCCGCGCCTCGCCCTTGGAACTGCCCGAACAGAGAGCCACGAGCTCGTATGCCGGCAGGCTCTCTTCCCTTATGGACCTCAGAGGAATTTGGTCGGGCAATTCCTTGCGTTGGACCACCTTTTCAAAATGCTCCTCTGCCCGAGCGGCTAATCGCGCGTCGTGATATTCGGTCACGATCGCCCGGGCCAGGGCTTTCTTGATTTCCATGGGATGAAGGGCGTCCGAAGGGTCCATGTGTTTGTCGATTTCCCGGAGCGCGGCCTCAAATTTCCGTACCTCCCGGAGATCCACATCTGTCAGGAGCATGAAATACTTGACGGTCAGATCATCCCTGATGGACATCACCTTTCCGAACATTTCCTCAGGCGGGTCATCGACTCCAACATAATTTCCGAGGGTCTTGCTCATCTTCTTGGACCCGTCAAGCCCTTCGATGAGCGGGGTCATCAGTACCACCTGGGGAGGCTGTCCGTGCTGCATCTGGATGTCGCGACCCTCGAGGAGATTGAATTTCTGGTCCGTACCTCCCAGCTCGACATCCGCTTCCAGGGCCACCGAATCGTACCCCTGCATCAGGGGGTAAAGGAATTCCGTAATAGAGATGGGATTTCCGTCACGGAAACGCTGGTCAAAATCGTTGCGTTCGAGCATCCGGGCTACCGTCGAGCGGTATGCCAGGTCAAGGCAGTCCTCGAAGGACATGGCGTCAAACCACTCGCCGTTGCTGCGAATCTCGGTCTTTTCTTCGTCGAGTATCTTGAAGACCTGTTTTTTGAAGGTCTTGGCGTGTTCCCATACTTGTTCCTTGGTAAGTCGCACGCGACCTTCGCTGCGCTCGGTGGGATCCCCGACCCGCGCGGTGAAGTCCCCGACGAGGAAAATCGCCGTATGCCCGAGATCCTGAAAGTGCTTGAGTTTTCTTATGGTTACCATGTGACCGAGGTGAATGTCCGAAGCCGTTGGATCCACGCCGAGCTTAATGCGCAGCGGTCTCCCGGTATCTCGGCTTTTTTGGAGCATGGCTCTCATCTCTTGTTCGTGTATGATCTCTTCAACACCCCGCATAATGGCGTTCATCTGTGTCTCGATGTCGGCAAATGACATATTCGGCACCTCGTTGCTTGAATCGCGGCACTTGCCCCATTCTCAGCAGGAAACGGAAGAGTATACCTCACACTTTGCGACCAAAGTCAAGATCCAGGCTACCAGGCCATTCCCCGAGACTCTCTGAGTGAGAGGAGTTTTGGTAGGGGATTTTATGGGGTTATGGCTTATGGGAAGTGAAAATGGGGAAACTTCTTTCATCGTATACTCGTTGACATACCCACCAGTTCTGGGATAGCGGTAAATCCCTGACCACTGCCTTTTCGGAGACGGATACCACGGAAGCTTGGATTGCGTGAGCTTCATCACTGTCTTGAATGACGGGTCCCCTATGAAGGTTGTCGGGAGGTAGGCATAGTAACGGAGGCCATCGGATCGAATCGGTGGCCAAGCCCGGCGTTTTCCATATTTGAGCCCGGCTGACCCCGCACACACTGCTACTATGAGCAGTTAAGCGGCATCGCGCACATACTTCCTGCGGAAATTCAAGAGATGGATGAGAATGCCCGCTGCTCTGCTCTCATGGTAATGGGGAGCATTGTTACTGAGCTTCTTGCCTGTGCTCTTCAAACTAACCACGTTGTTTCCTCTGGTGCGTTCCGCCTAACCAATGCGGATCCTAAGCCGTACAAGCGCCCACAGTATCGCTTGAGAGCAATCAGGAGAAACGCACAACTTGATTGAATGGCTTCGGCGTCTCTCGTATATCCCGCTTCCGAAAACGTTTGGGAGGAACCGCGATGCCAGGAAGAATTTGCCGGATCCATGTGCGATTGACAAGGTTCGTTTTCAAGATTGCGTCGCCGGGTCGCGTCTTGGCCGCGGCGTGGCGCTGATCACCGGTTGGGGACCGAGGTTTCCCTCTTCATGTTTGAAAAGCCGCTGCTTGGCGTTCGCCAGTTGATCCCCGTCATCGGTGCCACCCCAACAACCACGGGGGCCCAAACGCCGAGGCGCAGGCCTTCAGCACGAGGGTATGCTTCCAAAATGCTGGTAGTAGAGGGGCTACGGAGTCTGCTTTGGTATCATGGGCCTGGCGATTCCATTGCCCGGGATCTCCGGTAGGATCTTTTGTTTGCCCTATACAACACGAGTCATGTGGTCCAAGAGTTCAAGGATTAAAACCGAATCGATTCTGCACAAGACCAGGTCGGATTTGGCATGGGAACTGATCGAATTGACCCGGTCGCTCTGCCGTTGGCGGGTACGTGTCTCACGGATCCCGCGGTCTTCGGTGGAACCATTCCGGTAAATCCAGAGACTTGTCCCATAGCGATAATCAGAGCGGACAAACGCTGACGTGAAATCGGATGGCAATTGAGGGCTTGACTTCTGAAAACCTCGATACACTCTAGGTTCAGGAAGTTGAGGAGAGTCGGCAATGGAGCTCAGACGCTCATATGCTCACGGCTTTATGGCTCTGACGGTCTTGCTTCTGGTAGCTGGTGGACCGGGGAGCAGGTGTTGGTCCCGGCCGTGTAATTTGCGGGCCGGGCTGCACGTCGGCAAATGCCATGGTTCGGTTGCCCTTATGGACCTGTTCCCATCAGGAGGGCTGACGTCCGAGCCAGGGTACGACTGCGGCCTTCAACGCGTCGATAAAGCCCTTCCGAGCATGGCGGTCATTGGCAGGCCTGCCATCAGTCTCGACCGTGAGACGAGGGACTGTGGTTTGTCTGTCGAGACATTCGCCCCCAGCAAATTCTCTGGTTTTGGCCGCCACCTTGTCAGCACTATCTCATTCAGTCCTGGAGGCAAAGATCTTGTGCTCCATAAATGTGCCTTCCTCTCCTAATTCTTCCCTGTGGTGTGAGAAGCGAGACCTAATGGGACGGGCCTCATGGTTCCGACCCCGGTCTCGCGAAAGTCCGGGCGGGTGCCTCGCCGTTGTCGGCCTTATCTGAAGGCCCCGGCAAACCAACTCTCTGTCCGGATCATCTAAATAGTATGAGGAGCGATTTAATAAACGTGGATATACACAAGGCATGATCTCAGGCCTCTGGAGCAAAACATGATCATGGCAATTGTCTGAACGGAACGTAAACCATGAAGAAGATAATCATAGCATTGGTTTTGTTGGCGTTGGTCGCAATTCCCTCGGTGGGAATGGCGAGATATCGTCAACCATTAGAGGCCCAGAGGGCTTGGCAGACCGAACAGATCAAGCAGGCAAAGATAAATGCCCAACTGGACGCGGTCGGAAAGAAGGCTAACGCTTTTCTGGGTGCATTTCACGTGCCCAGCGTTGAAAATGGGGCGACGGGTTCCTAACCCTCATCCCGAGGGGCCTGCTCAAAACAGGCCCCACCCCCTTCAACGTCGCATTCACGAATGGCAGACGATGCGCCGTGCCCATGACCGAATCTTGAAGTCACCGACTGTCAAAAGAGTCGGTCCGCAACACAGGAGGCTTTCAATTGGCTCACAGTACGAGGTGGACCACGAGAGCGCAAAATGTAGCCAGAGGAGTTGTAGGATTCCTCGCGGGAGCCCTGGTGATGGGCGTGATTTCAATGATGCAGGCCATGATCATGGGTGCCGAATCGTTGCATGCCGCGGCCTACCTTGTACCCATTTCTTTCGGAGGCGCAGTAGGCATAGTTCTGGCCTATTGTCTTTCCAAGCCTGGAATCCTCTCGGAACAAAAGTTCGGTTGGAAAGGGAGTGCCGATAACCGGTTGGAAGCAAGCAGGCCGGTCCGTTTTGCTGATCAACATGGTGCCGGAAACAACCTGAGAGCAAAGACTCTGGATCGTGAGAGCCTCTGGACGGACACTCGAGAGGAGAATGCCTTTTTGAGAAGTGTCTTGGATTCAGTGACACATCCCGTATACGTCATCAATGCAAGCGATTACACCATCGAGCTGGCCAATTCGGCTGCTGGATTTGGCGATGTGATAGATGAAGCAACCTGTTACGCGCTCACACACAGGACCACCCACCCCTGCGGGACGACGGAGCATCCCTGTCCCCTGGAAGAAGTCAGGAGGAGCAAGAAACCTACTCTTGTACAGCACACTCATTACGACAGAGAAGGCAACAGCCGGTATGTGGAAATTCACGCAAGCCCCATTTTTGACTCCGACGGGAATGTGGCCAAGGTGACGGAATTTGTTCTGGACATCACTGATCGCGTTACTGCAGAAAAAGCCTTACAAATAATCAAAAAGGATTTTGAGAAACGCGTGAAGGAACGCACGGAGGCATTGGAGCGCAGTAACAAGGAGCTGGAAGAGTTTGCCCACATGGCTGCCCACGACCTGAGGGAGCCGCTTCTATCGGTCGCATCATATCTGAAGCTTTTTTCGCGCCTCTACAGTAGCAGACTCGACGGCGAAGCCAACAAATTTCTCACCCGAGTTATTGACGTTACCGTGCGGATGGACGACCTGATTCAGGACCTGTTGGCCTATGCGTCCCAGGGAAACCAACAGCACCAATTCGGGCCGACCGAGGCGCAGGCTGCACTGGAAACAGCGTTGGAAAATCTGCGACCCTTGATAACGGAGAGTGGTACCACAGTGACCAGTGACGCTCTCCCAGTGGTGACGTCGGATGTCTTCCAACTGGTCCAAGTGTTCCAGAACCTCCTGGCAAATGCGATCAAGTATCGACGCGACGAGACGCCCATGATTCATGTAAGCGTGCGTCAGAAGCCTGGTGAATGGGAGTTCTCAGTCAGAGACAATGGCATGGGCATCGACGAGCGGAACTTCGACAAGATTTTTCACATGTTTCACAGGCTCGACAGTCGTGCCGGCCATGCCGGTTCAGGTATCGGACTGGCTAGCTGCAGGAAAATTGTTGAACGCCACGGGGGACGAATCTGGGTTGAGTCGGAAACGGGAAAAGGTTCCACTTTCATGTTTACTATCCCTGATCAAAGCGCGACAAATGCTCAAACCTGAGACCGTCTCCATATGTCGAGGTACTCCTGTGGCCGGCCGGTCGGCGCGACCCGGGAGGAGAACAGCTACTCGAGAGTCCTCCCTGTCGACCCGGTGCGGACGAGGAGGACCCTTGATGCTGGTGAGAAGGGCATTCTTCCCATATGGAGCACCTCTACAGAGGAGCGTCCGGCCTTTTGGATCGCGAGAAAAATGCTTGTCTACGGTATTCACTATTGTGAGAGGCGGATCCCGGGTGCAGGAAACGAGACCGGCTACGTCAAGATGATGGAGTGCTTCGGAGGCGAGCCGGAAATCGTTGCAAGATCCGAGTGAGCCGGAGCAATTTGAATGGCTTCGTCAAATAACACCCCTTTCTTGGTCAACGGAACCGTGCTCAACGGAAAGTGGGAGATTCTTGACCACATTGCCACAGGAGGCAAGGGAGAGGTCTACCGTGCCAGGCAGACGAATCTCGACCGGGAAGTCGTCGTTAAGACCATCTCCAAAGACTATCTTGCCGAACTTGATGGCGACGAAGAGTACATCGACACCGAGCTGCAGCGTTTTCATCGCGAAGCCCTGGCCATGGCCCAGGTTCGGCATCCGTACGTGGTCAGAGTGTACGATCAGGACGAGTCCACCTTGACAGTGGACGGGACAGAGGAATCGGTGCAGTACCTGGTTATGGAGTACATTGCCGGTCCAAGCCTCCGTTCCACAATGCCTTCAGAGGGGTTTTGCGCAAGCGAACAACAGGCGCGAGAATGGATCAGAGCATATTTCCTGCCTGTATTAGAGGGTATCCAGTCGATCCACGAGCTGGGTATTGTACACCGCGATATCAAGCCGGAAAACGTCCTCCTGGAGGATAGGACCCCGAAGATTATGGATTTTGGAATTGCGGGAGGCGTACGATGGTCGCGCCTAACGAAGAGCCATCATGTCGAAGGCACCATCACCTACATGGCGCCGGAACAGTTTATGGATCTCGGGGAAACAGACGTCAGGGGAGACGTTTACGCACTGGGGAAGATCCTCTATGAGGCGGTCGTCGGCAAGTTGGACAAGAAAACCGCCTGCCCGTTGAAGAGCGTTCGCCTGCCGTGCGTCGATACGCCGTTCCTGAAGAGGTTGGATCTTGTAGTCCAGGACGCGACCATGGAGGATGTGGAGTCGAGAATCCCCTTCGCACGAGTACTCAAAGAGCGATTGGAGAGTCTTCTGGAGGACTTTGACGACTCCAAGGTTCGCTTTTTAGGAGTCGCCCTTCCTCGTCCAGGACCGAAGGAGACAGCGCTCGGTGCCGGATTGGTAATCTTTGTGATCGGGTTGATTGTGGTTTCCAATCTGATTCACCACGCCTTCATGGTGAATTCAGCAACGCGGATAAAAGAGTCCCTCCGTCATGTAGCACCAGTCACAACACAAATAAGAAAAGGAGATCTCGAAAATGGGCGGTCTGCCGGGACCTCCCAAGGTTCTTCCGTTACCGGCAAAGACGGTTCCATTCTGAGGGCCGTTCCCGGTGGCGACTTCAAGCTTCCCGGCCTTCACGGCTCTGAAACGGCAAGATCCTTTCATGTAGGCCCGTTTTACATGGGGGAAGCCGAAGTAACCAATGCGCAATATGTAGGATTCTTGAACCAGGTTTTGTCGAAAATCACCGTTGACGCCGACGCCGTGAAGTCCAACGGCACGACCTGGCTCAAACGTGGGGAGGTACTACGAGGCTACGAACCCATCGTTTTCAAGGATGGAAAATTCGCGCTGAAGAATCCCCGATATGCCTCCTTTCCCGTCGTGCGCGTAACAGGATACGGCGCTTCTGCTTATGCACGCTTCTACGGTTTTCGTCTACCCACCGAGCTCCAGTGGTACGCGGCAGCGAGTGCGGAAAGAGGTTTTTCGAAAAATTCTCTGAGAAAGAACGTCAAATCCTCCCCGAAGGACGCGGATCTCGAAAGGGAAATGGAGGGATTGGCGGAAATGTATGGAGTTCTTGACAAGTTTGAAGCTGACTCCCCATTTCCCGCATCCGGCCCTTCCCGGGTTCCCCATCGCGTCTCTCATTTTCCTCCGAACGACCTTGGTATTCGCGGGCTTCGATCCAACATCGCTGAATGGGGTCTGAGGCCCCAGGGAAAGACAGCCGGATCTGAATACAAACGCCGATTCGTCATCCTCGGTGGACTGGAAGGAACATGGTTGTTGGGGGCCACCTTGATCCGTGGCCCTGAGCACAGTCCTTCCGAGGCTTTCGTTTCTGTTGGCTTTCGGGTCGTGCAGGAAACGGGTGTTCCCTCCCGCAGAGAGGAGTGAAAGAAAGATGCCTGTCTCTCATGACAATAATCGCCTCTCGTTCATCCTGGTACTTACCTTGGTGATAGCGACCATAGCCGCGTCAGGGTTTGCCGCGGAATCACTCGAACTTCCTGACGGATCCAAGGTTGATCTCGCGCAAAAATGCCCTGTCTGCGGAATGATCGTCGGGGGGCCGGAAGGTCAAGGGGTGACGGTGAGTTACAGGAAGGGTCGTGTTGTCGGATTTGCCGGTGTGGCGGCAACGGTCTTCAAGGATGGCAAGGTCGTCGGTTTTGATGGCGCTCGTTGCCTCTTCGTCTACAACTCTATTCCGTCAAGATACGGCGCGGACATAGCCGACATTAAGGACCAATTCGTGAGTGATTTCTCGAGCAAAAAAATGATCAAAGTGGAGAAGGCGTTTCTGGTGCTTGGAAGCAACGTGAAGGGGCGTATGGGCTACGAAATGATTCCCTTCAAAAACAAGCAAGAGGCCTCAAAATTTGCTTCCGGCCACGACGGAAAATGGATCGTGCAGCTTCACTCGGTATCTCCACATAAGGCCGCGAGCACGCGAAAAGGTAAGGTGCCTCAATAGTCGCGCTGCGATGTGTGCCCAAGGTACCACGGCTTCCGAAAAAGGTGTTTTCTCATGAAATTGGATAATCGATTCAATCGCTGCCAGGAATTGTGCCGCAGCAACCAAAGCACGAGTGGTGGCTTGCGTGTAGCCTACGGCACCTATGTCGGCAGAGAGAGGCGTTCAAATGAAGATGCACTGCTTGTGGATCTGGACGCGGGTTTGCTCATGGTGGCCGATGGCATGGGCGGGCACAACGCGGGTGATGTGGCCAGCCTGATCGCCATACGGGAGATTTCAGAGAGCATCAGAAACGGCCTTGAAGAGGAGCATGAAGTACCGGCGCTGATTCGAAACTCGATTTTGGCCGCTCACCACAATATCGCGCAGAGATCACACGAGGATCCGGATCTCAAAGACATGGGAACAACGGTGGTTCTCGCGCTATTCCGAGGGGACCGTCTATGGATAGCCCACGTCGGAGACAGCCGGGCATATCTCCTAGATGACCGGGACGTACGGTGCCTCACCAGGGACCATACTCTTACAGCAGAGTGGTTGGAGGAGGGAATCATCACGTCGGAGCAGGCTCGGAGACACTTTGCTCGACACGCGTTGACCATGGCGCTCGGCGTCGATGACGACGTGGAACCGGTTGTGACCGTTACCCCGTGGAAGGAACAGGAGCGTCTTCTCCTGTGTTCCGACGGACTTACCGACATCCTCGACGATGAGGAACTTCTGGAGACCCTACAGAGTGTTGGGGACCCCCAGGAGGGATGTAAAAGGCTTGCTGGGAGGGCGTTCGACAAAGGGGCACCTGACGACGTTTCTGTCATAGTGGCCTTTCGTTGAGAAGGTCGGGCGGCGAGGACATGACGGACCTTGCTTTTCGAGTCTTTCCCAGAGTGAGAAAATGACCGGTACATAGGAACCTTCCTCCCCTCGATGAGAATGTTGGAAATTACTCTGGTAATGCGCTAGCCGTCAAGGCGTGGCCCTCTCGGCCCGGCGTAGGAGTCCGATGTCTTACAATGCTGAACTGCACTGCGATTCTTCGCAAGAGTAGACGGGGTTCTCAGGCCTCGTGCTCCGATTCGCTGCCTTGGGCCTCTATGTCGCGGATCTTTCGATGGAAGGTGTTTCTGCTGATTCCCAGCATCTTGGCCGCTCGAAGCTTGTTTCCACGACTACGTTCAAGAACCTTGACGATGAGACGCTTTTCCACCTCGCCCATGATCAGGGGATGAATTCCCTGGACATCGTTGTCCATGAGGTACTCGACCAGCAAGTCGATGGAGGGTCCGATCCTTCTGTCGAGGAGGCTTGCTCCTTTTGGCAGCTCGGCGTACCGTGACTCCTCAATGGGAAACAACCAGCTATTGCCCTCGTCTGATTTCATGAGATCACTTCCTTCCCGAAGAATTCTTCGATGGAACCGATCACTTTCCGGGGGTCTTCCAACCTCAGGACCGTCCGGCGAAAAGCCGTTGCCGCGGGGAATCCTCTGGAGTACCATACGAGGTGCTTGCGCATCCGTCGGACGCCGGTTCGCGTGCCCTGCCACTCCAACTGATCCTCATAATGTCGCCGGACCACTTCCGCCAACGTCACCGCCTCGCCTGGATGTGGTGACCACGTGCCCAGGACTGCTGCCGGCAGCCACGGTCGGCCCAGTGCTCCCCGTCCAATCATGACCCCGTTGCATCCGGTCTCGGAGATCATTTTTACCGCGTCGTCGGGTGTCGTGATTCCCCCATTCCCGATGACCGGTATTCGTACGGATCGCTTGACTTGACGGATCACGCTCAAAGAGGCCGGCCCCGCATGAACCTTTGCGCGGCTTCTGGCGTGGATGACAATGGCATCAGCCCCTGCATCTTCCACGATCTTCGCCACCGTCGGGGCATTGCGGCTGGTTTCGTCCCAGCCCGATCTCATCTTCACTGTGACGGGAATTTCAACCGCGTTGCGGACCGCGGTGACGATTCTTGCCACGAGAGGCAGATCTCCCATAAGCGCTGCCCCCGCTCCCCTTCGGACGACCCTTCGCGCCGGGCATCCCATGTTCAGATCGAGGATCGCTGCACCGCTGTCGGCAAGGCCACGGGCCGCTTCAGCCATGATCGAGGGGTCCTTACCGTAGATCTGGAATGCCGTGGGGGCCTCGTGTCCGTCCAACTCAATGGTTCGGAACTTCTTTCCGCCCACGACAATGCCGTCCGCGCTGATCATCTCGGTCCAGAACGCTGAGATGCCGAATCGCTGAACAGTCCTCCGGAAGGGGGGATCCGTTACCCCTGCCATCGGGGCAAGGACAACATTTCCCGAGAGTTCAAGGTTGCTTATCTTCATCAGAAGACCCCGGTCCTTGATTTTTCCTCAGCGGGAAATTCTTCTGTCTAGCCCGGGACACGGCCAACGTTCTCGGCGGAACATCGCGCGTTATCGTGCTTCCGGCTCCGATGAGACTTCCCTCACCAATCTCGACAGGGGCCACGAACTGGACGTCCGAACCGACAAAACAACGGTCGTGGATGATTGTCGGATGCTTGTGTCTTCCGTCGTAGTTGCAGGTGATAGTGCCGCATCCGATGTTGACGTCCTTCCCGATGGTACTGTCGCCGAGGTACGTGAGGTGTGCAGCCTTGGTACCTTCCCCGAGGACACTCTTCTTCACCTCTACGAAGTTGCCCACGCGGACGTTCTTCCCGATTCTCGATTCAGGCCTCAAATGTGCCATGGGGCCGACCTGGGTATCCTCTTCTATTTCCGAAGAGTCAATCCGGGAGCCGAGGAGCACTCTCACCCGATTGCCGACGCGGGAATCCTTTATCAGGACTCCGGGCTCGATGACGCACTCTTGCCCTATGCTCGTGCTCCCGAGTATGGTGACACCGGGGTGGATCACTGTGTCCGCGCCAACCTCTACCCCATGGTCTATGTGTGCGGACTCCGGATCTAGCAGAGTAACGCCCTCGTGCATCAGACGGTCGCCGATTCGAGCTCTGATCACTTTCGCGGCCGCGGCAAGATGGGCGCGAGTGTTGATACCTGTAACCTCAACGGAATTCTCGGTCAGGAATCCGTGGACTGCGATGCCTTCACGGACCGCTTCTCGGACGATATCGGTCAAATAGTATTCGCTCTGGGCATTCTCTGGTTCGATTCGTTCGAGGAGTGAGAAGAGCAGCATCGAATCCACGAGATATATGCCCGTATTAATTTCTTTTATGGTCTTTTCCGCCGGACCGAGATCGGTTTCTTCAACAATTCGCAGAATACCGTCGGACTCGTTTCGTACAATCCGCCCGTAACCTGTGGGATTCTCCTGGCATGTGGTCAAGACGGTGAACCGGCTGTTCCTTCCGGAGTGATATTCGATCAGCCCGTTAATGGTGGCGGCCTCCAGGAGCGGGATGTCCCCGCAAACGATTAGTACGGTCCCCGGAGAATTCTCGAAAAATTCCCTGGCCGCTGCAACTGCGTGGCCGGTCCCGAGTTGGGGTTCCTGGAGGGCAAACAGCAGATCCTGGCTAGCCAGACTCTCCTTGACTTCCTCTGCTTGATGACCCACAACAACGACAATCCTGGTGAACCCCGAAGATCGGACGGCTTCTGCCACATGGGAGATCATCGTCTTGCCGGCCAATTCGTGGAGCACCTTGCACCGGCTCGATCTCATGCGGGTCCCTTTCCCGGCTGCTAGAATGATGGCAGAATAGTGTGTCATAATGGAATGGATTCACTCCCGGAGAGTCAGCCCGGCAACCGTATCCCTTTGCGAGGACTCTTGTCAAGAGGCTTGCGCCGGAGGCACCGTCGTTCGGCCCCTGGCCCCGGTGGGCGAGAAGAGCCGAATTATCGACCACCCTTGAAAGCCGGCCCTGTTTGGTCAAACCCTTCGCAGGAGGTAGATGGTGGAATCTCAGCGCGTCTTCACATATGCTCTCCTTGGATCAGCATCATTATCCGAGGATTCTCGTGAGGGCCAGCGGGCCTACCGCATAGGCCGGCTCGTTGCCGAAAAGGGTGGGGTGCTCCTCACGGGTGGGTGTCCAGGTGTCCCTCACGCCGCGGTCCTGGGCGCTCAAAAGGGCGGGGGGCTGACCGTAGCCGTCTCCCCGGCCGCCAATCGGGAGGAGCACGGAGAGGTCTACGCTTATCCGCTCGACAGTGAGGTGATTGTCTTCACCGGCATGGGCACCAAAGGACGAAATGTGGTTCTCGTAAGGAGCGCGGATGCGTGTATATTTGCTGCAGGCAGCATGGGAACGCTCAATGAGTTCACCATAGCGTTCGACGAGTTGGGCGAGGAACGCGCGATTGGGATCGTCGGTCAAGCAAACGGCCTGACGGCAGAGTTCGCTCGGTTGGTTTCGCTGTCTGGCAGGCCGTCCCGTGCGACTATCGTCGAAGAGGCTGACCCGGATTTACTCGTGGAAATGCTTTTCAAGCATGTTCAAGGAGAATGAGCTTTGCCGGCCGTAGGCAACCGCTCCGAGCGGCATTTTCCAGGCTCCAATCCTGGATTTTTGTTGCTGAATTGACAAAAACCTTGCTTTTTCAATGATCTGGCGCCGATCTGTCTTGACCCGAGCCGATAAATCTGGTAATAATCGTACCGTCGAAGTGTAAAAAATTCATCCCACCTTCTCACCAAAGAAACGGGGCTCACATGAGAAACGCGAGGACTACGGAAAGTTCGGGGTTTGCAACCGGTGAACCGCGCAGCAAAGTGGGATCGGGGAAACGCATACGGTACCAGAGAGAATCGGATTCGGTCCGGAAATCGGAGAGAGCCGGGCCTGGCTACCCATCGCCGGTGGTGGCGGGATACCCGATATCCGCGCTGGGGTTCGGCGCGCTGTTGTGTAGTCTTTTCATAGTTCTCTGCTCAGTGTGCTTTCCAACGCCGTCGCTTGGCGTGGAAATGGATTCGCTTCTGGAAGAGGGCTTGGAAGCCCACAAGGTGGGAAACTGCAAAAAGGCCGTTGAAATCTACACGGAGTACCTCAAATTACATGCACGATCGCCCGATGCGCTCAACTGGCGCGGGATGTGTTACGACGATCTAGGACAGCTCAAGAAGGCACTTGCAGACTACAATCTGGCGATCAAGGTGAGTCCGAAGCACTCGGAACTCTACAATAATCGCGGAGAAATCTACCGCAAGCAAAAACAGTACGGCAAGGCGCTCGCAGATTTCCGAAAGGCCATCTCGCTGGAACCGGACTTCGCCGAGCCGCACTACAACATGGGCCTCGTGTATGAGACACAGGGGCACTTCCGGGCTGCGATGGCGGAGTATCTCGCGTACCTCAAGGCCAATCCCAGCGTAAAGGATAGCAAGGAGGTGCTCCTCCGTATCCAGGCCCTGGCAAAGAAGGAACCGGGCAAGAAAATCACGAGGAAGAGGGTGGCCCAGAGAGCGCCGACGCCACAAAGGGCCCAGGCCCAACCCACAGCCCCTGAGCCAGCCCGGAAGCACGCTCGGGTGACTCCGGCAAAGACACCCCCCGGTATGAAAGAACTCGAAGGTTTTACCATTTTCGGTTTTGACGTGGGATCCATCCTCGGCAAAATGTCGTCGGTTGAGGCCAAGAAAGGGCCGGCAGCGGGCGGTCTACAGCCTTTGAGTGCGGGCATCAATCTGGTTATTTATCTCTTTTTCGGTTTTACGCTCTTCATGATCGGCAAGAAAACCGGCGCGCCTCTCCCATGGCTTGCTTTTGTGCCGATAGCTTCCTTGTACGTGTGGGTAAAATCTGCCGCCAAACCCGCTTGGTGGATCATCCTCCTGTTGATACCGCTGGTCAATATTGTTATCTGGATTGTGACATCTCTCGCTATCGCGCGGGAACGCGGCAAATCAACGGTTTGGGGAGTGCTTCTGTTCATTCCCTGCACCACGCCGATCGCTTTGATTTATCTGGCATTTTCGGACTAGGCTGATTCCCGATGTGGGATCCTCTACTGCCCGACGATTTTTTTTTGCGGGATGAGGAACTGGTCCGTGAGCTGATCTTTGACTCCGCGGATCTCTTACACGTGGAGGGAGCCATTCGTGACGGCGAAACGGTCCGATTCCGTGGTCCGCTTCCGCTCCGTGTTTCACTCCTGTGCCCCGAGAGAGACCTTTCACGATTCAACCGACTCACGCTCACTACTCTCAATAGGTCTGACGCTCCGCTGCTCGTGGGCATGAGACTTCGTCACGGGTCGCGGGAGGAGCCTCCCGCCTTGCCTCCTGTCTCGACCTCCGGCGGTCGGGAGACCCTCCATCCGGGAGACTACCACGAGATATGCTTCCCTATGGAGAGCTTCGGAAGGTACGGCTTTGGGGAAGGATGGGACGATGTCGAGGAGATAGAGCTTCTCTTCGGCCGGGAAAAGACGGCTGTTGAACCTCAAGAAGCTGACATCGCGATTCGCTGGCTGGCGGGGGAGTTTCGGCGAATCCCCGCTGGTCCGCGCCTCTCGAGTGCGGGCCTCCGCGGGGCTCTCTCTTGTTCTCCGGAAGAGCGCCCGACCCGAACTGGAGCAACGGGTCCGCAAGCGACTCCATCGATACTGCAAGAACTGTATTCACCGACGAATTCGGCCTTTTCCATCCCCGCGCCCCATCCCTATCCCGTGGGGAGTGGAGCGGATGTTCTGAGAGGTCGAATCATGGGTCAGGTAGTTCCCCATCCAATCCAGTGGAATACCAGTCCATCGGGAGTTCTGGAATGGGATCATTTTCTCCATCGGCACCACTTCATTCGGGATTTGGTCCGATCGCTCGCGGAGACCGGGAACGAACGGTACGCGGTCAGGGTGGATGAGGTGATCCGGAGCTGGATCCGATCGTTCCCCGTGCCTCTCGGTTCCAACGGCGGCGCTGGCCCTTCCTGGGAGACCCTTTCCGCAGCATGGAGGCTCCGGGAATGGCTGTGGGTGGCAGGAATCGCGTGGTCGCATCCTGTGTTTCGGCCGAGCACGAAGGAGCTGATGCTCTGCTCGATCTGGGAGCATGCCCGGAGCCTCATGGACCATCGAGGTCACCCGAACAATTGGATCATCGTTGAGTCAGCGGCTCTGGCTCTCGCGGGGATCTGTTTTCCCGAATTTCGGGACGCCCGGACCTGGGTCGAGGAAGGTGTAGAACGGCTCCGCATCCAGTTCGGCGATCAGTTCTTTGAGGATGCAGTGCATTTCGAGATATCGCCTTTGTACCATGCCATCTGCCTTCACGCATTTATCGAAGTGAAGCAGGCGGCCACGTTTGCGGGGGTGGATCTGCCGGCGGAATTCGACGGTCCGCTTGCCCGATGCGGGGATTATCTGGCCGCGATATGCCGCCCGGATTTCACCTGGCCATCTCTCAACGATTCGGGGAGCATCGATGGAGATTTTACCGGAGTAATGCGTTTGGCCGGCGAGATCTTCCGTCGCGCGGACCTGACGTGGATCGGAACAAGGGGTGCGCGCGGAGCTCCTCCTGATGCAAAGTTGGTTTCCTTTCCCCGCGGGGGAATCGCTGTCATGCGCTCGGACTACGTGCAGGATGCGAACTTCCTCGTTTTCAGGACAGGCCCGGCGGGCGCAACCCACGCGCATGGTGACGTACTCTCGCTGGACGTAGCTGCGCTCGGAGTACCGAGGCTTTGCGATCCGGGAATTACGACCTACGCGGCGGACCCTTTGACCGATTACTACCGTTCTGCCGAAGCCCATAACACGGTGTTGATCGACGGCAAGGGGCCCGAGCGCGTGTCGCTTCCCTTTACTGAAAGAGTCCGCCCTCAGGATTTAGTCTTCGCCGTCTCCGCTCGAGGAGAAATCCAGGCGGCCACCGGGATGTGCACCGGTCCCTGGACAGACGAGAGCGCAGAACTGGCTGTTGTTCGCTCGGTAGTCTTTGTGTCCGGATCGTACTGGGTCGTCTGGGATCTTGTAATCGGGAGCGGTGAGCATGCAGTAGCCGCGTGCTGGCAGTTTTCACCCGGTCGGATAGAGTTGGAGATCGAGACCCTCGGCGTGCGATGCGTTGATGCTCGGGGCCCGGGATTGGTGTTGATCCCGCTGGTCGGCCCGCTTCCGCTTGAGATAGAGGAGTTCACAGGTGCGTCGGATCCTCCTCGCGGTTGGATCTCCCTCAACGGAACGGACGTTCCCGCACCTCATCTGCGATACCATGTCTCCTGCCCATTGCCCGTGAGCCTGTTCTGGGCGCTGCTCCCCGTCTCCGGCGCGGCCTCGGCCGGATTCAGGGCCTCGCGAAGAGACCGGGAAGACAACGGCACGACGCTGGAGATCAGGTTTCCGGACGGAAAAGTGGATCTCCTCTCCTTCGACCCCGTCTCCGGGGAATCCCTTGGTTCCAGAAGGGATACAATGCGATGCGGATTATCTCTCGAGAGGCTCGATAAAAATGGAAGCCGTTTGCTATCAGTTACCGTTGAGTAGGCCGAACCTTTGCGGTACCAACTCCCGCGCAGTGGAGGACATAATCCCACTTCCCGTGGGGCGTGGGATTGCGTGCCGCTTCGGGTACGATCCGAAAAGGAGGTGTGGAGTTACACTGACTTGTCAAGCGACTCAGTGCTCTTTGAAGAGGCATCTGAGTTACCGTTTTTTTCGAATGCGTACGACGTACGGGCGATCGGAGGATTCTTCTTCTGGACAAAGTCACGGAAGCCGTTGTATACATTGAATAAGATGAACGTTCACCAAGTGACGGCCAGCGCTCGGGGGGCCGATGACATCGGGGACTCCGATTGAGCAGGGTACTCCGGACAATGGGGGCAACCTTCAAGGACTTGGAAACAGCCCCGTAGAAAACGCAATCAACAAAGTGCGAATCTTGAGGGGAATGCTCGCAAGAATACGGCCGAGCCCATGGCCGCAGGTTGGGCATCCGACGATCGGCCGGCAAGGAGTGAGACATGAGATCCAAAGTGCTGGCGACCTTGGTTGTGGCACTGGTAACGGCGGGGCTGCTCGGATGCGCTTCCGAAGCCCCAAAACTGAACCGGAAAAACGTTGTTGCCAAAATTGAGCTGGTGAATCTCGATAAGATTCTGGATCTTTTTGTCAATTCGTTGGACGACAAGGATCTGAAACAGATCGTGGAAGCCAGCCCGAAAAAACTTGAGAGGTTGGCGGCAGCCGATGCCGCGGCGAAAGGTGAGATCGCGGCGTCACAGAGGCTCGACAGTGATCAGGTGAACGCCTTTCTCAAGAAGTTCGCGGGCAGGCTGAACAGGGCTCGCTTGATGCATCGACCGATTACCGTGATCATGCAGCCGAATGGAACGATTGTCGGATTCTTCGATGCGAATCGCAACGGCAAGCTGGATCCAAAGAAAGAGGCCGAGCTCTTCAGGATCGTGATGGACCAGCCGAAACACCGGCTCATCGCTTCCGATCGGAAGAATCGGTTTAACCGTGATATCGATTACGGGTATCCTTTGCCACGACTCTTTTCAGCTCACTTTCTCGGTGCGATGCTCAACAGGCAGCAGGTGACGGGCTTCGATGCGTCAAAATTGGCATCCCTCAAAATGGCTCCGGCGGGATATCACAAAGCGGCCCTCAAGTCCAAACAGGACAAGGCCCTGGCAGCCGAGGCGGAACGCCTCGGGCTGAAAAAGAAGAGATAAAGCAACCGACCTGCGTAGAATGTCGGGGTGACTCCAGAGCTGGGGGCCGAGCCGCCGTGTGCCCCGAGATCCGATGGGGCCGCGCCGCGCGATGAAGCCCGATCCTCTGTTGAGCCTCCCGACCCCCTGGCCACGTCAACGCCCGGAAGGTCTCGCACCGACTCCCATGCATGAAAAGGGTAAGAGTTCAACGGGAAGGGTCCTTTTCCTAAAGGGCCCTCCCCGCTGAACTGCTGCGACGAAACGATTTTTCTCGTGCCCCGGTGGCTGCGGACCGCGGTCCGAGACCGAGTCGCAGAATAATGCGCGTTTGTCGGACACTCGCACGGCCGTCTGACGCCTCTGCCGGTTGCTCATTCATAAGAAGTAACCAGAGATGTATTTGATGGCGAGACCCGTGATGACGATTCCCAGGGCTACCTTTATAATGCCGGAGGGCACGTATTTCTGGACCGACGCGCCGAGATACATCCCGAAGAGGCCGCCGATCCCGAACAGGAAGCCGAGAAGCCAGTCCGGCGACACTTCCATTCCGAACCGCCCAAAATAGAGTCCCGCGAGCGCGTAGAAGAGCACTCCGCCCACGGAGGTGACACACGTTCCCATGAGGGTCGCGCCGGCGATCGTATGAATGGGCAGCCCGAAGAACGTGACAATGAACGGAGCCATGATGGCCCCGCCTCCGATTCCGTAGATGCCTCCCACCACACCGACGACGAGCGAGAGAAGAAAAAGGCCGGTCGTGTGGAAGCTGAATCGTTCGCCCGAGAATTCGTATTCCGTGCAGGTAAGTGACCAGTTGATCGTGCGAATTCCCGTGCACGAGCGGTTTTCAGACATCTCCCCAGCATCCCGCCGGTGTTCTTGTCTCATTCTCGTCTCCGCGCTGCGCGCTGCCTCTTCGCGAGCAGTCCCTTTGTCCCTGAGGCGGACGAGCATCCGCGCCCCGATGTAGAGCAATACCACGCCGACAAAGAGTTTAAACGAGCGCGCGTCCGGCAGGTACAAGATCCGAATAATCCCTCCGAGGAAAAGGCCCGGCAGCGTACCCAAGATAATGTTCCAGGCCAGCGGCCAGGCCATGCGGCCTTCCCGGAAATAGCGATAGACGCCGCTCGGAATGCCTACAATGTTGAATACAAGGTTCGTGGGAGTCACCGCAGGACTGACGAATCCGAGCACGCTCACCTGAAAGGGCAACAGCAGGAACGCACCTGACACCCCCCCCATCGAGGTGAAGAAGGAGATGACCAGGGCGACCAGGGGGGGAATCCATACCGCCGTCTGAACACCGGAAACCGGAAAGACCATGGTTCGTCTCTCGGATGAGGAATCAAGCCCGTAGCAGGGCGTTTCAGATGGTCCAGGAAGCCGGGCAATCATACCACGAACCAATGGGCCGTGCCTGGGAATATTCCTGTTGCGCGCCCTTCTTATGCACGAGATGCGGCCTACGGAACGGTTGACCGGTATTTGCTTACTCAACCCCGGATTTCTGTGCTATATCAAGGGCAGTTCACATTGGCGGTGTCCATGTCGCGAGAGGGGAAAAAGGCAAGAGTTAAGCTCACTCAGTGGCCAAGGATCATCTGTGCGGGATTCGTCGCCGGCATCCTGTCAATACTGCTGGCGCCGCCCTTGATTGTGGTGAGCCTCTTTGCAGACGCGAGCAGATTCGCATACATCATCACCAGGATCTGGAGCAGTGCGGTCAAGCGCAGCGCGGGGGTCACCTCGTCTCTTCACGGAGCAGAGAAGGTCACTCCCGGCATGTCGTACGTGATTACCCCTAACCATACGAGTAACGTGGACATATTGGCTCTTATTACTGAGCTGCCTACGCCGTACCGATGGGTGCTCAAGAGCGAACTGTTGAAAATACCCTTTTTCGGTTGGGGCCTTGCCACCACGGGCTGTGTTTCCATCAATCGAGCAAACGGCAAGCAGGCCGTGCGGAAGCTCAAGGAATCGGTTGACAAGCTCAAGGGGGGATGGTCCCTGCTGATATACCCTGAGGGGACGCGCAGCAAAGACGGGCGACTCCAACCCTTCAAGAAGGGCGCTTTCAGGATGGCCATCGAAACCGGGATTCCCATCCTCCCGGTGACGGTGAACGGCGCGGCCAAAGTCATGCCCAAGAAGACGCTGAATCTCCGGCCGGGTCATATAACGGTAACCATCGGCGATCCGATCCCGGTGGAGGGATTGACTGACAAGGATATTCCCCAACTCATGCAACGAACCTGGGACGCAGTGGCATCCAATCTGGATCTCCAATACGATCCCTTTGCCAGAAGATCGACCAAATCCGCGTCGCTCGTGTCGGCACCTCGGTCTGATTCATAGGCTCGCTCCGTGTCGGACCGGGCGTTGGGCCTTTGCCCGCTTCCCCAGACAACAGGAGAAGGTCGTGTGCGAGATACCATGGAAATAGCCGTGCCCGATGAGGCCGGATGCCTGGCACTCTTGCGAAAATACAACACGCCCGAGCACATCATCTCCCACTCGCGCATGGTGTGGGCGGTGGGGAAATTGCTCGCCGACGGGCTCCTTAAAAAGGGTTTCTTGATCGACCTCGAACTTCTCAGGGCTTCCTGCCTGCTTCACGACATCGCCAAGTACCCGTGCATCGTCGACAAGTCGGGCTGGCACGACGAAAAGGGCGAAGAGATGCTCCGGAAGGAGGGATTGCCCTTGGTTGGCAGTATTGTCCTCCAGCACGTGCTGCTCAGACGGGACAGTAACGACGACCTTGGCGAACCACACCTGCTCAACTACTCTGACAAGCGCGTGGTCCATGACAGAGTAACGAGTCTTGACGAGAGGTTCAGATACCTCGCGCAGACCTACGGCAAGACTCCCAAGGCTCTTAAGTGGCTGGAAGCCATGAAGAAGGCAACTTTCCGGTTGGAGCGACGGATTTTCCGTCACCTCGATTTCCTGCCCGAAGACGTTGCCGACCTCATCGTGAAGCCCGCGGG
Source organism: uncultured Syntrophaceae bacterium (assembly GCA_964497585.1). Taxonomy (GTDB): domain Bacteria; phylum Desulfobacterota; class Desulfomonilia; order Desulfomonilales; family Desulfomonilaceae; genus CAZCDS01. Next base: position 24,246 of record CAZCDS010000041.1, read on the forward strand.
TTAAATGGCCTAAAGGGCGGTATATCTTGGCCAGAGGTCGACGAGAACTTCTCTACGATGGTTTTCGAGTCCCCATAGAAATGCGACGGAGAAGGTAGATGGTGAAAAAAAAAGCTGTTGAAGCTCCTGATGCGGGAAAGCCTGTTGGCCCCTATTCCCAGGCGGTGGCAGTGGGAGATTGGATCTTCGTTTCCGGCGAAAAGGGGGTCGACCCCAAGACAGGGAAGATCGCTGAGGGCGGAATCGCGGCCGAGACACGGCAGGCCCTCACGAACATCGAGACCATCCTCAAGGCCGCGGGAGCTTCAATGGATGATGTAGTCCGTTGCGTCGTGTACATGGCCGATACCGACGATTTTAGTCGGATGAACGAGGTTTACGTTTCATTCTTCCCGAAGATCCCTCCTGCCCGCAGTACCGTCATCGTAGCGGAATTGCCTCTGGGTCTGCAGATCCTCATCGAGGCCACCGCTCTCAGAGGATCTGGGGATTAATCGGGACGAGCGTGGCGTCAGCGGGCTGGTCAATATGAGGGAAGGGGCTTTGCGTTGAGCCTGGACCTGAAGAAAGTCGCACTCAAGATCCTTTTCGACACCTATGACGAGGTAGTGGAGCGTTTCCCCACCGCGTGCGTGAGGGAATGCTCTGCCTGCTGTACCCACAACGTGCTCGCCACATCCCTGGAAGTCGATACTATCATCGACTTCATCGAGGCGCAGGGCCGTGAGGAGCTTCGAGCCCGGATGGTCTCGGGTACGTCCGGAAAGCGGCTCAGACCTGTTCTCACGACGAATCTCCTGGCAAGATACTGTATAGAGAGGCGGGAACCACCCAAAGAGGATTACGCAGTCCAGATCCTGCCCTGTCCGTTGAGAGAGCACGATGGATGTCCCGTCTATCCTGTCCGACCCTTCGGATGCCGTGCCATGTGGTCTTCTGAGCGTTGTGCAGGAGAGGCCACCATGGATGCTCTTCTCCTGTCACTCAACAGCGTTTTCGCCCAGATCGTCGAGGACCTCGATCAGGGAGGACTTTACGGGAACATGATCGACCTGTTCAGACTTTTTGATAGGGCAGACCTCAGATCGGCCTACCGTCGCGGTGTGAGGCCGTCGCCCGAGTCGGGCCTTCCCACTGCGGTTGCCAGTCCCGGGTTCATGATCCCGCCGGAGCATCGAGGCGAGGTGGCATCGGTTCTCAATCGACTTTGGACACGTCAGGTCAACGGTCTGCCCTTTCGTGAGGCTGCTGCCTCTGCGTGCATCCGCAATGAGTGCGAATCCCAAAACTGAGGCCCTCGGAGAAGACATGCTTTTCATGCTTGGCCGCGCCGTCGGAAGCATGGATGTTGGAATTATTCAGTAACCAGGAGGACGTTCCCCGATTCCAGCCTCAGAATTCTTCGTGCGAGGCTCCCCGCTTGTTCAATGGGCGTAGAGCATCGACAGCGTGTATGCCCAGGGGGATATGGTGGCGAGACTTTGAGCGGTAGACTCCGTCTCTTACTTATTCGGTTCGGCAGGTGACAGGGCGCGGAGCTTTGTGTCGAAGAGATAACGAGCACGCTTGGGCAGACGATCGTCCTTGACCGCCTGTCGATAGATCTCGGCCGCTTTAGCGCGTTCTCCTCCTTTCTCGTAGATCTCACCAAGCAGCATATAGGAACCCGCGTTGGCTCGACGGTCGGCGACCATTTTCCGGAGCACTTCTGTAGCCTTGTCCTTGTCCCCTTTTCGTCGCAGATAGAACGCAAGGGTGAATCCGTATTTGGCCCGATCAGGTCTCAGTTCGTAGGCCTTGCCGCACCACCTGATCGCTTCATCCACATTCCTCCGGGCGAGGAGAACGCCCAGGTTGTAGGCTGCCTCCGCCATCCTAGGATCCGCTTTGAGAGCTTTAAGCAAATGTTTCTCCGCCACGTCCGCATTGCCGTTTTCTGCTTCGAGGAGGCCGAGGTTGAAGTTCACCTCGGGACTGTCCGGCTGAAGTCTTGATGCTTTCACTAATGATTCTCGAGCCTTGACATTGTCGCCCAGCCTTGCGTACGCGATAGACATGTTTACCAGTGGTGTAATGATCCGAGGCTCCATCTTGTGAGCCCTTTGAAAAGATTTGACCGCCTGTTTCAACTCTCGCCTGCTCACGAAGTAGTTCCCCAGGTTGTAATAGGAACTCCACTGATCGGGTCTGATCAGCAATGAGGCCCGGAGTTCGGCGTCGGCTCCTCTCAGTCGCTTGCGATCCGAGGCTTTCAACCACTGCCTGGGATAGCTCGCAAGCGCCATTGCGGACCGCACCCGAACGAGCCGATACTCGTCTTCCGTTGCCCTGAGGAGAGCCTTGACCGTCTCAGGGACAAGATTTCCTTCAAGGGAGGCCGCGGCCGCGGACCGTACCAGTGGCGACGGGTCGGTCAAGGCCTTCCGGATCGGCGGCCACTTGCTGTCATCCGGGCAAGCAACGAGAAGTCGAAGCAGCGATACCGCGAATATTTCGTCCCGATCTTTGCGCTCAAGGTACGCCAACGTCTCCGGGAGCTTGCTCCACTCCCGTTTGCGAGCTGCGTCGATGAGACCCGCCCGATGCAACACTCCTGCTTGAAAATCTCGTTTGCGCCATTTGCGGACCCACGTGTCTGCCCACTGGGGAGTCTTGTCCTGGTGGCAAATGGTGCATGCGTTTGGAGATTTGAATGCAATGGTAACCGCGGGGGTCGGCGGTAGCATGGAGTGGTCGCTGCGCTTCATCCGGGCGAATTCCGTCATGGGCATGTGGCATGCAACGCACTTGTTGCCGGTACTGTCGGGTTTGTGGTGGGAGTGTTTCGTGGGATTGTCCACCTTTTCCTTGTGACAGGGCATACATGCCTGGTTGGTCTTCTCTCCTTTGAAGCGGTACCGCCCGCTTGATGTGTGGCAGTGCAGGCAGGAGAGTTGGCCTGACTTGGCACACGGACTCATTCGCCAGAGCGTGTACGTGTAGTTCTCTCCGAGGTCTCTGCCGTCGGGATGGAAATCCGGGCTTTCCAGCGCCACGAGATCATAATGGTCAAAGTACCGCTCACCTGGCTTGAACGTCTCCGTGAGCGGCGACATCTTGGCGTGGCAGGGAGCGCACGCGGAATTGTTCTGCTGCGCGGTGAAGTCCCTGCCGCCGCGGATGATTTTCAGGTCAGTGGGAATTGTCCCTTTGGGTGCGGCCTCACAGACACGAACGTGCTTGTTGCCCGGTCCGTGGCAGGTTTCGCAGTTGATCCCCGGTTCACGCCAGACTGAGTGGTACGTGTCCGTCTTCGGGTCGAAGTTCGTGGAGAGTTGACTGACGTGGCAGCTATAGCATGAGGTATTGAACGTGTACAGGGGGTCTTTCCAGTCCACTGCCTCGTCCGAGACGCCGGGGAAATGCCTTACACCGCTTGCTGCGGTGTCGAGCCATTCCTTCCTGCGCACGTCGTAGGCTACCGGAAGGGTCTGCAGCCGGCCCCGTGCCATGGGAGTGAGGAAGTAGTACACATTTTTCCCGCCCATGGCATGTTCCATCAGGTATTTTTTCTCGCCGACGGGTCCATTTTCGATTACCCATCCCTTCTCGCCGGAAATGTCCGCGCGGTATCGGTACTTCCCGATCACTATCTCTTTCTTCTGAGGCAGCAGTTGCTTGCGGGCAAATTCCCTCGTATAGGGCTGCATGGCCAGTCCATGGTGGGACGACGCCCAGAGCCTGTAGAACTTCTCATGGCATTTCCGGCAGCTCTGAGTGCCGGCATACCCACGCCCATCGGCAGCAGGCCGGAGAGCTGAATTCTCCGTCGATGCGTCATCCAATGTTTCCGCGAAAGAGGGGACCGTCGACAGAGAAAATAGAACGATAGCCGATACAGTGATCAGTGGGATCTTACCCATACTCCGGCGTTCCTTTCCTGTTGCTTATCGTGGGACGGGCACATTATGCCGCTTAGCGGCTTGTGCCGCAATTTCTTTCGGCAGCCCGAACGGGGCGATTCACCTAGAGTTCACCGGGGAAGACCTCTTTTGGCGAACAACCCCTCGTGGATCAGTTCCGTACGCTCGAAAAGCTGTTGCCAAGGGGAGCACCAGGGGGCATACTCTCGCCCACCAAAGGAGGGCTTTTTCGGGGGGTGAGATTCGTTATGCTCAAAAGTGGACGATTCAACTGCGCAATAAGGAAGCTGACGGTAACAATAGCCATTCCGGTCATCTCGCTGGCGGTCGCGGTTTCAGCGGGGCGCTGCTCCGACATCGAGAAGTTGCAGCGAGACCTGCAGAATTCGAATTTCGTCGTCCGCCTGGAAGCGGTGGAACGCGTGGCCGCGCTCAGAGACCCGCGAAGCGTGGAGCTTCTGGTCAAGGCTCTGCAAGATCCTCACGAAGATGTGCGGAGGCAGGCCGCAGGAGCGCTTGGGGAGCTCCGAGATCCGCGATCCACCCTGCCCCTTGTGCGCGCGCTCAGTGATCCGAAGGAGCCTGTGCGGCAAGCCGCGGAAGCGGCACTCATGGCAATCGGCCCTCCGGCGGTGGCGCCAATCGCTGCCGCTCTTTCAAAGGGAACGGCTCACTCACGGGCTGAATCTGCGAGACTTCTGGGGAAAATCGCCCACCCGTCGGCAGTGGAGCCACTCATCCGTGCGCTGAACGACAGAGACGCGTTCGTTCGAAAAACCGCGGGAATGGCCCTTGTCGAGATCGATTCACCCGCTATTTCGCCGCTATTGAAGGTGATGAAAGGCAAGGATCCCGCACGACGCCTGCGGGTCGCCCGAGTTCTGTGCGAGTTCAGAAACCCCGAAGCGCTCGCACAAGCCATAGAGCCGTTGAGCCGGGCCTTGAAGAGTTCGGACAGGTCTCTGCGGATTCGAGCCGCGGATGCGCTGGGGAAAACCGCTGATCCTCGCGCAGTTCAGGTACTCGTTGGCGCGCTGAAGAGCCAGGACCGATTCGTGCGTGCGATGGCGGCCCGCTCCCTGGGACGGATCGGACACCCCGCAGCGTTAGGTCCTCTCGAGAGGGCGATGAAGGACGAAAGCGTGCTCGTCCGCGAAGAGGCCAAGGACGCAATGGACCTGATACGGAATGCTGGAGCCGCCCGTCTTGGCATCACCGTTCCTTCCTGCTCTAAGATCATGAGGATTGCCAGGAACGATGTCTGGTGGCCGGCCAGTCCCATGGAGATCGGACAGAAAATATCGAGTCAAACGGGAATCCAAGCTGAGATACTCGTGAGTGAAGCCTCCGTGGGAGAAGGGCTCCTGCGCTTCTGCGTCAAGTGCAAAGGCGATCGGGGAGCGGTGGAGTTCCACAGCCCGGCCAAGGGCAAGCCCTTCAGCGTCACAAATGGATGCTCGGGAAAGAAGAGGCAGGAGTTTCGAGAGTTCCTTCGGTTTCCGGCTCATCGCCGCGCATTGGATGACATGCTCAAGCAAAGGCGGGGGTTCTCCGACTAGGGAACTGCGGGCAGCGTGCCTCTCATGTGGTCGTTCCGTTTCAGTGCGAGTTGACGGACGAACCGCCATTGGCCGCTGGATGGCTGTTCTTGCCTGGTTGAACGCAGGTCCTATGAGAGCCCGTTTCAATTGCTCCTCAAACAGCGGTCGCATGTCAATCATTTGATCGTTTATTGGCACGAAGTATGGCGCCATCTTCCTGTGCGGGAGGCATTCCTGCACGGTCTCTCCGCGAGTGTGGACGCAAGCAGGTTTTGCCGGCCGGATTATGGGACGGATGTTTCTCTGTGGCGTGCGAGATTGCGGAAGTATTCGCCCTCATTGAGCGAGAGCAAATCCTCAAGCAGCCCGGTCTCGCCGGTAAGATCTTCGATTTGCGCAGCAAAGAACTGTCTGAGTATCTTATTTTTTGAACTGGTCCGTTTGTCCCTGTTCTTATAAAATGCCCTCAGATAGATGTGCATGCAGGCATAGCAGTTTTCCAGTTGGCTGAGATCCTCCTCTGTCATCTGAGCATAGACTTCGGACCTGGGTATGTTGGGATTCTCTTCCAGCCAGCGCCTCTTCTCCTTGATCCGTTCGGTTCTGGAAAGAATATTCTCAACCCACTGGTTTATCTCATCGGACACGCTATCGTCGTCCATCACCTGGAGGATGTTGTCCTGTGATCCGGGGCGTTGCCCTTCAGGAGTTCCTGACATCGGAGTCCGGCTTGCCAAAGGGTCCTGCCAGAGATCCGAGTCGTCGGAAGAGTCCGCTACACTCAGCCGCTCCAGCTTGTCTTCGATCGCTTCCCGGAGATGGTCAGCCGCCTTATCGGAGAGTCTCCTGAGCTGATTACCATACGTGGAGGTCAGAATCCGATATCCCACATCAAGGGAGCTGCTGAGCATAGAAAAAATGGCAACGGTTCGACGATCCTCCAGCGAGATGAGCTGGAGCATGATCTCCTGGACGGTGGGCGTGAGGTAGAACTTGACGTGCTTGCCCTGACGGAGGGACTTTTTCACAAAGATGCGGAAGTTGCTATCCGACGCGTCGGGCCTCGCTTCAAACTGGAATCCGACCATGAGACGGCCTTCGGCCTTGATGACCTTGCCGGCCAGCGTGGGATCGATCTTGGTCCTGTCCAGGAGGAACAACTCGTCCACCCTGCCATCCTTGACGGCCTTGTCAGCGAAACTCCTGATTCTGGTGAGCGCATCATCGATGATTGCCGCGTACTTCTCGTCTATGGTGAGATCGGGAATGATCTGTATTGCAAGATCCGCAGAGTTCATGGCCGTTCCCGGGGCTCAAAGGTAAACCCCGCCCCCCTTGTTACGTTTGCGGGTCCTTATGGGAATCCCTTCTCAAGAAGTCATTCAAGCGAATGACGTTGTCTGCGCCGCCTTGCGGTAATGATCCGCCCTTACCCTCGATGCTCTCCACGAACTGTTTCAGATTCGGATCCTTGGCCAGGATTTCATCGATTCGTCGGTCAAGCTCGATCGATCTCTTGACCAGGCTCTCCGTGGGGCACTCCACGCCCGAGGCCTCGCCGATAATCTTCACCATCTGTGCTATCATACGCGGGTTCTTCTGCAGGTAGGCGGGCACGTGGCCCCAAAGGCTTATGGCCTCAATTTTCCGTTCGATGCACGTCCGGACGAGAAATGAATGAATACTGACGGGTCCGTAGTAATCGGCCGGTTGAATATTGCCTTCGATGTCTATGGAAGCTGCTACTGAGGACGCTGACGAGCCAATGACCGAAATACGAGGGGGGGCGGAATGGGAAATGGTATCCTGGACGCCCCCGAGTGTGTACAGTCGTTTCACTCCGAGTCGCTGCATGGCATCCAGGAGCGTGCCTGCGAAGAGAAGCCAATTGTAATTGGGCTCCCTTCCGAGAAAAAGGATAAGATCGTGCTTGCCTTCGGGGTTGGAGCAAAAGGTCAGCACCGTCATCATCGGTTCCAGATGACGAATGATGCCGTTCTCGATCTCTCCCACCGGGCGGTCCAGACCGTAATTGACGAAGGGCTCGTTGGAAAGAGACGCAAAGGTCTGAGGCCGGAGCTGTTCCATCAAATATTGGAGCGTATCACTGGACACATTTCCCGCGTCCGACCAACCATAGAAGCCCGCCACAAAAAAGGGTTCCTTCAGTTCCGGCACGTAATCCCATTGCATATACGCCAAGTACGGATCCTTCTTGCTCATTCCGAACCATTCCGTTTTCGATATATCAATTGTAACCTCCGGCTGCCCCTAAGATCAAGGACGGACCGCATAATCACAAAAGTTTCGTGCCACGATCCTCTCGACACAACGGGAGAGAGGCTCTATGCGAGAAAACCTGCCGCGTAGCGCGGCTGCAAAACAATGTCCGAAATTCTCATCGACGGATCAGCCGAATCTCCCTGATCGCCCGGCGATGGGGAGGTTTCTCTGGGAGATAGTCTCTCCGCCGTAGCCTCCGTCCTAAGGCAGTCGGTCATTGTTTTCGACACGCGCCATGAACGCGACATGATGCCTGTTCAGTGTACAGGGTCAAGGCCGCAGGCCGTCCCAGTGCGCGACTATGTCTTCCCTTTGCCGTATTCGTCCAAATCCAGAGTGATTCGCTTGTATCCCAGTTCCCTGAGCCTATCCAATATGCGCTCCCTCAGGCCTTCATCTCGCGCGATATCTGCTATGCCATGCCGGTCGGTGACGATCCGTGCAACGGGAAAGTGATCTCTCAGCCTGATTGTTTCCAGGCCGCAGCCCTTGAGGAATTGTTCGCCGTTTCGTACCCGCTCCAGAGTCTCCAGGGTTATAGGGGTGCCCGTAGGAACTCGCGTGGCGAGGCACGGTTCGGCATTTTTCTTCGCAAGATCGGCAAAACCGTTTTGCCGCAAAAGTTCTCTTACATCCTCCTTGCCAAGGCCGGCATCGGCCAGCGGAGTTGCGACTCCGAGCTCCTTGAGTGCTCTCATACCCGGCCGGTCTGCCGGATCGTCGTCCGCCTGAGTCCCATCGAACACCACAGCTCCCCGCGCGTTTTCGGCCAAATCCATCAGTAGGCGGTAACGTATCCTCTTGCATATGTAGCAGCGGTCTTCAGGATTGTCCATGAATCTGCTGTCAGAGCACTCCCCTGAGGGAACTATCATGTGCTTGACACCAATCTCCTTCACGAATCTCGCACCGGATTCAACTTCCTCGGGCAGGGAAGTGGGTGACGTCGCGGTCACCGCGGTGACGTTCTCTATTCCGAGGGCCTGAAGACTCTCCCAGAGGAGCAGGCTCGAATCCACACCCCCGGAGAAGGCAACCAGCACTCCGCGGTCGCCTGCTATCTCGCGAATTATCCGTCTCAGCAATTGCTCTTTGTGCGCGGCGCCTTCCATTTCAAACCGTAACTTTCCACCACTTCCGGTGTTCGGATTCTCTCAAGCCCTGTGGCTGGAACCTTCATGCTCCTCGATCCAGCCGCCGCCAACTACCCTGTCTCCGGAATAGAGGACCCCGGCCTGACCGGGCGCAACACCCGATTGGGGCCTGTCGAACGTCATCGTAAGCCGGTCCCGTGAGACCGAACTGACGACGCAACCTACCTCTCTTGCCGTGGACCGAACCTTGATCCCGAGCGCGTCGCCCGGTAAGGGCCGGTTGTCGGTCAGGTAATTGACCTGAGCCAGCTTCACTGACGTCACATACGTGGCATCCTTTGTTCCGACATATACCGCGTTCACGTCTGCGTCGATGCGAACTACGTAGAGGGGCCTCGGACCACAAATCCCCAGTCCGCGGCGCTGCCCGACCGTGTAATTGACGATCCCCTCGTGTGTGCCCAGGATATTCCCCTGCACGTCAAGAATCGGCCCCGGGTCGGACTGGACACCTTTTTTCCTGAGGAATCTCCGATAGTCGTTGCCGGGCACAAAGCAGAGTTCCTGAGATTCCTCAGATTGCCATACGGAAATGCCTTCCGATCGCAACATCTCCTTGACTGCCTGCTTGGTAAGCTTTCCAAGCGGGAAAATCGTCCTCCCGAGCATCGCCCTCGTGAGTCTACAAAGAAAATAGGACTGGTCCTTATCCTTGTCCAGACCCTTCAGGAGTCGAGGCCCCCCCGGCCCCTGGTCCACACGCGCATAGTGGCCGGTGGCAAGCCTTTCGCAGCCACTCTTTGCAGCCTCTTCGAACAGCCGCGTCATTTTTATCCTTTTGTTGCAGACGGGGCATGGGGAAGGTGTACGACCTGCGACATACTCATGCAGGAAATGGGAAACCACGATGTCATCGAATTCCTGTCTGAAATCCGTCAGCAGGATGGGCACATCGATTTCGGCTGCGGCTTGCCGCGCCTTGTTCCAGGCGAGATCTGAACTCCCATGCAGGCGCATGTGGAAGCCGACGACATCGTGCCCTTCTTTCTTCAGAATGAGGGCCGCTGCAGTACTGTCCATCCCGCCGCTCATTGCAACTGCTATACGCATGGTTTCACATTATTCCACTTCAGACCGTTTTCCCAGGGATGCAGCCGGGGAAAAACGGTACGCGAAATGAGCACTCCCCAGTCCCGTAGAGACGGCTGGTACCAGCGCGCCTTCGAGTAAATAGGATTCAGGCGGATCCATCCGGCCGCCGATAAGGTGAAATCGACCCTATGCCCCCTTTGACGAAAGGCGGTTCAGGGGGATCTTCCGTGGAGAATCCGCGGAACCGGCTAAGGGGATTTCGATCATTCTCGTTGGCACCGGTACTCAAGTATGCGGAGACTTCCGAAGCAGAGCCCGGGACAGCTTCTGCCAGGGATCCGCAATTCCCGGGCAGGGAGACCCCGTTGCTTTACCGTCGTTCGGGGGGCAACGCCGAGCGCCCCGGCCTATAGAAGGGATTGGGGTACTGGGGATCATTATACGGTGACGTGCCGGCCCCGGAGGGCGGAGTTGCGGACTGAGGGTGAGGTTCCGGAGCCATGGGAGCCTGAATGCCTCTTCCTCTCGCAACCTGGTCTTGCTCCTCTTGTGTGTCAAATTCCTGATCAACGGGAAGCGATTCCTCTCCCCGCCGTGTGTACGGGTCTGGCGTGGTCGTAGGCGCTCCCTGCAGGGGCGTGCCGGGCGGTGGGTACTGTCCCGGGGAATAGCCGCTTCCGTCCTGAGGACGAAGGGGAACGACCGCTCCCGGCGGGTTCCGGAGCACTCCCGGATACCCGGCCTCATTTTGGATTGGCCCCGCAACCCCCGGATAGGTCGGAGCATATTGGCCGTCAGCGTACGCGGAACCGATGCCAAACTCTCTCAGGGCCTCAGGGGGATCCAATGGGCAGATCACCAAGGTCTTGCCAACCAGGGGAGCGTACACCGGTTCCTCAACCGTCATCGGCACGAACCCGTCGCGCTTGTTCCCATGGTACGTGAGCATCTCGGCGAACGTGACGTCGGGCGGAACGGGGAACTCCTTGACCGGCTTTCCCTTCAGTATCTGCTTCATGAAGTAGCCCCAGATGGGAAGTGCAGCCCTGCTCCCTGCCTCTCTTCTCCCCAGAGGTCTCTTCTCGTCGAATCCCACCCAGACCCCCGTTGTGTAATCGGGATTGAACCCAATGAACCAGGCGTCCTCCGCATTGTTCGTGGTGCCCGTCTTCCCTGCCAGGTCGCTCCGCTTGAGGTACCGGCGCATTCGCGCACCGGTGCCGGACCTGACCCCGCCCTGCAACAGGGACGTCATGATGTACGCCGTCTGAGGAGAAATCGCGGCTACCACCTTGCGCGGCTCGAATTCCGGGGTCTGCGGACTGACCAGGAAAGGTTTTTCTTGCTTCGGCTCGGAACGCTTCGCCGCGGTTGATTTTTTCACGGATTCGCCCCGATCATTTCGATCCGGGGACTCGGCAGCATTATCTCTCTGATCAGGTTCGTCCTCCTCACCCATGACGAATCCTGCGAGACCTCCCTGGCGCGGCGTGTCCTCTTCCAGGGCCTTAAACTCTTCACGTGGTGACGGATGAGGTATTTGGTCGACTTCGAGAACAGGGACGACGGTATTGTCCTCCAGGACATTGCCGAATCGGTCCTCAACGCGCTTGATCATGGTCGGCTGGACGTGTACGCCGCCGTTGGCGAACACTGTGTACGCGGAAGTAAGCTCGAGAAGGCTCACTTCGGAGGTGCCGAGACTCAATGAGAGATTTCGGCCGAGCGAGGATCCAATACCCATTTTGTGTGCAACGTCGAGCACGACGTCGAACCCGACGTCCATCAGGATCTTGACGGTGCAGATATTTCTCGACAGCTCCAAAGCTCGCCGGAGGCTGATGGGACCGAGAAAGTCTCCTCCGGAATTCCTGGGTTCCCACTCCTCTTCCTTCTGCTCCAAATCAACGATGATCGGTTCGTCGATGATGATGGTCGCGGGGGTGTAGCTTTTCTTCTCGATCGCGCTGGCGTAGATGATCGGCTTGAACGCGCTGCCGGGCTGCCGCTTTGCCTGGGTGGCCCTGTTAAATTTGAAGTGTTCCCTGGACGCGCCTCCCACAAGCGCTCGGATATACCCCGTGCGATTCTCGATGGCAACCAGTGCTCCCTGGATGTCCGGCTTATGGTCCAGGACGAAGTACGGCACTTCGTCAATGAACTTGTCGAACCGAACCTCCAATATGTGCCCTCGCCGGTAGAGCGACGTGGGATAATCGAGTCTCACCCGCCCCCTGAGTTTGGGACTGAATGCGAGATAGATGTCGGTTCGCTTCCTCGTCTTGCGGACACTGGTGACGACGCCCTGGCAGAGTTTGCCTTCGGTGAGCGTGGGCGTGGAACGTTTCTCCAGTCGTGCAGCAATGTCTTCCGGGGGGACGCTTCCCACAATCTCGAAATGTTTGTGCCGGCCCCGAATTTCGGTCAGGCCTCTTTGCACGGCCTCGACTGCCTTTTTCTGATAGTCGATCTTGCAGGTGGTGAAGACCTTGAGGCCCTGATTGTACAGCATGTCCGCACCGTACTTCTCCACCACTTGACGGCGAACCGCCTCCGCAAAATCGGGAACCAGACCGAAGGGACGGGGGATCTCTTTGCGAAAGACCAGCTTCGCGGTCCTCGCGTCGGCATATTGCTGCTGCGTGATAAAACCTGCCCTCAACATTCTGCCCAGGACGAATTTTTGTCGCTTCAGGGCCAGATCGATATTCTTGAACGGGTTGTATCGCGCGGGACTGGCAACCAGACCCGCGATGAGCGCGGCCTCCGCGGTGGTAAGATGCTCGACGGGCTTGTCGAAATAGTTCCGTGCCGCTGCCTCGACACCGTAGCATCCTTCGCCCAGGTAGATCTCATTGAGATAGATGTGCAGAATTCGCTTCTTACCCCACACCTTTTCCAGCCGGGTTGCAAGAATCATCTCCCTGAACTTCCGCGAGATCTTCTTTTCTCTGGTCAGCAGGAAGTTGCGGGTCACCTGCATGGTGATCGTGCTTCCGCCCTCAGCCAATTTCCTCGCCTTCACATTGTGTACGAACGCCCGGAGCATCCCCATCCAGTCGATGCCGTTGTGCTCGTAGAAGCGGGCATCCTCTGCGGCCAGGAACGCGTTTACCACGTGCTGCGGAATCTGGTTCAAATCGACGACGAACCTCTTTTGTTTGTAGAAGATACCGATCACCGTTCCGTCGTCCGCGTAGAACGTGGAGACGGTCCTCGGCTGATAGGCCTTTAATTCCGGTATCTTAGGGAGATTGTGGGAGTAGACGAGATACGCGCCGAGTGTGGCCCCGCCGACAAAGATCGGGACCTCGATCAAGATGAAAAGCGGAATGACGAAAAAGACGGTAAATGCGATCTTTCCGAGCAAACGCTTTTCTCGTGCCTGCTTTCCCATGGTACCTGCGCATTGGCTGTGGCAGTGAAGCCCCGGGGCCAGGACGATCCCGCCCCCTTGGGGGCACGCTGCTTCACATGGTTCGTCACAGTCCTTCTTATATCACAATGTTCGGCTCAGAAGTGAAACCAATTCTCCGTTATAGTTCAAAAACCTTGAGATCCTCGGCCTTGACAACCTCTCCTGAGAAATGGGTCTGCGCCTGAGCGACCACGTCCTCTTCATCGCAGGGAGGATAGAAGTGCGTCAGCACAAGCTTCCCTGCGCCGGCGCGCTCAGCCATGCCCGCAGCCTCCGACGGAACCAGATGACCGGGAATTTTTCGGCCCTCGGGAAGGGAACATTCACAGATCAGCAGATCCGTGCCTTCTGCCAGCCCGACGAGTTCCTCGGATACGTCCGTGTCGCCCGAAACCGTAACCGAGCGGCCCTCCGCTTCTATTCGGTAGGACAATGAAGCCTCCGTGTGTTCAGATCTCGTCGAGAGGATGGTTACCTCGCCCAGCTTGAAACTGTCCGGCTCGTCAAGCCTCATGGAGCGCTTGCGCAGACGATTTCCCCGAGGAATTATCCAATCCTGATAGACTCGGACCAGCCCTGCAAGAAATTGTTCCATTCCGTCCGGTCCCACCACGTAGAAGGGATCTTCTCGGGCAGGACCAAATGCATAATTGGACGCAAAGAGAAAAGGCACCAGGTCGGATACGTGGTCAGGATGAAAGTGGGTGATCAGCACGACGTCGATGAGCTTGGAGTCTATCCCCGCCTCGCACAATCGGCGCATCGTTCCAGGACCGATGTCGACGAGTATCCAGAGACCGCCGGCCTGCACGGCCAAACCGGAAGCATTCCGTTCCAGGACCGGCGTCACGGTGCCGCTTCCCAATATGGTGACCTTCATTTGACTGCCTCAGCGACGATCGCGTTCCGCGCAAGGCTCTTTAAGGGCGCATCGCGCGCGGTGCTCCAGCCTGAGAACGACCACAAGAGAGTCGGTGTCAACTCCGGTAGTCCGCGTTGATCCGGACGTACTCCGCGGACAAGTCCGTGGTGAGAATCACCGCGTCCGCCCGCCCGGCCTTGAGATCGAGCAGGACGGAGAATTCCCTGAGCTTCATGACTTCCGCGGCCGGAGACTCCCAGTCTCCGTCAACCATCGTTCCCTTTCTCACGATCGGAACCTCACCTATGGACAAGTCTATAACCGCGGGATCAAAGGGCACTCCCGAACGCCCCGCGGCGGCTATGATCCTTCCCCAATTGGGGTCGCCTCCGTTGAAGGCCGTCTTCACCAGTTGCGACTCTGCTACCGTGCGGGCGACCTTTTTCGCTGCATCCTCGTCCGGCGCGCCGCAAACGTGAATCTCCACGAGCTTCGTGGCACCTTCCGCGTCAAGGAGGAGGGCCCGTGCGAGGTCCATGCACACCTGGGTAAGCATTTGGGTGAAAGTCTCCCGGTCGGAAGACGCGTCGGACAGCCGCAGGCAGTCGGGCGCCCCTCCCGCCATGAGGAGCACCGTATCGTTGGTACTGCTGTCCCCGTCGACGGTGATACGATTGAAGCTCACGTTCGCCGCCTGCGTCAGAGTCTGTTTGAGGAACGTCGGTTCGGCCCTCACATCGGCAAGGATGACCGCCAGCATGGTGGCCATATGCGGCGCGATCATGCCCGCACCCTTGGCGATGCCCAGCATCCTCATGGGACCCACGGAAAGCTCGCCGTCGAGCACAACCTTCTTGGGAACCGTGTCCGTGGTCATGATGGAGCGTGCGAAATCCATGGCAGTCCCGGTTGCCAAGCCGTCGACGAGGTCCGGGATCCGTGACTGCATTCGTTCAACCGGAAGTGGATTGCCGATCACCCCTGTAGACATGGGAACGATCAGGTCCCGGTTGACGCCGAGCTTGCCTGCAGTGGAGGCGGTCAGAGCGAGGGCGTCTTCGAGGCCTCTTTGACCGGTATAGGCGTTAGCATTGCCTGAATTGGCCAATACAGCCTGGCAGACTCCCTGCCCAAGCCGATCACGGGTGATCAGAACGGGCGCGGCACAAATCAGGTTGGTGGTGGTTACACAGGCCGCGGGTGCGGGAGTATCAGCCGCGACAAGACCGAAATCGAGCCTGTCCGATCCTTCCTCCTTGATCCCTGCAGCCAGCGCGGAAAACGTGAATCCCTTTATGTCTCTGAAACTCGGCTTCACCGGTCACCTCGTGAGGGCGCAGGAAGGTCCACGCCCAATTGCTGCAGCTCGTCCACAAGCAGGTCGTGGTTCCTGAAACGGATGCCGCGCAATCCGGCGTCCACGGCCGACGCGACGTTTTCATTGCGGTCGTCGATGAATACCGACTCGGTGGGGTCGATCCCGAATTGCTCGACAGCTTTCTCATAGTACGCGGGGTCCGGCTTCATCACACCCAGCTCATAGGAAAGCGCGGCATCCCGATAGAAGGCCACACGGGGGAAACGCCGGAGTATCCACTGATAATGCACCTGGGAAGTGTTCGACGCAAGGTAGGTGCCGTATCGCACTGAGAGGCGCTCTCCGAGTTGAACCACACGTTCGTCCAGCCAGAAGATATCGCACCACATCAGACGGAACGCATCCCGATCGACGCTCGTGCCAAGGATCCGCTGCATGGTTGATGCAAACTCGTCGAAATCCATTCTGCCGGTTTCCAGCTCATGTACAGGCTCTTGAAAAAGCCCGAGAAAAGCATTCGGATCCTCGCTGAGCAGGAGGGCCATTTCTCCGGAAAGATGGGGACGGAGCCGGTTCAACCCGATCTCGCGATCAAATGGAACCAGGACCTTTCCCAAATCGAATAGGATATTGCGAATCATGCGCGCTCTCCTGGAACTATCCAGCTTACCGGAGTTTTGCTGAAAAGGGAATCCACGTGAAGTGCAACGCAGTTGGTACGGCATCCTTTGTTTGTCGGTTTCCTTTCGGCCGAATCATCCGGGGACTATAATGTATTGTAGAGGAGGCAAGGTGACTTATTCGAATGAACGGAACCGCGCGGTCGAACAGCTCGGATGCGAGACTGAATGACCCAATCCAAACGATCGGGGTGTGAAAAAATGGACCGTTACGGCGATCTCGAAGAGAAGATACGGAGTGCAGGAAAAGAGATTCGCAACCTGATCGGCCAGGAGCGGCCGTCCCTCCTGGACAGCGCCGGCTGGAAGGGACGACTCATGGAATGGGTCATGAAGGACGAGACCTTCAAGGTTCAACTCTTCAGATTCGTCGATGTGCTCCCCGTGCTGAATGATAATGCGACAGTCATCCGGCTGTTCAACGAGTACTTCTCGGATCTGAAAGAGGGCCCCACTCTGATTCAACGGGGAATCAGCCGGATGTCCCGACACGGTATCCTGCCAAACATCGCTGGGGGGGTGATCCGGTCGAGAGTGGAATCGCTCGCCAGGCACTTCATCGCGGGGAGCGACCCTCAGGACGCACTCCATACACTTGAGCGATTGAACGAAGCCGGCTTCGCCTTGGCCCTCGATCTGCTGGGAGAAGAGGTGCTCAGTGACAACGAGGCGGAGCAGTACACGCAGCGGTACCTGCAACTCCTGGATCATCTCGCGAAACCGGTCAATAAGTGGAACGAAAACCCGTTGCTCGACTATGACGACAGGGGGAAGATTCCCAGGCTGGACCTCTCGTTAAAGGTCTCATCGTTCTGCGCGCATCTTGATCCGCTCAATTGGGAGGGCTCGATCCGGGACACCACGCGCGCGGTGACTCCCGTTATCGAGAAGGCTCGGGATTTCGGGGCATCTCTCACCTTTGATATGGAGAGCTACTATTACAAAGATCTTACGATCGCCATCTTCAAAGAGGTGCTGGAAAGGCATGCCGACTCTGCTTTCCGCGGCATCGCGCTTCAGGCGTACCTCCGGGATGCGAGAGAGGACCTGCTGAATCTGATAGAGTTGGCCAAGCGGACCGGAAAAAGGATCGCGGTGAGACTGGTCAAGGGCGCCTACTGGGACTATGAGACCGTGATAAACCGTCAGCGCGGGTGGCCGGTCCCCGTGTTCGAGCACAAGGAGGAGACCGATCTCAACTTCGAAGAGCTGACCCGGCTACTCCTGGAGAATATCGGGTACGTCCGACCCGCGATTGCGACCCACAACGTGCGGAGCATCAGCCACGCGGTCGCGGTAGCGGACTTGCTCGGACTGCCCAAGCGGGCTGTTGAGTTCCAGGTTATCTACGGCATGGCCGAGCCGATTCGGCGTGCCCTTCGGAGGATGGAGTACCGGGTACGCGTGTACACGCCCATCGGGGAACTTATCCCCGGAATGGCGTACCTTGTCAGAAGGCTCCTGGAGAACACTTCCAACGAATCCTTTCTGAGAAAGTCCTTTTCCGAGGACACGCCCTTGGAAGAGCTTATCAAGACCCCGAAACCTCCCCGCTCTGTGGCCTCCGACGAAGTTGAGACCGATGTTTTCGTCAACGAGCCTGCAACGGACTTCTCCCGGGCCGAAAATAGGCTCGGGATGAAGGCCGCGCTGGAGAAAGCGAAGGGCAGCTTCGACAGTACCTACCCGATCCTCGTCGGCAATTCGGAGGTCTGGAAGGACGAGCAGATTGAATCCCGCAACCCGGCCCGGCCCAACGTCGTCGTGGGAAAGGTCTGCTCAGCCGACCGCGACGATGTCGACCGGGCGGTACAAGAAGCACGATCAGCATGGAAGCACTGGCGAAGCGTACCCGCGGAGGCGCGCGCGGAGTACCTCTTTCGTGCCGCGGCAAAGATGCGGGAACGCCGTTTCGACCTTGCCGCGCTGGAAATCTACGAGGTGGGAAAGACCTGGCCCGAGGCCGACGCGGACATTACCGAAGCCATCGATTTCCTTGTGTACTACGGGAGAGAGATGATCAAGCTCAAAGAGCCGCGCAGCCTGGGCAAACTCGCCGGCGAAAACAATCTCTACTCCTATGAGCCGAGGGGCGTAGGAGTCGTCATTGCTCCGTGGAATTTCCCCATCGCAATATCCTCGGGCATGGTCTCGGCGGGAATCGTCACGGGGAATTGCATCATTTACAAGCCGTCCGGGCTTTCCCCCGTTTCAGGGTGGAAGCTTACCGAGGTCTTTCGAAGCGTTGGCCTTCCTCCGGGAGTCCTCCAGTTCCTTCCCGGTCCCGGGGGCGAGGTCGGCGAGCATCTGGTCACCCATCCGGGCGTTGACTTCATTGCCTTTACCGGCTCGAGGGACGTCGGCTTGCGGATCGTCGAACGCGCGGCAAAGGTCGTGGACGGACAAAGGAACGTGAAGCGGGTCATAGCGGAGATGGGAGGAAAGAACGCGATTATCGTCGACGAGAGCGCAGACCTCGATGAAGCAGCCAAGGGCGTATTGGAGTCCGCGCTCGGATTCCAGGGACAGAAATGCTCCGCCTGTTCCCGTGTGATCGTGGTGGGGGCCGCGTTCGAGGCGTTCGCTTCCCGGCTCAAGCACGCAATGGAGAGTGTCAAGATCGGGCCTCCAGAAGATCCCTCCGTCAAAATGGGACCTGTGGTCGACGGATCGGCCCTCAAGAAGATCGAGGCGTACGTCGAGGTCGGAGGCAGAGATGGCACCGTCATACTCAAGAGGACGGTTGATGAGAAAGGATACTTCATCGGGCCGGTGATGGTTGTTGAGGCGGCTCCCGATTCCGCGGTCGCGCAGGAAGAGATCTTCGGGCCGGTGCTGGTCCTGCTCCGGGCGGCAGACATAGACGAGGCGATAACCCTGGCAAACGGAACCGAATATGCCCTCACCGGCGGGATCTACTCCAGGAGCCCGAGCAACATTCGCAAGGTCGCGCAGGAGTTCTCGGTCGGAAATCTCTACATCAATCGGAAGATTACAGCGGCGCTCGTTGGCCGACAGCCCTTTGGGGGATTTGCCATGTCCGGCGTCGGTTCCAAAGCGGGAGGGCCGGACTATCTGACCCAATTCATGCACGCACGGACGGTCAGCGAGAACACCCTCCGCCGCGGATTTGCTCCCAAGCCGTGAGAACCGTTCCGAGCAGCAATACTGGGACACAGCGTGCCGCATTCGCGAGAAAGAGTCACGTTCAAAGGCGGCTCGGTATCGGAAAGAGAGCCACTTCCTTCTCTGCATGGAGTTGACGGGCGATGAGTCTCACCTTCCTTGAAGGCAATGAAGCAATCGCATGGGGGGCTTTCGATGCCGGGTGTCGCTTCTTCGCAGGGTACCCGATCACTCCTGCGACGAGTATCTACAGCACCATGCTCAAGCTCTTGCCCCCTGAGGGGGGGATCGTACTCCAAGGAGAGGACGAAATCGCGTCCCTCGGTTACTGTCTCGGCGCGTCCATGGCCGGTTGGAAGGCCATGACAGCCACTTCGGGACCAGGCATAAGCCTCTTCAGCGAGCACATTTCCTTTGCCATAGGTTCGGAGATACCCGTCGTGGTCGTTGACGTACAACGGCTGGGTCCGAGCACGGGGTACGCGACCAAGGGGGCTGATGGAGACATTCAGTTCCTTCGGTGGGGCAATTCCGGCGGGCTGTCTCCCATCGTTCTCGCCCCTGTGGATGCGCGAGACTGCTACACTTTGACGATCCATGCCTTCAATCTGGCGGAGCGATTCCGGACGCCCGTCTTTCTCGCGTCGAGCAAGGAAATCGGCCTGACCGGGGAGTCGATCGATTTTGAGCAACTGGAACGACCGCCGCTCACGGAGCGCCGCGAGGCTTCCCCAGGGCACGGTTATCTTCCCTTTCGCGCGGCTCCCGGCACTGATGTCCCCTTCTTCGCTCCGCTGGGAGGGGACACTGTGGCCCGCCAGACATCGTCGATGCACGGCGAAGACGGATACATCACCGCGGATCCGATGGTCATCGCAGCGCAGGTGGAACGCCTGAACCGAAAAGTTGCGGCTCATGTGGAGTCGTTCACCTATTACGAATCCGAGATTGTCCAGGGGGCAGACACGCTGGTGCTCACCTACGGCGTGTCAGCGGGGGCCGCGCGGCAGGCCCGCCGGGAGCTTTCATCGGAAGGCCGCTCGGTCTCCCTCGCTGTGCTCAAGACGTTGTGGCCCGTTCCAGAGAATCTCATTCGGGGCCTTGCCGCGGAAGCAACCCGCGTGCTGGTGGTTGAGGCGAACCTTGGGCAGTATGTGCGCGAAGTAGAGAGAATAGTGACAGACCGAAAGGTTGATTTCCTTGGGAGGATGGATGGAGACCTCATCGCTCCGGCCCGGATCAAGGAGGCGGTCATTGACTGAGAGCTTCCTGAACCCGGATCGGCCTCCTATTTTCTGTCCAGGCTGTTCGCACGAGAAAGTATTGAGAGTCCTCGATCGGACCCTTGACAGCATGGGATTACGTAACGACCGAATATGTCTGGTGACCGATATCGGGTGTTCCGGTTTTTTCGACGTATTCTTCAACACCCACGCGCTTCACGGCCTGCACGGACGCTCTCTGACCTACGCAACCGGAATCAAGCTGTGCAGGCCGGAACTCAACGTTATCGTCACCATGGGCGACGGGGGTCTCGGGATCGGAGCAGCGCATCTGATCGCTGCGTGCCGCCGCAACCTGGATCTGACTCTTCTCGTGCTGAACAATTTCAATTTCGGCATGACCGGCGGGCAGTGCTCGGCCACCACTCCCACCGAAGCCGTTGTCGGTTCAGGCTTCCTGAACAGGCTCGAGAAGCCCCTCGACGCGGTTTCGCTGGCCGCTTCAGCAGGCGCGGCCTTCGTGTGTCGCTGCTCTGCCTATCAGAGTGATCTGGGTGAAGTCCTGGAGCAAGCCGTTCGCTTCAAGGGTTTTTCTGTCGTCGACATCCACGGTATCTGTCCGGGTAGGTACGCCCGGTTGAATAGAATCACTCCCGCGACAATCTCGGAATATCTGGCGTCCCAGGACAAAATCTGCGGGGAGGTCCAGGCCAACCTTAGGCCCGAATTTGGCGACTCCTACCGGCGGGAGGCAGGCCTCCGAGCGGCGGTTCCTCGGCCTTCGGGAATTTCGCCTCGTTTTGCTCCGCCCGAGCCCTCACGCAAAGAGGTAGTCATGCTCGGAGCCGCAGGCCAGCGGGTCGCGACCGCGGGCGAGGTCCTGGCTCTTGCTGGCCTGACCGCGGGGATGAACGCCACTCGGAAGAACGAGTACAACGTGACCGTCCTCAGAGGCCCCTCCAACACCGAGGTCATACTCTCGCCCGACCCCATCGATTACCATGGCTGTTCCAATCCGGGCTTTGTCATTGCACTGGCCGATGAAGGCGTGAGTCGCCGGCGCAACTTGTTTCAGGGGTTGGCTTCTGACGCGCTGGTATTCGCGGTTCAAGGGGTGGAGCTTCCGGATACCCGCGCTCGAGTGCAGGCACTGGAATTTTCCGGGAGAGGGATAAAACGCGCCGATTGGGCCATGGCTTCACTGGGCGTACTGGCGGGGCTGGGGCGCGTGATATCCTTGGAGATGCTTCACGCGGCACTGGAGATCCGTTTCAGCGGTGACGCACTCACAGGCGTAACCGCGATGTTGGACCGCGTCCAGGCCTATCATCACCCACAGTGAACATAACCCGGGTGGCAGAGTCTGAGGAAGACGCGTGAAGAGACCCTCCACCGCTTTGTCACGGCAGGTTTGTCTGTGGTGCTCCTCACCACTCTTTCGACACCCCAGTGATCCTGAGAATCAGCCACCCCACAGGATACGGCAACATCCTGATATCAAGGTGCTTTCGTAATCCTGTTCGAACGAATGCACCGTGTACAAACCTTCATCTTCTTAACGCCGCCTGTGGGTTCCAGCACGCGAACACGTTGCAGGTTAGGATAGGAAATCTTCTTGGTACGATTGTGTGCGTGGCTGACGTTGTGTCCTCTCAGCGGCCGCTTGCCGCAGACTTGGCAGACTCTTGACATACGATTCTCTCCTGCGCATCCGGAAGATGCGGTCGACTCTTTCTTTGCTACTTGGAAGCCTCCACGAAGGCCATTCTCAGTTGGAAGAGTGTTTCGGTAAGGATCTTCTGCTCTTGATCCGTGAGGTTCCCTTTCGTCTTCTCTTCCAACAAGGCGATAATATCTATGGTCTGACGCGCCCCGGTAAGGTCTCTATCCATCTTGCCTTCAGGCCCCTGAACCAATCCGAGTTGAAACAGGGCGGTATTTCCGAGGCTCAGGACCAGCCCGGTGAAATCGACCGGCGGCAGAGACTCCTTTTCGCCGGGTTCTTCACGGGGGGCTTCCTCCCCAGCTTGCTCCGTCTCATCTTTTGCCGGTTCCTCGGCCGCGTCTCTTGCCGGCTCCTCCGCGGCAGTCTCCGTCTCTTGCTTCACCTCGCCCTCGGAAGTGAACCTTCGCTTGTCGCTGACTTTGAACCCTTCGTCTCGTTCGGATTCGTCCATGGTAATCCTCCGTACTGCCGGGTCCCCGTGTCCTTGCGGCACCTACAGGCCGCGGGGATCAGAGGGTCGGCCACGATTGACCTGCTCCCCGCGGCCTAATCCGTGGGCTTTGAAATCATAACGTGCGTCTGCACGTAAAAATCGCCCCTTCGATCTCCCTTGAGGGACGGGAACCCTTTGCCCCGATAACGAAACTTCGCTCCGGCGAGCGTGCCCGAAGGTATCACAAGCCCGAGACGCCCCTCCGGGCCGCGGATCTCGATATTCGTGCCGAGCCAAGCCTCGGAAAAAGTGATCGGCAGATCGAGGTAGATGTCGTCACCCTCACGGCGAAACCGCTCATGCGGGGCTACGTGAAGGTCCAGAAAGAGGTCTCCCGAAGGACCGCCTCGTGTGCCCGGGGCCCCTTGACCACACACCCGTACACGGTGTCCAGTGTCCACGCCCGCGGGGATATTGACCTCAACGGTACGGTTCAGGACCCTTACAAGGGCTGAGACTCCGCTCAGAGCCTGGCTGAAGTCCAGGGTCAAGTCGCAACGGATGTCGCTCCCCCGCAGCGGCGTGCGACGATAACTGAGCCCCGTCGATTCACGCCACCGGAACGTGAATGCCTCCGTCTCGGTGGAGACGTCGGCGAAGCTTCCATAACCTGTTGGGGGGCTGTTTCTCTCAGACTCCTTTCCTGCTTGGGTCTGACCGGCTTGCCCCCTGGCGTTGTCGCGACCAGGGGTTCGGTCCCCGGTTCCACCCCCCTGCACGTTTCGCCGTCGCGACACCTTCTCGTAGGCTCGGGCTACTTCCCGAAATCTTCTCTCGGAGGCTCTGCTATTTGGGTTCAGGTCAGGATGAAAACGACGAGCCAAGCGCCAATAGGAACGCTTGATCTCGTCGAAGGTGGCCGACCTGCTTACCCCCAGGACCTCATACGGATCAGGTTTTCTCATGTACGTGTACTGCCTCTGCACATTCGAGTCCGGTCTCGGGACTCAGCCGAGACATACCACGGTAATTCCTCGTTTTCCTTCCTGACGGGATTTGGGAAGCACCAGATCGAGGACGCCATCCTCGTACTTCGCCTCTGCCCGGTCCACGTCAACGTTTCCGGGCAACGTGAAGCTCCGCTCGAACAGGCCGACTTCCCGTTCCATGCTGTAGTACGCGGCGAAATGAGCTTCAGCGTCCAACGGGCGCTCGCCGCTGATGGTAAGCCGGTTGCCGTGAATCTCGATGTTGATCCCGTCCCTGCCGACTCCGGGAAGATCCACTCTGAAGACGTAAGCCTCGGGTGTCTCCAAAACGTCAACCACTGGTTTCCACCAAGTGCGTCGGCGGGACACCCCCTCGGCGAGTGATGAGTCCGCCAGGGAAATCATCCGCTCCTGAAAACTCAAGAGATCCTTGAGTGGATCCCAACGGTTAAGCGTCATAGCTCCAACTCCCGGTAGCGTAACGGCAATGTCCCGTCATTATTCCCTATAAAAACACCTGTGAGACACTACGAATTTTTTCGGAGTCCGTCAAGCCCAAAGCGCCTAAGGCTATCGCTTCCTGTTCTCATCGTTTGGCTTTCTTCACAAGGTAACCCTGGGCTGTGAGCTTTTTCACAAGCACCCAGCCTTTTCCCTTGGGAACGGCCAGGGAGTGTTTGATCCTCCGTCCATGAACCTTGGCAGGAAGAGTAGGGCGGGATGGCTTCAAGCGGGGATTGAGCAAGAGTATCCTTCTGGGGGAAGTGCCCGTCATGTGCGCGATTTTCGCGATCGGAAGGTCTTTGGCGAGTGTCAGGCCTGTTACGTGGTCGTAGGTCCACGCCCGAGCCCCCCTGATTTTGATTGCAAAGTCCGCCCTGTTCGCATCGATAATCCCGAGGGCTATCCATCGCACAATCAGTTCATCCGCGTTTTCCGGAAGTGGTAAGTTCCAGAAGTAAAGTGTATTCCAGTGCTTGCCGAGGTCCTTGACGGTCTGGGTGGAGGTAACGTAGGCAGCGGCCGCCGTTATCCAACTGGAGGTCCTCAACTCTTTCCTGATTTTCTTCAGCCGCGACGCGAAGCAGCGGGTCGAAAGTTCGAGGTCCTTTCGGTCGTCGGACCACGAATTCTTGGCCATGGCAGCTCCTTCCGACGCGTTGCAGGGCTTGTCTATCGCCCACCAGCCCTCGCCGGACAGCTTCCGGTATGATCGCGCGCTCAGCCCGGAAAGGATCGGCGCGAACAGTACAAAATCCCGGGGTATACCCTCCTTGGCGAAGACCTCCTCAAAAATCCACTGATACCGGCTCTTTTCCATGAGCCACAGGGTGAGCACGCTACGCGCGTCGAGAAGGAGGAAGTTCAACTCGTGGCGGATGCGCCGCCGCACATCGCGGCGCTGAATGGGAATGTCCTCACCAGCAAAGCGAAACCTGCCGGCGGTCACCGACGCGGGGATGGAATACCGGGCACAGACCTCCTTCCCTTTTCTTGTGGGACCTGCTGCGCGAAGAAGGGACGTGCTCCCGCACAACAACAAGATCAACGCGACGACCAGCGCTGACTTGACGGGTTCCTTAATAGATTGCATGGAATGCTCTGCAGGCGATCATTTCGGTTTCTGTTCGAGTTCCTGCTCCAATTTCCGCAGCTTTTCCCGGACCAAGAGATTCTCGGGATTGGTCTCAAGCGATTTCTTATAGGCCTCCAGCGCTTCCTTCTTCTTGCCCGTGGCAAGATAGCAATCCCCCAGGTGATCGTAGATGATCGGATCCGCCTTTACCTTCTTGACGGCTCGGGTGAGTATTTCCAACGCTTTGTCAGGCTTGCCGTTCTTGAAAGAGACCCACGCGACCGAGTCCATGATGTAACCGTCTTCGGGCTTGAGGTCTGCCGCGCGGCGGATCAACTTCTCGGCTCGTTCGCGGTCCTGGCCGGTGAGCAGTAAGGTATATCCGATGAAATTCAGGGCACTGGCATCATCCGGCTTTTCCTTGAGGATTCTCTCCATTTCCTCCAACCCCTTGGTCCTCCGGCCGCTTTTCTCACAGACGTTCCCGATGGAGTACCGTATTCTGACGTTCTTGGGGTCGAGTTCAATTGCTTTTTTGTAACTGGCAAGTGCTTCGTTGTACCGGTGAAGCTCTTCCAGGACCGACCCCCGGATGTGGTGAAGGTCAGCGTCCTTGGGGTCCGATTCAAGCGCCTGGTCAACATATCTAATCGCCTTGCCGAAATCCTTTATTCGGAGGAACATGAGAGCCAAGAGGATGCGGGAGTCGAGATATGTCGGAGACCTCTTGGGAATCTGAGCAAGCTCCTTTTCCGCGTCGTCGTATCGATGCTGCTCTCTCAGTACTCTGCCCAGGTGGAATCGGACATGATCCCAGCCCGGCTTTGTCAAGAGAATCCGGTTGAGGATTTCCTTGGACTTCTCGTACTGCTTCTGCAGGGCGAGGATCTGAGCCATTCTTATTTTGAGATTGAGGTTGGAAGGTAACACCTTGGAGAGTTCCTCGAATATCTCCAGCGCTTCATCATACTTCTTCTGACTCGCTAGTACCTGTCCCAGACTCAGCCGCGCGTTCCAGTTGTTGGCGTCAAGTTTGACAGCCTCTCTGAATTCTTTCTCCGCCTCCCCGTATTTCTTCTGAACCGCGTATATGGCGCCCAATTCAGCATGGATCTTGGAGCCGTTACCCACGTCCCGAGCCAGGAGTCTCTCAAGGGTCGCCACGGCTTTGTCGTAATTCCTCGTTTCTACGAAGACCTTTCCCAGGTAGATGTATCCTTCCTTGTCATCGGGGAATTTCTCGATCATCTTTGAGAAGGTCTTCTCCGCGGCCTTGTACCGCTTCTGGGAAGCTTGCAGAGAGCCGGCGAAAAGGTACAGATTCTTGTCGTCAGGATCGAGATCCAGGGCCTTGCTGTAGGTCTCCAGCGCGCGATCTCTGTCGCCCGATACGGTATAGATCCGGCCAAGGATCGAGTAAGCGTCCTTGTACTTCGGATCGAACATTATGGCCAAACGGGCCAGGACCACCGCGTCGGCAATTTTCTGACGACGCTCCATGATCGCGGCGAGCCGCGCATAAAGGAATGCTGAGGACGGGTCCAGCGCGAGGGCTTTCCCGTAGTACTTCAGCACCGCCTTCATGTCTCCCCGCGCCATAGCCTCTTCTGCCAAAAGGAAGTAGAGGCCGGGGTCCTGTTCCAGATCGGGGACCTCAAGGGAAAGGGCCCCCGAGGCTCTCTTTTCAGTGCCCGCGTACCCGCTGAGCGTTGCCGCTCCGAGCATAGCCAGGAGGAAAAAGGTAACCGCCGCCGCGGTAGTAAGCTTGCTTCTCATGATGTTGCCTTTCAATTGTTTGTGAACTCCGATTGCCCTTGGAAGACATCCGATGGGCCAATGCCTGCGTACACTTTCACGCCGGGCGATGACCCGTCACCATGAGCACCGATGAATCCTGATGGTTCATGTCCACCGCACGGACCGTGGATGGGGGTTCGAACGCAAAAGGTCACGAACGTCCTGGCGTGCGAGTCTGCATCCCGTGGCCGCAATCCTACGGACCCTGGTCCCGATCCGCAGCATGAAGCTGGGCAATCACGTCGGCGTACGGGGGGTGTCCGAATACCGCGCTTCCCGCGACGAAGACGTCGGCCCCGTGATCGACCAGTTGTGAAGCGTTCTTAGGGCTTACGCCGCCATCGACCTCCAGGAGCACGTCATATCCTGAAGCGGTAATCATCTGCTTCAACGTCCTGATCTTCGGCAGCATCGTCGGGATGAACGCCTGTCCACCAAAGCCGGGATTGACCGTCATGATCATCGCGACGTCCAGCTCTGCCATCACATACTCGACCGCAGACAGGCTCGTCGAGGGATTCAGCGCTGCGCCGGCCTTCATCCCCAGTTCCCGTATTCTCGTGAGCGTTCGGTGCAGGTGATGCGTTGCTTCCGGATGTACGGTCAGCACGTTCGCGCCGGCCTCGTGAAAGGCTTCGAGATATCGGTCGGGTTCCGATATCATCAGGTGAACATCCAGGGGGATGTCGCAGACTTTCTTCACCGCTTCGACGACCATCGGGCCGATCGTGATGTTCGGCACAAAATGACCGTCCATAACGTCAACATGAATCCAGTCCGCTCCCGCGGCCTGAACCGCCTGCACCTCCTCATCCAACCGGGAGAAGTCCGCCGAGAGAATGGAGGGGGAAACGAGAATGTCCCTGCCGATCGCCATCGCACACCTCGTATTCATTCATCACATGAACTTCGGGAAAGCATCGCTCGATTGGACCGCGCCTCTCACATCTCAATGCCTTCCACTGCGTGCCCGCACTTGGGGCAATTACCCTCTTGTATCACGTTCTTCCATATGCGGTATCCCATGCGATCGATCAAAAGATGCGAGCACTTGGGGCAGTACGTCTTCTCGCCCGCGTCCCCGGGGATATTTCCCGTGTAAACGTAGTACAAGCCCTCCTCCTGCCCGATCTCCCTAACTTTTCTGATCGCACTCACCTCTGTGGGAGGCAGATGCTGCTCACGGTACTGGGGATAGAAACGGCTCACATGCCACGGAGTCTCGGGCCCGATTTCTTCCTTTATGAACCGGGCCAGGTCCCGGACCTCCGTAAAATTGTCGTTAAGGGTTGGAATAAGCAATGTCGTGACCTCAATCCATATGCCGAGCTGCTTCATGTACCGAAGGGTGTCGAGTACTCCTTCCCGCTTCGCGTGACAGTACTTCTTGTAGAAGTTGTCATTGAACGCCTTCAGGTCGACGTTCGCCGCATCGAGCAACCCCGTTGCATCGTCGAGCATGTCCCGGCTCATGTATCCATTGGTGACGAAGTTGTTCAGGAGTCCGAGCTTTTTCGCTTCGGCCATGGTCTCTTTGGCCAGCTCATAAAAGATGGTCGGCTCGGTGTACGTGTATGAGACGCTCCGACAACCACTTTGCGATGCTGCGGACGCGATAAGGGAAGGCGGGATGTCGTCCCCCATGATCACGCCCCGATCGCGGGGCATCTGAGATATCGAATGATTCTGACAGAACGAGCAGCGGAAATTGCATCCGACCGTAGCAATGGAGTATGCCCGTGAGGCGGGGGCCACGTGAAAGAGGGGTTTTTTTTCGATCGGGTCGACGTTCGTGGAAATCACCTTGTCGAAGACCAAGGAGTAGAGCGTCCCGTCACGGTTCATCCTCACGCTGCAGATGCCCTTCTTGCCGTCCTCGATCGTACAACCGTGGCGGCACAACCGACATTTTACCTTGCCCGAATCCATCTTGTCGTACAGCAGCGCTTCCTTCATCTCGACCTCTCTTGGAGGGCCCGTATCAAACGAGCATTGAGATTGTCAAAGCTCCCGTTGGACATAACCAGGACCACGTCGCCGAATTGTAACACCCTGCAGAGAAATTCAAAAACCTCGTCGGACGTTTCAAACGCATAGGCCTCTTTTCCCAGGGCCTTGAGGTCCTTGGCCAACGTGCCGGAACAAAATCGGTCCTCACGCGGTATTTCCTCGACCCGCCGCGGCTCTCGCGCGACAATCATGTCTGCGGCCGCGAAGGCCTGGGCGTACGCCGATTGGAAGATCGACCGCCTGCTCGTGTTCGTTGCCGGCTCAAAGACCGAGACGAGCCGTCGTCTGGGGTAATGGGTGCGAACCGCGGCACAGGTCTCTCGTACCGCTGTGGGGTGGTGCGCGAAATCATCAATTACCGTGATGCCGTCCAGTGTAGCGAGGGTCTCCTGCCTCCTGCGTACTCCACGGAAAGACTCGAGCGCGTTCACCGCCCGTTGCGGCTTGACCCCGACCTTCCCAGCAACCACGATCGCCGCAAGCGCGTTGAGCAGATTGTAACGGCCGATGACAGGCAACGTCCCTGTTGCCATCTCTTTGCGATCTCTGACAAATCGGACCGCGGTTCCTCGTCCGGCGGGTCTCACGCCCGCAAATGACCAGCCTTCGGAAAGCTCCGATCCGTAACGTTCGAGCGCGAGCCCTGAACCGTCGACCACTTCCCGCACTTCCGGGTCCTCCCAGCAGACGATCAAAGATCCGTCAACGGGGATCAGCTCAGCAAACGCGTAGAACTGAGATTTTATCTGCTCCAGGTCCGCGTAGATGTCCGCGTGATCGAACTCGCACGAGGTAATCACGCCGAT
Organism: uncultured Syntrophaceae bacterium; assembly: GCA_964497585.1. Taxonomy (GTDB): domain Bacteria; phylum Desulfobacterota; class Desulfomonilia; order Desulfomonilales; family Desulfomonilaceae; genus CAZCDS01. The sequence continues at coordinate 54,122 of CAZCDS010000041.1, forward strand.
ATTTGGGCGGTAATGAAGGAATTTCGGTCTCTTGTCGAAATAGGCGGTGTCGTATTCGTCGCCTTCCAGAACGAAATAGTCTCCCCTCCCGAGCCGGCAATTTTTGCCGAAGTTCGAGGGCAACCCTCCGATCATGAACCCGGGATCAAGTCCGGCTTCATGGAGAATCCATGCGATCATGGCGCTCACCGTCGTCTTGCCGTGGGTGCCCGTTACCACGATGCGGGTCTTGTTCTCCACGAAGTACCGGTTGAGTGCGCCCGGCATGGACGTGAACGGAATGCCCTGCTTCTCCAGCTCGATCGCCTCGGGATTGGTGCGTCGAATCACATTGCCCACCACCACGAGGTCCGGCCGGGGATCGAGGTTCGCAGCGCGGTATCCCTCCATGACGTCGATCCCCAGCTCGGCAAGGAAATCGCTCATAGGTGGGTACACCCCCTGATCCGATCCGGTCACCCGATATCCGCGCTTATGAAACATGCCCGCAAGGGAACCCATCCCCGTCCCGCATATTCCCATTAGATGAACGCGCGCAGGAGGCTCCAACAGGGGAACATCACCAAAAGTATGAGTCTCAGAGCCGTTTTGCATATCGATGTGTGCCTATCATCCACAGCGGTCCCTGTCAAGGAAGAGTCCGGATCCGAGGGACCGGGACCGCCACCTCGGCCCGCCGACAACGAGCCCCCTGCGACAGACCTGCGACGAAATTTGTTCGTGACACCCGCTTGAGATATGTGCCCACACACAGTCGAGTCTCGGAGATTCCCGCCCCTACCGCCTCCTAGCCCAAATTTCAACTCCAGGCCCGGTGATGGCCCGACCGAAGTGTATGCCAGCGCTGGTTCGTTCAGCAGTGCATGGCCTTAGCACGGCCATGACATCACGCGAAAAGGCTCTCGCGCAGCAGAGAAACAGCGGGAAGCCTGGGATCGGGCTTGATGCCGGGTTCCAGGTAATGGCGAGCAGACGACCAGAGCCAATCTAATTCAGAATCGACAAGCCCACGGCGGAGCGGATTTATAGCAACATTCATGCCTGAAAAGGCACAACGAAGAATAAAAATCGTGGTGG
>CAZCDS010000042.1:0-55161 GCA_964497585.1 uncultured Syntrophaceae bacterium
CGCAGTCCAGATCCTCGGCGGGTACGGATACATGAAGGACTACCCGGTGGAACGCATGATGCGGGACGCCAAGCTCACCCAGATCTACACCGGTACCAACCAGATCATGCGACTCGTGGCCGGAAGGAGAATTCTCGGCGCGTGAGGCGAGAGGCTCCATGAAATTCATTCACACGGCGGATTGGCATCTGGGGCGACTTTTCCACGGCATTCACCTCACCGAGGATCAGGGGCATATCCTGGATCAGGTGCTCGATCTGGTCCGGGATACCAGACCGGACGCCTTTATTATTGCCGGCGACGTGTATGACCGGGCGGTGCCGCCTCCCGAAGCGGTGAAGCTCCTCGATGACGTGCTGTCACGCCTGGTGCTCGGACTCGGAGTCCCCACCATCATCATCTCGGGGAATCATGACAGCGCGCAGCGGCTCGGCTTCGGCTCCAGGCTCCTTGCCGAACAGAGACTCAACGTGGTCACATCCGTGGGGCATGATGCCGTCCGGATAGCGCTGCAGGACGATCACGGGCCGGTCCACTTTTTCCCGGTCCCCTACTGCGAGCCTGCGGTGATGCGATGGGAGCTTGACGACGAGTCGATTCGAGATCATCAGACAGCAATGGAAAGGGTGACCGCGCGGACCCGGCACGCGGTGCCTCAGGGAGAGAGGTCGGTCCTCATTGCCCACGGGTTTGTCGCGGGCGGGCGGCCGAGCGATTCCGAGCGACCGCTTTCCGTAGGAGGAGCAGAACAGGTCGATGCAGGTGTTCTGACCGGCTTCAATTATGTTGCCCTGGGACATCTTCACCGGCCGCAGACTGCCGGCGGGGATCACATCCGCTATTCCGGCTCGTTGCTCAAGTACTCCTTTTCCGAAGCGGATCATGTCAAGGGAGTTAACCTCGTGGAAATGGATGCCCAGGGCGAGTGCCGGGTCGAGCACATCGTTCTCGAGCCGGCCAGGGACGTCCGAAGGATCGAGGGCTACCTTACGGAGATCCTGAACAACCCGGAAGAGGGCGAGAGAGCAGGGGACTACCTCGCGGTATCGCTGCTTGACAAGGGCGCGATACTCGACGTGATGGCAAAGCTTCGCACGGTCTACCCAAACGTCTTGCACGTGGAACGCCCCCATCTGACGCTCAGGGCCGACCGCCGGGGGGACTCCGTGGACCGGCGCACGCGGGGAGACTGGGAACTCTTTGCTGATTTCTTCAGGGAGGTTACCGGAGATCCACCGTCGCCGGCGCACCGGTCGGCCTATGAGTCGATCGTCGAGGCCCTGCGGCGCTCGGAAGCGGAAGGCTCGACGTGAAACCCCTGAGACTCTCCATGAAGGCCTTCGGCCCTTATCCAGCCGAGCAGGTCCTTGACTTCACCGAACTCGGCGAGCGCTCGCTCTTTCTCATCCATGGCCCCACCGGATCCGGAAAGACCAGTATTCTCGATGCGATCTGTTTCGCGCTGTACGGCGATTCGTCCGGCGGGGACCGTCCCGGCGGCCATCTCAGGAGTGACCACGCCGCGCCGGAAAGCTTGACGGAGGTAACGTTCGATTTTTCCCTGAGAAGCGAGAACTACCGGGTCTTCCGCTCGCCCAAGCAGGACCGTCCGAAGAAGCGCGGAAAGGGCACAACCGTTGCGGACCGCAAAGCGACTATCGGGAGGCTGCGCGAGGGAGAGGAAGGACATGAAGCGGGTCCGCCCATAGCCACGGGATGGGAAGACGTGACGGGCCAGGTGGAGCGCCTTCTCGGGTTTGAAAGCGACCAGTTCAGGCAGGTGGTGATGCTTCCCCAGGGACGGTTCCGCAGACTCCTGATGGCAAATTCCAAGGAGCGGGAAGGCATACTCGAAGTGCTCTTCCGGACCGCCTTTTACAAACGGATCGAAGAGGCGCTCAAAGAGGCGGCCAAGGGCCTCAAGAAGAGGATCGAAGAGTATGAGAAGCGAAGAGACTTCCTCCTGGAGCAAGCAGGTGCCGAATCGGTTGATGATCTGACGCAGGGACAACGAACCCTCGAAGAGCAACTCAAGGCGATTCGCGATAAAGGAGAACGTCTCAAAGAGGTCGAAGGGAAGGCAAGAGAGAATCTCCAGAAAGGGCAACGCACCCTGGAGAAGCTCAACGAACTTGAGACCGCCCGCGCGGTCCGGTCGGCACTCCGTGAAAGGGAAAAGGAATTCGGCGAAAAACGTCTCATGCTCGAGCGGGCGAGAAACGCGGCCACGCTGACGGCAGACGAAGAAGCGCTCGAAAAGAGAGCGGAAGAAGCAGATGAGGCAGCCAAGAGCCTGGCTTCTGCGCGTTCGTCGCTTGACTCTGCCCGGGCTGCGGCGGAAGAGGCTGAAGAGCGCTTCAAGAAGGAACAGGAGCGGGAGGCTGAAAGACAGGCGGCGCGGAAGGAACTCAACCGGCTCGAGGATCTCGCGGAAAAGGCAACCGGCATTGAGACCGCCCGAAGAGATCTGGCCGCTGCAGAAGAGAACCTCGAAAGCCTGGGGAGAGAATTCGCCGCTGCGAAGGAAGCTCTGGAAACCTCGGTAGAGGCTCTTGAGGAACGGCGCAGCCGACTGCAAGCCGCAAAGGAGGCAAGCGCAGGCGTCGAGTATCTGCAAAAGGAATTCGATCAGGCGATGAAATGGGTGAGTGACCGCAGGAAACTGGACGCATTGACTGAAGAGGCCGAAGCGGCGAAGGCGGAGACGCTGGAGATCATTCGCACACACGAGCAGGCCACGGAAGCTCTGAACCGTGCCAAAACCGAACTGCAATCCCTCCAGTCGGCCTGGATGCACGGACAAGCCGCCATCCTGGCCGGCCGGCTCGTGCCGGGAGAGCCCTGTCCCGTGTGTGGTTCCAGGGATCATCCTGAGCCCGCGTCATCCGAGCGGGAACTCCCTGACGAAGAGTCCCTCAAGGCCCAGGCCGAACAGGTCGACAATCTCACTGAAAGCCGAGCGCAGATCGACGAGAGAAAATCACGAGTCGAGGTCAAGTTCACGAAGGCGGACGCGGCTGCAGGTTTTCTCAGAGAGAGCCTCGGCGATCTTGCCGATAAGAAGCTCGCCGAGATTCAGAAGATCGCAAACGGGTTGAGGAAGGATCTGACTACCGCACGGGAGGCGGAGAAGCAGGTCAAGCAACTGGACGGTGAAATCGGCAAGCTTGATGGAGCTCGGGTCCAGGCCACAAAGGATCTGGATCGGGCAGAGGGAGCCCACAAAGAAGCTTTGAGCGTGCATGGCCGGGCGAAGGCTGTGGTAGAAGAGCGGCTGGCCGGCATCCCTGAACAATTCCGGGAGGCTCGCACCCTCCAAGAGGCCAAGCGGAAAACAGAGAAAGAAATCAAGAAAATGGACGATGCGCTTGAGCAAGCTCGTGTCGACCTGGCTACGACCAAGGAGAATGTCTCCGCGTGCAAGAGTGCTCTCAATGCAGCGCAGGATTCCGAGCGTTCCGCCGCGCATCGGCTCTTGACCCAGCGGGAGGCCTTCACGAAAAGGCTCGGAGAGAAGGGCTTCCTCAACGAGGAGGCGTTCACGGCCGCGAAAAAGGGGCGCGATGAGATCGAAAGTCTTGAGCGCGAGATCAAAGCGTACGACGCGCAAGTGAGCGCGTCGAAGGACCGCGTAGAAAGGGCCGAAGAATCCGCCGCGGGTCTGGAAAAGCCCGATATTACTTTGTTGGAAGAGGCGGCCGAACAGTCGACTCATGACCTGAAAGAGATCGTGGCCGAGGAAGCCAGGCTGACGGAGAAAGTAAATCATATCGGTAACCTGGCCTCGGGGTTTCGGCAAGCCTGCAGGAGCTTGCAACAAGCTGAGCGGGAATACGAGATTACGGGTCGAATTTCCGAGGTGGCAAACGGCAACAACGCGGACCGGATAACTTTCCAGCGGTTTGTACTCGCGGCTCTGCTCGACGAGGTATTAATCGCCGCGTCGGAGCGTCTTCGGGTCATGAGCGAAGGGCGGTTCCTGCTTCAGCGTACCCTTGGACCGGCCGATCGGCGAACTGCGAGCGGTCTCGATCTTGAGGTCCATGATATGTACACGGGCACTGCCCGGCCGGTTTCCACGCTCTCGGGAGGGGAGAGCTTCCTTGCGTCCCTTTCCCTGGCCCTAGGCCTGGCAGACGTTGTTCAGACCCATTCCGGCGGAATCCACCTGGACACGATCTTCATCGACGAAGGCTTTGGGAGCCTCGATCCCGAGGCGCTGGACCTGGCTTACAGAGCTCTTGCCGACCTTCAGCGGGGCGGCAGACTCGTGGGGATCATTTCCCACGTTCCCGACCTGAAGGAACAGTGCCCCGCGCGGCTGGAGGTCTCGCCTGGCCGGAGGGGGAGCGTCGCGCGTTTTGTTTTCCGGTGAGAGTCCAACGGTAAGGTCCCTCAGCGCTGGGTTGGGACTGTTTCTTTCAGCGGTTTGCGGTTGCTTTCTGCGCGTTTTTTGGCTATGGTACCAATGGTAGTAAAACTGGCTGATTCTGAGCGCCTACGGCAGGGGTCCCTTGTGAGGGGTCTCACGGGACTGTTCCGAAAGAAAGTTTGGTGCGGGCGGTACGTGTGTTGCCTGCAGGGGTGTGATTGACCCTGGTGTACGGTGGGAAGACCGGTTTTTGGTTTCCGGGGGTTTGGATGGTCGGTGATTTCCCGATGATGGCTGCTCTGATGGTGTTTGGGGTGGTCGTCACGTTCATTTCCGTTCCGATTCTGAAGGAGTTGGCCCTCAAGCACTCCGTGGTGTCGAGGCCGGGTGGGCGCCGAACCCATAACGAGCCGGTGCCTCTGCTCGGGGGTGTTGCGATATTCCTTCCGGTCGGGCTCGTGTTCCTGGGGCTCATCGGCTTGTGGCTGAGCGGAAGGTTGCGCTTTGAGCACCCGGATCTCAGTCAGATGATGACGCTTTTCCTTGGGGTGACGTTCATCCTCGTGCTCGGTACGGTGGACGACGTAATACCTCTCCGCTGGTGGCAGAAACTCGGTGGACAATTCTCGGCCGCGGGAATCCTCGCGATAGGCGGTCATTCCATAAGCGTTGCTACGCTCCCGTTCTTCGGCGTCACTGACTTCGGGTGGACGGGGATACCCCTTTTCATGATCGCGGTGGTGGCGGTGACGAATGCCATCAACCTTGTGGACGGGATAGACGGGCTGGCCGGGGGCATATGTTTCTTTGCGGCCCTTACGAGCGGCATTCTCGGTCTGGCAAAGGGTGATCTTTTCGCTGCGACTATCGGGTTCACCGTTTCCGGGAGTCTTCTGGGATTTCTCGTCTATAATTTCCCGCCGGCGTCCATTTTCATGGGAGACGGCGGCAGCATGATGATCGGGTTCCTGCTGGGCGCACTTGCTACCAGTTCCGCGGCCGTCTCACCGGGACAACGTCTCGGGACAAGTGCGATGATTCTTATTCCGTTTCTCCCCTTCGGAATTCCGCTCTTCGAGGTGATCTTATCGATCGTGAGACGGTGGCTCCGCGGCCAGGCGATCTTCCTCGGAGACGGAGATCATCTTCATTATCGGGTTACCGGGGTCATCAAGAATCCCAGACTTACCGTTGGGATATTCTACCTGTTTACGACGCTGCTGTGCGCACTGACGCTCTTCCTTGTGCTGCGGTTGAACTCGGATCTTGTGAGATTTCTGATGGTCGTCATGGGTGTGGTGGTCTTCGGTGGATTGATCGCTTCAATACGGCTCTATCGCGTTGAGTCTTTGTTCATAACTATCAGAAACAGGCCCCATTTCACCTTTCTCGGGAGCTACCTGTGGTTCATGAAGCACAAGGTCATACGAGCCGCGTCTTTGGGTGAATTGGTCGGGCTACTCGAAACAGGGGTGACGGACCTCTGTCTGGACTGCGTGGAAGTCTTGTATGACGAGCGTATGCTGAGAAGATGGACCTGCGCCGAACCGGTGCATCCGGGTAATGAGCGAGTCAGCGAAGAGGCGCTTTTCGATGGAGGCCGTCTCGTGGTGAAATGGCTGAGACCGGAACATGAGGACCGGGCATATAATGAATACTTGAGGCTGACCTGGCATCGTTTTCTCAACACGATTGGACCGGCTATGGAGGACCGGATGGGCGAACTGAGCGGAAGAGAGGAGTCAAAGCCCTACGGGTTCTGCGAGAAGGCCTCCTCCTGATCGGCAGTGGCCCAGGAATTTGTGGGCCGGGAACGACAACGCTCACGAGGGCCGGTGCCAGCCTGCTGTTTTTCGAGTGTTCCGATCCCTCGTCGGGAAGGCAGCGCCTTGACGCTTGATGCGAATGTCCATGCCTCACCGTGCATGATAGGCTTGAGAATCCCGGGGGGATGGGGGCCCAGGTTGGGCATCCCGAGTCCCACCCGACCGCGCCCTCATTCTCCACAGGTTCAACTGCGCGTGAAGTCGGGCCTGCTTTGACATACAACCCGCAATGATGCCTGGACCGGAATGCTGGACTCACAACGAAAGCTCCTCCTCTTGACCTACGTATTGGTCGCTGCCGCGGCAGTGTATGTCTTCGCTCACTGGGATGCCATCACGAACCCGTACGTCATCAACGACGATGTTCGCCAGCAAATATACTGGATGCAGCAATGGAACGAACCGCAACTGTTCCGGGATGATCTTCTGACATCATATGCGAAGAACTATGTTCCCTGGGGAGTGCAAGCCCTATATGCTCTTGCGTCGCCGCTGATGAATCCGGTGCAGTTCACCAAGGTTGTTGCTGGAATTCTGTACGTGTTGAGCGCGGGGTTCTTCTTTGGGCTTGGCCTGCAATCTCGAGACGAGCTGACCGCGATCTTCACTGCCTGCGCGTTTTGCCTGTCCAAGAGTTGCATGTTGAAGATCTCGGGGGGCTTGTCCCAGAGTTTCGCGCTTCCGCTTCTCGTCGCGTACCTCTTTTTCCTGGCCCGGGGGAATCTTTGGGCCTCGGGCCTTGTGATACTCCTGCTGTCAGTACTCAATCCATACATATTTCTGGTCTGTCTGGTGACCCACGCGATTTTTCTCGCGTACAACCAGGGACCGAATGTGCTCAGGCCGATTCTCCGCGCGCGCGGCGTCTCAGAAGTCACATCCGGGGAGGCCCGAACCAGAGGAGGACCGGCCGAGTGGTCTGAGCGTGAGAGGGCCGGGAGAAGCTCCACCTATCTCGATGACCTGGGGAGGCTGGTGCTCGTGAACATACCCGTTCTCGCGGGTGTGGCATTGATGGCTCTGAAATATGTCGTTTTCCAATCTACGGCCTTCGGCCAGCTTGTCACTCGAGCCGACATGGCGGGCAAGATCGAATACACTGCAGCAGGACGATATGAGATACTGCCGATACCGTCCATCTTTGCCGAATTGATCCGGCCGTGGCAGTACGATTGGGGGCCTGCGGCGGGACTCGTCTTCGTCCTGTTCTGTGGCTGGTTGTTCGTCGCGGCGTGGATACGGCATAGACGCGGGGGCCCCGGTCTCCGCGGCTTGAAAGTCTTTGCCTATCTGTGGCCTGCGTCGTTGATCCTATTTGTGGTGGCTCACCTCGTGCTCATGAAACTTTTCCTCCCGGGGCGGTACGTGGAATTCAGCCTGACCGCATTCAATTGCGTGCTCATCGGCCTGAGTCTCGGCATCGTTGTCCCCGCGATTCTTCCGCGGCGATGCGCGTTTCCCGTCCTAACGACCCTGATTTTCATCCTCGCCGCCTTGAAGGTGAATCATGTCGGGATCTACGATTACTCGAAGTACGCGAACCTGTACCGATTCTTCAATTCGACCCCCGTGACCTCGGTCGTTGCCGGGAATCCCGAGATCATGGATGACGTCGTCACCTTCGGTCGACGCAAAGCCTATGTGACGTACGAGCTGTCGCACACCTGGTATAAGGATTACTGGAAAATCATCAAGAAAAGGACCTTTGACCTCCTGCGAGCGTACTATGCTCAAGATCCGGTGCAGGTCCGAGACTTCTGCCGCAGGAACGGGATCAACTATCTGGTTATCAGGGAAGATGATTTCTCGCCGAAACGAATCAGATCCGGCAAGATCCATTTCGAGCCCTTCGGGCAATACATTCGGGATCTGGTCGGAACGAGGTCTTCATTTGCCGCGCTGAACGCCAAGGAGTTCCCGCCTGTCTTTCGCATGAAAGGACTGCGTGTCATCAAGCCCAACTGACACGGATTCATCGTACCGAGCCTATTGCATTAGCCGCACAACGAGGCAAAAAAAAGCGGAAAGAACGCCATCCGGGCCTCAGACGCATCCCCTTGTCCCACGATGCGCCGCCCGCATTTTCGCAAACACTTCCCCGCAACGAAACGGTAATTTGATCTTTTCTTCGTGTGAAAACAAATATATAATAGATTTTGACCGGCCTTGCGGGGAATTCCCGCGGTCGCGCGGACTCGGAGCCTCGAGAGTGCCAGAAGTAGGACGCCACGAGTGTACCTTAAGCGTCCTGTTCCGATAAGCAATTGATTTCGGTGCGTACGGAGCGAGGAAGAGCAGGGACCGACGGCAAGGACAATTGGTGAGGTAATCTGATGACGCAGGACGAGCTGGAAAAGGTCCTCAAGTTGCACAGGGCGTGGCTTGAGAATTTGGCCGGGGGACTGCCTGCGAACTTAAGCTGGGTGGATCTCGGCAAGACAAACCTCCGCGGGGCGCTCCTCCGGGTCGCGAATCTCACCGGCGCGAATCTGAACGGCGCAAACCTTCTCAAGGCAAACCTCTCCGGCGCGTCTTTGTCCGGCGCCAACCTTAACAAGGCGGTCCTTGCGGAGGCGGATCTTAGTTCAGCGGATCTGAGCCGGGCAAACCTGCACAACGCAGACCTGTCCGGCGCACGATTGAAAGGAGCAAACCTGACCCAGGCGGACCTGCGCGGCGCCGATCTGACCAAAGCCGACCTGCGCGACGCGGACATCAGTGAAGCACTCCTGATCGGTGCAGACCTGGTTGAAGCAAATCTCATGGGAGCGGACCTGAGCGGATCGAACCTTACGGGGGCCCGACTGATTGGGGCAAACCTCAGCGGAGAAGATCTCCGCTGGGTGAAGCTGCGAGCTGCCAATCTCAGCGGGGCTCGCCTGTCGGACACGGACCTTCGAGCCGCGGATCTGCGCAACACCATACTGCGTAAGGCGGATCTCGGTGGAGCAGACCTGAGCGATGCCGATCTGAGCGGCGCGGATCTCGGAGGTGCAGATCTCTCCCGTACCACCCTCCAGGGGGCCCAAATGCCGGAAGAGCCGGCGTTCTAGCCGTTGCAGGCGTTTTCCGGTTGACTCTGACTGATTTATTCCGCTCCACGGGCGATTTGTTCGCGCGGCGCGAGAGAAATTCGTTAGCATTCTGCAATTCATGAAGCTATAATGACAGCTGCCAAGTCTTAGCCGAGGGATGTCCCATGAGCAGCGAGACGCGCGTCATCAGAGCCAGGGATTTCGTTCAGGATATCCGGAGGGGGATGAGCAACTCCGACCTGATGAAGAAGTACAGGCTTTCAGCTAAAGGTCTTCGGAGTGTGTTTAGAAAGCTCCTGGACGTAAAAGCCCTTACCAAGAACGACATCCTCAGGAGGTTCCTCAGCACCCGCAGCTTGCGGCGTACACGCAATTCACGGCGATTCCCGAGGAAGCGCATTCAGTACCCTCTTCTCGTATGTGATGCGGAAACGCCTGAACTAAAGGGCTTCGTGCGCGATATATCCGAGAAGGGGCTCGCTGTGGAAGGGATAGAAGCGGCCCGCGGAGATCTGCGGGCTCTGATGATTCGCTCAAACGAGCTTGCAGATACGTCGACCTTCGAGTTTGTGGTCGAATGCCGGTGGGCTCGCCCCGCGGAGGACTCGAGTGAGTTCCCCGTGTCGGGCTTTGAGATCACGCACATATCCACCGGAGCTCTTGAGGAGCTTATGAAGCTGATCTGATGGGGCGCAAGGCTGCTCGTGCCAAAGGACAACTCTACCGACTGACTCAATTCAACCGCTATCGGGGGAGAGGGATATCTGTGCCACGAATGTCCCGGTCCCGATGAAGCACAAGGGGGGCGATTTAGTGAAGCGAGAAGTCAAGGCCAAAGAAGCTATCAGAGATATCCGTTCAGGAATGGACGATATTGCGCTCATGGAGAAGTACAAGGTCAACGACAAAGGCTTGAGAAGCCTCTTCCGGAAACTGTTGGCTGCCGGGCTCATCACTGCGGACGAAATTGACCGACGGGAGTCCCCCTTTTTTTCTACAGTTACACTCGACATGGATTTGAACGGTTTTCCCGACGACGGCCTCTAGGATTAGTCCGCAATCCACCATCACGCTGGTGTCACGTTTTTTGACACTCCGTCAAGTTCTCTTCGCGCTTATGGCAAAAATGCTCGCGGTGGAGCCTTTTAGCCGGAGCGTTCCTGCCTCCTGGGCCGGGCAAGCCCAGGCGTCGGATCGAGCGAATCCCTGGTAGATTACGGTCTGCGAGACTACTCGGTCCTGCTCCCCCGCTCGGCGCAGTAATCGGCGAAGGGCCCCACCCGGTTGTCCTTCGCATTCCAGTACAGCAGAATCGTCCCAACAAGGGGGTACGCACCGCTGCGCACGTTTTCGTCAGTAGGGAGTACGGCCTTGGAGGCGGCATCCTTCTTGAGTCCAAGTACTTTGGTGCCCTCGAGCGATCGGGTGGCCGGCGCCAAGCCTATCGGAAGATCTTTGGCTCTCTTGCAGACAAGAATGACTGAACTCCACGACGCGGGAATGATCGCTTTCGGGCTGAACGGCCCCCCCTTTAGCACTGTCTTCTGGAACAGTACAGCCGCACCGGAATCCGGGACCCGCCGCGTCAATACGCGAATTGGCTCATCTCGACCGCCGACCTTGCGCCAGGTGGTAGTTTCGCCAGAGAATATTTCGCGAAGTTGATCCAAAGTCAGCGAGTCCACACTGTTACGCGGACTCGTAATAATAGCTATTGCCGCTTGCCCGACCCGTTTGGAAGCTATCGTGATCCCCTTGGCTTCCAGCGACCGTCTCTCCACCGGGCTGATAGGGCGGGAAGCTATCACAACGTCCAGTTCGCCTCTGAAAAATGCCTTGAATCCATTCGCCGTGTTCCCCCCGGTCACAACTGCTCTCCACTGGGCGTGGTCTCGTTGATAGTCCTTGGCCCATCGGTCCACAAGCCCGGAGGCAAGACCCGCGCCGCCAATGAGCAGACTCCGATTTCCCGGACTTTGGGCCACTGCGGACACGTCAGCGCCAATGGCCAGGGCCGCGCAGATACCTGTCGCCAACACGCGTTCAGCGATCCTTTTCATGGCCATATGTCCTCCTTACACAGACCTACCCCACAGGTAGGCGGTGTTGTAAACAAAGACGCCCTGCGATCAAGGTTAAAGCAACTTCTGTGCCATGAAGGAACATTCTCAGAGTGAGTCCTGCGCCTAGCGAACTCTTCCACCTTAAGCCGACTCCAAAATCGGGCGTGTCGGGTGCATCTTGAGGCATCCGAGGATTACCCTTGTTCTGAGTCATTACGGTGCATGTCCCAAACAATGACTCATTGCCGCAGTACGCTCTCCAACGGACGTGCACGCGACGAGCGTTGCACGATCGTCAGGACTTCACGACGCACGTCGGGAACGAGGGCCCTGCCTTGTCTGGCGCATTCGGCCTGTTTCGATCAGCCAGATCGAGAAGTCACCGGATGATTGTCGTTAGGAGTGAACTGGAACCCAGGGATGATTCTGAGAAGGAGTGTTCAGAAAAGAAAAAAGCCTCGAATCCATTGCACAAAGCAAACGCGGGGATAGCCGGCAATGATTTGGATTCCTTCTTGGCTGGGGGACAAGGATTCGAACCTTGGTTACCGGGGCCAGAACCCGGCGTCCTGCCGCTAGACGATCCCCCAGCGCACGGAATCAAGGTAGTCCTTTGGACGAACGCTGTCAAGGCCTATCATGCTCAGGATGCTCGCCAAATTCGGTTGAAGAGATTCCTGCAAGTGGCTTCCCGCCGATGCCCCTGCAAAAGAGTCCCGACCGGCTTCCGGCCGCACTCCGTGCTCAAATGAGCGACAATAGATACGTCGGGGCGGGTGGGATCATCCACCATTACCCATTGCAGTGCCGGGCGTTCGAAATGGCTTCTCACTTGCCGACGTCCCTATCACAGGGGAGTCACCGCAGCCTACTGAGGCGTTTACCTTGATGGTGGGGAAAGTTCTGCAATGATTGGTGGGCGGTTACCGCTCAGCGCGACCTTGCAGTGAGGACTTGAAGCAGCTCAGATTCGGGCACGGCTCCTTCGCGGAGGATTCTCAAGCGCGAACCCTCGCAGTCAACAACGGTGGAGGGCAGTCCCCCGGGAGAGGGGCCTAGGTTAACGACGAGATCCACTGCCGCGACCACGGCCGGATCAACTTGTGAGATCATTCGAGGATTCGGATCGCCGGCGCGGTTCGCGCTTGTCGCGGTGATCCATCCTCCCGAGCGCTCTGCGAGAGTCCTGGCAGGACATGGAGGGGGCACACGGACCCCGATCTTGCTCCCTTGTCCCATGAGTTGGTGTGGCAGCGGTGGGATCGGTCGGAGGAGTAGCGTGAGGCTCCCAGGCCAAAACGCTTCCATGAGAGTGGCTATTTGCACCTCAGGGGGCTCGACGAGGCGTGCGACGGATTCGATACTGGCTGCGATCAAAGGCAGCGGCTTGTCGTGGTCCCGAGATTTGATCGAGAAGATCCGCTCGACCGCGTTCTCCTGAAAAGGATCAGCCGCGAGGCCGTAGAACGTCTCGGTGGGCACGATAACCACGCCTCCCGAGCGAATGGTTTCCGAAGCCCGAACCATGAGCGATTCGTGCTCGTGGGACAGGGTGTTACTCATTGGGAATTGACCTTGCGCGCCAGTGCGCCTTCATACGGATTTGTGCTCAAAGAATCCACGCGGGGTGGCACTGACCACCCCCTGGCATGGTCAGTGCTCCTTGGAAACGTATCCGATTCATCGGTTTCCTGGGGACCCGCGGCGACAAATCGCGCAACTTCGGCTATAAAAGCGATTAGTTACAAGCCTCTTGGTGGCTTTAACCCTCCGATCGAGTGGGCCGCGGTCCGGTCCGAGTCGATCCCTGTCGGACGGGCAGTTCGATAATGAACCTGGCGCCGCCGCCTTCATTGTCCTTGACTCGAATGAAGCCGTTATGGTCGGCGATGATGGTGTTGACAATCGTCAAGCCAAGGCCCGTTCCTCCCGGCTTGGTGGAGAAATAGGGTTCGAAGAGCCGATCTCTATCACTCGCGCGCACGCCTCTGCCGTTGTCGACCACCTCGATTGAAACCATGTCGAGAAGTGGGTCATACCGGGTCGTCACGACTACCTTCCCTCGGTCGATGACTGCAGCGGAGGCATTGTCCAGCAGATTGACCATGGCTCTCTTGATCTGCTCTCTGTCGAGATTAAGGACCGGAACGTCCGGGTCAGGGTGAAAGGTGAAGTCGATTCGATCGTCTCCTTGTCTGTAGAGGTCCACGACTTCCCCGACAAGCGCGTTAAGATTCTCGGGTGTCGGATTCGCAGAGGGCATGCGTGCAAACTGGGAGAATTCGTTGACCATGTTCTTGAGTTGCTCCACCTGGTCTACGATCGCGGAGGTGCATTGGTCGAGGACTGCATCGTCTCCGGCCACCGCGTCTATGTACTTGCGGCGTATCCTTTGGGCATTGAGCTGAATGGGAGTCAGTGGATTCTTGATTTCGTGGGCGATTCTCCGGGCTACATCCCTCCAGGCCGCGACCCGTTGGGCCTTTACGAGATGCGTCATGTCCTCGAAAACAAAGACAACGCCAAGGTCATTGCCGTCTTCGTCTTTCAGGCTGTTGGCGAAGCAAATGAGGGAGATGGCGCCCGTGGGATAGGAGAGGGTCAACTGGCGTTCGATGGCTTCAGCCCCTGTGCTCGAGAGATCCTCGAGAATGCCGGCTGCGGCTGACGCGGAGACTTCCGGCAGGACGTCCATGAGACGGCTGCCGAGAATCTCCCCGACCTCTATGCCGAGCAGCCGCACGGCCGAATTGTTAATGGCGGTGACGGTCTCCTCCGAGTTCACGGCCAACACGCCGGCTGCGACGTTCTTGAGGACCGTCTCCATGTACTTGCGCCGGCCCTCCAGATCGACATTGACCCTGAGCAGTTCATCCCGTGTCGCTCGTAGATCCTCGGTCATTTTGTTGAAGGAGCGGACCAGGGTTCCCAGTTCGTCGTCCGCGGCCGGCTCGATGTACACGTCCAGATCACCGCCGGCGATTTTTTCGGTGCCCTCTGCCAGGCTCTCTATGGGGTTGGTTATGTCCTGCGCGATGGTGGTGCCGATCCAGAAGCCGATGAGGAGCACGAGCAGGGCTACCACGAGGAGGATCAGCACGTAGATGGTCTTCACCGGTCCCCTCATCCTCTTGGCCTCCTGGTAGTCCCCGAATGCGTTGGAAATGGCGAACAGCCTGGCTGCAAGTGATGTAGGAATGTAATGGTCCACCACGAGAACCGCGGAGACCTTACGGTCGTCTCCGGATCGGATCGGCATGATCCCCCTGATTAAATCGCTTCCCCCGTCGAGCGGCAGGATCTTTGCGGTACTGTCCCCCCTGTACGCGATTCTGAGGAAACTGGGCCGCGGAGGAGGAATGGCCACCGACCGAAGAGCGGCTTCCTTGACGAGTATGGGAAGTCCTCCGTCATGGAAATTGATCTGCATGGCGCTTATCCCGTTGGCTTTTCGCCATGCTTCCAGCTTCCGGTACAGCTCAGCCCTTTGGGCCTGCTTCGCAAGGCCCTGTGCCTCAATGCGTCCCACGATCCGGCCGCCGACATTGAGCACATTCTCCGACGCCCCCTTGTAGTACGCCTGGGCCACCACGAGGGACGACTGGAGCGATTCTTCCACCTGGGCCTTGAACCAGCTCTCGATGGTCGTATGGACGACTCCGGCGCTTGCTATGAAGAGTACGATCGTCGGCACGAGCGTCAACGCGACAAAGGCCAGGGTGAGGCGGGTCTTGAGGTTGGAGCCGAGCACCTTGCGCCGGCGCTCGAACAGGAGCTTGAACACGTTGCGTATGAGGAAGAAGATAATGAGGATCAGCAGGAGAATGACGAGGGACAGCAGCACAAAGAGGAGCAGATGACCGCTCATGGGAATACCTTCGGCGGAGCCGGTCATGTGGTATTCAACGAGCGTTATGATCGCCACGAGCAGTACGCCGGCAAGCGCGACGAGGAGTTCCCGGCGCCTCTTTCTACGTTCCTGCTCGACATTCTTCGGCTGTCTCACCGCGGAGGCCTTTCCATCTCTTCGAGCTGGGAATCATTGAACCCGAAATGATGTCCCACCTCATGGATTACCACTTCCCGTATCTTTTGCACAACATCGCGTTTGCTGGCGGCCGCGGCAAGGATGGGGATTCTGTAGAGATAGATCCGGTCGGGTAGGGGAGTGACGTAGAAGACACTCTGCTGCGTTATGGGAACCCCGCTGTAAAGCCCGAGCAATCCGTACGGAGATCTGATCCGCATCGCGGCGAGCGTGTCGGGATGCGCGAAGTCCTCGACGATCACCTCCACGTTCTCGAGCTTGCGCTTGAATTCCTCGGGAAGCTCCTCGATTGCCTGAGCCACGCAGGCTGAGAAATCTTCCAGGTTCACCCGGCCAGGTCCTTCCTCGGAGCTGCGCGCGGCCCCGTTCGGTCGATTAAGGGGAGGAGCCGGAAGGAGATCCCGCTACTCCACCCGGCCCGTATGGTAACATCGGGTTCCGCAGGGTCAAGCTTTGCTGCCCCCTTGGTACCGACCGATTGTCTAGGCGGTCCAACAAGGAGGTGTGATGATTTCGCCTCGTTGATTCTTGACAACAGCGCTCTGTTGTGAGCATACACCAACCGCTACGAGACATCGGGAGAGCCGAAAAGGTGCTGGGAGTTCCACGGGGAAAAGGTCTCGTGATTGTCGGTCTGGGCAATCCTGGCAAGGGGTACGAGCGACACCGTCACAACATCGGTTTCATGGTGGTGGACCAACTGTGCCGGGAAGAGAGAGGCACCTGGAGCCGGGGTCGTGCGAAGGCCTTGATCAGCACAGTGGAGGTGGGAGATCAGGAGGCCGTGCTCGTGAAGCCCCAGACCTTCATGAACCTCAGCGGGACCGCGGTGACGCCTATCGTCAAGCGCTTCAACGCTGACCCTGCGCGAATGATCGTGGTGCACGATGACCTGGACCTTCTTCCCGGGAGAATACGTACCAAGTGCGGGGGAGGGGACGGAGGCCATCGCGGCGTCCGGTCCATTGCCGATTCCCTCAGATTTCGAGACTTTATCCGGGTCCGCATCGGCATAGGCAGACCACCGGACGGGATGACCGCCGAGCAGTTCGTGCTTACCCCCTTTCCCCGTGAGGAGGCCGAATTCCTGCGTCGCTGCGTGGAAGAGGGGGCACGGGCGGTAAAACTGGTGGTGACCGATGGCTTGGACGCTGCCAGAAAAAGGATACATTCCATTAACATAGAGTCGGAGGGGTCCGGGGCGTGAGGTGCACCAGGGTTTTTTGCTTGCCTTGAGTGTGCTCCTATACTATGGTTACCTGTCTATCGGCTGTAAGAGTTACTTCCAACCCAGGGGGTTAGGATATGGATTACACTCTCGTAAGCGAGGATCACGCGCCATGGCGCAAGATCCTTCGCCCGGCGATAAAGTTTCTCAGGCTTGCCTACATCCAGGGAACGACCGTGGTCAAGCTTCTTCCGTCGGAAAGGGCCATTCAGCTCTATTACAAGTACCGGCGGAAGAGCTATGATCTTCAGTGGGCCCTGGATCCAGGGTACAGGAAGGGCCTGAACAGGCTTGTGGAGATGGTCGTAACAGAGACCGACCGGGTCTTGGACGTGGGCTGTGGGACCGGATCAGCTACGGTTATCGCCGCGTCCGAGGCACGAGAGGTAGTTGGGATTGACCTCTCCCCGGACATGATCGAACTGGCCCGTGAGAAGGTGTGCAAGAAAGGAATCTGCAACATCTCTCTGACGGCCACATCGGTCGAGGACTACCGTCCGGAAAAGAAGTTCGACAAGGTGATCAGCTCGTTCATGATCCCTCACGTCAAGCCCAGCCTGAGACCCGCCATCTATTCCTGCATGTTCAGTTTTCTCAAGCCCGGCGGAACCGTGGGCCTGTTCGGGTCACGCGGAGAAGTGTGCGACGTGTACGAGAAGCGGCACACCATCAAAGATAATCTTCACAGGGCCGGATTTGAGCATATCGAGATCTTCGACATCTATGACATCTACCGCATAGCCCTGGCGCGCAAGCCAGCGATCGAGTGACTCCAGGGCACAATAAGCCTGAGACCAAAATCACAACCCCCTGACCGAACAGTACGTTCAGGGGGTTGGCACATTTCACGGTCGGAATGTCTCAGGCCAACGCACTTTCCAATCGAGGGGATTTAGGTGCGTCTACCCAGGCCTATTGCCACAGAAATCTCCCCCGTCCCTTGGGTGAAGGGAGGGGCGGGGGGATTGTGAACGTGGGCCGCGATCTCGGTCACTGTTACGCGGTACACGCATGGGGGGATGACGCCGCTTCGCTCTCGAAGAGTGACGGGGGGAGCCACTTCTGCGAAAAGCCCCAGTCCGGTCGACTCCCACCCTCCTTTGAACCGTCAACCGTGACTAGAAATCGGGAGTCAGCACGAGCCGCTTCATCAAGGTGCCGCTGTGGGCTTCCTCGAAGGCCTCCGCGATGGTCGACATCGGTCTCGTCTCGAGCAACGGGTCGATTTGTATCGTGCCCGCCTGAACCAACTCCAGCACCTTGGGATAGTATTTGGGGAGGCATCCCCAGGTTCCGATTACGTCCGCGTCAAAGGCCATGAGACGAGACATGGAGTAGGTGTTCTTCTGCATCCCGAAGCCAATCACCACGAGCTTGCCAACAAAGCCGAGCAGTCCAAGGGCAAGATCCTGCGCGGCTCCCACGCCTGTGCACTCGAAGATCTTCCAGCCGACATTGTGGCGTACCCCGGCTTCTTTGGCCGCGGCCCTGAATTCTCCCTGGATCTCCTTGAACTCCTTTCCCTTGGTGTTGATGGTCGCGTCGGCCCCCAATTCTATGGCCCTCTTGAGCTTTTCCTCATTCCGTGCCATTCCTATGAGGGGCTTGGCGCCTAATGCCTTTGCCACTTGTCCCATGTACACGCCCACGCCACCGGTAATCCCGGTAATCAGAACGGGATCACCTTCCTGAAGGTCTGCCCTCATGGCAGCCTGATATGGTGTGGTAGCCGCGTCCGCGATGACGGCGTAGTGCGCAAGGGGTCTCCCTTTGAGGTCTTCGATCACGCACAGATCCCCGGCCGGCACGGGTATGTGGCTGGAGAAGCCGCCGTAGATGTCAAGGGAGTTGCCCGGCATCTTCTGGGCGAGACACCGATTGCCGCGACCTTTTGCGCATATGTCGCACTTGTTGCAAGGCATGACCGCGGGCACGATCACGTTCTTGCCGACCCACGAATCAGCTCCTGGGCCTGCGGCAACCACCGTGCCGGATATCTCGTGGCCGAGCGTGAGTGGGGGCTTGGTAACGGTCGGGACGCCCTCATAAAAATAGGAAAGGTCCGTGTGGCAAACACCGCAGCCTGCCACTTCCACCAGCACGTCCCCTTCGCCCAGTTCGGGAACGGGGATCTCCTTCTTCTCGAGCTGGCCGGGAGCCGTGACTTTTCTGGCCTCTTTGTCGTACGTGGGACCTTTTACCATCTGCCAGGTTTGGATCTTGTCGGGAACACTCACCGGTTCACCTCCTGTTGTGAGTTGCAATATGGTCGCTCCGCCGAGGCGAGCGAGAATGGGAATGATGGACTCAGAAGTGAGGACGGTCTACGACTTTGGGAACACAAACAATATTCCCTCGGCAGGCCCTTTCCTGTCAAGGTAAATCAATGCCGGCCGCGGATCAGTACGATTTGAGGTAATCGGCAAAGATCTTCATGACGGTGCGGGTGACCGGCCCCGTCTCTCCACTGCCGATAGGCTTTGTGTCGATGCGGGTGACAGGGAGAACGTCCCTGGTGGTCGAAGCGAGGAAGGCCTCGGACATGGAAGGGATCAGATCGGTGTACACTGTCGTCTGCCGAACCTTGATGTCGTCGCGGGGCTCAAGGATCTCCAGCAGTATTCTCCGCGTAATGCTGTCGAGTATTCGGCCATTCAAGGGGGGAGTGACAACGGTCTCCTCGGAATCCACAAAGAAAATCGTGAAAGTGGACCCCTCAAGGATCGTCCTTCGGTCTGAAGGATCTATGTACAACACGTCGTACGCGTTGTGCTCCGGGACGACCGTCTGGTGCCCGACGATCGCGCCGACATAGTTGAGCAGTTTTACGTCCGGCAACATCCGAAGGTGAGGGAAGGTCGCAAGCGCAACACCCGTCTCGTAGAGTTCCGCCGCCGGGCGAGCGATCGGCGTCACCGCCACATAGAGGTGTGCTCCCTTGCCTGATTGCTTCATGGTTTCGCCGTTGAGCCCGCCGCTGAAAATGATTTCCAGGCGGAAATCCGTGGGACCGAACTCCGCGAAGTTCCTCTGCACCACCTCTCCGAGGAGATCGCGCAACCGATCCTTCGGCATGGGCGGTTGCATGTGGATGCTCTCCGCGCACCGGTAAAGCCGCTGCAGATGATCCTCGATTCTGAGGATCTTTCTGTTCACCGTTCTACAGGCAGTGAAAACCCGATACCCTCTGATCGTTCCCCCGATGTCGTCCAAGAAGGGAAACGTCAGCTCCGAGGTTTCTACGAAGTGGTCTCGCTGATAAGAGAGAATCTTCCTTACCTCCTGAAGATGCCTGCCAGAGCACGGCCGCCCCTCCGACAGAGGTCTATTAACGCAAAAACGAAAAATCCGCAACCGTAGCCAGAACGTGAGAGCTCAACGGGGAGTGCCTCTGTTCCCACCATTTCTGGTGGGTGGCCGCTTTCCGGCATGCGAGATTCTCCAGCGCGGCGACTTTTGTCCAGGAACAGGAGGGACAGACTCCTTCTGGGAAAGGCTTCCCTGCCCTTCGTTCTTCCTTCTTCGCAGGATAGCGCGCGCGAATTCCGGACGGTGATCCCCTATTACTGGCCTTAAAGCGCATCGGTATCACATGCTCCTCCGTGCAATTACGGTGATAACCCCGTAGTTGCGGATGAGTCGAGAGATGTACGACAGGAAGATCCCGAGGGCCAGATCGAGCGTGTCCAACAGGATGTCCTTTGGACCTAGCGAGCGGCGTATTTCAGCTAGCCAGGGCCGGAGATTTCCTGTGATCTGCCGGTTCTTGAGGAGCGCCACGGACTTGTTCTCAAATTCGGTGCATCGGATTTCATTCCCTGTAAGGCGCCGCAACCCATATCTGACTAGGCCGAAGGGATAAGCCCGATAGACTCCTCCGCCATGAAAAATGGAGGCCGTTTCCATGCCGCATTTCTGAAGATATGAGCGGACCGCGTCGGGCGTGAACAGCCAGAGATGCCGGGGAATGTCCTCCGCGCAGGATCGTCGCATTCCGGGGGCGGAGACATTGGGAACGACAAAGATGAATCGGCCACCCGGTTTGAGAATCCGGGCAGCTTTGGCAAAGAAGCGCGATGGAGCTCGCACGTGCTCGAGGAGCGCCCACGCGGTGACCACATCATAGCTCGCCTCGGGCAGATCCATAGTGAGGAAATTCCCGACCCTCACCGGTAGGCCGTAGGGTGAGTCCCAGTCTATAAGGTCCACGCCCTCCGGCTCCCAGCCCTCCTGTGCGGCATGATGGATGAACTCACCTCTTCCACAGCCCACATCGAGCAACCTCTTTTCCGAATCCCGGGGAAGCAAAGCGATCATCTTGTCGTATTTCGATCGCGTTCTTTCTTTTCCTTCAAGATAATCCGCGGGATAGAGCAGGGGAATATCTTGCTCCACCGGCATCGGGTTGACAAAGGCCATACCACATCGGCACGCCACGAGGTTGAAGTCCAGGCCGGTTATCGGATCCGATCGTGTGTAGAGGATCTCATGATCGGACGAGCCGCAAAGATCACAGTCGACGTACTTGGTGGTGATGCGAGCAACTCCGTTCATTGCAAGATCACTCTCCCGGAACGCCCGGGCCCGTTTTGGGATTATGCCGTCGGACGGCCGAATAGAGGAGCGCTCCGACAAGCCCGCCCGCCGCGTCGGCCACGATATCTCCGAGTTCGGCCGAGCGTCCGGGGACGAATCCTTGGTGGATCTCATCAGTTATTCCATAGGCGAGCGCAAAGAGTGTAGCGAGGATGGGCAAGGAGAGCGTTTTCATCCCTCGGGTTGGCGCGAGGCAGCGGGCAGTCAGGAAGCCGAGCCCTGCGTAAAGGAACGCATGGCCGAGTTTGTCGGGAATGAACGAGATCGACTCCGGGGGCCGCTGGAGACTCGACAGACCGAAGATACCCGCGCAGTAGATCACCACTGGGATCCACAAGTACGGGTCACGCATCGTGCCCCCCGTCCTCAGCGCTTACAACGACGACCACAGGTGCAGGAAACCCTATGCCGCTCTTCCGCAGCATTTCTTGTATTTCTTCCCGGAGCCGCAGGGGCAGGGCGCGTTGCGCCCAATTTTCTCCGTGGTTCTTTTGACGGGCTTTTGCTTAGGGGGGCCGCCGTCGCCTTCCCCGTGGGAGAGGTAGATTTGCTGCTCCCTGGCAGGTGCGAACTCGTCCACGTCCCCCTCATCCGCGATCTGGACGAGGAACAGGTTGCGTACTGTCTCTTCCTTGATACGGAAGCTCATGTCGAGGAACAACTCGTATCCCTCTCGCTGGTATTCCTTCAGGGGATCTCGCTGACCGTAGCCTCGAAGCCCGATCCCCTCTTTGAGGTGATCCATGCTCAGCAGGTGATCTTTCCACTGGGAATCCACCGCCTGAAGCATGATGAATTTCTCAAGCTCTCGCATCAATTCCGGGGTGAGTTCCTTTTCCTTTTCCTCGTACGCTGCTCGTGCCTTTTCGTTAAGGCAGCTGAGGACCCCCTCCGGCCGTTGCTCCTCCAGCGGCAGCGAGTCCAGATCAAACCGAATGCCGAATTGACCCCACAACGCGTCCTTCAGGCCGGCCAAATCCCATTCATTGTATGGTAGGTTCCCATCGGTGAACGGTTCGACCACGGATTCGACGACATCGTCGAGCATATCCAGAACGGATTCCTTAAGGTTCTCATCCCCGAGGATGAAGCGGCGCTGGGAATAGACGACCTCCCGCTGTTTGTTCATCACGTCGTCGAAGTCCAACAGATGCTTGCGGATGTCGAAATGGTGCGCCTCCACCTTCTTCTGAGCGTTCTCTATGGCCTTGGTGGTATATTTGTGCTCAATGGGTTCACCTTCCTCCATGCCGACCCGCTCCATGATCATCTTGACGCGCTCTCCGCCGAAGATTCGCATGAGATCGTCTTCGAGGCTCAAATAGAAGCGGCTGGAGCCCGGGTCGCCCTGGCGGCCGGAACGGCCTCTGAGCTGGTTGTCGATCCTGCGGGATTCGTGACGCTCTGTACCGAGAATGTGCAATCCGCCGCAGTTTATGACGAGTTCTTTCTCCGTGTTGCACTGCTCCTGGAGATCTTCGAGGAGGCCAGAGTATTCGTCTGTCCCTTCACCTTTCTTGGATTTCTCCCTGGCGAGGAAGACCGGATTGCCCCCGAGGATGATGTCGGTACCTCGACCGGCCATGTTTGTGGATATGGTGACTCCCTTGTGCCGTCCGGCCTGTGCCACGATCTCAGCTTCGGCCGCGTGGTTCTTTGCATTGAGTACGTTGTGGGGGATGCGGAGCTGCTTGAGGCGCCGGGAGAGATACTCCGATTTCTCGATGGAGATGGTTCCGACGAGTACCGGTTGGCCTGCCTCGTACAACGCGGCGATTTCTTCCACCGCCGCGTCGAATTTCTCCCGCTCCGTCTTGTAGATGACGTCTGAGTTGTCCTCCCTGATCATGGGCAGATTCGTGGGGATGACCAGGACCTCCAAATCGTAGATCTTCTTGAATTCCGGCGCCTCGGTGTCAGCGGTTCCGGTCATGCCGGCGAGTTTGTCGTACATCCTGAAGTAGTTCTGGAACGTGATCGTGGCCAGGGTCTGATTCTCATTCTCGATACGGACGCCTTCTTTGGCTTCCAGTGCCTGGTGCAGCCCGTCGGAGTAACGCCGGCCGGGCATGAGCCTGCCGGTGAACTCGTCCACGATGATGACCTGGCCCTCCTTTACGATGTAGTCTACGTCTTTCTTGAATAGCGTGTGCGCTTTGAGCGCCTGGTTCACGTGGTGGAGTGTCTCCATCTGGGCTGGATCGTAAAGGTTGGACACACCGAGGGCCTGCTCGACGCGGGCGACGCCCTCCTCGGTGAGCACAACGCTGCGGGCCTTTTCGTCTATAGAGTAGTGCTGCTCCTTCTTAAGGCCCGGGATGACTCTGTTGATCTTGTAGTAGCGGTCCGTACTCTCGTGGGTGGGCCCGGAGATAATGAGCGGAGTTCTCGCCTCGTCGACGAGAATGCTGTCCACCTCGTCGACGATGGCGTAATTAAGCTCCCTCTGAACATAATCTTCCAGAGAAAACTTCATGTTGTCTCTGAGGTAATCAAAGCCGAATTCGTTGTTTGTCCCGTATGTGACATCGGCTCCGTAAGCCTCGCGTCGTTCCTCGTCCTCCATATCGTTCACGATCACGCCTACCGTCAGGCCGAGGAAACGGTAGATTGTACCCATCCACTCCGCGTCCCTTTTGGCCAGGTAATCGTTGACCGTGACGACGTGCGCTCCCCTGCCCGAGAGCGCGTTCAGGTAGACCGGAAGCGTAGCGGCAAGGGTCTTTCCTTCTCCGGTCTTCATCTCCGCGATCTTTCCTTCGTGGAGGGCTATGCCTCCGATGAGCTGCACGTCGAAGTGGCGCATCCCGAGCGTCCTGATCGACGCCTCCCGCACGAGGGCAAAGGCTTCGGGGAGGATATCATCGAGTGTCTCACCATCGGCCAATCGCGACCGAAACTCATCGGTCTTTGCCTTCATCTGCTCGTCGGAAAGGCTCTTCATGGAGGGCTCAAATTCGTTGATCGCACGAACGAGCGGCTCGAGCCTCTTGAGCTCACGTTCATTCTTGCTTCCGAATATTTTCTTGGCGATTGACCCGATCATGGTTCATCCTCGACTTCTCTATGGACCGAAAAGGGCGGCCCGTGGCCTCCGCGATTTCAGAGACCCCTCGAGCCGGCCGGCGAGGGTCAGTGATTCGGCAGCGGGAAGAGTCTCGTTCGTGCGGACCCTGCCTTTGAGAGTCCGCCGCGTCGTCCATTTTGTCCACGGATACCTCAAGCTCGAGACTCTCCACTGTGACACAAAGAGGGTTCTGTTATGTTCCATAGACAAAGTTTCAGGAAAATCGTTCACCGTACACACCGAATCCCCGGCAGGAGGGAACATCTGCGAGACGCATATGACCAGACAGCGGGAATTTTTTGTGAAGAAGACCTGCCCGTGCGTCCTTCCCGCTACCGAACGACTGTCTAACATAGCGCCCATGGTGAGTCAACCGTTCACCAACCTGCCACCTGGGCGACCACGCCATTTCCGACGTTCGGAGGTGTATGAAAGGTTCCTTTGGTCTTTCCGGCGACAACGAGCCCGTTTCATGCGCGCGACTTATTAACGCAGTTTGTCAAGTTAGCTCTTTATCCTTGCGTTTATTCAGATATTTGGTATGATCTCGGCCGACGACGTCGCCCTGGGGAGGCCTTCGATGACCGCGGCACATAGACTTCTCGCGTATACGGTATTGATCGGCGTAGTTCTCATGGGAGGCTGCGTTAACGATACAACCGAGTTGAAACAGAAGATATCTGAGCTGGAGAAGCGAGTTGCAAAGCAACAGAAGGACCTGGGAGAATTCGCAGGGAAATTCGCCCCGCCTAAGGACTTCAGCGCAGACATTCAGCGGCTCGAGGACCAGCAAGACCGGATATCGCAACTAATCAAGAACAAGGTCGATCCCATAAACATGAAGCTGGAGGAGTTCCGCGACTGGGCGCAGGAATCGGTAAAGGAACGGGGCAAGGTAGCAGAAACCCTCAAGCGCTTCGAGAAGTCCATTGCCGGCCTGAACAAGGGGTTGGAAGCTCAAGCACGCAAGGCAGACCGCCGAATGAGGGCGCTGACGTCACACAAGAAGACCATCATGGCAAACGAAAGGGCGATCGAGAGCCTGCGGAAGAGTGTGACTCAATTGCGCAGGGATGTCCTTGAAAACAACACCAGACTTGTCACGGCACTGAAGAAGACACTCCCCAAGGTGAAGAAAGCCGCGGTGGCTGAGGTAAAGGATCGGCTCGTTTCCGTGGATCGAGGCTTGAAGAGCTTGAGAGCCGATATTGAAGCAAAACTCAAAAAGATCGAGACCGTGAAGCAGCCTCCTCGGACCGACTACGGCGCCGACGTGCGCGCACTGAGAAAAAAAATCGACGACCTGGAGGAGATAATCGCCGCTCAGAAATCGACCCTCCTTGAAATGGGGTCCAAAATCCACCGGCTTGAGACTACTCTTGGCGGCCGGTAGGCGTTTTTCCAGCCTCGGGAACCTGCCCCAAGGCAGGACTGGAAATGGAATCTGGCCACCCCGAGGGTTGCACAGATCGTGAGAGGGAATACGATGGCAGTGCTTGGTTGAAGACACCGGCCTGGCACCCAGTTCAGTATCTTGGTTCCGGCATGCTGCGTTGTCCGTGAACTACCAGGCGGCACAATTCGTCAACCGCGGCGAATTCTCAGAATTTCTCCCCGGAGCCCACTGCCGCCCGGCCCAGCAGCGTGTTTTGACACCACGGTGAAGCTGCGGTATTTCTGAACCCTAGATCTCCTTGATGGCCTCCTCGAATCCCGCCAAGGAACCCTCGATCGTCTCATCCGAAACACAGTACGAAATCCTGAAATAGCCCGGCCCGCCGAAACCGGACCCAGGTACGGTCAGAACAAGCTTCTTCTGAAGATGCGCCACGAACTCCACATCGTCTTCAACCGGTGACTTGGGGAAGAGATAGAATGCTCCCTCGGGTTTGACACATTTGTAGCCGAAGGAGGTCAGCGCGGAATAGAGCCTGTCCCTTCTGCGTTTGTATACACCCACGTCGACCACGTCGTGCAATGATTCTCGGACCGCGCGCTGCATCAGGGCAGGCGCGTTGACGAAACCGAGAATACGATTGCACAGGACAAGCCCATCCATCGCCAGAGCAGCATTTTCCATCTCGGGATTGAGCGCGATATATCCGAGCCGTTCACCCGCAAGGGAAAGATCCTTGGAGAAAGAGGTGACCACCACGCTATTGGGATACGCCTTGAGAATGCTCGGAACCGTAACGGCATCGTAGGTGATCGCTCTGTACGGCTCGTCAGAGATGAGCACGATCGTCCTGCCGAGCTCCTTGCTCTTACGCGCGAGAAGCTCACCGAGCCCGTTGATCTGCTCCTCCGAGTAGACCTTTCCTGTGGGGTTGTTGGGAGAATTGATGAGGACCGCGGCCGTGTTCGGGTTGATCGCCCCCTCAATGGCACCCAAATCGAGGGAGAAATCCTCGGTGGTCGCGACCGGAACCGCTTTGCCGCCATGATTGTCCGCGTAGAAGACGTATTCCACAAAAAAGGGTTTGGGAACGACGACTTCGTCTCCTGGGTTGAGGAAAGTTTTGAGCACGACGTTGAGGGCTCCACCCGCACCTACGGTCATGACAATCCGGTTCTCGTCGATATCGACTCCTTCGGCCTGGCCGATCTTTTGCGCGACGGCTGCGCGCACATCTGGGAAGCCCGCGTTGGGCATGTACCCATGAATCCCCGAGGTGGTCGCCTGCGCGGCCTGGACGATGGCGTTCTTAACCGCGGGACTCGGATCGAGGTTGGGATTGCCCAGGCTGAAATCGAAGACGTTCGCCGCGCCGAACTGCTGTTTCAACCGAGCCCCTTCCTCGAACATCTTGCGGATCCATGAGGATTTCTGGATAAACTCCTCGATCTTTGCTGATACCGCCATTTCACTACTCCTCCCCGTTCGTCGAGTACAAACGAAAGCCCGGCCTTCAAAACTGCATCCAGGTGAACCGCCGGGCTCTCGACCTTGCATCAGCCCTGTTTATTCAGGGTGACTCATCGTAACACAAAGGCAATTTGGCTGTCAAACTTAATCTGGCGCTGATGTTCGTTGTCTTGGTCGATCTTGCCTGATCCGGTTCGGTTGTGATAAAATATATCAGTAAATTCTAGATCGACTTTTTGTTCGATGCTGCACCTCCGGCCTGCGCCGGCCGGAGAAGAGCGTCTGTGAGATTGGGTGATTCCATGGTACGAAAGATCATTGCCGCAGGAATTCTTGTCTGTGCTCTCTCCCTTTTCGGACACGCGCCGACCACGACGGCACGTGCTCGAAGCAGTTTCCAAGAGGGACTGAGGGCAGCCAGAACCGGTCAGCTCGACCGCGCCATTGAATTCTGGTCGGATTCGCTCCGGAGAAATCCACGGGCATACGCGGCTCGGGTTAACCGAGGAAGTGCCTATCTGCTCACCGGTCACGTGATGAAGGGGATCGACGATTGGTCTCGGGCCCGTAAGTACTCCCCCATATTTGCGTACGGCCTGTACCGACCATATTTTATAGATCAGGCGCCCAGGAACAGGAGGATGCTCAACTTCGCCCTGCCGCTCGAGTTGGACCCGGACCACATTGGGTCGGTACTGATGATGGGAAGCGCGTACCTCGATTTCGGAAGGGACAGGGTGGCGGTGAGACTCTTCAAGAAATCCATCGGCCTGACTCGAAATCCGATGCTCAAGAATCATCTGCAGCACTGGATCAAGTCCATTCAGGAATCCTCACGGAAATGATCACACCGACCGCCGTGGGCAGGACCTGCACGACGAGACAAAGAGCCTCTGTCAGGTGCGCTCGGTGAAGGCGCTCTACGACGTGTTATCCCTGGGGGTGAAACGAGGAGGCAATCTCACGGGGATTCGCAAGAAAACGAGTATTCAGGAGGTCTGTCCAAAGAATTCCGACCTGGTTCACTGGTCGGCGGCACGCTCTGACCTCGATTCGCTCGGACGTGGGGCGCCACGGAATCCGGCAAGTTTTGGGCCGGATCCACCTCTTGAGGTCCCCCCGGTTCAGAGACGGCTTCGTCCCGGCGCTCACCGGACTCGCAACGATCTTGTGGGAGCCGACCCTTGCGCGCCTTAACGTGGTGATCAGGACCAACTCAGGTTTTCTGTTGACAAGGAAATTCTGCACCAGTAAGCTAAAGTTTTCACGCAAATTGACTAGGGAGAAGAGCTGTGAAAGGGCGAATAACAATCGACAAGGAATTGTGCAAAGGGTGTGGCCTCTGCGTCGAGGTCTGCCGCCAAGAGCAAATCGAGATTTCCGATGAGCTCAACAAGAAAGGCTACTACCCGGCGAAGTACAAAGAGGACGGGAGTGAAGCCGAAAACGACAGAAAGTGCACCGGATGCGCTCTCTGTGCGATCACCTGCCCGGACGTCGCGATAGAGGTCTACCGGGAAGAAAAGAAAAAGAAACAAGACGATAAAGAGGCCGAATAGCTAGGTCAGGCCAAGGATGGTTGAAATGGCTTCCAAACAACTCATGCGGGGAACACACGTCCTCGGAGAGGCGGCCGTCCGGTCGGGCTGCCGCGCATATTTCGGGTACCCGATCACGCCGCAGAACGAACTCCCCGAATATATGGCCGGACGGTTCGCAGAGCTTGATGATGCGATCTTCGTCCAGGCGGAGAGCGAACTTGCCTCTATCAATATGGTGATGGGAGCGAGCATTGCGGGCGCCCGGGTCATGACGTCCTCCTCCAGTCCGGGGATAAGCCTCAAGCAGGAGGGTATTTCCTACCTCGCTGCCATGGAATTGCCGGCGGTGGTGGTGAACATGATGCGCGGTGGGCCCGGTCTGGGAAATATTGCCCCTGCTCAGGGGGATTACTTCCAGGCCACGCGGGGAGGCGGTCACGGAGATTACCGGGTGATCGTCCTGGCTCCGGCATACGGTCAGGAGATCGCGGATATGACTAGGTCCGCCTTTGATTTGGCTGACAAGTACCGGACTCCCGTCATGATCCTGGGAGACGGCATGATGGGCCAGATGATGGAGCCGGTCCTATTTCCGGAGCCCATCGATGCGAAAGACTTGCCCCCCAAAGATTGGATACTCGACGGGGCAAAGGGCAGACCCAGCAGGATCATCCGTTCCCTGTGGCTCAATACGGATCGGGAAGAGGAACTGAACTGGCGCCTCTTCCGCAAGTACGAGGTCATCAGCCGGGAGATCCCGGACCAAGAGTTGTACCTCGTGGACGATGCCAGCCTGGTCGTCGTCGCATACGGTACAGCGGCCCGCATCGCGAAAGGCGGAGTGCACCGGGCGCGGGAAATGGGCATGAAAGTCGGTCTATTTCGACCGAAGACGCTCTGGCCTTTTCCCGCGGAAGCCCTTGCCGGATTGGCCCGAAAAGTCGACCAGTTTGTCGTCTTTGAAATGAGCTTTGGCCAGATGGTTGAGGACGTCCAATTGGCCGTAGCAGGCAATGCTGAGGTAGCCTTTTTCGGCCGTCCCGGCGGTCAGGTATCCACGCCCGAAGAAGTGGCTCGAATCATTTCCGCCGCATATCACCGGGCGGCCAGGGGGCAATCCGGCGGAGCGAACAGCGTCGGAGGAACGAGGTTCCGCGTGCTCGGCTGAGCACAGGTACCCTCGAGTTCACCGGGGAGCGGGACAACGATTCGTGGCACCTTCCCGCAGAGAGAGGAAACGATTCCGATGAAAAAAGTCTTTTCCAGACCCAAGTCTTTGAAGGACGCGCCGTACCATTACTGTCCGGGATGCGGTCACAGCATTATCCATCGCCTTGTGGCCGAAGTCATTGACGAACTTGGTATCAGGGAGCGCACCATTGGTGTGCCGCCCGCGGGCTGTGCCGTACTCGCGTACGACTATTTCGACGTGGACATGGCCGAGGCGCCCCACGGTCGAGCAGCGGCCGTTGCAACAGGCATCAAGCGCGTGCTTCCCGATCGTGTAGTCTTCACATACCAGGGGGATGGCGATATCGCGGCCATAGGAACCGCGGAGACCATCCATGCGGCAAACAGGGGAGAACGGGTGACCTCGATCTTCGTGAACAACGCGGTCTA
This sequence comes from uncultured Syntrophaceae bacterium, assembly GCA_964497585.1. Lineage (GTDB taxonomy): Bacteria > Desulfobacterota > Desulfomonilia > Desulfomonilales > Desulfomonilaceae > CAZCDS01. Next base: position 30,263 of record CAZCDS010000042.1, read on the forward strand.
TGGCATGACAGGAGGCCAGATGGCCCCCACGACCATTCTCGGTCAGGAGACCACGACCTCACCGGGTGGACGGCGCCCCCTGCGGGACGGCAATCCGCTGGACCTCAGCCAGATGCTCGCGGTCGCGGAAGGAAGCGTGTACATCGAGCGCACAGCGGTCTCGAATCCCAAGGGGATCATCAGGACGAAGAAGGCGATAAAGAGGGCATTCATGACCCAGTTGGAAGACAAGGGCTTCTCGCTGGTAGAAGTCCTCTCCGCGTGCCCGACGAACTGGAAAATGACGCCGGTTCAGGCCGCCCGCTGGGTGGATGAGACCATGTCGAAGATCTTCCCGCCGAAGGTGATCAAGGATGTTGCTTAAGACTGTCTTTTCGGGATTCGGTGGCCAAGGGGTTCTCATGATGGGCTATGTCCTGGCCGTGGCGGGTATGCAAGAGGACAAGCACGTTACCTTCCTGCCCGCGTACGGGGCGGAAGTTCGCGGAGGAACCGCGAACTGCACCGTAGTGGTGTCCGATACGGAGATCGCGTCTCCCATTGCGTCCCATCCCGAGTACGTGGTAGCCATGAACTACCCGTCCATGATCAAGTATCAGAACATTGTCAAATCGGGCGGGATCATGTTCCTTAACAACGATCTGATATCCGAGCCTCTGCAGAGGGACGACGTCAAGGCGATCGAGGTTCCGGCCAATTCTCTCGCGCACGAAATGGGCAATGACCGGGTCCTCAATATGATCATGCTCGGCGCAATGGCCGAGGTCACACGCCTCGTGTCGGACGAAGCGCTTGCCGGAGCATTGGACACCGTCTTCGGGAACAAGAAGAGGTCGCTCGTAGAGATCAACCGGAAGGCGCTGGTCAAGGGTTCGGAGTACATTGCACGCCAGGGCCAATTGTGACGCCCCTCGTGTTCACCCAGACGGCCGCGGTGGGCCTGGTTCGGTCAGGGAGGCTACTTGATGAAAACCGTTAAGGAAATAGCGGTCAGACTCGAAAACAGACCCGGTACGCTCTCGGGAGTGAACGAGCTGCTCGGAGCGAACGGAATACCCGTCCTAGCCCTCACCCTTCGGACGGATGGCGATGTGGGTACGCTGAACCTCCTCGCGGCCGATCCGGATCGAGCGGTCAGCGTCCTGGAGAGCGGGGGGTACGCCCCGGCCGTCCACGAGGTCATCGCTGTTGAGGCGCCTCGGCATTACGGTGGCCTGAACGCGGTGCTCAAGGCTTTGAAGCTGGCCGACGTCAACGTGGAACACCTCTATTCCTGTACCGGCGTCCATGGTTCGTCCGACGCAACGATTCTCGTTCTCGGAGTCGATAAGCTCAAAGCCGCGCATGACGCGCTTGCTGCAGAATGGATACAGCTCTACGGAGATGAGTTGTACACGTTGTAATACCATTTCGCGATTATCCTGGTAACACGGTATCGGAGCATGAAGACAGGGATCTGCGATCACAGATCCGTGGCACCCCACGTGCGTGCCCTAGGGAAGCTTGGGGTGCCACTGACCTGGGACCCAGGTCAGTGCTCTTATGTAGCCTACAGAGTTACCGGTTTTCTTGCGAAATGGTATGACCACGTGTGGGCGTGGTCGGTGTTAAGCCCGAAACTTTCTTAACCTCGGCCCTGCTGTGGCACGAAATCCCCGGAGCTGAGGGACAGATTCGTGCCTTGCTAACCCGTGGGGGAGTTACCAATATTTTCGGGGATTCGATTCAATCGCTTTTCAGTACTTCCAGTACTTCCTTGACGCGTTCGAAGGCCTTTTCCGCCCAGTACCTGATGCGTTCGATCTCCTCGAGGTCTCTGTTAAGGTTGGCTTCGATCCGCTTCGAATAGTCGATGATCGGAGCGATGAGTGTCTGCACCTCCTCAAAAAAGGCTCGATCCACTTGCTGGGGAGTCTTTATTGCCATCAGCGTTCCTCGCAGTCGCCTAAAGGATCCGTAGAATAGGGCGCTCAGACCGGACGCCCGATGAGCGATGAATATCGGATTAGACCGGTGAGCCTAGCTCCGCGGATCGAAATGAAGAGTTGTGATCATCTCCCGTTCGTGGTACATGGCCTGGAGCCTGGACAAGAGCCGTTCACCGCCACACCGTCCTATGGAATTTTCTCCAAGCGAGGAAGACCATGACCCTTTTCGACGAGATGCGACTCGCCCACTGGCCGGCTCTCCTGCTGTTGAGGGCAGGACGGGAGAATGAGCCGGTGGCGTCGCTGAGCTCGCGGTTCCTCGCCTGGCTCGGGGCAACGAGGGTTCTCGCTGAGGAGGACTCCTGGGACGAGCCTCCGGATCCACCCGCTTCCGCGGATGACATCTGCAGGTGGCTCTGGGCTGTCTGGCAGCGGCTGGTAACGGCTCGAGAATCGGAGCTTCCCTCCCGACGCCGTGCCATGGCCCGGGCGATCGCAGAGTCTCCGCTTTCCGAGGGCGATCAAGCGCGCTATCTCACATCGGTGGACTACCTGTCCAGACTCTCGACGGCTGCACGTTCCGCTCGTGCCGCCGGAGGGGGTCCGTCTCCGGAAATTCCTCCTACCAGGAGTCCTCTCATGCAAGCAGCGTACCGCAAGCTTGCCGGACTCGCGGCAACCGATCTTCCCATCTGGCTGTCAGGGGAAAAAGGGACGGAACTCGACTGGGCCGCAACAATGGTTCTCCGCTTGCGCGGCATTGCGGATGAGGCTCTCAGGGTTTGGGAAACCGTCAACGGTTCAGGCGCTCATATTATGGAGTCGTGGGAAGACCTCACGTCTACGGTACGCTCGACCGGCGACGCGACCGTATTGGCAAGGCGCGCGGACGAGGCACCTAAAGCCGTGCAACGTCTCCTCCACGATCGCCTGGTACAAGCGCTTTCCGGAAAGCCCTCCTTCGGAATCGTGGTGACTTCGGGTCCGGTGGATTTGGAAGAGGGTCAGTCTTCGCACGCGGATCTGGAGCTGTTCGCCTTTCTCACTCCGATGCACGTGGAAATTCCGCCGCTCCGAAGGAGAATCGAGGACCTGGAGAGCCTGATAAGCTTCCTCGCAAAGTCCCGGGGGTTGCCCGATCCTATCACTCGGTTTTCTCCCGAAGCCATGGAGGCACTCCAAAATCATCATTGGCCGGGCAACACCGAGGAATTGGCTGTGACCATCGCGTATGCGCTCGAAAAGAGGCCTGCGGGAAGGGTACGAATCGAAGACCTCCCGGACACGATTCGTGTTCAGTCCGCAGAAGAGCGGGAGATTATGGCGGAGTTGGAGAAGATCCACAAGGAACAAGGATTTCGAATTCTTGCCACCGACGCCCAGAGGAGGGCCGTGGCAGACTTCCTCATCGATCCTCGACGACACACCTTCCGGCTGCTCGACGTTCAAAAGACCTTCGCCCTGGGCAAGGAAACCGCGCGAAGGCTTCTCACGACCTTGATCGATTGCCGCGTGATTACGGGCATCAAGGGTGCCAAGGGCGACAGAATTACGAGCTATTCCCGTAGCAGCAGGACTCTGGTGGGCGATTGACCCCCTGAATTCCCGGAGCAGGATTGGGTGAATTGGGCCTAATGGAGCTTCTGCCTACCATGAATAGGCCCTATTCAGGCCGGCCCCGATGCAGCGAAAGTCACAGCGGACCATGAAGAGATTGCCGCCGATGGGACGTCACGCGGCACCACGGATTACGGTTTCCGGAAGGGAGGTGGCGGGAGCGTCAAGCGGCTGGGAAAGGCCACGAAGCTGGAGCAGCACTCGCCCCTTTTCGCAGATGAAACGGTATCACGCGTTCATTTCCCACTGCGCATCGGCGGTTCCGCTGATTCCACGGACGTACAACGCGAAGTCGTCGGGGTTGGTTGCGGCTGCAAGCGCTGTGTCGTACGTAATCAACTCCTGCTTGTACAGTTGGAGCAGCGATTGATCGAAGGTTTGCATTCCGTAGCTTATATGACCCTCGGAAATGGCTTCTCTGATTTCACGCTGCCGGTGCTCGTCCGCCACGCACTCCCGAACCCGCGAGGTGGAGACGAGGACCTCAACCGCGGGTATCCTCCCTTTCCCGTCTCCCCTTGGCAGCAATCGCTGGGAGATAACGCCTTTGAGTATCCCCGACAGTTGCAGTCGGATTACCTGCTGGTGCTCGAGGGGGAACACCGCGACGATTCGGTTGATGGTCTCCGTTGCGTCGAGGGTGTGCAGGGTGCTCATTACGAGGTGTCCCGTTTCCGCAGCGAGCATTGCGATCTCAATCGTCTCCACGTCACGCATCTCCCCGACGAGAATCACGTCGGGGTCCTCGCGCAGCGCCGCCCTCAGAGCACTCTTGAACGATAATGTGTCCGTCCCCACCTGCCGCTGATTAATGATGGCCTTGCGGTCTCGGTGGAGGAATTCGATGGGGTCCTCAATGGTGATCATGTGGCAGTTGCGGTATGAGTTGATGTGATTGAGCATTGCGGCCAGCGTTGTGGACTTTCCCGAGCCGGTGGTACCGGTTACGAGCACGAGTCCCCGGTGCTCCATTGATATCTTCTCGATGACCGGCGGGAGATTGAGTTCCTTGATTTCGGGCGGGTCGGTTGGAATGGCCCGGAAAACCATCGCAATGGAATCTCGCTGCGTGAAGACGTTCACGCGGAATCGGGCTACCTTCGACACCGAATAGGCCATGTCAAGCTCTTTGGACTTGATGAACACTTCCCGCTGGCGCTCGTTCATAATGGACAGCGCGACTCGCCTCACCTCGTCTGGCGTGAGTCGTTCTTCGCCTCTGATCGGCGCCAGGGTGCCGTTGATGCGGGTCACAGGAGGCAAGGGAACCTTCACGTGAAGGTCCGAGGCGCCCATCTCGATTGCTCTCGTCAAGACATCATCCAGATCCATGTCTACTCTCCCGTCTGAGCACGTTCCTTGGCTCCTTGGTCCTCCGCTGCCTGGTCAGCGGAGGCAATTCCCACCTTCTCGAGGATCTTGCTTCGCAGCTCATTCATAATATCCTGATTTTCCCTCAGAAAACGCTTTGCATTTTCCCGTCCCTGGCCGATTCGCTCGTCACCGTACGAATACCACGCGCCCGATTTTTCGATAAGCCCATGATCGACGCCCATGTCGAGCATCTCACCGGCCGTGGAAATACCCTCGTTGTACATGATGTCGAATTCCACCTGGCGAAAGGGCGGCGCCAGCTTGTTCTTGACGACCTTTACCCGGGTGCGGGATCCCATCACCTCGTCGCCCTCTTTGATTTGGGCGATGCGCCGTATGTCCAGTCGCAGCGAAGCGTAGAATTTCAATGCATTGCCACCGGTGGTAGTCTCCGGATTTCCGAACATGATACCGATCTTCTGCCGAATCTGGTTCGTGAAGACCACCGCGGTATTTGATCGGGCGATGGCCGCGGTGAGCTTGCGCAGTGCCTGAGACATCAGACGTGCCTGAAGACCCATGTGGACGTCGCCCATCTCGCCTTCGATTTCGGCCTTGGGAACGAGCGCTGCGACCGAATCGATGACGACAATATTGATCGCGCCGGAGCGCACCAGAATTTCCGCGATCTCAAGGGCTTGCTCTCCGGAATCGGGCTGGGAAACGAGAAGTTCGTCGGTTTTCACCCCCAGCTTCTTGGCATAGTGGACGTCCAGTGCATGCTCTGCGTCGATGAAGGCGGCCATCCCGCCTCCTTTTTGCGCCTCGGCTATGGCGTGCAGGCACATGGTAGTCTTTCCCGACGATTCGGGCCCGAAGATCTCTGCGATCCGTCCCTGAGGAATGCCCCCGACTCCTATGGCGATGTCCAGTCCAAGGGACCCAGACGGGATGGCCTTCACGTTCCGGACCGCCCCCTCGCTGCCCAGCCTCATGATGGATCCCTTGCCGAATTGCCTTTCAATCTGGCCTACCGCCATATTGAGCGCGCGTTCCCTTTCGGATCCTTGCTGGTTGCTGACCGGACTATCTTTGCCCTTGGTCGATCTGGCCATTTCGGTTCCTTTCTTCGCCGCCATGAGAAGCACACAGAGATTGCTCTCGCCTCACGGCGACAGCGGTCGAAACCTTCCCGCAAGCTTTCCATTCCCCGTAGGTGATACAATTATAGCATGAATCACGCTTGAGCGCGCGGTCAATTGCATACTGTGTACCAGAGGGCAGGGTGTACCACCACGTACCGACCGTCACGCGGTTCCAGGCAATATGCCCTGACTGGACAAGCAGTTCGCCGCGGTGATAGGAGGTAGATGAGTATTGCCGATTGTAGGGCCTTCGAGAGAGCGCGGGAAACGCGATAGGAAAAGTCCCGATGCATGTGGTATCAGCGAGCAGAAGAACCGACATCCCTGCTTTCTACGCGGAATGGTTTCTGAATCGCGTCCGGCAAGGAATGGTCAGGGTTCGCTCTCCCTTTCAAGCGGGGTACTACGACGTTTCGCTGGAGCGCAGGGACGTCATTGCAATCGTTTTCTGGACCAAGAACGCACAGCCGATTCTGGGACATCTTCCGGAGCTCGAGAGCCTGGGGCATTGCTTCACATTCCTTTACACAATCAACAATTATCCCCAGATCGTGGAACCTGGAGTGCCCGATATCGGTCATACTTTGCAAGTAGTGCGGATGATGGCGGAGCGCCTGCCGACCTCATTCATGAGGTGGCGATACGATACGATCGTGCTCACGGACGCCTTGGATCGGAAGTGGCATTTAGAGAATTTTATGAGCTTGTGTAGACTCCTGGCGCCCTATGCGCGGGAGTGCATTTTCAGCTTCTGCGATTACTACAAGAAGACGGTTCGGAACATGGAAATCAGCCTCCCGGATTTCCGAAGGCCCGATGAAGCCTTCTGCAAGGAGATGGCGGAAGAAATGGCCGAGATCGCTTCCCGGTCGGACATTGCGTTGGCTTCTTGCGCCCACGATTTTCTCGCTTCCGAGCGCATAGGCAAGGCTCGCTGCATCGATCCGGCGTTTCTTGCAGGGGTGGTGGACAGTCCCGAACGGCTCACCGCGCTCAAGGCGCTGAAAACAGTCCCGACTAGGAAGGGATGTGGATGCGCGCAATCCCGAGACATCGGAGCGTACGACACCTGCGGCCACGGATGCGTCTACTGCTATGCGAACGCCCGGCCGGAACTTGCCCGGAAGAACCTGGCCTGCGCGGATCGGGACCGGATCTGTCTCGATCCCCGATCGATCGACGCCGAGGAGGCGAGGTGAATTTGAATCGGCAGGACCGGCCCGGAGATGCCTCCGTCGTCACGGAAGGTTCGGGGGTACGCCCCAATGGGCATTACGGCGGCGCCCCTCGGAGGGAGCGCTCGGAAGCTGAGCCAGTCCGGCCACGATAAGAGGTTGATATGTTCATGATTATGCTGGGGCCGTGAGTTCCGGGGAGCCCTGGGAACGAAGCCCCGAGCAGTGATGACCATTGCAAAATGGTAAGAGTACTGGCACTATTCGCCCGCATTCCCCGGGTCAAAGCCGGCAGAAGGCTTCCTCGAACCGGCGCCGTGGCCGGCGGGTCGGGAGTCTCTGACCACGGCGGGCGCGGGAGCTCGCAAAAGGCGGTTACCGCGGCCAAGCGGAGATACGAGAACCATGGGACCTCTGGACATTTCAGACGACCCTAATCAGGCTCAGGCCGACGAGCAGGCGGATTCCGAGCTGCGTGTGGGTGAGGGGGAGATTCAGCCCCTGGCAAGTCTGGCTCTGCCCAGTCCGGGACGGGACACGTACCTGACGATAGCGGTGGTCATTTCGGTTCTCTTTCATATTGTCGTCCTGGGCCTTTTGCCGCGGGTCCTTAACCTTACGCCCGGCGGGGGATTGCTCAAACCGGGAGAAGAGGTTACCCGGGTGCGCATGGTGGAATTCCCCAATCCGCCCAAGAAGCGCGAACCTCCCCCCAAGAGGGCAACGGCACTGTCCGACCGGAACCATATTGCCGAGCGCGAACGCCTGCCGAAGAAGATGCCGAACCCCCTCCTCGGGCAAGTGGCCCCTCCCCCTCCGAGAATCGCTGCACTGACCCCGCCTATGGCGCCTGAGGACCTCATCAAGCCGAAAGAGGAGCAACCCGAGCAGAAGCCCAAACTCCTTGAGAGACAGAAGCCGCCCTCAAAGGCAGCCAAGCCCGAGAAGCCCACCGCGTCTTCCCGCCGAGGAACCGCTGGCAAACGCCGAAAGATGGATATTGTGCCCACGCCTGGTGAGATCGCCAGGGCGCTCGCCGGTCCCGGCGGATCCACGGGCTTCTATCCTGAGGGAAACCCGGAGGAAGAAGTCATTGACATCAATTCGAGGGAGGACAGGTATTTCTCCTATCTCCTACAGTTGAAGCGGAAGATTGAAGGGGTCTGGGTTTATCCTCGGGTGGCGGCGGAGAACGGAGTGGGCGGTGCGTTGATCGTGGAGTTCCTCATTTACAAGAGCGGCAAGTTGCTGGAAGTGAAGCTCCTGGATTCGTCGGGGGTTCCCTTGCTTGACCAAAGCGCGATGAAGGCGATCAGGTCCGCCGCTCCTTACCATCCTTTTCCGCCGCGGCTGAGGGCAAAGCGGCTGCGAATACGAGCCAAGTTCATCTACCTCACGAAGAGCTTCTACAGAAGAATAATGTAAACGCCCCGCTCCCGTTATTCATCGTCCTGACTCTCCAGAAGCTTTTCGTACGCTTCGGCGGTCAGCAATTCGTCAATCTCGTCCGGGTCCGACGGCTCGACCACGATGAGCCACCCATCTCCATAGGGGTCGTCGGCGAGTCCTTCCGGCGACTCCGGTGCAGACATGTTCAACTCTACGACGATCCCGGATATGGGGGCCAGCAGATCGGTAACGGCTTTGCTGGTTTCAATGATACCGAACGCGCGGTTCTTGGTGAGGACCTCTTCCAATTCGGGCAATTCCACATAATCGACCTCTCCCAGTTCCTGCGCTGCATACTCCGTTATGCCGATCGACGCCAAGTCACGTTCCATTTTCACCCAGAGATGGAACTCCGAATAGAGTCGATCCGAAGGGAACTCCATCAATACCTCCTGAATAGCTGAAATAGAACATATCCGGAGCAGTGACATCAGACCGCGGCTTCGCCGACGCACACTGTCCGGGGGGACGGTCCGGAGCTTGCCCCGACTGGCCGATCTCCTCGCCGGCGCCTGAAATTGCGGCGCCATATTGGCTAAAAAGTAACCGGATGTCAATCGGTATCACGTTGGAGTCGCCCCAGGGCCGTTCCGGGGACTTTGGCGAGGACCTGAGTATAGGGCGCGTACGAACCCCCCAGGGACGACGAGGCGACTCCCCTGCCGGCTCGGGGCAAGCGGGAAGCTTGAAAGATCAGACACCTTGGGGTATGATACAAGTCAGTGGTAGTGAGAATTCCGGGTGTGCGACGCACTGGCGCCGGCCGCCCTTCGCTCGCGGTAGCGTGAACCGCGAGGGGAAACTTTTCGGTTTGGAGGAAAAGATGCGGGGTCGTTGTTGGGGGCTCGTGGTTCTGGCGTTACTGTTCGTTTCGTCGTGTCCGTGCCTTGCCGGCGAGCTTTCAGGCAAACTCGAAAGAGTTGATAGGGCAACGGTGACGTTGTTGGATTTGGCTAACCGGCGGATTACCCTCAGGGTGGACACGAGGGACCGGAGCAAGGCCGCACCGTACCTGGGGAAATCCGTGAGGGTGGTGGTTCGCCCTGAGGACGGTCACCAGCGGGCGGTGCGCTTTACCTCGTCCAGGTGAACGGGTAAGGAGACCAGGGCCTCTCTCCGGAACCCGACGTCGCTGGCGAGACACTCTCCTACCCCGGACCGAGTCTCTCCCCCCTATTCGGTTGAGCGACTGTCCAGCCTGGGGGCTGGAACTTCGCGTGAGGTTTGTTGAGGATCGACGACGACATCGGTTTGACCATAGGGCCCGATCGAAAGCGGGTCCTGCTTGTCCTCCCCCTTTCCTCCCTATTTCGAATAGGCCCCGTCCAAAGGAAGGATCTCGTAGTCGTCCCGTTTCTCCCGTCTTCCTGCCAGTTCGTACTTCTTGAGTCTGACTACCATCTCCTTGACACAGGAGCCGTCGGGACAGTCAGTCTTCCGCAGCTCGATAGCCTTTGTCTGGTGCTTGACTGCGCTGAGTGGGTCTCCCTGGCGATAGTATGCTTCGGCCAAGGTCTCCTGGACCAGCGCGTCTTTGCCTCCGCTCAGGTCAAAGGCTTTGCGTGCCAGCTCCATAGCTTTGCCCGAATCCTGAATCTTCTCGTCGGGACAGGTCATGAGGTACCACGCTTCGTCCTGAATCGCGTCGGGGTCATTGGGCCTGATTTTCGCTGCCCGGCTGAAATCTTTAAACGCCTCTTTGCACTTGCCCGTCCGGGCGAGTATTCTGGCTCGAAGCCGAAGGGCTTCAACGAAATCGGGCTTGATTTTGAGCGCCAGGTTTACTTTCTTGAGGGCCGCGTCGAACTTGTTCTGTCGCAGATAGATGTCCGCGGCCTGAGCATAGGCCCACGAATAGTCATTCTTGAGCTTTGAAGCCTCGATGAAGTCCTTGAGAGCCGCGTCCGTCTTCCCCGTCAACTTCAAGACGATGCCGCGTTGACCGTACGCAAGTGCACTCTTCTTGTCGTGCTTGACCGCCTGGTTGGCTTCGTCCATGGCTTTGTCCAGATCCCGGAGCTGAAGGTAGGCTCTCGATCGCCCCACGTATGCCGCGGAGTTCGCTGGGTTGGACTTGAGCGACTTGCCGAAAAGCGTGATGGCCTCCTTCCAATTGTTTTTTTCCAAAGCCGCGTTCGCGGCCACAAGATTCTTGTCCGCCTTCTCCTTGAACAGGTCCTTCCAAGGGAAAAGGAAGAAAGAACCCACGACGACCAACACGATAATTGCAAAGCCCAGAAAGGTGTAAACACCAGATCCTTTGCCTTTCCCATCGCCATTCTGCGTGGTCTCATCAACTTGCGTGTCTACCATTTCAATTCCTCCCCTCAGCGGAACAGACTTCACCCCCCTCCAGAATTTCCGGGCGGTTCGGTCCTGCCCGCAGCCTGAATTATCCTGCCACTTAGCCAGGTGTGTCACGAGCTCAGACGCAGAGCATATCCGGGCCCGCTAAAAGCAGGGATTGACCGGAATGCGGTAATGTTTGATTATACCTGGAGCGCAAAGGAAATCAACAGCATTGTTTTGAGAGCAACAGCTCCTCGATCAAACAGATCTTCAAGGTAACGGTTCGGCGGTCCGAGGAGAGGGTCTTGTTACCGAAGGCCGCCGCCGGTGAATCCTGACTTCCGAGGAGCCGACGTGACTAATCTTAAAGAGCATCGCATTGAAGCCGTACTCTTCGATTTTGGAGGCGTATTAGCGGAAGAGGGTTTCCGAGAGGGGCTCATGGCCATAGCACGGGCCAACGACCTCGATCCGGAAGCCTTCTTCAAATTAGCTGCGGAACAGGTATACGAGACCGGCTACGTGGTTGGTGCTGGGAAAGAGAGCACATACTGGAACGCCTTGCGGAATCTTACGGGAATTCGAGGAACGGATGAGGAGTTCCGCCGCGAGCTGCTCGAGCGTTTCCGGCCGAGGCCATGGGTCATGAACCTTGTCAGAGCGATCCGTGCCGGCGGCCGTACGGTAGCCATTCTCAGTGACCAGACCGACTGGCTCGAGGCACTCGACAAGCTGCACGGCTTCTACCGAGAATTCCATATGGTCTTCAATTCGTATCGACTGGGAAAAGGAAAGCGGGATCCGTCACTTTTCACGGAGGTGGCCCGAAAACTTGGCATACGGCCGGAACAGGGTCTCTTCATAGATGACAATGAGGGGCACGTCGAAAGGGCTCGTTCGAGAGGCTTCAACGCTATTCTGTTCCGGGATCGCAAGCAGCTTCTTCGTTCCCTGGCCCGGTTTGGCCTGGAAATCGGCCCAGGATCATCAATCCGCAATGAGGGTTTTTAATGACCGGTGAGCCACAACAAATTTCCGCCAACAAGCGCCATAACATTAAGAATACAAGAGATTTCCTGCGTAAAGGCCTTTCCCCGTACGCTCATGAACCTGCATCAGACCTCTGCCGAAAGGACGTACCCTGCGTGCCGGATCATCTTAAGGTCTTCTTCCACGGGTCTGCCGCCTGTCGTCAAGTAACCGCCTACGATCATTCCATTTGCTCCAGACCGAAGAGCCATGGCCTGAAAATCTCCGAGATTCACTTCGCGGCCACCCGCTACCTTAATTGTAGCGCCAGGAAGGATCAGTCGGAACAGCGCAACGGTCTTGAGGATCTCGAGGGGTTCGGGCGGCGAGACGTCCTGCAGGGGCGTTCCCGGCCGGGGGTTCAGGATGTTGATGGGAACGCAATCCACTCCCATCTCGGCCAGCGTAAACGCGAGATCGAGTCTATGTCGAGGAGATTCTCCAAGGCCGATGATTCCGCCGCAACACGCTGACAGACCTTCCCGGATCACGGTTCGAACCGTTTCCACTCGGTCGTCAAATCCATGTGTGGTGCAGATCTCGGAATAGTATTCCCGGGATGTTTCGAGGTTGTGATTGTATCGGGTGACTCCCGCGTCTCGGAGCATCTCGGCCCTTTCCTCGCTGAGAAATCCGAGGGACGCGTCAAGTTTGATAGGGACGTCGGAGCGCACACGATCAAGCGATTCCATGAGAGAATCGAATTCAGCCGGTGAAAGCGCGCCTCCGCTCGTAACCGCGCAGAAGCGGCTTGCACCCGCTTCGTGCGCGGCACGTGCGGCAGCCAGGATTTCCTCTGTGGATACAAGGCCATAGGTGTCCACATCCGACCGGTGCCTCGATGACTGGGCGCAGAACGCGCAATCCTCGCCACAAAGTCCCGAGCGGGCGTTGATGAGGGAACAGGAGTCGAAATCGTGACCCTTGAACCTGATGCGCACGTGATCCGCGGCGGCCAGCAGCCGCATGAGATTCTCGTCGGAAATGTCGAGGAGGGTTTCGGCATCCGCCCTGGTTATTTGTCCGCCGGCAAGAACTGTATCTTCAACGGATTCAAGAAGTTGTGCATAATCTACCTTGTTCATAAGATCCTCCCTGGAAAGCATATGTATACAGCGTATACGTGCTAAAATCCAGCCGCTCTGTGAGAAAGCCGATTGATGTGAACGGACTGGGCACGCGGCGTCCCTGCAATTCCGGTACGTTTCGGCTCGGCCGTCTGGCGAACCAACGACGGCGCAACAATCTGTGTATCCGTCCGCTCCCGTGATACAATTTGTCGGCCTGACGAGGGGAGCTCCTATGGCGAAGAGAAAGATACGCGCAAAAGAACTCCTCAACGACATCCGCGCCGGGGTGAATGTCTCCGGTCTTGAGGAGAAATACCAACTGACATCGAAGCAACTGGTCGGCCTCTTGGGAAAACTGGAGGACAAAGGGCTGCTGGCCACAAACGAGGTGCACGCACTAGTCGAGTCCCCTCAGGAGGAGTTTCAAATTCAACGGGAATCCGGATCAGGCAGCGGTCCAGAGGCTGACAAGGAAAGCGTCGGACCGGCGCCCGAAGTCGTCTCGCCCGACGAAAAACGACAAGGCGGCGCTGACGAGCACGCGGACGCTTCCCAAACCCCTATGGATGCCCTTGCATCGGAGGCGATACAGGATCTTGGCAAAAGGCGGGGCCGCGGATGGCAGATTGCGTCGAGGGTGGGGTCAGTGCTCGGTCAGAGATACCGTTGGGCCTATCTCACGGTAACCGTTCTGCTGTTCGTAGTGGGCGTCTTCCTTCCGGATTTCTTCGAGGACGTCAATGCGTCCCTCTTCAAGGCTGTCGGCGCGGGCGACGCCAAAGAGGTGGAACGGCTCCTCAACAAAGGAGCCGACGTCAATTGCAGAAACCACTGGACCATGACGCCGCTGATGCTTGCCAGCATGGAGGGGCACCGAGCGGTAGCGGAAGTCCTCGTCAAGAAGGGCGCCGATCTCAACACCCGGGACCGGCAGGGGTATACGGCCCTCGACTGGGCGTCCATGAGCGGACAAAAGAGCGTGAGAGAACTGCTCCTCTCACGCGGCGCCACGCAGTAGCCGGACGAGCGCGTTCGAGAGTCTTCGGAGTACGGGGGAGCCGTATTTTCGTTTCTTGGCAACCTCGCAGCCGGTCCCATACTAACTGGGAATGAGGTCGGCTATAGCCAGCCCCGCGGCACGCGGGAGTGAGGAAGGGATCGAAGAGGGCCTTCTGGAACAAAGGCCCTCCCCAATGAATTCTTACGTGGCGTAATTACCTGCGTCTGAAGCGTTGCATTCTTCTCAGTTTCTTGAGGAGTCGCTTACGGGCCAGGAGCGCCTTCTTTTTCTTCTTGACGCTGGGTTTGTCGTATGCTCGTCTTCTTTTTGCCTCCCCGAGCACTCCCGATTTCTGCACCTGTTTCTTGAATCGTTTCAGCGCACTTTCAAAAGGTTCGTCTTCTCTGACGACAACTCCCGGCATAGGATGGAAGCCTTTCCTTCGGTAACCCGCGGTCAAAGATTCTTGCGAGGCCCGCCGACGGACCCATCACGGGGCACACGAGTGCCGCGCCGTAAGGAGAGACCGGTCAGTCGGAGAATCTCCATAACCGCAATTTCTGATGGTTGATTCCGCCCCACCAAAAGGTGGTTGGGATCTTCGGAGAATTGATCGTTTGCCTGGCAGACCTTGCCTGCGCGCAGAGCAGGGCCTAGTCGGCAGACGTCATCCTTTCATGTCACCTAGCCGGTGCAGCAGGCAGGCTACCACCGAGACTGTCGGTTCCCGCGATCGCGGGGCTCTCGTCTCGGCCGGGCCTCGTTGATCTTCAGGGGGCGGCCACCGAATTCCTTGGAGTCCAGCTCACCGATCGCGGTCATACCTTCTTCCCGAGAAGTCATTTCGATAAAGCCAAATCCGCGTGAACGACCGGTGAATTGATCGGAAATGATTTTGACGGACTCAACGGCCCCGTAGGTCGAAAACAGCTCTCGGAGTTCGTCCTCCCCGGTGTCATAGGAGAGGTTTCCTACGTAGATGTTAATACTCATTGCTAAGCTCCTTTGAGAGATCACACACAGAGGAAAGCTCCGTGGCGTGGTTGTAAGACTCGGGTACTCTCTGTATTCGGGGATCTGCGGTAGGTCTGATATCTGCGGAAATCCTCGGTACGGGCGCCTTAGTCTTCGTTTGTCACTTTTTGTATTCCGCCCGTTAACCCGATACGGATTGGAGGAGAAACACAATCACAAGGCCTAGGTTAGCAACGGATTTTGGGGCTGTCAAGTCCCGTATGTGCTGAAACGTCACCCAGTTCCGGTGGACACACGTGTATCCTGCCTGTTGACAGTCCAGTCCCACTCGCTTAAGATTTTAGTGAAACTCGTTTTCTATCCGGTCGGTTGCGATGGGCTCCAGGAACTTCGGCCCGGTCGGGAAAGATGGGAGAAACATGGCGGAACAGCTTGACAAGATCACCTTGAAGGGGGTCGAGATTCATCTTGTTGACGCTCCTGAACTGGACGTGGAATGGGTCGGCATGGAGGAGCCACTTACGCAGCTTCTCGCTGCGTGGGCCGACGACGGTATCGATCCCCCTATGCAGCCGAGAATTCTCGGAAAACCCGGTGTCGGCAAGACGTCGCTTGCCATCCAGGCGGCGAAAATGATGAAGCAGGACCTCTACATCACGCAGTGCACCGTTGATACGAAGCCGGAAGACCTCATCGTATCGCCCGTCATCGCGGACAACGGCAAGATTCGGTACGCCGCGTCGCCTCTTGTCTCGGCCATGGTGCGCGGCGGGATTTGCCTCCTCGACGAGGGCAACCGGATGAGCGAGAAGAGTTGGGCTTCGGTGGCGCCGCTGTTGGACATGAGGCGAAGCGTGTATTCGATAGTTGCCGGGGTCGAGATCAAAGCCGCACCGGATTTTCGTATCTGCGTGACCATGAACGAAGACGCGTCGACCTTCGAAGTCCCGGAATACATCCATTCACGGCTTCAGCCGGCCATCCACATGGATTTCCCCACCCGTGACGAGGAGTACCGCATTCTGCGCGGCAAGCTCGACGGGCCCTCTGACCAAATCATCGGCCAGGTCGTTGACATCCTCCAGGAATCCCACTCGAGGGACGAGGACCTCAGCATCAGGGACGGATTGAACATCGCCCGATATGCTCATCGGCTGCTCAGAAAGATCGCCGACCTCGACGAGAACAAAGCCATCGATCAGTCCTACCTGCAGATCACCGGAGAGAGCCGTGCCACACTTGATGGGCCAAAACTGGTCTGATCTGATCAGATTTGAGAACATCACGCTCATGGGGGTTCTGCACTATCGGGTGGAATTCTCCGTGGGCGTGAACCGTGTGATACGTCACGAGAGGCCGGATTGCGTTTGCGTCGAGCTGCCTAATCCCCTTCGAAAAGAGATCGTCGCGGGTCTACGGCAATTGCCCTATCATTCCGTGATTCTTTACCAGACCGCGCAGAAGGAAAACGCGGTTCTCATCCTCGAGGGATCCGACGGAGTCCAAGAGGCGGCACGGTCCGCTTTGGAACTGGAGATCCCACTCCGCTTCATCGATCCCCTTTCGCTGAGGTATCCGCTCTTCTCGGATCACGGGCCTGACGCCTACCTCGTCGATCTCGTCGGGCAGAAGAGGTTTCTTGAGGTAGCCTGGCCTAAAAACACGCCGCCCGAACAGACCCCCGAAAATTCCGCCAGAGAGACCTTCATGACCGCGCGGCTGCAGGAGATGGCCCGCAAATACGACAAGGTCCTCTTTGTCGGAGGCCTCGCGCATATCCCGGGGATTCTGAATCTCCTGGAAACGCCGCAAGCGGTGCCCCTCATGAGAACCGGCGTGGAAGCGGCCATCACGGCTCCCATGCATCCGGATTCCTTGAAGAAAGGATTCACGGATATACCGAGAATCACCGAGGCCTTCGAAAACTGGCGTACGAACCCCGATCAAGAACCGCCGGTCAACCGTCACGAACAGATCCTCTCGCTCATGCGTGAGTCCGCGGCCTACTACGCGCGTCAAACCCGTGACGAGGTCCCGGACTACGTACGGGTGACCTGGGCGAAATTCCTCAGAAAATGGCTCAGGTTCAAGGGGCGGGTGCTCCCTGACATGTACCAATTGGTCTCTTCGGCCCGCTCGGCCATGGATGAGGACTTCGCGTACCATGTCCACGAATTCCTCTCCGAGTACTCCTGGGCCAACGATCCGCTGGACCCCTCATCCGTGATCCTCGACGAGGACAACCTGATGTTTCACGGTCACAAGATCGTGCTCCACAAGAAGCTCCGCAACTTCTTTCCCGCGCCGAGGAAGTATCGCATGAAAGCGGTCTCCACCTCCAAATGGAAGGATCACCTCAAACGCAAGTGGGAGACCGCGGATCCCAACGAGATAGACATATGCTCCTATCCTCCCGAAGATGTGGAGGTCGAACGATGGGGCACGGATCTGATCCGGCACGCCAATCACCTGCTCCAGGCGGCCCTGACAGAAGCGGAACCATTTGTCGCGGATTTCGGAGAGGGGCCGGACATCCGGGAGACGCTCCGCCGTTTCTACGACAAGAGGATCTACGTCAAGACCGAAAACCGCGGAGGCCTGGACTTCGGGTCGGTTGTCGTGATCTTTGACGAAGATGAGAAGAACGTGGAATATCCGTTCCAAATGACCTGGCTCGGGGAGCATTCCCAGGAATCGGACATGGCGTTCTATTCCACGCTGCCGGGAGCCGACGTGGTGGGGCCGGGAATCAGCCGCATGGAACACGGCGGATTCACCCTTTCCTATCCTCCCATGAGGATGTACGATATCTGGATTGACCCGCACTTCGACTTTGTTCCGACGCGCAGCGAACGTTTACTCGTGGCAGGAGTCGTATATTCGGAGAAGCCGGGCATCGTATACGTGGCAAGGAAGCCCCCGTCGAACCGGTGGAAGAAGTTCGCCAAGAGCATGGGAAAAAGGATCATCTATATCCCGCTCGGATCGCTCAACCCGGTCCACGTCCGAAGAATGCGGACCTTTCATATGCTCCAGAACAAGGGAGTCAGAAACTACGCGCACGAGTACATGAAGAAAAGGGATTGACCGGAAGACCAGCGGGATGAATCTTCCGATGTGGGGATTCTCGTGCAGAGCGAATTCCATTCGAAGGCCATCCGGGAATCTTTTCCGCCCGATCGGACGCAAAGGTCAGGGCGGAAAATCCGTTGACAGAATCGTTGACGGGTATTACTATTCGACCGCAGAATGCCGAGGTAGCTCAGCCGGTAGAGCAGAGGACTGAAAATCCTTGTGTCGGTGGTTCGATTCCGCCCCTCGGCACCAGGACATCTTTAATGATCCCGCTTTGTTATCCGACTAATGACAGGCGGGATTTTTTTCGCAGGATCACTAATGCGGGACTCTTGGCACGCAGCGTTTGCAGCCTTGATCAAGTTGGCCAATTCCGGGAGTGAATAATCGGTTGTCACGCGACCGGATTTATGGCCAAGGAGATCTTGTCTGTCCTCGAAAGAAACCCCTGCAGCCCGGAGTCGTCTTCCGAACGTATGCTTCAAGTCATGGACCCTTATGTGAAGGAGTCCAGCCTTTTCCCGTGCCTCTCTCCAGGCCCGGTTATACATCCGCTGAAGGCGTTTCCCTTTGTGAGAGAACACATAGGTCTCATGGATTCCACGGCGGCCATCCACTACCGCCTTCGCAGTCATGTTTAGCACCACAAGCCGGTCTTGGCGATTTTTCACCCGCTCCCTAGGAATGATAAAGACACTGGTGTTGAGTTCAGGAACATCTACCTCCCATTCCCATGAAAGGGAACAGACCTCCTGATCTCGGCAACCGGTGTTGACTTTGAAGAGCGCCATGTCTGCGAGGTATGGCGGCAGTTCACGAAAGAGGCGATCCTGTTCCTCCCAGGAAAGAGGGTAGGGCTCTTTCTTGGTATCGTCATGCAGCAACTTTATCTTCGGAGCGTGATCCAGCCATGTCAAACCGTACTCGTCCATCCACTCTTGGGCCGCAAGGTTGAGAATGCGTCGAACAACCTGGAGACCGTAATTAATCGTCCGGACCTTCCATCCTACTGCCCTGCGATCCTCAATGTACGGCTGAAGACTTCCTATGTGGATTTTGTGAAGAGGCATATCACCTATGAACCGGTCCAGAATTTTGAGGAGTTTTGCGTCTCGGTCAATGCTCGCCTTTGTCGCCTCGTTGAGATGCTTGATTGCGGCCTCTCGGAAGATCCGGCTTGGTCGCACACCGTAGATACTGGCCTGTCGGATTTCCTCGATTCGGCGGGCTAAGTATTCTTCGGCTCTCGTGAGGTCGCTTTCTCCAGTGCTTTCGCAAACTCGGCGGCCCCTGATTTTCTTGTCGATATGCCAGAGACCGCCTCTCCGGAATAAACCCCTGGTTTTTCTTTGCGCCACGGCTCTTTACCTCCTTTCTGCTTAGCCGGACGCCCGTTGCGATCCTTATACTGATCGAACCAGCGATCCAGGTCAACACGGTCGAATCCTACGCCCTGTCTTCCAATCGGAATTTCAATAAGATATGGCCGCACCTCAGCATTGAACCTGTTGCGGTCCATCCCGAGATATTCGGGAGCGTCACGAAGACGTATGCAGCGCGGCGGATAATCCAAGACTACTCCTCATCCCAGCGCCGGCGTCGAAACTCACGGCACTTAAGCCGGCTGGCTTCCTTCTTGCGGTCCTTGTGCGGGCCGGGCTTCGTGTGCAGGCGCATAGCCTCTACCAAAGGGTTCCGCGGACGGATGCGTTTTCGTCGTTTCCTGGTCATTCTTCTGACCTGTCGGTCGGCTCATCGAATATTTTTCTCCCCATCTGGATAGCCTTTTCGTAACGTTCCCGGTAATTTTCGGCGTCATGTTCTGTGAAAAATGTTCCTCTAGGACCCCATTCAATGATTGGTGCCAAGTTCCACAGTATCGGCAAGAACTCCTTGAGGAATTCTTCTAGAGCTTCTTTGAAGGTAGCCCGGTCCGCGGGTTGGACATGCTCCCACGGTAAACCGCATTCACCAGCAAAGAAAAGGCATTGGAACAAACACATCGTCAACTGCTCAACTTCATTTTGGAACGCGGCAATTTCATCACTTATGTCAGACTCCACTTCCCCGTGAGACTTCGGATTGACCGAGGATTCCTGTGAATGATCGGGTTTGTCCGTACTGCTCGTCTCCTGCTCAGCCTTACGACGGGCCTGCGTCTCCTCGTACGCCTTGTTGACAGATTTCCGGTCAGCCTTCACATCCTCCTTCACCTGATCTGATCCATGGTCCAGGATGGTCCTAACCTTCTTCACTTTGGTGGCAGACGTTCCCAGCTTTTCGGCCGTGGCCTCGGCAGACCTCTTCCCTTTCATGGGTTCACTTGAACCCTTGAACAATTCGCTTCGCCGATCACCACCTTGGCGCAGCCTTGAATCGTGTGCCTCTATGAGGGCCACCAATTCGGCGTCAGAGAGGTTCCGTCTATTTCTCTGGTTGTGAATCGCCCACTCCAGAGCTTCTTGTTCAGTCTTGAACTTCCGAACGTGAACAGGAATTTCCTCAATACCCACTCTAATTGCAGCCTTCAATCGGGTGTGTCCGTCGATGACTACCGGGGACTCACCGTTCCATGGCCCGGTTGCCAGGGTGAGAGGTTGCGCGGGATCGTAACCATAGCTCCTCATGTGCTCTGTGATTGCCTTCAGGATGTCAGGCCAGATCGGGAACAGGCTACTGAAGCGCTTGTCGGTTTGAATATTGCATGAGTTCATAGTCCATCCTCAGTGCCCGGTCCAACGGGGGGGCTGTCATTGTGGTTTTGGCCCGCTCTAGAACAAGGTTCATGGGCGTTTTCGTGAATGCTGCCTGCTCGGGACGACCTGACATAGACTGAAAGACCGAGGGAAGTCAAGAGCCGCTCTGGTAGCAACCAACTGAGGATCTGCTTTGAGTATAACAGTTAATGCCATGACCTTACTTCGAGACTAAATCGAAATGCAAAGTCGCGCGGAAAGTGTGTGAGCTGTACCGGAAATACCCTGATATCCACAGGCTACCGATAAATCATTTTTTTTCGCTCCAGACAACAGGAGGCGCAAAAATCATGTCTCGGTAGCACGACAGTCATTTATTCTCTTGGCCTCCGTTGAAGGCTTTGTCGATTTGCCGCCGCCAATAGTCGCCGCTTCTGAGCACGTGCAGTCCACTTCTTAACGGACCTGACATAAGCTTGCTCTGGTGTCTCGTTGCGGGGTTCCGGGTGATCCGCGAGATACAGCCGGAGGGGTCTGTAGTTGCCCAACATGCCTTCAAGGACAGTGGCAATGAGTTCCTCATCGTGGTCGGAAATGACTCGCTTCAACGCTTCTCTTAGGAGGCGGTTGACTTCGTCCCTGGGAGGAGTCTCTGTAGGACGACCGACCCACAGCGAAAATTGCTCATCCCGATATTCGCTACCCTGAACAACCGGCATGAATCCAAAGCTGTTGGCAATCTCTACCATTCCTTTGCCGTGCTTCTCACCACGTCTGGAAAGACCGTACGCTCGTTTCAAATCCACCGTCAGAATAAGTTTCTCGTCAGGTGTCAGCTCTGCTTGAATATTCCTCATGGCTTTCGACTCCTTATGCCACTCAACTTCCCTCAGCTACCAACTGTCACAAGAGGCACGGAAATCATGCGGTTTACCGGTCTACAGCGTCGTTTTTTTTTGAACTCGCCTGCTTCTGCACCGTCAAACTCAGTCCTCTTAGAAAATCGTGTCATTTCAAAACACTGTGTGCCTGTCTCGACATTAGTGCCAAGAGAAACCGTGTGATATGTGGGCAGTGTGCCGTTATACCGGTCTAAACTCGGTCATCATCTCGCCATTTCTCTCGCGGTAATTTCCTGTAGACGGAACAGTTCAGGACTTCGTCTCGATAATCCTTTCCGTCGTGCAACGGGAGACTGCCGTCAGTGGAACAGACAACCTCTGTTTTCCCGGATCGGCCGTAGCCGTACTTCTTGGTCAAGTCGATCTCGATGATCAGTTTGTCGCCTTTCACTTTGATATTCAGGTTTTTCATGGGGTTTTTCTCCTATGCTCACCGGCGTCGTGCGCCTGGCGTTCGTTGCTGAGAAGAAGCCTCCTCTGTCGTTACAGTGGATCATGGAAAGTCGCCGTTTCCGGGGTAAAATAAAGCGGAATCGAGCCTATGGGACCGCTTCTCTGTTTGAGGATTATCACTTCCGCTTTCGTTCGATCTTCGTCCTCGCCGGTATAGGGATGTGGTCGGTAGAGCCCGATAACGATGTCTGCATCTTGTTCAATCGCCCCTGACTCTCGCAGATCGCTTAGAATCGGGCGTTTGTCGGCACGTTTTTCCAGTTCTCGGTTAAGCTGGCTGAGTAGAATCACCGGGACCCGAAGATCCTTCGCAACAGCCTTCATCTCACGGCTGATGCTCGCAACTTCCCTTTCACGAGAGTTGAAAGAACGGGAAGGAGACATGATTTGGAGGTAATCGACAACGAGGAGAACGGGAGACTCCTTTTCCTGAACCGCGAGTTGACGCACCCGGGAACGAATGTCCACCGGGGAGACCGTGGAGCTGTCATCTACGCTCAGAGCATGTTCGGAGACTTCTCCCGCGGCCTTCACAAGTTTTGAGAAGGCACTCTCCAGAACTTGACCGGTCCGGACATCCCGGATGTTCAAGCAGGCTTGCTTGGCAATCAGTCTTTGCGCGATTTCTTCAGCGCTCATTTCCAGACTGAAGAAATAGACCGGTCCCGCTTTGCTGGCATGGAGGGCAACATCAAGAGCAAAAGAGGTCTTACCCATCCCCGGTCGAGCAGCTACAGTTGTGACTTGTCCAGGATGGACACCCGTTGTAGATCGGTCCAGCTTCCGAAATCCGAATTCAGTCCCAAACGGAGAGATTTTTCCGTCGTGCCTGGCCTCAATTGTCGCCAGGGTGGCACTCAAAAATGACGAAATGGCGCGAAGGCGCCCGTGATTCCCATTAGTGAATACTGTCAGCTCGAAAGCTGTCTGTTGAAGGTCTTCGAGCAGCTCCTGCATTTCTGCTGGGGTTAGAAGGCGATCCTGCGCTCTTTCCCGAATATGGTCGGCGCTCTTGAGAATCTGTCTCTGTTGGTGTGCCGTTTTCAGAAGGCGTGCATATTCTCGCCACTGTGCCGGAACAATTCCTGTGTCCATGAGACCTGCCAAGTCCTCGGAAGTCACCAAAGAATCGGAGTTGTCGTCTGGACCGGCAAGCTTGCCGTGCTGAGCGAGGTATCGGGGGAGAGTAACCAGGTCGGGCTCCACGTTGTCATTCACCGCGTCTTGTACGGCCTCATGAATCGCTTTGTAGACCGGGCTCGTGAATAAATCTCGAGGAAGTTGACTGATCGGGAGAGCGGTGTCAGGATCAATCAGTGCACAGGCACAGAGAGCCTTTTCGGCGGCAACGTCGTGTGGATAGATGCTCATGCTTGCTCCTTAATAGGCCGGTGAGCCGGCGGGATTGGAGCTTGACCAAAGGATTCGGGTCGTTGCGCCTTTTGCTCCGCGTTCCATTGGAGTTGGTTTTTGCACCACCGATGAAAAGCCCGATTCCAGTCAGACCATTTCTGCCAATTGGGCTTTCCCGTCTGCCGGTCATTCTTGAACAGGAAGTGCTCCCGGAACCTTTCGTGCTGGTCGTCGATGTCCAGGGTCGGATACTTGTCGCGGAACTTCTCCAAGTTCAGGGCATCAATGACCTGCTCAACTTCCTCACGGCTCAACTGCTTTTGAGCACTCTTCCTCTTCCGGGGTTTTTTTGAAATCGTGTCGGCGGGGGGGCGAGTCTCCGGCGGAGACGAGATTTCTGCCTCTTCATCTACTTCAGTACTGTCTACTCCAGGATTATCTACTTTGGGTGAACTGTGGTTCACTACCCCTGTGAACTGTGGTTCACTACCCTGTGAACTGGAGTTCATGGGTTCGTACAATGCAGTACGGCCTTTCCGTCTCTGAACTCTCAGGACGCCCTTCGCTTCGAGGGCTGATATGATTCTGATTGCCCATCGGTTACTGACCCCCATTAGTTTGGCGAGTCTGGTTTGTCCGGGGTGACAGATATTCGATTGAATGCAATGGCCCTTGAGAATGGTCCATAATTTCAATTCCTGTGCGGACAGCAGCAACACAAGACGCGAGGGCACCTTGATGAAGCCTTGCGGCAGTTGATTCTTTTCCTGACCGTTTGACACTGGGCTCTCCTGTCATGCCGTCGGCCGGAGGCGACCGTTGAGCAGTGCAACTAAGACCTTGGGGAGGATCTGTCCAATGGGCTGCAATCCGTCACGGGGACTGCTCTCATTGGGGTCAACGACAGGCCGCCTTTGTTGCGGGACTAGGCGACGGCCAGGGCTGCGGTAACATTCCTGGGTTTGCCGGATACTGTCGC
Source organism: uncultured Syntrophaceae bacterium (assembly GCA_964497585.1). Taxonomy (GTDB): domain Bacteria; phylum Desulfobacterota; class Desulfomonilia; order Desulfomonilales; family Desulfomonilaceae; genus CAZCDS01. The sequence goes on from CAZCDS010000042.1 coordinate 54,712, forward strand.
CTAGCGGGTGCGTGTCCAACTGATCAGTCCACAGATCGACCAGGAACGGACAAAAGATGCGTGTGCTGTCAGATGAGGTACGATGAGCCGGTCCCCTGCCGTGGTCGACCAAATCCCTCATGACGATCCATGGTAAACCGGCCCTGTGTGCAGCCTTTCCTAAATTGAGCGTTCCCATGGCGGCCTCCTACGCGGCGTCGCCTATGTCGGCCCCGGAACCCATCCGGTTCAATCGCTCAAACTCCTCGACGTCTTCGCGACAGAAGCGGACTAAGGGCTTGCCGCTGCTCGTTGCCATATCGACCCATGGGAGTTTTCCCGAGTTTCGCAGCCGGTCGATTGTTTGAACCGTGATCCCCCAGTACTCCGCCAGCTCGCGGCGCGATAGGAATGAATTGCTATAGTGCCGCGCAGAAAGGATAGGTGCGAAAAAGAGCGCGACTTTTTATC
>CAZCDS010000043.1:0-54653 GCA_964497585.1 uncultured Syntrophaceae bacterium
ACTTGCAGTCGACACGTTGAAGCCACCGCCTTGCAGGCGGTGGAGCCTTCACTCGATCTCCCTTCTTGACTCCGAGCTCCTTGGCCAGCTCTTCGCTCATTTCCACGAACATCTGCGGCTGTGCTTCGAGGAGCCATGGCTGCCAGCGGGTCATCGATCCCGTGCACCAGTGTTCCGTTATGGTGTACGTGCTGGCTACGATCGGGAACTTGGGATCATGCTGGGCGTACTTATCTATGTCGGTCGTGTACAGTTTGATCAGAGGATTGTTCCGCTGCTTTGACATGAGATTGTTTGCAAGCGGACTCTCGAGGGGTTCGTAGTGCTCGGGAAAGGGACCCTCGACCATGGCAGGACCGAAGAGAGAAGCTACTCCGTCAGGCTTCATGATGAACGGCAATTTGCCGCCCTTGTCACCCATGGGAGGCCATCCGCCATCAGCCACGTCTCCAACCCACTTCTTCCCGGTCCACTTGATCAATGGCCGCTGGGGGTTCCAGGGATTTCCCTTGAGGTCCACCGAAGCACGGTTGTAGATGATCCTCCGATTGACGGGCCAGCACCAGGACCAGTCGAGGTAGAGCCGCAGTCCAGTGGGATCCTCCTTCCCTCTGCGGGCCATCATGTTGCCCTTGATCGTGTAGCTTCCGCAGTAGAGCCAGTTTCCGCTGGACGTACTCCCGTCATCTTTCAGGAAGGCAAAGGAAGGCACCAGGTCGCCTTTCTTGAACTTCTTCCCCTTGATCGTAACGTCCTTCAAGAAATAACCGTTCTGCTCCTTGGCCATCTTATGCGTATCGAAACGGCCTTTCTCGTCCACATAGTCCCACTTCAGGTTGAGAATCGGATCAGGGAACTTCCCGCCATCCTTCTTATAGAGTTCCTTGAGCTTGTTGACGATTCTTATGAACATCTCACCGTCGGAGATGGCGTCCCCGGGCGGATTCGCGCACTTGTACCGCCACTGAACCCAACGGCCGCTGTTCGTCAGGCTCCCCTCTTTCTCCACCGAGCAGGCCGCCGGCAGCAAGAAGACTTCAGTCTTAATCTTCTTGGGGTCCATGCCGGGACCATGCCAGAATGAAGCACTCTCATTGTTGAAGATGTTCGTGTGAACCAGCCAATCAAGCTTGGCCATGGCTTTCTTGACCTTGTTCACATGAGGCGAACTCCCGGCTGGACTCTGGCTGACCAGAAACAGACCCTTGATTTTCCCTCTGTACATCTCATCGAAGATATCCAACCACGAATAGGTCTTGCCGTCGTCGGCTTTCGGCAGCCAGGCATAACCGAAGTCGTTGGCTTTGGTTGCCTTGTCTCCGAAGTAGGACTTGAGCAGACTCACACTATACTTGGGGTAGTTGCCCCACCAGTTGGCAGACATGGGATCCGAGGTCTTAGGAGTGTAAGCCTTGTTGTAGTCCGCCAGGGCCTGTTGAGAGGCTTTCGCCACCTTTAGATAGCCGGGAAGCAAGTGCCATAGGAGACACCCGTCCGTTGAACCCTGCACGTTGGGCTGACCACGAAGGGCGTTGATCCCGCCTCCACACACACCGATATTACCGAGAAGGAGCTGTACGATTGCGCTTGCCCGGATGTTCTGGACGCCCACCGTATGATGGGTCCACCCGAGCGCGTACATGACCGCTCCGGCCTTGCCCTTTTTCCCGGTAGCAGCGTAGGTCTCATAGACCTTGAGCAGATCTTTTACCGGAGTGCCCGTGATTTGGGAGACCTTCTCCGGGGTGTACCGAGAATAGTGCTTCTTGAGCAACTGGAGGACGCAGCGCGGATTCTTCAGGGTCTTATCCTTCATGGGCAGTCCCTTGGCGTCCTTCTTGATTGCCCAGGAGGCCTTGTTATACTTCTTCTTCTTTGGATCCCAACCGGAAAAAAGGCCGTCGCTGAATCCGAACTTCTCGTCCACGATGAACGGAGCGTTCGTGTAGTTGACAACGTACGGCTTGAAGTACTTATTGTTGGAGATAATGTAGTAGATCATGCCTCCGAGAAACGCGATGTCCGTTCCCGAACGCAGACCGGTCCAGAAGTCGGCAATGGCCGAAGTCCTGGTAAAACGAGGATCGACGGAGATTATCTTTGCCCCCCGATCCTTCGCCCTGAGTACCCATTTCATGGAGATGGGATGATTTTCTGCGGCATTGCTGCCCATGATGAGAAAACAATCACTGTTTTTGAGATCGATCCAGTGATTGGTCATTGCGCCTCGACCGAACGACTCTCCCAGAGCTGCAACAGTTGGGCTGTGTCATATGCGCGCCTGGTGGTCGATGTAGACCACTCCCAAGGATCGCATCAGCCCATTGAGCGCCCAACACTCGTCGTTGTCGATGTTGGAACTTCCGATGTGGGCGATGCCCTCGTTCCTGTTCACCACCTGACCCTTGGCGTTCTTCGCAACGAACGTAGCGTCCCGCGTTGCCTTGGCCCTCTTCGCAATCTCGGTGATCGCCCAGTCCCACGTCTTCTCTTCCCATTTGTCGCTGTACGGGGCCCTGTAGAGCACCTTCGTGAGCCGATGGGGGTTGTTTGCCGTGGTCTGGAATACGGCCGAGCCCTTTGAACACAACGACCCCTCGCTGATCGGATGATCGGGGTCGCCTTCGATGTTGATGACTTTCCCGCTCTTCGGGTCAGTGCTTACGATCAGCCCGCAGCCTACCGAACAGTACGGACAGATCGATGTGGTGTTTTTTGCCGTCTTCATCTTCTTGATCTTCAGCTCGTCTGCATAGGCCGTCAGCGGCCCCATGTCCAGACCGAGGGACGACAGCGCAACACCAGCCCCGACCACGCCGGAAATCACCAAAAACTCCCGGCGAGTCACACCCATGTCTTGGTCCTCCTTCCTCGCTGTGATGGTTCGTTTACGGAGATTCCCATCGATCTTTAAAGCTCAGCGGGAGGGTCACCGAGGCCCCCCGAGCAGCTTGGTCCAGGCTCCAGGCGTCCCGGGAGCCCGCTGACCCCAGCTTGAGACCGACAGCTTGACATACTTCTCGTTGCGTCTCGAATGACATAACCGGTTATGCCCAGAATGACATAATGAGCGGAAGAGGGGCAAGTACTTTTTTCCCTTAAAATTCAATATGCTAATATTGTTGTGAACGATGGCGGGGACTGACCGAAACCATTATGGTTGAATCCGCATAACATTGTTACCAGGCGAGGAGCAGTCCTCCCGTCCCCTGTTTGATTGCGGATGGGCGGGAATCCCGCGCGCATCGCGTCCTGGATCAGCGTCCGCCTGAAAATTCAGGGCTTGACATGAGGAGGGCCTTATGTCAACAAGGACATAACGGCGCCATGCGCGTGGAGCCGTTGACCGAGACCGAGTCCGATCCTCCGAAGAGCGGATCGCTGTGCGGGCTTCACAGCCCGTGAGAATGCGACACCAGGGACGCCGCTCCGTGGAAGAGCGACCGGCTCCTCCGACGTGTTCCCCCCCCCTCGAAACGCGTCGCAAGCCACAACCGGAGATATGTCTTGTTGATCCGGAGCGACGGAGTTGGTCAAGGAGATTGTAGATGGACTAACGATTAGTTAGGACCACCTGTCCGAATGACGGCTGCAGCCGTCAAATGCTTCTCGAGGGATGCGAGGGGCGACTTCCGGGTAGCCTTACGCTCAAGACCTCCGTAATGAACCAAGGAAAACTCTGCATGAAATGGTGTAATGCCCATGAATTGATGCGGAGCCTCGGACGAGTATGTCGCAAATAGCCTACAAGAGGTAACCAGGATGAGATACGCAGAAACGGGATACAATTTGGAAATCGATTTGGCGAGAGGTAACATTGAACGGGTGGAAACCGACCCGAGATTAACGGAACTTCATCGTGGGGGGGCTGGGAACCAGCGTCAAGATACATTGGGACCGGGTTCTCCCTGAGACCAAAGCATTTGATCCCGAGAACCTGCTGATATTCAGTACCGGTCTCCTCAACGGCGCTCCGGCTTTCAGCGCGAACCGTACCCTTGTGACGTTCATTTCCCCTCAGTCGGATTTGCTGGCGTACCCAATGATGGGGGGATTCTGGTCTGCGGAATTGAAATACGCGGGTTATGACAAAGTGATCTTTCGGAATAAGTCCCCCGAGTGGGTGTATATATGGATACACAACGACAAAGTGGAAATCCGCGACGCCTCTCATTTGAAGGGCAAGGGCGCTCTTGAAACTCAAGACCTCATAAGAGAGGAGCTGAACGAGCCGAGAGCCCAGGTGGCCGCCATCGGCCCGGCCGGTGAAAATAGGGTCTTCACGGCTTCGATCGAGCAGAGCAGGTCCAGTGCCAGCAGACTCGGCGGAGGCGCGGTGATGGGCGACAAAAAGATAAAGGCGGTCGCGGTTCGGGGAACAAAGGACGTCTATCTTGCCCGAGGCGAAGAATTCATGAAGCTCATGGAAGAAGTGACGGAATATATAAACTTCCGAAACTCAAATCCCATTCCGGACGTTATGACAGTTCTTTCCGGCATCGGCTCGCCTCAGGAAATGAAACACACCGATGAGAAGTGGCACACGGAAAACTTCATGTGGGGTAATGCCCGCACTCGGAGAAGGGACTTCTGAAGCAAGGAGAATGAAAAGAATTGGACTACCTCTCAACTGGAGGCCATCCAGCGGTTGATAAGTTGTTTCAACTGTCCGCAGCAGTGCGGCACACTCGTTTCGTCTGAGGCCGTGGGTGGACGGAAATACATGATGAAATGTTTCGGAAAACTCACGTATTTCATGGCGGCCTATGTAGCCGACCTTCGCTTCAATTTCAAAATCCTGCAACGTGTCACGGAGTATGGGGTGGACTCGTTCTCGACCCGCAGATTTTGGCCTTCGCGGTTGAGCTCTATGAAAACGGAATTCTGACCGACAAGGACTTCGATGGGTGTCCGTCCGACAAGGAAGGACGCTTTTTCCGGCTCCTAGAAAGAGTCGCCCATAGGGAAGGAATCGGCGATGTTCTTGCGGACGGCGTCTACTATGCAGCCCGGAAGATCGGCAAGGGGGCGGAAAAATTCGATCACAATACGATCAAGAAACATGAGCAACTGCCACTCAAGCTGGGAATGTTGGATCCGATATATTTTCTCATGTATTCCACCAACGAGAAGATAAGCATTACCCAGATTGAAGGCAACTTCCCGCAGGCGGCTTTTCCAACGAGAGAGCAGAGAGAACGGTTTGTAGAGGATTGGCTGCAGGTTCCCGACGAAAAATTCAAACAGTACGTTTTGGAGTGGGAACCGAGGGGAGATAAGTCCATACCCTATTTCCCGACTCCGGAGATGTGCAGTGAAATCGTGGATTGGATGGAAATGCTGCACAACATTGATGACGCCTTGGGATTGTGCGCGGGTATGGGATCGTTCTGCCTGAAGCCTCCCTATCATATACACAATTACCCGAAACTCATCTCTGCAGCGTCGGGAATGGATACGGATAAGGGAGGCCTCAAGAAAATAGTCAACCGGAGTAGGAATCTGCACAGGGCGTTCAATAACCGAAGAGGCATGACAAGGGCGGATGAGAAGCCGCCTGAAGACCATTGGAAACGGAGGTTTCCGGAGCTCGAAGAACAACTCTTGTCTACGTATTACAGATTCAAGGGATGGAACATGGAGGGTGTTCCTACGCGAGAAAGACTGCTGGAATTGGATCTGGGTTATGTTGCTGAAGACTTAGAAAAGAGAGGGATTCTCAAAGATGGCGAAAGTCACGGGGAAGATCAAGAGCATCAAGATTGATGCCGATAAGTGCAATGGCTGCCGGGCCTGTGAGATCGTCTGCTCCGCGTTCCACGCGACGCCGAAATACAGCAGCGTTAATCCGGCAAGGGCTCGTATTCATGTGATCAGTCACCGAATGAAAAACATATGGCTACCCGTATTTGCGGGTGAGTATGCTCCCGCCGAATGTTCGGGACGGGACAAGTACGTGATCGACGGAAAGGAATACGACGAGTGTAGTTTCTGCAGGGCTTCCTGCCCATCCCGGGACTTCTTCAAAGAACCTGATTCCGGTCTCCCTCTGAAATGCGATATGTGTGAAAGCGATCCGCCGCTTGAAGTGCCGATGTGTGTGCAAAAGTGTCTCAACGACGTCCTCATTTACGAAGAAAGGGAAGAGGACGTAGATGAGGAAGAAGAAGTAAAGCCGGAGGACGCAGAGATTGGACTGGAATCCATGATAGACAAGTATGGCTTGGACAAGGTCATGGATACCGTTTCCCGGTTGACAGCGGCAAAGAGCGACTAGAGGCGTTTGATGGTTCAGACGCGCTGGGTTCAGGATTGCTCGATAAGCCCTGATCCTGTGAACGATTACCACATGTACTCTAGCGCCGCGGAATTGTGGACGAAGAGCGAGCCGTCTATCCCCAGGCATTGCCGGCCAGGCCAAAGCGGAACGGTGCACGAGGATTTTCCGCGATCTTGGGAACGACGTCAATGTGATATGCGGAGCGATGTCAGTTTGGAATTTGATTCGGCAAAGGACACCTTTACGGACCTGGCACCATGGAGAAATTCTGAAAGTCAGCCATGATGCTGGGCAAGCCTTTAGTATTCGATATGATCGGCTGCGAATCGAATGGGAAATTTGCACCGGACAAATAGGGGGTCTGAGTGAGCACCAGAATCAGGAATAATTTATGGCAAGTCGGGGGAATGGGGCTGACCGATCCCGCGGACGCCGCCGTCTACCTCGTACGCTTCGGCGACGAGGCAGCCCTTATTGATGCCGGAACTGGACGAGATCACCCGCGACTGAGAGAAAACATTGCCGAATGCCTCGAACCCCATGTGCAACTCGAATATCTACTGCTGACTCACTGTCACTTCGATCATACCGGCGGAGCCAATGCTGTGAGAGAGGAATACGGCTGCCGAATCGTCGCTCATGAGCTGGACGCGATCTATGTCGAATCCGGTGACAACCGTGTGACTGCGGCCTCATGGTATGGCGCACACCTTGAACCGTTCGCCGTCGATGTCAGACTGCAGGGCGAAAAATCGAACCTTTCCATCGGTAACGGTACCGTGACGGCCATTCACTGCCCGGGTCACTCCCCGGGTTCGGTCGTATACACTGCAAATATTGAAGGCCAGCTTATCCTTTTCGGGCAAGACGTCCATGGCCCGCTCCATTCGGAATTGCTTTCTGATGAAGAACAGTATCTGGCTTCGCTGGCAAGACTTTTAAACTTGGAGGCCGATCTTCTTCTGGAAGGCCATTTCGGCATCATCGAGAGCGAGCAAGAGGTCCGAGCATTTATTGAGTCTTGTATAACCCCGTCTGTTCAACCATGTCGGTGTTAGCAATAAGCCAGGTCGTTTGAAGGACTGAGGTGCCACCGATTCGCCGCCAACCAGGCTCGGTTACTCATGGGAGCCTTGGCCTACAACCTCCTGCACATGCTTCGGCAATTCTCCCTTTCGGGCGAAGAGGTCAAACGGTCAATCGAGTGGCGCATCAAGCGTCTGATCAAGGTCGGAGCGAAAGTCGCGTATCACGGTCGAAAGTGGCAAGTTCATGTGGCGTCCGCGTTCCCGTTGGCTCGTCACTATCGGGCCGCGTTTGGGTGAAGGCACACGATCAAGATCGGGGTTGATCTGGGAGCCGAGGGTGTGGTACGTTCACAATCTGGCAAAAGAGGCGCTGGCCTGGCCAAAAGCTGGGAATTGGAGTCGCCGCATCGTTTTCAGACGCTCGGCTAAGCCGATCCGTGGATAGAAATCCACCGGAGATCGGTTTTTCGGTATGAAACGACCGGAATTTCTGGGATCGCGGAATAATTCCGGTTCAGGTCGCATGGAACACTCCCCACACCTTTTCGGGGTGGGCGGGGCGATCCCTCTGGCCTTCAGGGGTTCCCAAACGAGTAGAATGGCAAGACCGCCGCATAATTTGGATCAGATAAGGACTCTCGGTAGGAGTCGGATCTAAACACATGCGTCTGAGATTCATCTTCTGCCTTTTCGTTCTCGTTGCGTGCGCATCCGCAAACGCGGAGAAGACCGCTCCGGTGATTCGGGAAGGGCAAACGGTCTTGGTGGACGGCGTCAAGGAACACTGGCGTCTCCAATGGGAAGGTCCTACCACGCCTCACTGCTCTCCTGAGGAGCCGGCTGTCTGGCCGACTTGTCCCTGCTCAGGGTTTGCCTTCGGCGAGTGCGGTAAATTAGCGCTCGTGAGAAAGAGACCGGGGCACGACGACGAGCGTCTCGCTCTGAACTATTTGTTTCAAGAATGCCCACACCTTGCTGAGCCGGGCGACGACGGTGCAGGATGTCTGAGGCGGTGGGATGTCCAAGGGCAGGATTGGTACGAAAAAGACTCTCCTGATTTTGCCGCACGGGTCAGGGCTCGTCCGATTGTTCAAATCATGCATTTTGCCGACTACGACCACGACGGAAGAGCGACCGAATTTATGTTGCAGGTTGCCGATCTCCCTTGCGGGAAAAGAATGTGCGTCGTGATCGGGATATCCCGTAAGAACCCTCGACTGCACGTGTTCGGCTCAGCCGAACATCCGAAGAGGCCGCTGGTTTTGCAGGACCACCAGTGGGAAGCTCTCGTCATGGCAAGAGGCCCTGTCAGGGTGATGGATTGGCGGTGCGGCGATCATGGGGCCGAGGAAGAGACCGAACTTGAATTGCGCATCGACGATAATGGGATCCACGCCATAGAAAGAGTCTACGAATGCACCGAGGACGGAATCAGAGGGCGATTTCTCAGGAAGTGCATTCTGCGCGACGCTGTTCGCCGTGAGGAAGAGAAAGGTAACCAGCCGGCCAAGTAAATTCGTCCACCATCCACGCTCCAATTTGCGCTCCTTACGAGTGCATAGACATGCCGGAAGCTTTTCCACCATCAAAGGATTTCCAATGCATTAATGCAAGCTTTGAAGCGTGGCGCAATTCCACGAAGAAGACCAAAACGTCAGTCTACGGTAAATTAAGAAGACAATATGGTGTTTGTCAATAGGTGAGACGTTCCCATTTCTAGAGAGTCAGAAGACTTGTTTGCCAAGTGAATAATTCCGATTCAAAATCAACGTACTCGCGGGTGAGCACTCGAACAGAAGACCCACCGAAAGTCCTCAGGATTCTAATAGCTCGGTCGTCAGACAAATGAAATCGACAGGCGTGCCAGCAGGTATGCTTTCCACACCTTCCGGAATCAGAACCAGTCCGCAGGCTCTCGAAAGCGCCTGAAGGCGCGGCCTCGTCTCAAGCGGCATGAGATAGATTGATGAATCTCTCCTCTCGGTCTGACAATAAAATGCCTGGGTCCAGTCTTTCTGCCCTGACACCCGCTTCTCCAGGATTCCGGTAAGGTGAAGGTACGGCGACCCCTTGTATCCGGCCATTCGGAGCACCGCGGGGAAGGCTATCATCAGGAACGCAACCTCATTGGAGGGTGGCCCTCCCGGCAAACAGAATACGGGTTTCTTACCAAGAAAACCCAGTGCCACCGCCTTGCCCGGTCCTATCCTCACTCTATGAAAGAGCTTTTGCCATCCGAGGGTATCGAGCACTTTGACGATGAGGTCACGGTCTCCCTTCCAGGCTCCGCCGGAGGTTATGAGAATGTCGGCCTCAGAAAGCATGGACTCTACTGCGACGGCAAGATCTTCGAAGCAATCGCTGGAGCGACGAATCGTTGTCTGAATACTTCGTGAACTCAGCCAAGCCTGCTGCAGTGCGACGTTACTCGCAAAGAGCTTGCCGCCCTCCGGAAGTACGCCCGGCAGTAGTATTTCGTCCCCCGTTGCCAAGAGGCCTACTTTTGGTAGTCGAAATACAGACACTCGTTCGAGACCGCCGGCAACAACAAGACTTATCCGCGAAGGTGTAAAGGTCTGGCCCTTTTGAACGAGAGTCTCTCCCTTGCTGATTTCGGCTCCTTTAAACAGGATGTTTCTCCCCGGTTCCGCGCAGGCCAAGGCCCTGACCTGGGGCCCTGAGGCTTCAGCAAATTCTTCCGCCAGCACGGCAGTGGCACCTTGGGGGATAGGTGCGCCGCTCAAGATCCGAACGGCCGTGCTCTTTTCGACCGCTGCATGGCAGGGATCTCCTGCATTGACAGCCCCCACCACGTCGAGCGTCACAGGATTGTCAGGACTCGCGGTCGATACATACTCGGACAGGACTGCGTACCCGTCCTTGAGGGAGGAATCCGTCGACGGATAGTCGATCAGTGCTATCACGTCCTTCCCGCACACTCTGCCGACAACGTCTGAGGTGGCAACGGTCTCCAAACCCAATGGCGAGGTGTTTGTCATGGTTAATTCCAGCGCTTGCCGGAACCCTATGTCGTGCATGGAGGCACCTCATGAAGTTAAGGGGTGCAGAAGACCAGCGCCGAGACGCTAGAAGATGCACATCCAACAAGTGTTCAAGTTCATACTGGCCGGAGAGCAGGGTAGCAGCATGTGCGTTGTAATGCAGACCCGCGAACTCGTTGCCATGAACGTAGCCACGTGGGACACTCTGAGCTTGCCATAACTCAGGTGAACCTTGCCGACGCAGAGAATCTGCACCTGCGCGAAGGCGATCGGGTAAAGGTCGTCTCACGCCATGGGGAAGTAGAAACCTTCGCGCGCCCGGGAGATATCGTGCCCGAGGGTGCGGTTTTCATGGACTTCCATTTTCCGGAGGCGAACTCAAACATGCTGCTGGGGACGTCTTTGGACCCTGTTTCAAAGACGCCCGACTACAAAGTGTGCGCGGTGAGACTTGAGAATCCCAACGGAGATGGTTCTCGACCGGAGGTACCGGAGACCGTCGAAGGAAATGAATGAACGCGGAGAATCCTGATGAAAAAGGTACGTTTCACCCTCAACGGGAGTGCGCAAACATGCGTTGCAGATGACACCCTGGTTCTGCTCGACTTCCTGCGCCAAGAGAAGGGGTTGACCGGAACAAAGCAGTCCTGCGACCGCAAGGGTCAATGTGGGGCCTGCACGGTGCTGGTCGACAAGAAAGCGGTCCGTGCTTGTCTCACGCTGGTTGTGAGTCTCGACGGAGCGGATGTCATTACCATCGAGGGCTTGGGCACCCCGGACAATCCGCACCGTATCCAAGAAGCATTTGGCCTGGCCGGTGCAATACAGTGCGGGTATTGCACTCCGGGGATGATCATGGCAGCAAAAGCCCTGTTGGACGAGAATCCCGATCCGGACACGGATACGATCAAGAAGGCTCTCGCTCGCAATCTTTGCCGCTGCACCGGGTACGTAAAGATCTTGGACGCGGTGAAACTGGCTGGAAACTTTCTCCGCGGCGAGAGCACTTCCAGTGAGATCCGGCCCGATCCAACCAGGGGCACGATCGGAGTATCTATCCCTCGACCTACCGCTTGCTCATGGCGACCGGCAAAGCACGGTTCTCCGCAGACTTCCTGAAGGAGGGAATGCTCGAACTCGCGGCCGTGCGCGCGCCCCACTGGCACGCGAGAATCAAATCGATCGACACCTCGAAAGCGGAGCTGCTCCCCGGTGTTGTCGCGGTGATCACTGCCAAGGACGTACGAGGCACCAACCGGATTCGCGACGATCAGCCTCTCCTCTGCGAGGACACCGTTCACGTCATGGGGGACGCGATCGCGGCAGTGGTTGCCGAGACGCGCGAGCAAGGCCTCAAAGGTGTCGAGGCCGTTGCCGTCCAGTATGAACCGTTGCCCGTATTATCGACTGTGGAAGAAGCCCTCTCCGAAGGGAGTCCACGTGTGCACCAATCAACGCCAAATTGTTGCTACACCCATCCGCAGATCAAGGGTGACGCCCAAACCGTGCTGGCCGACTCCGATGAGGTGGTGGAAGTGGAGTTCTCAACGCAACTCATTCACCAGGTCCCACTGGAACCCGAAGCCTCAGTGGCCTACCTGGAACAGGAGAATGATGATGAGGAGCCTCGTCTCGTAATTGTAGGTCGAAGCATCCACATCCATCATCACCTCAAGGTGCTCCAGGATGCGGTTGGGTGGCAAAACATGCGTTACGAGCAGGCATTCAATGGCGGCCAATTCGGCATTAAGATGGATATCACCGCGGAGGGACTGGCAGCGGTCGCATCCCTCCAGGTAAGGCGTCCCGTACGATATGTTTGCAGCGTGACCGAGTCCATGTGGATAACAACGAAACGTCATCCATTCCACATGAAGGTGCGGCTGGGAGCTAACCGTGACGGCAGACTCACCGGTTATTCGATCGATTTTGCCGTGGACAACGGTGCGTACATGTCTGCAGGCGCGTCCATCGTCAACCGGGCCCTGTACATGTTTAGTGGATCGTACAACATCCCTCACGTGCATGCGCTTGGCCGCCTTGTGTACACGAATAATGCCTGGGGAGGCGCAGCCCGCGGGACAGGGCCTCCACAGGTGAACTTTGCTCTCGAATCCGCAATGGAGCTTCTGGCGGCCAAACTTGGGATGCACCCGGTGGAATTCCGTCTCCTGAACTCGATCAAGCCCGGCGAATCCATATCCACCGGGCAGGTGGTGGACGAATGGCCCTATCCGGGGTGTCTCACCGCGATAAGAGACCGGTACGATAAGGCTCGCTTGGACGCTGCTCGGTCAAAAGAAGGCCGCTTCAGAAGGGGAGTGGGGATCGCCGGTGGCAGCTTCGGGATTGGACGGGGAGGTCCGGACAGCTCTGACGTGGCAGTTGAACTCATGCCCGATGGCGGGCTCACCGTCTACGGCTCGGTTGCTGATCCGGGTGAAGGAAACGATGCCATGCTCACCCAAGTAGCCTCACACCTCATGGGCATTCCACCGGCCAAGATCAGCCTTGTCACTCGTTACAGCGACAAGACCCCCGATTCCAGCACGGCCTCAGGCAGTCGCGTGACTTACATGAGCGGCGGCGCTTTGGTGAAAGCAATCGAGGCGTTGAAGCAGTCTCTGGCCGAAGCCGGAGCAAAGACCTATGACGAACTGGTGGCCGCAGGGAAGCCGACCAGGTACCTCGGAACGAGGGTCGCCCGGACCACCCTCCTCGACCCGGAAACCGGTCAGGGAGTCCCCTTCGAATCCCGCGTGCACGGCGTGCAAGTGGCCGAGGTCGAAGTTGACACCGAGACCGGCGAAGTGCGTGTGCTCAAGATTACCGCAGTGGTCGACCCCGGAACCGTCATCAACCCAATGATTGTCGAGGGGCAGATCGAAGGCGGTCTCGACATGGGCGCGGGCATGGCCTTGCGCGAAGAATACGTGCACGGGGAGACCACGGACTGGGTGAGCCACAAGTTCCCTACAATGAAGACCGCATTTGACATGGAAGTAATCTTACTGGAGACCCCCAGAAAGAGGGGGACGTTGGGGGCTGTGGGTATCGGAGAATTCGTGCTGCTGCCCACCGCGGCCGCTATCGTGACGGCGATTCAAGACGCTACGGGCGGGGAACGAATCCTACAACTCCTCGCGACTCCCCGGCGTGTCCTTGAAGCCATGGGGAAGAGAGTAGGGGAGTAGTACGCAGCAACGGGAAGAGACAACAGGACTCAAATCGTGCACCTTCGAAAATGAGTTTGGCTGCACATTCGGGAGGGGGGAACACAGACCGGCAACGGCCGCCGTCTGCCAGCAAAGTGATATAGAAATGCTCAGGATGGCGATCGTGGGCTGCAGTCTCGGTTTCGGGATCTCGGAACGAGGCCTAAAGTATTCGTGATCGGTCCTGACGCCATCTCCGGTCAAACGCCCGTTGAAGATGAAGATCGAGTTCAGAGCTTCTGTTGTTTAACCATGCCCTCATCCAACACCCTCCAGATGACTCAACTGCGATCATGCCAATCTTGCCGTAAGCCACATTTTTCATGGAACCGTGTGGAAGTAGCAAGGTTCAGGCGGATGCCTATGCCGACAGCTCCGGTATCGCTCCAAGAAGGAGCGTCCCGGATCCACTGACTGGGTTTGTCAATGGGCCTTCGTTGGGCCGTCGCCGTGGCCCGGTCCGTTCCGGCCGCTTTCAGGCCTACTGCAAGCTTACTTGACCGATGGGCCTCCAGTGAGGTACGATCCGGAACACGGCAAAAGAGGCTTCCTGGGGAGTTTGACGACGTTCTTGTCTTCGATGGGTTCTTGACAAGAAGATAGGGGGACTGTCGAGGTTCATGCGGACCACGGCGTGCCCCATCGTTGACCTGAAGGCGACAACGTTCCAAGATTGTTACATAATTCCGAGAGAAAGGGGAGGTGCCATGAGCTATGAGAATTTGACCGTCGAAATTGGAGACGATTTTGTCTCCTCAATAACGCTTAATCGCCCGAAGAACCTGAATACCTTTAACGTCCCTCTGGCGACTGAGCTTAATCAGGCCTTGCAGGCGCTGGACTCGGAAACGCGGGTACGGGTTATTATCGCCAAAGGGGCGGGCACGGTTTTCTGTGCGGGAATCGATGTGAGCGATTTTTCCGGTATGAGCACCCTGGAGTATCGGGAGTGGATAGAATGTATGGAAACTCCCTTGGTGACGATCAGCCGACTCAACAAACCGGTTATCGCCCAAGTTCACGGAGTTGCTGCAGCAAACGGGGCCGGTCTGGTAGCAGCCGCGGATCTTGCGGTCGCCAGTGAAGACGCACGCCTGGGTCTGACCGCTATCAAGGTGGGCCTCAACTGCATTGGGCCGGTTATTCCCGTTACTCGCTCGGTGGGGCGAAAGCGAGCCCTGGAATTGCTATTCTTTGGCGAATTGATTACGGCCCGAGAGGCCTTAGACATGGGGCTGGTTAACCGAGTCGTTCCCACAGCGGATCTGGAGAAGGAGACCCGAAACTGGGCTGCAATGCTGGCGCAAAGGAGTCCTGTGGCTCTGCAAATCGCAAAGAAGGCTTTCTATGCGGCTGCGGATTTAGACTATTACAAGAGCTTCGAATATATGAACGAAGCTTTTGCGCGTCTTTGTTCTACGGAAGACGCCAAGGAAGGGGTACGCGCGTTCCGGGAGAAGCGAAGTCCCGTGTGGAAGGGGAACTAGAAAATAGAAGTTGGGCTTAGTCTGTTGATAGGTTGTAAATCATGCCTTCAATTTCCAAATGGGCATTTGGGGGATCAAAGCGTTTCCGAGATCGACCAGGGTTTGCGGGGCACCGAAGGTTCTCGGGCTGCCAATGGCTCGGTCGTCAGACAAGTGAGATCAAGGTGCGTCCCTGGAGGCGTGGCCTCGTCTCAAGCGCCATAAGACCAGTTGAGAAATCTCTCGCCTCCGCTCAACAACGAAACACCCCTGAGTCCAAGTGTGTTGCCCCGACAGTTCCTTCTCCAGGGTGCCGGTGAGATGAAGGCACGGGGAACGCCTGTGTCCGGCCATTCGGAGGACGGCGGGAAAGACTATCATGAGGAACGCGAGCTCATTTGAGGGCGGGCCTCCAGGCACACAGGATAACGATTTTGTGGGTTCATCTTGTAATCGCGGACCCCACCTTTTTGGCTTTCATCCGATCAGCTCGTACCTTGTCTGATGAAGTGCGTAGATCTTGAGGATGACGAAGGCCCTGTCCCGAAAGCCCTATGCCTGTCTTTGCCAGATCTTGACCCTGTTGTCGGCTCCCCCCACCGGGCCGGTGGAGATGGGAGAATTGTCGTATGCGAAGATTTTAGCCCCGTGGGCCCCTGCGGTCCTGGCGAACCTTTGAGTACTCGGCTATCCGACGCTTCGGCCGGTGAAAACCGGTCGACTAGATGGACCTCGTCAACGGTGCTGTCATGCCGACCCAAAAGCGGCGGAGATCCTCCCTCATGCAATAGGCAGTAGCCAAAGCTTGTTGATGCTCAATGCCTCTGCGAGTGATTCTCGTTCACTGGCCTTGGGGTGAAGATTCTCGGGATTCTTCACCAAGAGCGAGCAAGTTCCTTGGGCACCTTCTCTCCCGGGAGATCCGTGGGTTCCCCGGTTGAGGTCTCGTCCGCGCTGTGAGAGTATCTCGCTGACAAGTCTCGCGACATTGAAAAGAGAGCAATTGATGATTGATCGGGATGAGTTGTTTTTCAGAGATGCCGGGCACCGGCGCTGCCAGCGCGGTTGATCTTAACTCACGAATCTGGCGACGTCCGCCCATACTCATCGCGGACCCCAGCATGGCAATAACCGCTCGCGGAAAATTCGAAACACTGGTGGATTATCATCCTGGTTAAGCCCTTCTCTCCCTTTCAGAATTGACCAAAACCCAGAAAGGGGAAGCATGTCCCCCTCTCCTTGCCAAGACGAGCTACGCGAATACACGAAGAGCGACGGATGAGAATGCTGGAGAAAAAGCAGGTCGCAGAGTGGTCTACACGAGCGTGGAAGGATGGAAGAGAAGCGGTGCTCGCGCGTGGATTTCACTCCGAATGGCCGCGCGTGTGAGTCCCTTTCACTCGCAGGTTGTTCCCGTAATCACAGGGGATTGTCAGAGAGATGGGCCGACATGAGTCATTTTGACGCATTGGCGGGAACACGGCGCGGTCAGTGGATCACCTTGATCGGGAGCGCTCGATAACAGCTATCCGCTGCCGGATAGCTCTTTCGAGATTTGGCCGGCACAGGGGCGAGCTTGGCATGGAACCTGCTACGACTGTGGGCCGCGCTCGGTGGAGTGTATGTCGCCAGAGACCCGAGTGCTCAACCACCGATTACTCAAATAGGTGTTCTTCAGAAACTCATCTACTACTGAGGTGAGGAGGCAGGCGATACTTACCCACTCATTCAATACTGTGATGGGAGCTGTGAAATACAACGAGAAAGGGCTTGCCATGTTTCCTCAAATTGCGGCACAGTGGTGGGACGGCAAACGGATGCTGGTGTACCCAACCTAGTACGCTGTTTGGAACCTCAGATTGGCACCGGCTTGGGATAAGCGTTACGATTACGGAAGAGAGCACTAGTGGCGGCTCCAGTTACCGAAAAACAGGTGAAGCTGTGGATGCGAAAACCATCGAGTACTTCGACCGCGTCGGCGCGAGAGTACTGTTTCCTGTCACAGACGTACCGCCCTCGCAGAAAGATGGTGGTAGTCCGATGGTGACAGCGGAAAAGCTGGGAAGCGGACGGGAGCAAGGTACATGCGCATCAAGTTGAAAACCAGTTGGTCTTTGATGACGAAATTAGCAGGTTGGGGTGGCATCATGGCTCTGATCGTGTTGGGGTTGTCTGTTTTTGCCATGTATCGACTGGCCTTGATGCAGGGATATACAGAAAAGTCGTACACAGAGGCCATGATCCCTCTTCAGGAATGTGCTCAGTTGGCCATGACGCTGGCAAGCATACAGAGCAAAATCAACGACCATATTGCAACGTCGGAAAGCCAGAAGATGGACAGGCTGGAGGCGGAAATGGCGGCTGCATTTAAGGAGGGCAGCGATATCTTGGAGCGCCTAGGTTCTGACAGGGAAGTTCAGCTAATGGAGACACAATGGGAGCAGGTCACTCAACTGATGTTGAACGCGGCCGCTAAAAGCAAAAGCTCTCGCAAATCCGAAGCTCTTAGCGATGTCAACAGTGGTAAAGGCCTGAAGCAAATCCTGGCTCTCAACTTGACAATTTCCGACCTCGTGACTCGTGCAGTCTACCGTGCACAAGAATATCAAAAGGAAAGCCGCGTTCTTGGGAAGGTTACAACCGAGTACATGTTGGCTGCCAGTGCTTTGGCCGTAATCCTGTCAGTGCTCGTCGGCATTCTGATCGCTCGATCAATCGGACGCCCGCTGAGAGAGTTATCAGGAGTAGCTGCAAGGATCAGTGAAGGCGACTTGACGGTGAGGATTCCCATTAAACGCCGAAGCGACGAGATCGGTATACTGGGGGAGTCGTTCCAACGGATGTTGACCAGCCTGAAGGGTCAGACCGCAAAAGTGCTCGAAGTCGTTGGAGATCTTTCGACGGTGTCGTCACAGCTCAACACAACCATGTCTGAACTGGTTCAGACCGCGTCCCACACTTCTTCTTCAGTTAGTGAGGTCAGCTCTACAGTGTCCGAGATCAGCCAAGCCGCTAAAGTAGCAAGCAACAAGGCCAAAAATGTGGTGGAGAATTCCCAGAATGTCTTGACAATCTCCAGTTCGGGAAGTGAAGCCACGCAGGAGACAGTAGAGAAGATCAATCTCATCAGGGATCAGATGCGGTCCATTGGACAGGCTGTCGTGACGCTCAGCGAGCAGAGTCAAGCCATCGATGAGATCGTATCAAGCGTCCAGGATTTGGCTGATCAGTCCAACCTCTTGGCTGTCAACGCTTCCATTGAGGCGGCCCGAGCGGGCGACCAGGGACGAGGATTCGCCGTGGTATCCCAGGAGATAAAGACTCTGGCGGATGAGTCCAAGGAAGCCACAGACCAGATCCGACGCATACTCGATGATACGAGGAAATGGGTTAGCACGGTGGTTATGGCTACGGAACAGGGCACGAAGGCAGTCGAGTCCGGAGTGGAACAGTCGGTAATAGCCGGAGATTCGATCAAGTCATTGGTAGAGAGGGTGGCCAGTTCCGCCCAGGAGGCGACTGTCATTGCCGCATCGACCGAAGAGCAGCTTGCCGGCATTGAGCAGGCATCCAGCGCCATGGTCCAAATTGAGAAGGCAATGCACCAGAACCTGGAAGGAACTTCGCAGGTAGAGGCCGCGGCCAAGAAACTGGAAAGTCTTGGAAACACCCTAAACGAATTGGTAAAGTACTACAAGGTGTGATTTCCGGTTCTTCGCGCAATCGCGTTGCCATGGTTTGACACCGAAGGGAGGACTTGTTCCGGTTTTCTTGCGTCTTGACCGATCTGAAAAGAGGGGAAGTTGTGTACCATGGCCTACCTCCAACCACTATTGAGTTTCCGATTCAAGGGGTCCTGTGCTAGCACAGGCGTCCTTCCACTCGCCCATCACACGTCATCGTCGAGCGGACGGATGGAACAGGATCACGCGCAACCGCTATTTGCCACTGGGATCAATATCAGGAGTCTTTTAGCGCCCATTCAACCGCTTTGCGAGCATGGATTGCGGTAGTGTCAAACAACGGTATGGGCACATCCGTCGGTCGAATCAAGAGCGGGACCTCCGTGCACCCAAGGATGACCCCTTCCGCTCCTTCTACCGCCATTTCCTCTATGATTCGTTTGAACTCAGCCTTCGACGTCTCGCGTATCTCCCCGAGACAGAGTTCCTCAAAGATGACGGTGTGTACAATCTCTCTCGACTCTGGGTCGGGAACTCGGACGTCAAGTCCATGCTTCGACGACAGATGGGCCTTCAGGAAATTCTGCTCCATGGTGTACCGGGTTCCAAGAAGCCCGACCACAGATAGGCCCTGCGCAGTGACCTCTTCACCCGTGGCATCCGCAATGTGAAGAAGTGGAATGTTGACCTCTCTCTCGAGTTCAGGCGCCACTTTGTGCATCGTATTGGTACAGATGACCAGGAGTTGGGCCCCGCCCCTTTCCAGACGACGAGCTGCGTCAATCAACACGGACGTGACCTCTTCCCAGCGGTCCAGGCGCATATACTCTTCCAACTCGTGGAAGTCCACGCTGTACATCAGGATCCGTGCTGAATGCTGGCCTCCCAGCCTTTCCCGTACCAACTGGTTCATGATGCGGTAGTACTCCAGCGATGACTCCCAGCTCATACCGCCTATCAGACCCGTAACCTTCATGCTGCAACCCTTTGTGCCAGTCTGGCGTCCCCCGTATCCCCGTTCCCAACAGCTCTTCTCGTCACGCTAGCCTCTTCTCGACCTTGCTACGGAGCGGGCCATCCGGTCTAATTTGAAGATGGTGGTGAATTCACTATTCTTGCTGATCCAGAGTCTCTTCTCGATGACGGAATCCGTGATTGCACCCCGATATGCCAATCCGTCAACGACAACTCGAGGATCGTCCGAGACCATCACAAAATCGGGCGCTGCCGGCTCGTTTTCAACCAATCCGATATCCCCGTCATCAATGGTGATTCCAAAGCTGCCGCCCCTGGTCCTGACGGCGATGTTGCGTTTCCAACCTGCGATGTCCTTTCGGGCCCGCTGGTTCCCGTTCATCGCCTCGATGATGGATTTGATCTCTGCAACTGCTTCTTTGAAAACAGCAATATCCTTGTCCGACGGCACGGGGAGTTGAGGCTCCACGGGTTTCTCCCAATCGATCTCCGATTCCAGAAGGCCTCTTTTGTGGAGTTGCTCCTGGGTTAGCTCTGAGGCTGGTACGCAGAAAACATCGGACACGTCTCCGATTCGCTCGTCTCTGAAGACCAGCTTGACCTCGGTCCCCTTCCTGATCATCCCCGGAACGAGAATACCGGTGGTCGTATACAGATTGATGCTCATGGCGGTATCGGCCCCGCGGAATATCACGCGTCCTCTGCCGTACGGTGCCATCTGTTGAAACAGGGACGTGGCAAAGTACGTTATCGGCGGAGTGCTGTACATGACTCCGACCTGATCAACTTCGATCAGCTCGGTGGGAGCGAAGTTGCAGTCTGGACAGTGCGTGAGAAAGGGAGGCACCCTCACGAGACCGCACTCCTCGCACTTGCATCCCAGCAGTGTTCTCTCGTCCCTGAGAGCGAGGAAAAACCGCGAGAACTCGCCTCTTGTTCGCCGGTAAAAAGTGTACATCGCATCGTTGGCAATCAGATAATCCTTGCCGTCAATTGTCTCCACGTGCGAACCCACGTCCGGAATGAACTCCGAAGGGATGATTTTTTCTGTTTGATTTCCCATGACAGGTGTTCCCCCTTTTTATTCGTGCTCAAGGATCATGCAGGCTGTGAATTGGGCGATAGTGCTCCCGGTTCCATGGACCAATGCAGTGCTGAGACCCCGTTGTATCAGCTCATTCCGGGCGGACCAGGCTGACATGATATTGCTTGCCCCCACCGCGTGCCCGCAGTAGATGAGTCCACCACATGGATTGACAACGTACTTGCCGCCTGGAGTCATCAGACCGTCTTCTATGAGAGCGTCGGCTCTGCCCAGGGGAACGAGGCCGAACTCGGCCATGGAGATCTCAAGCTGATGAACAAATGCGTCGTGGAGCTCTACGAGCTGAATACTCTCCGTGGGGTCCTTTATGCCGGCCATTTCATAGGCCCGGCGGGCAGCATGATAGTCGGACATGATCCGAGTGAGATCCTTCTGATTCTTGCCTACAAAGGAGTGCTCATTAGCCTCACCCAGTCCGGTGATCCAAACAACCGGTTTGCCGGTATTTCGTGAGATGGCCAGGGCGGTCTCTTCTTCCGCCAGGATCAGTGCTGCAGCGCCCTCCGAATAGACGCAGATCTCCAGCTCGCGGAAAGGATAAACCACCATCCGGGAATTGAGGACCTCCTCAGGAGTCACCTGATCGAACTGCCGTTGGGCGTAGGAGTTGTCTTTTGCCTGCCGGCTGAGCTGCGCAGAGATCTGGGCAGTGACCTCGGGCTTGAGATCGCCGGGGTGCTCGTCCATGTAAGCTAGGACCACTTCAGCATAACTGTCCGAGGCTGACCAGCCGATTGACTGCTCAAAGAAACTGTCTCCTGACCAGCCGATGGATTTGATGACCTCGGGCGTCGCTGACATGGACGAGAAATCGAAGCAGTCGGTGGCCTTTTCCACCCCTAGCACGAGAGCCGTCTTGAAGCGCCCCGCGGCGAGATAGGCATGAGCTGCCGACATGGTGTAGGCTCCGGTTGCGCCGCCGGTGCTTATGCGTATCCCGAACTTGTCTTGCATCCCGAGGAGCCCGTGGATGGCGTGCTCGGGAATGGCGGCCCGCTCGAAGATGTCGTTGTAGATGCCGTAGAAGGCTGCATCGACATCACCGATGGAGACTTGCGCGTCTTTGACTGCCTCCCGCGTTGCCCACTGCGCAAGTTCATAGTAGGTTTTTTCTCGCCAGGTGCCTTTGAACGGTGTCACAGCGGCTCCTATAATACCAACCCTCTTGGACATAGCTCTGCACTCCTTCTTGTTCGGGCCTCTCTCCCCGTGCCGCGGCCCGGCTTCAGCTCCGGGCCGTAGATCTCACGGCAGGGAGAGAATCGCCCACTTTGCTCTAAAGGGTTCCTTTGCGCAAGAGTTCTCCGGCAATGATCATCTTTCGCATCTGCGTGGTGCCTGCTCCACGCTCCAACTCTGTAAAGTCTCAGTGGGGCTTTTCCTTATTTCCAGCGTACCTCACCGCAGGGCCGCCAGTCAACTCAAACCCGCTGAGTGGACTCTTTCCGTAACTCGGCTTGGTTATGTTGACTGGAGCGGAAAGCGGAAGCCACATTGATGCGTGTTCAAGCCCCCAAAACCGTTCGCTTCAGCCCGCTAGGCAATCGGATCAAATCCGCTAGTCCATCGGTGGACAGTCTTGACGGCACTCTTGCTTGCTGAGAAGGATCTTGTCCGTCCACAACCACCGGGGCATCCAGCTTCTCCGCCGCGGTCTTGAATCTCCTCGTGCGGTGCGTCACCTTCGGGAATCGCTGGGAGACCCCGTCAGTGAATTAATCCGGAGGAACTTCACCTGCGCAGCAAAACAGGATATCGAGTGGCATTGAGTGACGGGGAAGCATGTTGACAAAGCGGAGAGGCCCAAGATACAATAAAAAAATGCTGACGTTTGCCTCCAGAGAAGTATCTCAGGCAAGGGTGAGGCGGGGCAAGAATTACGAGCCGATCCCTTGAGGCAATTTATTGCTAAGTTGTTCAGTACGTCGGAATAAGAGAATTTTTGATGGACCTTCTAAGGAGGGACATGGAGGCGAAGCCTGTTCAGGATGCAACGCCCACGACACCGTCAACGCCTTGGAAGGGATTCAGAGCAGGCACTCTGCCGGACCCGGCGGGAGGCTGTCTGAGGACAAAGCATGCCTGGGGGATCAATGGACGACGCTCGGGTAATTACGGCCGAGCCGCCTCGTACTCAAGCCTTTCTGAGCCCGATTGGTATGCTCTCCAATCTGCTCACCTATCGGCAACTCATTGGTCAGTTGACTCGTCGAGAGCTTGAAGGCCAGTACAGAGGTTCCTATCTAGGAATTATATGGGCTGTGATTAACCCGCTGATGAGCTTGGCGGTCTATTCTTTCGTCTTCGGACTCATCTTCAAGTCAAGATTCGGAGCGGGCGAGGACGGAGGGACCGCCATGTTCGTCCTGAACCTCTTCTGTGGACTAATTCTTTATGCACTCTTCTCCAATACCGTTGCAAGGGCGCCGGAGTTGATAGTGGGAAATCGGAATTATGTCAAGAGAGTGGTGTTCCCGCTGGAGGTTCTCCCGATCACCGTGCTCGGCTCCAATCTCGTGAATGCTGCAATGAGTCTCGTTATCCTCATTGCAGCGCTGGTTGTGCTTTGCGGGTCTTTCTCGTCGACTATTTGGCTCTTTCCTCTTGTGCTTGTGCCACACTGCGCCCTGATTCTCGGGTTGAGCTGGTTCCTGGCTTCCCTCGGGGTGTTTCTGCGCGACGTGGGACAGGTCGTGGGAGTGGCGCTCCAACTGCTGCTCTTTGCCTCTCCCGTGCTCTACCCGCTGTCCTTTGTGCCTGAGCGCTTCCAATTGATTGTCCGCTTAAATCCACTTGTTACGATTCTGGAAAACTCTCGGCGCACCCTCATTTCCGGCCAGTTCCCCGAATGGGGTTGGCTCATCGCCACCACGGTAATGTCGCTAGCGCTGCTGCAATTCGGATATATCTGGTTCATGAAGAGCAAGAGGGTTTTTGCTGATGTCCTCTGAGAACGCGCTGCACAACACCGGTGAAGCATCGGCCGAGACCCCTGAGCCGACAAGCCCTGGGGAGACTGTCCTATCGGTCAGGGATCTAGGAAAATGTTACACGATATATGACTACCCCAAGGACAAGCTCAAGGAAGTGCTTACCTTAGATCGAATTACGTTACATCGCAAGTTCTGGGCTCTGAAGGGTTTAACCTTTGACGTTCCTAAGGGCCAAACGGTCGGGATTGTAGGGAGAAACGGGTCCGGGAAGAGTACTTTACTGCAGATCATATGCGGGACGCTCGCACCCTCCGTCGGGACGGTCACAGTGCGAGGGCGTATCTCGGCTGTCCTTGAGTTGGGCTCCGGCTTCAATCCTGAGTTCACCGGCAGGGAGAACGTGTACTTGAACGCCTCGATATTGGGGCTCTCCGGTGACGATATCGACAGCCGGTTCGATTCCATAGTGGAATTTGCTGATATAGGTGACTTCGTCGACCAACCCGTAAGAATGTACTCCAGCGGAATGCAAATTCGTCTCGCCTTTTCCGTTGCGGTGAATGTGGATCCGGATATACTGGTTGTTGATGAGGCGTTGGCGGTGGGCGACGAGATGTTCCAGAGAAAATGCTACTCTCGTATGCATCAAATCCGCCAGAGGGGAGCAACCATACTGTTCGTATCGCACTCACCACACGCAATTCTGGATCTTTGTGAGAGAGCCTTCTTGCTCGACCGGGGGGAACTCCTCCTCGATGGTCCTCCGAAGCTTGTGGTTTCGAGGTACCAACAGTTGATATTTGCACGCAAGGAAAGTCAAGCACGAATTCGAAACCAACTCCTCGCACTCGACACGTCCGCTGATTCAGGAGTGCTCCCCGGCGAAGGAAAGATAGGGGAACTTCACCAGGCCGGGCAGACTTCAGGCGTTGCCTATTACGATCCGAGCCTTGTTCCGAAGTCGACCCTCTGTTACGACTCGAGAGGGGCGGTAATCTCCGACCCCCATATTTGCACGCCTGAGGGAATGAGAGTGAACAATCTTCTCAGAGGAGATGAGTACGTATTCGCCTACGTGGTCGACTTCAGCGAGACGGTCTATTCCGTGAGGACGGCCATGCTCATAAAAACCTTGCGAGGTATGGAACTCGGTGGCGCCTTATCCTCAACGATCGCAGATGCAGTCGATGTGATTGCTCCAGGCACGCGACTCAACGTTCAGTTTAAGTTTAGCTGCCTGCTTGCTCCGGGCACCTATTTTCTAAATGCCGGGGTCGAAGGCCTGGTTTCAGGCACCAGGACCTACCTTGACCGACGGGTAGATGCGGTAGCATTTCGGGTGCTGCCTGAACGCGAACCGTTGAATACTGCAGTAGTCGATTTCCGCATCGAGCCGAGGATGGATTACGAACAGTGGGGGAGCGCTATAGGAGGGAGGCATGAGCATCGCTGATCCGCAGCAACGTTGCATAGTCATCCTTGGCGCTCACCGTAGCGGAACTTCGGCGATGGCACGCATGGTGAACCTTCTGGGCGTCGGCCTCGGACAGGAGTTCGTGCCGGCGGGACCGGATAATCCAACCGGCTACTGGGAACACCTGATAGTATACAACAATCACGAGCGTATCCTCAACGGACTCGGACGGGTCTGGCACTCTCTCACCCCCTTACCAGAGAATTGGTGGCTCGATGAGGCTATCAAGCCATATCAAAACAGGCTGCTTGCCGTCTTGCGCAGAGAGTTTTCCAAGGTGCCGATCTGGGGCGTAAAGGACCCGAGAATGTGCCGACTGCTGCCCATATGGGAAGAGATATTTAGGGAATTGGCTTGCCAACCCTATTTCATATATATGTTCCGGAACCCTAATGAGGCGTGCGCGTCCATGGAGAAGCGAGACGGCTTCTCCCAACAGAAATGCTCGCTGCTCTGGCTCTCGCACATTCTCGAATCCGAACTCTCAACGAGGGACTCTCCGAGGGTATTCGTTTCGTTCGAACAACTCTTGGGAGACTGGGAAGCCACTGCCAAGCGGATATCAGAGACACTGGGAGTCGAGTGGCCCCGATCCCCGGAAAACTGTCGGCACGAAGTATCTGATTTCCTGCAACCGTCATTGAGACACACCTGGCCTGAGGCAGACTTCACGGGCATTGACGCAAGTCTGCGCGGGCTTCTGGAAAGAACTTACGATGCCCTCCTCGACGCCTCTAGGGCACGTGACATCAGCCTGCAGGAACAACTGTCCCAGGTCCGTGATTGCCTCGTTCAGATCATGACTCCCTTGCCGGCCCATATTCTCCTGGAGGAAGCGGAGTCGTTACGCTGTCGCCTGATCGAGACGGACGGTTGGGTAGCTGTAGGAGAAGATCAACTGGCCGAGCGCAATGCCCAACTGGACGCGTGCAAGGCGCATCTGGCAGAGGTGCTTGGGTCCAGATCTTGGAAGATTACCGCGCCCCTAAGATATTTCTTTGACCTCATTGTCACGAAGGACTCCTGACGTACCGACTGACCTCGCAGGTTTCATCCAGACTCGGGGACCACACTTCAGAGGAGATACGGCTATGAGTTCCGTCCGACCGGACTGGTGGCTTGTCACTGGTTTAACCTTCCTATGGCTCATGAGCAGTCGACCTGCGTACGCGTACATTGATCCCGGCACTGGTAGTTACGTGCTGCAGATGCTCATCGCGGTCCTTCTGGCGGCCCTCTTTGCTCTAAAGCAATATTGGGCCAGGATCAAGGACTTTTTCAGAAACAAGCTCTCCCATGACAAGGATGAGTAGGTGGAACAGCTCTGGAAACGGGTACTAGCCTCCTTTCGCGATCCCAGCGGATTCCTTTTCCGCGTGGGCGGGGCGTTGTACCGTCAAGTGAATATGGAATACCAGGCGAATTACGACCACCTTATGGACAGCGGCCTACATGACGCTCTCGTGCAGGAGGGTCTCCTCATTCCTCACAGGGAGGTCGACATTCCTGCTCCCCGGCCGGACCATATGTACAAGGTTATTCAGCCGGCGCTGGTTGAGTTCATATCATATCCCTATGAATGGTGCTTCAGCCAATTGAAGGATGCCGCGCTGACCACCCTCGAGATCCAGCGAAGAGCCATGGGCTGTGGCATGTCCCTGAAAGACTGCAGCGCCTACAATATTCAGTTCCATCAGGGCAAGTGTCTATTGATCGATACCCTGTCGTTCGAAAAGTACAAGGAAGGCAAACCCTGGGTGGCTTTTCGGCAGTTCTGCCAGCACTTCCTTTCACCGCTTGCGCTGATGACCTATCGGGACGTCAGGCTGAGTCAATTACTCAAGGTCTACCTGGACGGCATCCCTCTGGATCTCACGAGCAAATTGCTGCCATTTCGCTCAAGGCTGTCGTTTTCCCTCCTATCCCATATCCACCTTCATGCGAAACTCCAGAAGCGCTTCGCCCGTCAGCGCACGCCACCCAAGGACAGGGGGTTTAGTCAGCGCGCCTTCTACGGTCTAATTGAAAATCTAGCGGCTTCGATCCGAAAGATGACCTGGACGCCCACCGGTACCGAGTGGGAGTCCTACTATGAAGACACCAATTATACTTCAGCCGCACTTGAGCATAAGAAAGCCCTTCTAACGAAATTCCTGGCCGATATCAGACCTGCACTGCTTTTGGATTTCGGGGGCAATACCGGACTGTTTGCTCGGATGGCGGCAGACAATGGAATATTTAGTGTTTGTTGCGACATGGATGCGGCAGCAGTGGAAAAGAACTATGTGCAGGCGCGAAACAATGGCGAGTCACGTATCCTCCCTCTAGTAGTGGACCTGACCGATCCCAGTCCCTCCATTGGTTGGGCAAATCAAGAGAGAATGTCCTTCTTGCGACGCGTCCGTGGCGGGACGATACTGGCGCTTGCTCTCATCCACCACCTCGCGATATCAGACAACGTACCGCTGGATAGGCTGGCACGCTTTTTCAGCAACATTTGCAACGACTTGCTTGTCGAATTTGTACCGAGGGAAGACTCCCAGGTTCAGAGACTTTTGTCTACGAGAGAAGACATTTTTACTGATTACACACAGGATTCATTCGAAGTGGCATTCACAAGGCATTTTGCTATACGGCGGGCCGAAAACCTTCTTCATTCTCACCGGACCTTGTACTTCATGACAAGGAGGGCCAAGACTGAATGAAAAAGCCAATTCCTTTTCATCCTCTTCTTTTTGCACTACATCCCGTCCTATTTCTTTATGCCCAGAACATTGATATTCTCCGCGTCGGACAGATTTTCCCTGCCACCATACTGATCTTCTCCGCTACCGTGAGTGCGTGGTTAATACTATCAGTCTGCTTGAGAGATATATCTCGCTCTGCCCTCATAGTATCGATCTCCCTACTAGCTTTCTTTTCATATGGCCACTTCATCAATCCCCACACTGGGGTGCTCTTTGGGACCATCACTATAGCGAAACAGAGGTATCCTCTCATGCTCCTCGTATTTTGTGTGGGGAGCTGCTCTTATCTGATAATTCGCGCACGGAACCGGGTCGTTACCATTACCAAGCTGTTTAACGTCGCTGGGCTCCTGCTTGTCATATTTCCAATGTCCATCCTTCTCTCCACAACTCTAACCGAGCAGACGCCGGCCGCCAGGCTGCAGCTCGTATCGCCTGTGCCTCGGTCCTCAGCGACGCACGCTACTACAGAACGACCAAACATTTTCTATGTAATTCTGGATGCATACGGCCGCGCAGACGTGCTGCGCGCCTTTTACGGCCTACAGACGCAGGACTTTCTTTCTCAACTTAATAAGAGGGACTTCTATATAGCCGACCTGAGTTTTGCCAACTATTGTCAGACCAGCTTGTCCCTCGCCTCTTCTTTGAACCTGACTTACCTGGATGCTATTGCCAGAAAAATGGGGAAGGAATCCGCGAACAAGAAACCCTTGATATCAATGATTCAGTCTAGCTATGCGACTAAGTTTCTCAAGGCACAGGGGTACAGATTTGTTTTTTTTGATTCAGGGTCCATGTGGACCAACACCAGGAATGCTGACATCTACATGACGCCGAGCACCTCGTTGAGCGAGTTTGAGAACCAACTCCTGGACTTCACCCCCTTACCTGTCTTGTTTTCAAAGCTAGGCCAACTTGGTTTATGGGAACTGGGGAGGGTTCAGTACGAAATCCATAGGAGGCTCATACTTTATCCGTTCGCCAATTTGCCAAAAGTAGCCAAGTATCCTTTTCCTGTTTTCGTTATTGCTCATATCTTGGCACCCCACGTTCCATTTATTTTTGGAGAGAACGGCGAGCGAGTCAATTTAGATAAGTCCCCTACCCAGGACGAGCCGACTTGGCTGAAGGACAGGGCAGGGTACAGAAAGGGATACGCGCGACAAATTCGCTTCGTGAACAGGAAGGTACTAGAATTGGTGGATCGATTGATTGCCAATTCATCGATCCCTCCCATAATCTTGATCCAAGGGGATCATGGACCGTCTCTCAATTCCTCTGACACACGGGGCAAACGACACCCTGGAGCCTTCTGGCTGGAAAAGATGGCAATATTGAATGCCTATCATCTCCCCGGAACGGCGAAGAAGAAGCTTTACAGAAGCATTTCCCCTGTTAACAGCTTTCGAGTGATATTCAACGGTTATTTTGGCACAAGTTTTCCGTTGTTGGACGATCGATCTTACGGGTCAAAATGGCATAAACCCTACGACTTTCATGACGTTACCAATATCGTCAGAAGCATGCAAGATGCGATTCCTTTTCAGAAATGAGGTGCCGCGATTCCATCCGGCGGTCGGAAGGCCTCAGTTCGCTCAGACAGGATTTGCATAGAACCAGTAGGCCGCAGTTCAAGGTCAATCCACAGAATAAACGGAGGCTTTCCGAGGAAATGAGGGCGAAGGCCCCCATTCCGACCCCGCCTTCCCTCCCAATTGCACGAGGTGCTGCTATTTAGGACGCCATCGCGGGCCGGAATTCTTCGCGATAGATTTCCCTGAATGGGACTGGGAGGATGTGGAGCAGATTGCAGAGGAGTTCTTTCCCACATGCAGGCTCACCCGGAGTGCGCTGCTGGGTGAACCGCTGCCGTCCAAAGAGTTCAAGCGGCTCATGGAATCTATTGCCGGTTCGGAGGCTACTGCCGGCCGACGACGAACGGGTCACTCCTCACGGAGGCCAGGCTGAAAATAATGAATGGAGTGGTGGACGGGCTGAAGTGCAGTTTTAACGGGCATACGCCGGAGCTGTGCGCGAAGCTTCACCTCAGCAACACCTTCGCTGTAGTGGTCGAGCACCTCAAGCGATTTTACCAGGCCCGGCGGTTCATGGATCCTTGTCCCAGCTTCCGCACGGGCATGGTCTTGATAAGGAGTAGCATCAACTTCCTGAAGAATTATGCAAATTTCGTCTTCCAGGAGATCGGTATGGATGAGATGGAGATGATGGCTTTGAGCTCCGCTTACGATGCCATGGTCGATGAATTCTACTGGGATCTCTCGGACACGGTAAATGATCGTATCGACGGGCTGGTGGAGCACTGGATAGAGCGGAAATACCGGCTCCGGCTCCCCTTCGTCCGGATGCCTCGGAGGGACGGCACATGGAACGATCCCACAGGCCATGAGCTGGCCCGGGAGACAGCGTCCTGTCAGCCCGACGCGAACAATAACGGGCACGAGAGGTACTCCGAAGACGTTCGAACGGGAGACATTTTCGGCAATCGATAGACTCTCGAGAAGGGGTACGTCTGCGGCAACGAGATGCAGATCAGTAGAATCATTGGCGACGACGGTTCCATGGTCAGCATTTGTCCGAGCTTCAACCGACCTTTTTCAAGCCCCCGTGGAGGTAGTGGCTAAGGTAAAGGCCATGCGCCTTGGGAAGGATTTTCGGCTTATGAAGGTTCTGGCTTGCGGTACTGGGTATAACACCTTGAGTGTGGAACGACTATGCCTGGAGCGAGGAGTGGAAATCGTTGGTTACGTGGACTTCGGAGACATTGGCCCGCTCGATGAGACAACGTCGTCTGGTGAAGCGCCACTGGCGTTCTCGCTCCTCAGGCGCGTGTACGAGACCTTCGGGCCCAGGGGCCAGGCACTTTGTCGAAGGTTGGCCGGACTGGTTCGGGTACCAGCCATGCAGAACGTGACCATTCCTCCCTGTTACCTTTTTCCTGAGCGCTTGGAGGGAAAGCGAATTGTCTCGTTCGCACAGGTGCAAGAAGTGGAATTCGACTATATCCTTATCGCGTACCCGTTCTATGAAAAGTTTAGGAACAAATTGGTACGGCTGGGTGTGCGCAACTCGAAAATACTGTCTCTGTGGGCCGAACAGGAGAAGTGCCTGGAACGGCTCGGAGAGGTGAGGTACTTCTTGGGCCGCAGGATATCTTATCAGGACGGGAAGCCTCGCAGATGCTACCATCTGTGGCCGCTGCGAGGCAAAATAGTGAACGACGTCTCCTGCCCTGTTCCTCTCGAGGACCAACGTAGCCTCGTGAAAACCCTGCTGAGGTCGTGTAAGGCGGCAATAAAGGACATTCGAGACGCTTCACCTTTGTATCGAGCCGGTTTTAACTGGAACGTCGTCCTCAGGTCGACTAGGGGCAATCTCTGGGACCTCGTGGAGCGAGAGGATGTGGAGGCAGTGACAGCGCTGCTAAACTCTTGCCTAAGGAACTGCCTTTCTGAAGACATGTACGGTGGAGAGCAAGCGTATCTAGACTTTAAGCATCTCTCACTTCAAGAGTGTGGTAAGCGAATGAAACAGTGCTTTGATGCATGGACGTATACTCTCGGGGTAGAGCCAGAGATCCGGGAATTGGGCCTTCCTCCGATTGGCAACCCTTATGGGATTGATATTGCCGGTGCTACCGTATGGGCAAATTGTTTTTATAATCATTATAGGTCAGTATTCGTCACGCGGCTGCTGCAGGGGCTTCAACGGCCGGTAGTGGCTGAGATTGGAGGCGGAGTCGGTCTTTTTGCCTACTACCTGTACAAACGCACCGACAGCCTCTGTTATTTGGATTTCGATCTTCCCGAGAATCTCCTCGTGGAGTCTTACTATCTGTCCTTGGCTTTTCCCGAGAAGAGAATACTATATTACCAGGATAGCACCCTCGAGCTGGATCGATCGGTTTTGGAAGCTTACGACATCATTCTCATGCCCAATTTTATGCTTCCCAATTTAGCCGATTCATCTGCTGACATGTTCGTAAATACCGTGAGCCTGTCGGAGATGGATTACGAGACTATTTCGGCCTACCTGGCCGAAATCGGAAGAACGTGTATGTCTTATTTTTACTCCGAAAATTTGGCCGATTTCAACTATTCCTACAAGAGTTATCCTTCTGATTTCTTCCCTATACCAGATGACTTTGAGGTGATCATGACTGCTGCTTCGAGATGGCCCCACTTCTCATTTTTTTCTCGTGACCATATGTACGTAGAGACGCTTTACGGGCGCAAACCGGTCTGAGCTTTTCGGTATTCACGGACGTCAACGCCGTGATCAGTTCAGCACAAGCAAGATTGGGGCTGTCAAGAAAATAGGATGCCATTGCTGGTTCCTCCGGACGTCTTCGCCACCAGGCCAGTACAACTCAATAACAAAGAAGCGAGCAAGCTGATGTCACCGAGCCACTACAAAGCTTTTGACACTGGCTTGTTAGCGCCCTCGCCCCCAAACAAAGCTGGCAAAACCCCGCAACGGCTTCCAACCACCCTATATCCAGGCCTTTCCATCGGATACGCATGTCGATTGCAGGAGGAATTTCGCGCTGAACGGAAACTCGACCCGTCAGGAGGCACACTGTAGGAAGGAGGGCTGACTCTGTTCCTATCTCGCAACAGTTCAGTTGTTTGTTGAACTTGCATATCCTTTCTGAACTGGAAAGCTATATGGCCAGACCCTATATTGCACTCAAGCAAGAGAACGAAACGCGCCTTCTTGCGGAGATCAAGGCGAAGAACCCCATTCTGACCGCCTTCCCTCCTCGGTGTCCCTTTGAGCTGTCCTGGAGATGCAATTACAACTGCAAGAAGTGCTCCTATTCAAGACTCCATCGCGGGCCGGAATTCTCCGCCGGAGATTTCCCTGAATGGGACTGGGACGACGTAGAGAGAATTGCCGAAGAGTTCTTTCCCACATGCCGGCTGACACAGAGCACCCTGCTGGGCGAGCCCGTGCTCTCCAAAGAGTTCAACCGCCTCATGCAACTCTATCACCGCTACGGCGTGTACTACCGGCCGACGACAAACGGCTCTCTTCTTACCGAAAACAAACTAGACATGATGAACGAGGTCGTGGATTGGCTTAAGTGCAGTTTCGACGGGCATACACCGGAACTCTACAGTAAGCTTCACCTTAACAACAACTTTGGCCTGGTTGTCCAGAATCTTCAGCGATTTTCCGAGGCCCGACGATTCATGTCCCCCTACCCCTGGTTTCGCATCGGCATGGTTCTCATGCGCAGCAATCCAGACTACTTGAAAGATTACTCAGACTTCGTTTTCCAGGAGATCGGCGTGGATGAGATGGAGATCATGGCCTTGAACTTCGCCAACAACGCTATGGTCGATGAATTCTATTGGGATATCTCCGACACGGTGAACCAACGTATCGACGAACTGGTAGACCACTGCATCGAGCGAAAGTACCGGCTCAGGCTCCCCTTCGCACGTATGCCGCGACAGGACGGTTCATGGAGCGGCCCTACAGGCCATGAGCGAGCCGCTCAAATCGCAGCCTGTCAGCCGGATGCCGACAACAGCGGATACGAGAAATACTCCGAGGACATCCGAAAGGGAGACATATTCGGTAACAGGCAGACCCTGGAAAAGGGATACGTTTGGAGCAACGAGATGCGGATCAGCAGAATCAAGGGTGACCATGGCGCCCGGGTCGGGGTTTGTCCTAGCTTTAACCGACCCTTCTTCAAGCCTCCGACGAGAGAACTGGACGGTCGGGATTGGATCAAGGTTGAAGGTTGCGGGAGCTGTTCCACGTACGTATTCGGCAACCTTAAGGAGCAGACTTTCAAAGAGATCTACAAGTCTCCCCTCTATCAAGAGGTTCGTCGGTTTCTCTACGATAGATACGATCAGCCGAGAGACCGATGGATGATCCCCTGCCGAAACTGCCTTTGCGTCTCTGAGAAAGAAGATGCTGAGATCCTAAGTTGATTCCGATGTGATTACTGGCAGAGAAACGATCCATCTCGATGAATTGAACCGCCGCAGCCGTCTTTCAGACAGCGCTCTGGGACCAAAAGCCAAACGGAGGTAATACTTCCAATGGAACGGCCCTATCTGAAATTAAAGGAAGAGAACGAGAAGCGTCTCCTTGAAGAGATCAAAGCCAAGAAGTTGGTGCTCACGGCTTTTCCTCCGCGTTGTACCTTCGAACTCTCCTGGAAGTGCAACTACTACTGCAAGAAATGCGGTTACTCCAGGTTGCAGCGCGGGCCGGATTTTTCCGCGGCCAACTTCCCGGAGTGGGAATGGGATATCGTGGAAAGGATGGCTGAAGAAGTCTTTCCCGCCATGCGCTACACGGAGAGTACCTTGTTGGGCGAGCCCTTCTTGCCCTCTCATTTCAAGAAATTGATGGAACTCTACCGGAAGTACGGCGTCTATTATAGGCCCACGACCAACGCTTCGCTCTTGACCGATGAGAAGATAGAACTGATCTCCGGGGTGACCGACTGGCTCAAATGCAGCTTCGATGCTCACAATGACGGGATCTACCGCAAGCTCTATTTGAACGACAACTTCAACCGAGTTGTCAAGAACCTGAAGAACTTTTCCAGATCCAGGGAGCATATGGATCCCTATCCCTGGTTCCGTGTGGGTCTTGTCCTGATGAGGAACAATCTGTTTCACCTCAAAGAATACGCGGATTTCGTGTTCGGAGAGTTAGGCGTGGACGACATGGAGATCATGTGTCTGAACTACTCCAATGAACCGATGGTAGACGAGTTCTACTGGGATATTCCTGACAGGGTGAACCTAATCCTGGATGAACTCGTTGAGCACTGTATCAAGAATAAGTTCAGGCTGCGGCTCGCCTTCACGAGGATGCCGAGAAGAGACGGCAGTTGGACGGATCAGACCTCGGTAGAACGCTCCGCGGAGATTGCTGCCACCCAGCCTAGAGCCGATAACGCCGGATATGAGAAATACTCGGAAGAAGTGCGCGTTGGAGATATCTTTGGCAACAGAGAGCAACTCGAAGACGGGTATGTCTGGAGCAACGACATGCGGATATCCCGCATCCAGGCCGATGACGGATCAACCATAGGCGTGTGTGAGTTTTTTACTCGTCCCTTTTTCAAGCCTCCTACCAAGGAGCTCGGTGAGGATTGGATCAAGTACGAAAGTTGCGGAAGCTGTTCCACCTTCGTCTTCGGCAATCTGAGAGAAACATCCTTCGGGGAGTTGTACAACTCAGAGATGATTCAGGACGTGCGCAAATTTCTCTACGAGAAGTATGACAGGCCCCGGGGGCAGTGGATGTTCCCCTGTAGGAACTGCCTTTGTGTTGACCAGATCTATAGCTTTGCCAGTAACGGAAGGCCCAACGTGGGAGTGCGATTCTTTCCCGGCGACGATCTTTACAGCTATCCCCGAAGGGACATTCGCAACCGGCTCATGAAAAGAGGCTGGGATTTCTTCAAGCAAAACGGCTTGGTCGCGACTACCAGGATGACCTACCGTTTCATCAAGGACCACTATTCAAATCTGAGCGCAAGCCATCCCGAATGAGCATATCGGCGTCATGCACCGCGTACTCTCATGAGCCGTCGGTAGGCTGTTCTTGCTCTTGGGACTCGAAACAATGAACAAAGTGCTGGTATTCTGTTCCGATGTTGTTCCCCTGGAAGGGTTGCCCACCTCCGGGGGTGGTTTGCGAAGCTGGCAGATAATTCAAGGTCTTGAAATGGAGGGATTCGAAGTCGTCTATTCAATGCCGCGCAACCGATTCCTCCGCAGGCAATTTGACAAAAAGATTCCCCAGGAGCATATTGACAGGCTTTGGGACGATTCCAATCAAGACCGGATCATCGAAAGAGTGAAGCCCGATGTCATCGTGTGCGTAAAGCCTGCCACGAGAAAATGGAGGAATAACCATGGGATTCCGGTCGCCGTTGACTTCCATGGACCGGATCTCATTGAATTCGAACAAATGGCCAAGTTTTTTCTTCCCACAGCGCGTTTCACTCTTGCCACCCGTAAACTGCAGAGCGTTTCCGTAGGAGACTTTTTCACTTGTGCGGGACGGAGACAACGGTACTATTTCATGGGGTTCTTGATGCTGGCAGGAGTGGACATCTCCGATCTGGAGATCCACTACATGCCCGTGGCCATGCCGGCCGAGATGCCAGAGCACGAACCGGATCTCGAGCGACGCCCAATCATATTCTCCGGCGGCTTTTATCCTTGGCTCAATCCCATGCCCGCGCTGCGGATACTGGCCGAGACGCTCAATGAGAATGGTGTCGGCTGCCTCGATATCTATGGTGGAAGCCACGAAACAAATCCTGAGGATAAGGCCGAATTCGAACGATTCCGAGAGGACATGTCTCGATATCCGTCCGTTGCTTTTCACGGTTTCGTGTCAAGAGCCGAACTGCTCGACCGTTATCGCACTGCCTATGTCGCGTTCGAACTCATGCCGCGCAATGCAGAGCGGGAGCTGGCTTTTACTACGCGGACGGTTGAGTATCTGTGGGCAGGGGTTCCTGTCATTTACAATGACTATGGAGAACTCACCGAGCTGATCCGAGACTATGATGCGGGGTGGCTTGTCTGCCCCACTGACCGAGCGGCAATCGCCGAAGTCATTAACCACGTTCAAAAGGATCCGGATGCAGTGCTTCGTGCGTCGCACAACGCTCGTCTCCTTGTCAAAGAGCACCTGGTGTACGAACGAGTGATCGGTCCATTGGCTGGGTTCTGTCGCAATCCCCGAGTCAGGAAGAGAGACACGGGCACCGATTTCCTGATCATTCCGTCTGAGAAAAAGGGATTCGGTTACATCGATCAACTCTATCTTCACTACAGAAGACTTCCCTTCAAAGATTTCGTCAAGGCACTCTTTACTGCGGCCTACGTTCTGGGAAGGAATAAGATAATCAACCGCTGACTTGGAATCTCCTGAGACATGCGAAACGATCGGTAATTCGCGCACAGGAAGAGGGAGTGAACCATGGGCGTGACTAGTCTCGTTACAGGTGGCGCGGGATTTATGGGCTCTCACTTGGCCGATGAATTGATCAAGCTGAATCACAAAGTGGTTGTGCTCGACGATCTCAGTGGGGGATTCGAAGATAATGTCCCTGAGGGTGCCCATTTTGTTCGTGGATCCGTAACGGACCACAAGTTCCTTGACAAGTTGTTCCGTGACTGGGGTTTCGACTACGTCTACCACCTTGCCGCCTACGCTGCTGAAGGACTGAGTCATTTCATAAGAAGATTTAACTATCTCAACAACCTGGTAGGATCAGTGAACCTAATTAACGCAGCGGTCAACTACCGGTGCAAATGCTTCGTGTTTACTTCCTCCATTGCCGTGTACGGAGCCGGACAACTGCCTATGACCGAGGACATGACTCCGGCCCCGGAGGATCCGTACGGTATCGCCAAATATGCGGTGGAGATGGATCTCGCGGTTGCCCACGAGATATTCGGCCTCGATTATGTGATATTCCGGCCCCACAATGTCTACGGGGCGCGGCAGAATATTGGAGACAAGTACCGAAATGTGATCGGGATCTTTATCAATCAACTGATGCAAGGCTGGCCAATGACCGTCTTCGGCGACGGAGAGCAGACCCGTGCCTTTTCACACATATCCGATATTGCTCCCTCCATTGCCGCCAGTGTGGAACTCCCCGAAGCGCGAAATCAGGTCTTTAATGTGGGTGCGGACAAGCCATACAGCGTCAACTATCTTGCGCAGGCTGTTGCAAACGCAATGAATGTACCGTGCAACACGATCCATCTCCTGCCGAGGAGTGAGGTAGTCCACGCCTTTTCAAGCCATGAAAAAGCCCAGAGGGTCTTCGGAGTTAGGAGTGCCGTATCTCTGGAAGAGGGAATCTCGAATATGGTTCAATGGGCCAAACAGGTCGGAGCTAGAACGAGCAGCGAATTCGGTGAGATTGAGATAGAGAGGAACCTCCCACCAAGTTGGGCCAAAAAATAGGACATCTATCATAGGCGCAGCCGGCGCTGAGGCCTTTCATGAATCGCGTTCAATCACATAAAAAGATATCCAATTCGGGTCTCGGCGGGAAGGTTGCCGTGTTGGTTTTGAACCGAGACGGACGCCATTTCTTGGGGGATTGTTTTGAGTCTGTACTGAAAAACCACTATCCGTTCTTCGACGTCTTTCTGATAGACAACGGTTCCCAAGATGCCTCCGTAGACTTCACCAGACAGCATTACCCCATGGTTCACATCGTCCCACTTGGGGAAAACCTTGGGTTTGCCGGTGCATACGATCGCGTGATCCGCGAATTGGACCATGAGTACGTGGTTCTGCTCAACAACGATACTGTTGTTGATTCACAGTGGCTCCAGGCTCTGATGGTAGTCGCTGAGAAGGACGAACGCATCGCCGCGTGCGGTTCCAAGATCGTGGCCGTGTGGAATCCGAAGATCATCGACCACGCAGGTGGTATGCTGACGCTGATAGGGTCCGGCCTTGACCAAGGGAAATGGACCGTTGACAATGGTCAGTACGATACAACGCGAGAAGTCGGCTTTGGATGCGGCTGTTCCCTCCTCATAAGGAGGCAGGCTTACCTGGAAGTCGGGGGCTTTGATCCGGAGTACATCATCTATCATGAAGATGTGGACCTCTGCTGGAGAATGCGATTATTAGGCTACAAGGTCATGTTCGTACATGACTCCCTGGTGTATCATCATCTGGGAGGTGGCACGATCCGCAGCATTGAACATCCATGGAAGACCTACCTGTGTCAGAAGAACAGACTCGCCAATATCATCAAAAATATAGGGCAGACCAGATTGGTTGTCGCTCTCTTCGTTTCCCTCGGGTACGATGCCGTCAGGAGTGCTCGGTTTCTTTTGTTGAGGCGTTTTGATCTAATCAGAATGATCTTCAGCGGATATCTCAATACACTTGAACGTTCCAGGACTCTGGTTAAGGATCGCTGTCGGACACAGGAAATGAGGTCGGTCTCCGACAGTGAGCTTAAGCAATTCTTTGCCCCACTAATTCTCTCCATTTCCGATTACACCCGCCTGATCGCCGGCAATGGAATCAAGAACACCGGTCGTGATGGAGCTTAGGAAGACGTTGTTCGGAGGAGACCGCCCATGGGGGAAAGGGCTCCTTCAGCGAGTCATAGCGATACGCACATCTGGCCATAAGTGTAAGGAAGACTTATCCAAGGGATTGGCCTGCAGCCCTCTATTCGTTTCAGGCTCAATTGACTTCTGTCGAGGCTTGTTGGAGGAGGGTGCGCAAATGGAATCCACAGGAAGGAGAGACAAACGGCCAGGATCAAGATAGCGATCGTGGGAGTGGGTAACTGTGTCAGTTCACTGATTCAGGGGATCCATTATTACGAGGGCAAGAGCGGCCGGGATGCAATCGGTCTGATGCATTGGGATCTCGGGGGATATAAACCCTACGACATAGAAGTGGTGGCTGCATTTGACATCGACAGACGCAAGGTTGGCAAGGATGTGTCGGAAGCCATCTTCGCACCCCCGAACTGCACGCAAGTCTTCTGCCCGAACATCCCGGAGACCGGAGTCACGGTAAGGATGGGGCGGATTCTGGACGGTTGCACTGAGGAGATGCTGGCTCACAAACCCCATCAGACCTTTGTGCTCTCCGATATGCCGGAACCTTCGAAGGAGGAAGTCGTTCGAGTTTTCAAGGAATCGGGCGCAGAAGTGGTGCTGAACTATCTCCCGGTGGGATCGGAACAGGCGGTTCGCTTCTACGCGGATTGTGTTTTGGAGGCGGAGACCGCTTTCATCAACTGTATGCCTGTCTTCATCGCAAGTGACCCGGAATGGGCTGCGCGTTTCAAAGAGAAGAACCTTCCGATCATAGGAGACGACATCAAAGCTCAGCTCGGTGCCACCATCACTCACCGGACGCTCACAGACCTGTTCCGAAAACGCGGGGTCAAGCTGGAACGCACGTATCAACTCAATACCGGGGGAAACACCGATTTCCTGAACATGCTCGATCATGCTCGGCTGAAATCAAAGAAGAAATCCAAGACCGAGGCCGTGCAGTCGGTGGCCGCAGAACAGCTCGACGAGGACAACATCCACATCGGACCGAGCGATTACGTGCCGTGGCAAAAGGACAACAAGGTGTGCTTCGTCAGGATGGAAGGCAAGCTCTTCGGCGACGTGCCCATGAACCTGGAGCTTCGCCTCTCAGTGGAGGATTCTCCCAATTCCGCCGGAGTCAGCATAGATGCCATCCGCTGTTGCCGACTGGCCCTCGATCGACAAATAGGCGGGATCCTGTGGGGGCCTGCGGCGTATTTCATGAAACGTCCTCCTCAGCAATATACCGACGATCAGGCCTACCTCATGACGGAAGCGTTCGTTCAGGAACCGGAAGCCCTCAGGAAGATGAAATGCCTGATCATCGCCGCAGGAAAGGGCAGCAGACTCTGGAGGAGAGGCGAAACCAAACCCCTTATCCCCGTTCTGGGAGTCCCGCTCATCGAGCGGGTGATTCGTACCGTTTTGAAAACCGGAATCGATGACTTCTGCGTGGTAACCGGGTACAACGGGGATCAGGTACGCCCCTTTCTCGATGATCTCGCCCGGAGCTGTCATATCAGGATCACCCACTTTCTCAACGAAGCGTGGGAAGAGGGCAACGGACTGTCTGTTCTCAAGGCCAAGGACTTTCTGGACGGACCGTTCATCCTGTTGATGACCGATCACATATTCGATTCCGAGATCCTTGGCTCGCTCATGCAGCAGCCTGTTGGAGATGGGGAAATCGCGCTCGCGGTCGATCGCGACACGCAGAACCCGCTGCTCAACCTCGAAGACGTCACCAGGGTGGAACTCGACGACGACAAAGTGGTGAACATCGGCAAAGGGATTGAACGATTCAATGCCATTGACACCGGGATCTTTCTCTGTACTCCGTCGCTGTTTGATGCCTTGGAAAAGAGCATAACGGAAGGCGGTGATACCTCGCTGAGCGGAGGCGTACGGCAACTGGCCGCGGTGGGCAAAGCGAAAGCTTACGAGATCAAAGGACACTTCTGGGTCGACGTGGACGATCCCGACTCCATGGACAGAGCCG
Organism: uncultured Syntrophaceae bacterium; assembly: GCA_964497585.1. GTDB lineage: Bacteria > Desulfobacterota > Desulfomonilia > Desulfomonilales > Desulfomonilaceae > CAZCDS01. The sequence continues at coordinate 41,019 of CAZCDS010000043.1, forward strand.
AAGGAGCCCTTATGGAGCAGTTGCGAGAAAAACTGAAGAGCGGGCGGATCCCTCCCTACATTTGATGGGGAAAATCCCTTGCATGGTGTCGACCCGTTCGTAGATCGTAGCGACCTTTCAGCGATGAGATCAGAAAAAAGCGGACTCGTGCGACCCAAGTGTCGGGGACGGATCGTTCCCCGTCTCAAAGCCGGACCAATGACCGGCCGACATGCCAGCATTGTGGGCCGAGGTACGCCAGATCCACAGCTTCGGACAGGTCTTTCGACGGGTTGGCGGTTGACATGGCCGGCAAGAAAAGCCCTTTGTAAGTGTTATTATGCCGTCGTACAACCACGACTTGTACGTCCGGGACGCGGTTGCGTCCGTTCTGCACCCGTCAGTCGAAGACATTGAAGTCATCGTTGTCGATGGCGGGTCCTCAGATCGAAGCGTCTCTATCATTTAGAGGATCAAGGACCCGCGACTCAAGTTGCTTTCCCAGGAGAATCGGGGCGCTCATCATGCCATGAATCGCGGGCTGTCCATGGCAACGCGAAAGTGGGCAACGTTCCTCAATTCCGACGATGAATTTCGTCCGGAAAAGATTGAACGCCATGTGGAGGCCCATGCCCGAGACAGCCAATGGATCGCCAGTGCTTCGCGCGGTCAACAGCCGTGACCAATTCCTGACGTGAGATCCCTCCCTAGCTGAAATCCATGCTGCCCTTCTTCTTGAGCCCGTGTCCAAGTATGGTTTCTCTGATCTCATAGTCTATCCGTGGCTTGGACCGTCTGGCATTTGCCTTCCAGGTATGTGCGAGATCATGCATGGTCGGATGAGGTACGAGAGCGGGATCACCAAGCTCCTCAATGGCTTTCAGCCACGGTTTCCGAAGAGAATTCTCTGACGGCGGCCTGAGACCCTCAATCAGGAAGAGCCGGGCGCCGTCGTGTTGGAACTGCCGAGCGTATTCCAGGTGCGGAATGAGCAACCGATTTATGGGGATGCGCTCATTCTTTTTCTTCTTTGTTTGGCTGGGGCTGAGACGGAAGAGACGCGGATCCCAGTGAACGTTACACCAACCCAATCCTTCTTTGCCTACGGCCTCGCCCCACCGCATACCCGTCAGGTGAAGGGCAGTGATGATCGGTCTCATCCACTTGGGGAGACGTCCGATTATCGCGTTGAAGTGAGCGAAGCTGAGATACACTTCGCGATTGTGCCCAAGCTCAACGCTATGGAACATATCTGGAGAAAGACCAAAAAAACCATAACTCACAACCGCTACTTGCCGAAAGTCCAGGACTTGCAGCAGTTCCTGCCCGCCGTATCAAAAGATTTTAGGGGAATCAGCATTCGCACAGAACGGTTATCCCCCACTTTGCTTAAGCGCCGATCGCAGCGCGGAAGACTATGGCTGTTCCAAACGTCGGTCCTCCGTCGATTGTCGGCATACTAGAATTTCGACGGCTCCGTGGAACGATCACCCTGGACGACGGTTGTGAACAGCTTTTCTGCACATGCGACCTAGTGACGAGGTGATCCGATTTCGCAGCAACCAGGTTGACGTGGCCGCGTTCTGCAAATAGGGGGGCTCGAGAAAGGATTCCAGTGTTTCGGCGCCCTTTTTAGAAGGTATGGACGTCATCCCTGGAAAAAGCGATAAACGCTTGCATGCCTTTTCTCAGGCCACCGGCGGGGAGTGCGCTCTCCGTGCAATGCGCTCGGATGGAAATGCCTTCTATTTTTGCGGTTACTTCGTAGTATGGTCCCACGTTCCAGGCTTCGGTGACGGTGCCGCGCACGACATTCCCGCTTGCGAAAGGAGGCGGATCCGACGACACCAGGATTTTCTCTGGTCTGATACCAAGGAATTGCCGTCCTGTGGTGTTTTCATCGGCCAAGTGAACGGGGACATCGTTTACCATTCCTATGTTACCTTGAAAGGTTGCCGGCCATAGGTTCTTCATGCCCACAAATTCGGCCACAAAGCGCGTCTGAGGCCTGTGGAAAATATCAGACACGTCTCCGATCTGCTCAAGTCGCCCCGAGTTAACGATCGCCGCCCTCTGGGCTAAGAACATGACTTACGAGAATTCATGGGTGACCATGAGAAATGTGGCGCCCAGGTTTTCGTGCAGGTCCTTGAGCAGGGTAAGTACTTCGCCCCTCTTGTTGACATCCAGTGAAGACACGGGCTCGTCGAGCAAGACCAGAGACGGGTTGACGGCCAGGCATCGGGCGAGCGCGATCCGCTGTTTTTCACCACCGCTCAGGTTGTGCACCGATCTTTTCAACAGGCGCTCCAGGCTGAGCAGGTCTATCAGCCGTCGCACCCGTTCCGACCGGGACTCGGCGGAATCATCGTCACGATGGTAACGGAGTCCGTATCGAATGTTGTCCATTACGTTCAAGTTAGGGAAAAGCCCCAGATCCTGGTAGACAATACCTACTCTTCTCTTTTCCGGGGGTACGTTGGTGACGTCCACGCCGCGAACGACAACGCTCCCGCGGCTGACGGACACAACGCCTGCGATGGCTTCAAGAATGAGCGTCTTGCCCGCGCCCGTCGGTCCCAAGAGGGCAAAAAACTCCCCTTCAAACACTCGCAGGCAGACATCCCGCGCTGCGAAGTCCGGATACTCTATGCTTACGTCGTTCAGCTCTATCATGTGGTCCTTGTGTAAAACGAGACATGGGAGCCCGACTCAGGGGGCTGATAACGGTCCGATACTACGGCTCGGCCTGCCTGGACATGATTCTCAGGAGGAGAAACAGAATCAGACACACCACGATCAGCCAGACCGCCACTGGCTGAGAGTACGAAAGACCGTAGCCGGTAAACCGCTCGTACATCAGAACCGGCGCGGTCATCGGATGATAAGCTACGATAATGACCGCGCCGAACTCACTGACAGCACGAGCCGCACACATGATCATTCCTACAATCATGGTACGCCAGGCAAGGGGCCCGGTTATTCGCACAAAGGTTTGGCCCATAGACGCGCCCAGGCTTCGGGAAACGTGCTCCATTCGTTCGGGTATGGCCTCGAACCCCGCCTTGACCGTGTTGACATAGAAGGGCAATCCCACGTAGGTAAGCACGACGATGATGCCGGTAACCGATCCCATGATGCGTATACCCAGGGCGTTGGCCATGTCGCCGATCAAATGACCCTTCCCCGCCAAACTGAGGATCGCGATGCCAATCACGGGGTGTGGTACCATGATGGGAAGGTCGATCAGGCTTTCGATAAACTTTTTTCCCGTGAACGAGCGCCTGGCCAACAGGTAGGCAAGCGGTGTCCCCCAGCAGCAACGCGATCAGTGCAGCCGTACCCGAGCAATAGACGCTGAGCCAAATAGACCGCAACACATCCCGGTCCTGCGCTGTTTCGAGCAGGCTTTTCAGGCTGGGTTGGGTAAGCATCTCCAGCAGCGGGATCAGGATGAACGCTGCGATCACCAGGCTGCTGGAGACGGCCAATGCATGGAACGGGGTAAAGGACCGAATCATGGCAATCGAACCGCGGTGCGGCCCACGGAGACCGTCACTTCTTGACCTCGACGAGACTCTGCAGTTGCACAGGCAGTCTCTTCTTCGCTGCCTCCGACGGAACTCGAGCGGGAATGAACGGCGGTTGGCCCATCTCCTTGAGAATCTTCAGTCCATGGTCTGGGCTCAGCATGTATTGCAGGAAGGCCACGGCCGCTTTCTTGTCCGGCGCGTCCTGGACTATTGTCACCCCGTACGTGCAGGATTTTCCTACACGCGTCATCTTTGTGCCGGGCTTCTTGCCACTCACTTCGACCTTTGCCTGTTTGTAGAAATCGTCGTACTTGCAGTTGCCCAGATTGATCTTGTCCGGGAGTTTCACATACTTCAACTTATGTTGCACAGCCACGGACAGGTATTCCCATGCGTAATCGAGGTGGCCTGTCTGGAGCATTGACACGAGCTCAACGGACTTGGGCCTGATGTTTACTTTGGGCCGATTTGCAGTCAGTTTCTTGTACAGCCCGGGCTTTTTGTAGAAAACCTCGGCCAGTTTCAAAACCATGAGGCTACGATAGCCGCATGGGTCGAGGTTCGGGTCTGAATGTCCCCATTGGACACCCTTCGTGCCCAGTATCTTATACCAGTTGTCCTGGTTGATTTTGTCGGCGAACTTACTCTCAGCCGTGTAACAGAGGACCAACTGATTAGAGGCAAAACGTATGTTCCATGAGGCAAATTTAGGGATCAAGCTCTTGTTGATAACCATGTAATCCGCGGAAGCCATGATGTCCGCCGGTTTCCCTAGTTCCGAAATCATACGGGCCATCTTGGTGCTGCCGCCGGCTTCTCGTTTGACGTCCACACCCGGGTATTTTGCTTCGAATTCCTTTTCCATCTTGGCAAGGGGAACGGTCAGGCTTCCCGCGTGAAAGATGATGACATCGCCCTTCAGGGAGGGCTCGGAGCAGACGTGACCGGCCGTACCAGACACTATTGCAACCACAAGGCCCACGTAGACGCACCAGCGAAGGATCGCGGTCATTGGATTCCAACCTCCAAGAAGTAATGGGAGATGCGCCGCGGACGTGCTTATGTCAAAACTAGCATAACGGATGAAAGGCTGTCAACCGACCCTGTCCATCAGCAGCGATGAAGATTTACAGTAAGAAGGAGAAAAGGGATAGCTCACCGAGATGATGGAAAAGAGGGCAGGTGCTCCTGAGGGCTTATTGGTGCTTTCGGATCTGTAGTTGATCTGTGAAGATGGGGCCTTGGATGTGTTGGGGGATAGAGGGGGTGCACGGAGACGGCCGTCAGGAGTTGTCCGGGGAAAAGTCTGATGTGAAAGCACTGGCCTGACAAAGCCCCTTTGTCCCCTTTGAGAACGGACACGCTGCGCCAGGCCTTCGCTTATCCGGAAGGAGAGGTTTTGGGCTGATCCCTGTAATGGATCCCGAAAACCGGACAGGGGGTTAAGGTGGAAAAGCCGACCTTGTTGATGTAGAAAGTGTGGGTGAGTACGAGGAGGCTTTTTGGGAGTCATGAGAAGGAGGTTTGACGGGAGCTTCAAGGCTGGGGTTGCGCTTGAGGCGATCAAGGGGGAGAGGTCGATGTCTAAGCTGTGCGATTCACAGACATCGTTTCATTTGTGCAATTTTAGATCGAGCCTATAGTCTTGATATCTGACACGCTCCTTTCGGCTGTCGTACATGCTTTCAACCTCGTCCCACGCAGGTGTTAGCTCCGCCAGTTCCAAAAAGCGTTGCATGGGGGTCTTGCCGTGGAGGCTCCCGTGGGCCCGATCCCAGTTGTAGAAATGCTGCCATTCCTGGAGCTGGTCAGCCAGATCGGGGCTGTCCAGCGGGATGGTGGAGTAGAATTCGGCCAGATCCGTCTTTTGGGCTCTCTCCACCTTTCCGTTCAGGTGAGGTGAACGAGGCTTTACCGGACGGAACTTGATCCCCCAGCACATAAGGCATTCCTGGATCTCGTACGCGAAAAATTCTCGGCCGCGGTCTGTCTGAATCCGCTGGATGGGAAAGGGCATCTCTTCGATGACTCTGCGCAAGAATTTGAGGGTGTTTTCGGCAGTCCTCCGAGGATACAAACCCACGACCTGGTACCGAGTGCAGTCGTCAAGGGCCGTAAATTGGTACAGCCCAGGGGCTATCTTGCAGGTGTCCATTTGAACCCTGTCCCCTGGAACCGGTCGCTCATAGCGTTTGAAACCTTTTTTTTAGCCCTCTTGGCAGAGGTCTGACCTCATGTTTCACTAGCACCTTGTGGATGGCGGCAAGGGCAAGGCAACAATCGTCAAGCCGCGTCACCTCATTCCGAAGTCTTCCGGCCCCCAGAGTTGGTTCCAAAACTGTTAATCGCGTGAAATCGCGCCTGATATAATGCCTTGTACATTTTATACATTTTATGTATGAGCCTCATCGGAGGTGATCCGATGAGTGAGCGCTATCGTGAGGTGACTGAGGAGCAATGGAAGAAGATCGAGCCGCTGATACCCAAGGCCCCATTTCGCCCAAAGGGAGGTCGACCTCGGACGGATGACCGTCTGGTCTTTGAGGGAATCCTCTGGATTGCCCGGACGGGAGCGAGGTGGAAGGATCTTCCAGAGCGATACTCCAGTCCGGCCACCTGTTGGCGGCGACTGAAACAGTGGCAGGGACAGGAGGTGTTCAAGGACATGTGGAGGGCGTTCCTCTCTAAGCTTTTACCACAATGAACTCTTGGACTGGGATGAGGCGTTCATGGACGGGAGCTTCGCTCCGGCTAAAAAGGGGCCGCGGGAGTCGGCAAAACCAAGCGGGTAAGGGACCGAAGTGGATGGTGGTGGTCGATGGTCAGGGTGTACCGCTTGGAGGCTTGATCGACTCTGCCTCGCCGGCTGAGGTTACACTCGCTGAAGCTGCTCTGAAGGAGATCCGAGTCCCCAAGGTTGGCGGGGGACGTCCCAAGACACGGCCCAAGCGGGTCATTGCGGACAAGGCCTACGACAGCGATCCACTTAGAGCACGACTAAAGACGCTGGGGATCACGCTCCTGGCCCCGTACAGAAAGAATCGGACCAATCACGTGAACCAAAACAGAGAGATTCAACCCCATTATGCCGATAGATGGATCGTCGAACGAACCATTGGTTGGATCGGCAGATTCAAACGTTTGGTCATACGATATGAGCACAAACTGACTCTGTATACGGCCTTCTCTCATCTGTCATGCGCCATGATCGTACTGAGAAAATGTGTGGAATTTTGAAACCAGTTCTATCGTACGTACTATCTTGTGCTTCCGGATTGCTCAGGTAAGTGTGAATGCTACGCGGCCCCAGTAGGGAAAACCGTCTGGGGCGGACATGCATTTCTGCTCAGACCTCGTATCAATAATATCAGCCGGTTAGCTTTCAAAAAAAAACACGTCCAATTTTCCAAAGAAGAGTGTGGAACGTGAGCGCCCCCTTGACAGGACCCGAGAAACTTTGCACAATGGACTGTGGCCAGGGGCTGCAAAGAGACTGTTTGTCGGCAACTTCAAGAATCCGTCTTGGCTACTTGTGAGGATACATGACCGTTCAAAGCAAGGAGCGAGAGATCCTGGGATTCCGGTTATCAAGAAATGCAGCTCTAGCATTGATCCTCGTCGTGGCGTCTGGACTCGGTGTCTCACTGGTGCTCTTCTTCACCGTACGGGGTTGGGATCGGGCTCTTTTTCGGAGTTCCTTCGAGCGCCAATGTCAACATGCAGTGACCAGTCTCAAAATGGGAATCGATACCCATTTCTTCGTACTGAACTCCCTCAGATCATTCTACGAATCGTCCGACAAGATGACGAGACAAGAATTTTCTCAATTTGTACGGGGTTTCTTGAAAAGATACCGAGGAATTCAAGCGATAGAGTGGATTCCGAGAGTCAGAGAGAGTGAAAGAACGGAGTACGAGAAATCAGCTCAGCATGAAGGGTTCCCCGGCTTCCGAATAACGCAGAAGAACCATAGCGGTAGGCTGGTAGTTGCCCCCAAGCGGCAAGAATACTATCCGGTTTACTATGTCGAGCCATATGCGGGGAATGAGGCAGCCCTCGGATACGACCTGGCGTCCGATCCGGCAATGCGTGAGGCTCTAAGCCTCAGCCGTGATACGGGCAAACTGGCTGCAACTCCGCCAGTCCGCCTTGTCCAGGAAACTGGTTCGCAACTAGGATTCTTGGTTTTTCTGCCCGTATATCAAAGGGGCGCTGCTGAGAATTCCCTGGAAGCGAGGCGCGAGAATATCGCGGGCTTCTTCTTAGCCGTATTCCGAGTGGCTGACTTGATAAATACTATTTTGGAGCAACACGGATCTGTGGAGCTCGATTTCTCCGTTTTTGACCAATCCGACCATGGGGCGAAAAAGCTGCTTTTTTTCAGCTCATCGCGGGAGGATGGCTCTCCCGCCAGGGAGGATCGACTTCTTGCGGCAGTCTCGGCCGGTCCGCGCAGGACCGAACACCTCAAAATAGGCAGTAGAGAGTGGTTGATTCTCCTGGCTCCGAATCCTAATTTGATCCAAACGAGCCGAACATGGATTCCTTGGGCGGCTCTGGTCGCCGGATTTCTGTTTACAGGGTTTATGGCAACGTACTTCGTGCAAGTTCACCGCGGGGCTGAGCAGGACAGGCGTCATGCAAGTGAACAGGCTTCGTCACGGGAAGCGCTTGAGCGGGAGATGGCCCTTCGAGAAGCAACAGAGAGCACACTGGAGGTGAGCGAAAGACGATATCGAACTCTTTTTGAGTCTGCTACGGACGCTGTTTTCATTATGGAGGCTGAAGGACCGGATTCAGGACGTATCGTGGAGGCGAACAAAGCGGCGGCCCAACTGCACGGATTTACGAGAGAGGAAATCCTGAACCTAAACATCAGAGATCTGGATACTCCGGAATCCGCTGAAAAAATATCCAGTCGTATTGCACGTCTTCTAGAAGGCGAACATCTGATGGAAGAGGCCGCGCACCGGAAGAAAGATGGCTCTTCGTTTCCAGTAGAAATCAATGCTCGTGTGATTGAGTTGGACGGACATAATTACATACTCGCCATTGACAGAGACATAACCGACAGGAAACTTCAGGAGGCTGCATTGAGGCAGCGAGACTCCCAACAAAGAGCCATTCTGGACAACATTCCTGATATCGCTTGGCTGAAGGACAAAGAGAGCAGATTCATCGCGGTCAATGAGCCATTCGCGGCTGCGTGCGGACTCAAGGTGGAGGATTTGCCGGGGAAAACGGACCTCGACATCTGGCCTCAGGAACTTGCGGAGCTGTACCGAGCTGACGACAGGCACGTAATGAGTTCAGGGAGGAGGAAACGCGTTGAGGAGCCACTGGCCGATAAGGAAGGACAAATTCAGTGGATAGAGACGATAAAGACACCTATTTACGATGAAGGCGGTAACATCATAGGAACAACGGGGATCGCTCGCGATATTACCGAACGGAGACTGGCTCAGGAGGCACTGGAAGAGAGTGAAGAGCGCTACCGGCAGCTTGTCGAGATGTCGCCCGACGGCATTGCTGTCCACCAGGACGGCCATTTGGTTTTCGTTAACCAGGCTGCGGCCGACATGGTCGGTGCAAGAAGCCGTGAAGAACTTATAGGGAAGCCGATTCGGGAGATCGTTCATCCCGACTATTGGGAAATAGCGAGCGAACGAATTCAGCGGATGATGACCGGTGAAACAGGTCTTTATCCGGTCGAAGATTGTTACGTAAAGAGCGATGGGACGCCCTTCCCAGTAGAGGTGACGGCCTTGCCCTTGACTTTCAGTGGAAAACCGGCAGTGCAGGTGGTCGTGCGCGACATCAGTGAACGAAAGCGAGCCGAACAAGTGGAAAGACGTCTCGTCACTGCGATCGATCAAGCTACGGAAGGAGTGCTTATCACAGATAACGAGGGGACTATAGAATATGTCAACCCGGGTTTGGAAAAGATCAGTGGATACACGCGAGACGAGCTCATAGGCCAAACACCGCGAATTTTCAAAAGCGGCAGCCACGACGAACTCTTTTACCGGCAGCTATGGGACTCCATCAAGGGAGGTAAGACCTGGACGGGGCAATTCATAAACCGAAGGAAGGATGGAAAGCTTTACCATGAAGAAGCCTCTGTCTCCCCGGTGAAGGACACATCGGGCAGGATTTCCAACTTCGTTGCGGTAAAACGAGACATTACCGAGCATTTGGAGATGTCCAGACAGTTGTATCAGGCTCAGAAGATGGAAGCGATAGGCACGCTCGCCAGTGGAGTGTCCCACGATTTCAATAATGTCTTGCAGGTTGTACTTGGATACACTGAGCTGATTCTCGGTGACGAGAAATTCCTTGCACGATACCGCGGTGACGTGCACAAGGTACATGAAGCCGCGCGGCGCGGAGCCGACTTGGTTCAAAGACTGCTCACTTTCAGTAGGAAGACCGAAATCAATCCATCGCCTCTGAACCTTAACCGTCGAATCAGTGAGTTGCTTAAGATGCTGGAAAGGACCCTCCCTAAAATGGTCGAAATACGGCTGGCTCTCGACGATGACCTCGCGACGATACACGCTGATCCAACACAAATAGACCAGGTACTCATGAACCTTGCGGTGAATGCTCGTGACGCCATGCCCCACGGAGGAAAGCTCACATTCGAGACGTCTAACGTCGTGCTCGACAAGGAATATGCAAGAATGCATGTGGAGGCAATACCCGGCCACTACGTTCTGCTGACGATATCCGATACCGGATCGGGGATTGACAAGGACGCCTTGGAACACATCTTCGAGCCTTTTTACACAACCAAGCGCGTAGGCGAAGGAACAGGGCTGGGCTTGGCGATGGTCCACGGAATCGTGAAACAGCATAGAGGGCATATCACGTGCTACAGCAAACTCGGCCATGGGACCACATTCTCCATCTATTTTCCGGCGGAGACGTCACGTGGGGATGGTGAACAGCCTAAGGTCACTCATTTGCCGAGGGGAGGATCAGAAACCATACTGCTCGTGGACGACGAAGAACTCATCCGCGACTTGGGCTCCAGGATTCTGACCGAAGCCGGGTACAGAGTTTTCAAGGCTGTTAACGGAAAAGAGGCTTTGGACATGTATGAGGCGCACAGCGCCAGCATAGCGCTGGTCATCTTGGATCTCATAATGCCTGAAATGGGAGGCAAGCAGTGTCTTGAAAACCTCCTGAGGCTCAATCCTTCCGCAAAAGTCGTGATCGCCAGCGGACACTTGGCCAATGGTTCGACCAAGGAGGCGATGGCAGCCGGAGCAAAGGGGTTCGTAAAGAAGCCGTACAACATTCAGCAGATGTTGGAGGTAGTCCGAGAGGTCTTGGACAATGAACGTGGTAAAGTGGAATAGTCAGCAAAGAAAGCTATTGCGATAGGGAGGGAGGCATGCCAAATCAGTGCGATTCACATTCCGGCCATCACCTTACGTGTTTTAGGAATATGCCCCCGGCTTTGCAGGGGGTCATTTAACTCTGCAAACCGCTGATCCCTTCTCTCGTATCGTCTCCACCACTTGCGCAGGGTGGGACGAGAGATGCCACATCTGCGGCAAACCAGTCCGGCATTCCCCGTTTCCTCGTAAAGCCGAACCCATTTCAATCGCATCCGGAGTTTTCGATTCATGGGCATCCTCTCGTATCACTCGGTTGAAAGGATGCCCATGAAGCACCCAAATCATACAAGCGGTGCCGCACTTCTCAAGCGCCACCCCCGCCATATTCGACCGCCGTTTGGATTACTCCTGGTCCAAGGCGTCTCGAACGGATTGCAGCATCTCTTTCATCTTGTACGGCTTTGAGACAAATCCCTTGGCCCCTGCTTGAACGGCTTCTCGGGTTTCTCCATTTTGAGCAAAACCGCTGGCTATGATAACTCGGATCTTTGGGTCGATCTTCAAGAGTTCCTCAAGGCATTGCTTTCCGCCCATCTCCGGCATGATCAGGTCGAGGATTACAGCGAAATCTCTTCTCTTTCCTCACTATACAGCTTCAAAGCCTCCTTCCCGTTCACCGCAGTCCGAACCTTGTAACGGGATCGCTCGAGAATTCTCTTACCCAAGTCCCTGAGGAACTCTTCGTCATCCATCAAGAGTATCGTCTCTGCACCGCCTTTGGGCATCGCTTCTCCAACGGTGGCCTCCAGTTGTTCCCCATCTTCTACCACCGCCGGAAGGTAGATCTTGAACGTCGTTCCGTGTCCCGGCTCACTGTAACAATCAATCTGACCGCCATGTTGTTTCACGACGCCAAATACCACGGAGAGGCCCAAACCGGTCCCCTTTTCCTGCTCTTTGGTTGTGAAGAAGGGCTCAAAGATTTGGTCGGCCGTTTCTTTTTCCATGCCGTGACCGGTATCCGTTACGCTCATGAGGACGTAGTCACCTGGTGTGACTCCGAGATGGGTCCGAGCGTAATCTTCATCGAGGAAGACATTTGCGGTTTCGATAGTTAGATCGCCGCCTTCAGGCATGGCATCCCGCGCGTTCACGGCAAGGTTCATAAGAACTTGGTCTATCTGCGTGGCGTCCGCATTCACTCGGGACAGGTTATCGGCAAGGCGCAGTATAATGGACCCCGAAAACTGGACAGGGGGTTAAGGTGGAAAAGCCGACCTTGTTGATATAGAAAGCGGGGGGATCACAAGGAGGCTTTTTGGGAGTCATGAGAAAGCGGTATGACGGGAGTTTCAAGGCCCGGGTGGCTCTTGAGGCGATGAAGGGGGAGAGGACCATGGCGGAGCTGGCGGCGGTGTACGGAGTACACCCGAACCAGATCACCAAATGGAAGAAACAGGCGCTCGATGAGCTGCCCAGGATCTTCTCGGGACGGTACGAGAAGAAGGAAGCGCAGGGAAAAGAACTCATAGATCAGCTCTATCAGGAGATCGGCCGCCTGAAGGTCGAGCTGGACTGGCTGAAAAAAAAAAGCTGGGCTCATCGGTTGATGAGCTGAGGGGACTGATCGACAGGGACCATACCAAGATCCCGATCACCAGGCAGTGTGAGCTGTTGGGGCTGCCGAGATCGAGTCTCTACTATCGGTCTCGGGAGAGAGGGGAGAGCCGAGAAGACCAGGATCTGATGCGCCTGATAGACGAGCAGTATACCCGGACGCCCTTTTACGGGACCAGGCGCATGACGGCCTGGCTCAAGCGTCAGGGGCACGCGGTGAATCGGAAGAGGGTGTCCAAACTCATGAGACGGATGGGTTTGCAAGCAATTTACCCTAAGAAACGTTTGAGCCGTCCGGACCCTGATGCGAGGAAGTATCCCTATCTGCTCAAGGGCCTGTCGATTGATCGCCCGGATCAGGTTTGGGCTTCGGACATAACATACATTCGGATGAAGCGCGGGTTCGTCTACTTGATGGCGATCCTGGATTGGTCCAGCCGCTACGTGGTTGGATGGTCGGTCTCGATAACGCTCGACGCGGAGTTCTGCCTTGAAGCGCTCCAGGCGGGTCTGCGTTGGGCCAAGCCCGAGATATTCAACACGGACCAGGGGTCCCAGTTCACGTCGAGGAACGTCACGGGGCTGCGCGAGGCTTTGGGAGTCCGGATAAGCATGGACGGCAGGGGGAGGGCCCTCGACAACACATTCGTAGAGCGCCTGTGGCGGTCGGTCAAGTACGAGGAGGTATATCTCAAGGAATACCACAGCGTCAAAGAGGCCGTGCGGAGCCTTGGAGAGTATTTCCGGTTTTACAACCTGGAGAGACCTCACGATTCGCTCGGGTACCAGACCCCGTACCAGGTCTATTCCCGCGGGGCATGGCCCGACACGGAGGAGTACCACATTCACCCACAAGGAAGGTGTACTTTTCCACCTTAAGAAAAGACGTTTTTTGTCTTGACAAAGGGGTCCACGGCCGTATGGGCACAGATCCGACGTTGCCCGGACTCAACAGGGAAAAGGTTACCTGGCGCATCCCCATGGAGACCCTTCTGGAAGTGAAAAAGCGTTATTCCGACTTGGAAGAGTATTAACCGGTGCCTATTTCTCCGCCCCACGTTTGAAGGAGGGTGGGGGAGATACGAGTGCTTCGGTTAAAACGTAGGCAGCTTGGAGTGCCTCGGTAGGGCAAAGGGGGAAACATTCCTTGCAGTTCCAGC
>CAZCDS010000044.1:0-53222 GCA_964497585.1 uncultured Syntrophaceae bacterium
CCTCATGCCCAACTTGCCCTCTTCTTCACCTGATTATTTTGGGGAAACTCCAGCGAATTCAATTCCTTGACAACCTTGCGGGACCTCGGTAGCCTACAGACCTTCCCGATTACCATTATGCACTGAATTCCAAGCGCGTATGGAATGACCAAGTCCGATCTCGCCAGCCGCATGGCAACGGAAGCAGGAATCACGAAGAAGGCCGCTGCGGCCGCTCTGGATGCCTTCGTGGGCGCAGTTAACGCTTCCCTCAAGAAAAGGACCGGCTCCATCCGCGTATCTGGCTTCGGGACCTTCAAGGTTTCCTCGAGAAAGACCCGCGCTGGGGTCAATCCCCAAACGCAGAAGAAGATCAAGACTCCCGCCATGAAGGTCCCTCCGTTCAGCGTGTCCAAGGCCCTGAGGGAAACCGTGAAAAAGGCCAAGTGAGCCGCGAAAAGGTTGAGCAGCCATGAACAAATGAGATCTAACCAAGGCTCTGTCGAAAGGGCACGGTATTCCCGTCCGCAAAGCCGAAGAGACCGTTGACAACGTCTTCGGAACTATTCCAAGGCCCTTATGGCAGGGGATCGCATTGAGATACGAGGGTTCGGAGCCTTCTCGATCAGGGAATACGAGGGATACACGGCGAGGAAGCCGAAGACGGGTGAGAAGATCGCAGTCGACGGAAAGCGGTTGCCGGTCTTCAAGTTCGCCAAGGATCTGCGTGAACCACTCAATCAGCGATAGGTGGCCCCCTCTCTCTCGATTCCTGTTCACCGGCACGGCAGACACTCTACGCAAGACGGATCTTGGAGTGTCGAGCCCAACCGCGGTTCACCAACCGCTCTTCGCGGCTTTCCTGACGTTGGAGAAGCACGTAATTGTCATTCCTGCGAAGCCTTCCCCGGCAACGCCATCGGCAGTCTGATGATAATCGTTGCTCCGTTCTCGCCGGCTGCCTCGACTTCAATGCGGCCTGAGTGCTTTTTCACGATATGGTGGCTCAAGGAGAGTTCAAATGCGGTTGTATTGTCGGACAAGTCTGATGTAACGAATGGCTGGGAAAAATGGCCCTCTTCTCCACGGCAACCGCTTTGTCTTGTAGCTTTGGCGATGATCAAAGCTTCCGTCTTCGTTCTCTCTACGGCGACACTGAGCTCACCACCGTCCCGCATTGCCGTAAAGGCGTTCATGCCCAGGTTCATAAGCACCTGCCGAAGAAGCCACCTATTGCCTGTGACGATCAAGATATCGTCTTGAAATAACGTCGTTAACTGAACATTTTGGCGCCTCATTTCATCGCGAAGCGCCTCGAAAGTTTCTCGGACCAAGGAGATGAGATCTAGCTCCTTCATTTCTACCTTGGCCAGCGGCCGTGCAAAAGTCAGGAGTGAATCTAAGACGTCCCTCGCTCTGTCTGCCGCTGATACGATCTTACGGGCGCACATTTGCAGAACATCCTGGGGGATGCCATTTTCCATGAGGATCTGAGCTGCAGACGAGATGACCGCCAAAGGGTTCTTTACCTCGTGGGCGACCCCGGACGCCATGCCGCCAAGGGCCTTAATCTTCTGAACGCTCCGCTCCGTCTCCTCAATTCTCTTGTGTTCGGAGATGTCGAGCAGCGTTCCGGTTGCTCGCAAGGGTCTGCCGTCTTCTTCTCGTTCCACTACTTGACCGCGCGCGAGAACCCATTTCCATTCACCCGATTTGTTTCTTACACGGTACTCGCATTCATAAAAAGGCGTTTGACCTTCAAGATGTGCCGTCAGCTCCTTTCTGACCCGCTGCATATCATCAGGGTGGACTGCTTCTTTCCACCAACTGAACGTGAGCTCTATCTCTCCAGGTTCGTATCCAAGGATCTCAGCCGCTCGTCCGCTCCAGAAGGCCTGGTCTGTTTGAATGTTCCAGTCCCACAGGCCCAACCCTCCTCCCGTCAAGGCCAGCTGCAACCTCTGCTGGTTCTCCCGGAGTACCTTCTCTATGCGTATGCGTTTGGTCACTTCTTGCTTAAGGTCCGCATTGGTCTGAACAAGCTCTGCGGTGCGTTCTCTCACAGCCTTCTCAAGGCTGTCGCGCGCGCGGCGCAGTTCTTCCTCATGTCTTCTGTTGGCGAGGATTTGGTTCCATTCCTGGGTGAGATCCTCCACCAACACCAGAATCAATCGTTCTTGCGCAATCTTGAGCGGTTTAAAATGCACACGGCCTCGTATCTTTCCTTTTGCCAGACGCAGCATCCCTGTACAGCTTCTGGTTCTTCTGTCGGAAAGAACCTTACTCATCGATGAATGGGCCTCTTTAGCGTCGTCGGGGTCCACAAAAAGAGATTGCACGGTAACGTCGTCCGTCCTTTCCGAAATGGCACCGCTTTCGCCGGAAGCTTTGTTCGCAAATACAACAAAGCCGGCCCGATCCACCAAAAGGGCAGGCGTGGGCAACGCATGCAATAGATTGCCCAAGACCGTTGAGAGGACTTTCGCGGCATGCGAACTTCCCGAGATCGTCACGTCTTTGGGAAGCAGGGTGGTCAGATCAATTGACTGGGTGGACTCATAATCAAGATCCGACATAAGAAGAGAAAGCTCGCTATCTGACATCGTGACTCCCCCTCACTGGCGGTCAATCGCCAGGTGCAAGCACATGCGGTTGTATTTGCGTTCAGGGGGCAAACCTTCCGGCTGAGCACGCGCCAGCCCCTCTCGCAGGGACGACCTCCCTCGGGCGGCGACTCCTGCCCTGGGACAGTTGCCGGCTGACTTCGGCATGAACGACACATCCTCTACCGCTACCCCAAAAAAGACTGAACTCAAATAGTGACTGACAAGGAGCAGTCCAGTGTTTCGAGAAGGGCCGCACGGGCTGGCGCTTCTCATGCTCTGAGGTACCGACGCCTTGGAGGGTTTTTTCAACAACCCTTCAGGGCTCGATCATGAGCTACCGGTAAGCTGAATTGCAATCCTTCCCCCTTTATATCAATTCTAGTCTCTTCACGCACGATTTGTCAACCAGGGAAATTGACCACCCGTCCGGACAAAGACCCTCTTTATGCACGGCACGAGAGAACAAGAAAACACGCTAATATTAGAATGATATCCTCAACACATGGTAACATTTAAATAAAATGAATGCCGGCGCATTCCCGCAGTACTCGGTACGTCTCGTGGGGAGCGCTATGTGGGATCTAGCGGTCACACGGCAAGCTCGGGACCAGAATCCAGGATTAGCCGCGGCATGGCACAACGTTTGCAGAACCATAAGTTACTGTCGGGAGACTGAGGCCGCTCCCCACAACCTTTGAAGTGCTTCTACCACCTCGTGATATCAACTAGATAAATCGGGCTGGTGACGCTCTCTGGGGCCGCGCGGTTCTCGGCCTCCCAAATGTCTGGCACGCATGGTGGAATCTTTTGCAGCCAGGCGTAGTGACCTCTGTCTTCGCCACACTGACACGAGTGAGCCATCCGATGCATCAAAGAGACTGTAAGGCATCCCGGCCGCATTCTCTGAAATGCTTTGTGATGGGGCTCCCCGAGATCTCTAGATTTGTGCGGAGCCTGGGCCACAGTTCCGGGGAGTGTCTCCTATGGAAGGAAACCCCCAGGTGCCGAGAAGCCATGGCGAATGGCGTTTCAAACAGCCGCTAGACGATGAAAGGGGTGCTGATCATGGGTTTGCGAAAGAGGAGCCTGCTGTTGCCTAGAGATCGGGCGAACCTTTTCAAGCCTCCCCTGAAGGCTAAGTGAGGGGTATCGTTGCAGCAGTCTCTGCTGGAGATGCAAGGATTGAAACAGGCTCCTAAGGATTTTTATGCCTGAGCGGGCAACCGTGTTTCCTAACTCGCTGGGAATCCTTCTAGAAAGCGATCAGGAGGTTGTGTTGTTGAGAGAACCTGTCGAAGTCTTGCTGGTGGAAGATAAAGAAGAGGAAGTGAAGGCATTGATCCGTGCCTTTGAACCTGTAGGGGAGTCATTTCAGGTGAGAGTGGCACCCACCGTGGCGGCAGCATATGAGTACCTGAGGGAGACCACGCCCGAGCTGGTTATCGCAGACTCCTCGTTGCCCGATGGCGGAGGCACAGACCTTTTGCTGGTGGACAGACGGCCTTTGCCCTGTCCTGTACTTGTGATGACAAAGCACGGGGCCGACGAAATGGCAGTGGAGACGATGAGTGCAAGGACCTTCGACCGCGTGGCCAGATCGGACGCAACCTTCGCCGATCTGCCGCGAATCGCCGAACGGGCCTTGAAGGAATGGAACAACGTCCCGGTGCAAGAGCCGGCCGAGGAGCAAGTCTACGAGCAACATGAATTTGTTCGATCTGTCCTAGAATCGTTGACCCATCCCTTTTACGTGGTTGATGTGACTGATTACACGGTGCTGATGGCGAATTCGGCTGCTCGGTCCGGGGCTTCTTCGGGAGCGAATACCTGCTACAGCCTCGTTCTTGGTCGAAGTGAGCCATGCAATACCGTTGAACATCCTTGCCCCCTCCCTCTGGTAAAAAAAACCAAGAAGCCCACAACAGTGGAACATCTCCATCACGACACGGATGGCCGCGCTCGTCACGTGGAAGTCCACGCATATCCTATTGTGGACAGGGAGGGAAACGTGACACACGTCATCGAATACACCCTGGACGTCACCGATCGAAGGCAGGTGGAAGCTGGGTTGAAGAGGTCCGAAGAATGCTTGAGAAACCTGATCGAGTCATCTCCTATGGGTGTCACGATTGTCCGGAATGGGAGGTTTGAATACGTGAATCCTAAGGCATTAGAATTATTCGGTTATGACAGTGCTGACGAAATTCTCCAACGGGGATTGGAGGCTCTGGTTCCTTCCGTCTCGGGTGAGTCAAGTGCAGAGAATGTAACAGAGAGCCCCGACACGGGGGATGTTCATGCTCCCCGGGAACTTAGAGGCCTGAAAAAGAACGGGCAACCTTTTGACATTTGCGTCTGGATGGCACAAACAGAGTTTCACGGAGAGCGTGCCGTCCTCAATTTCGTCGCTGACTGCAGTCAGGAAAAATCGATGAGAGAGCAACTGTTCCGGGCTCAAAAGATGGAATCTCTCGGAACGTTGGCCAGCGGCATAGCCCATGACTTCAACAACGTCCTGACTATTGTCCAGGGATATTCCGAATTACTCCTTGAGGACAGGACGGAACGCGACCCGGCCTACGAAGACATCCGCAAGATAGCTACCGCAGCCGAGAATGGGGCTGAACTGGTTCAGCGAATACTCATGTTCAGCCGAAAGGGAGAGAGCGAGATCCAGCCCATATGCCTCAACGATGAAATAAGAAGGGCAAAGGAGCTGCTGGATCGAACTATCCCTAAAATGATCGAGATCAAACTGCGCCTTGAAAAAAACCTGCAAAACATCAACGCCGACCCTGGCCAGGTGGAGCAGGTTCTATTGAATCTCGCGGTCAATGCTCAGCACGCAATGCCGGAGGGTGGAACACTGACCATTGAGACTCAACACGTCGTTCTGGACGAAGCCTACTCCAAAACGTATTTTGATGCCAAACCGGGAGAATACGTCTTGCTGACGGTTTCCGATACCGGACACGGAATGGTGAAGGAGGTCTTGGATCATATTTTCGAGCCCTTCTTTACAACCAAAGGGCCCGGCGAAGGGACAGGCCTCGGCCTTGCCATGGTGTACGGTGTTGTCAAGAGCCACGGCGGCCGCATCCTGTGCTACAGCGAGCCCGGAATCGGGACTACGTTCAAGATCTACTTCCCCGTGGCAGAGGTGGAACAGGAACCAGACCTGACAACGTCCGCAGAACGACCGTTATTCGGGACCGAGACGATTCTGTTGGTAGACGATGATCACTCGGTATTGTCTCTAGGAGAAAGGATCCTTTCGGGTGCCGGATACACGGTCATGACCGCAAGCGATGGAAAGCAGGCTCTAGACCGCTACCTTGAAGCGAAGGACAAGATTTCTCTCGTCATATTGGACCTGAGTATGCCGCGCATGGGAGGCGGCGAGTGCCTATCGGAACTTGTGAAGATTGATCCCCGTGCAAAGGTTCTTATCACAAGCGGGTATTCCGCCGAAAGACTGGCGCAGGGCGGACTTAACGTCCAAGCCGAGGAGTTTATCGGGAAGCCCTACAGGACAACGCAGATGCTCCGGAAGATTCGCGATTTGTTGGACAAAGACTCACCCATTGCCTGATGTGTGTGATTCATAGACGTCCTTTCAATCGAGTGATAAGAGAGGATGCCCATGAATCGAGAAATCCGGATGCGATTGAAATGGGTTCGGCTTTACGAGGAAACGGGCAATGCCGGACTGGTTTGCCGCAGATGTGGCATCTCTCGTCCCACCCTGTGCAAGTGGTGGAGACGATACGAGAGAGAGGGGTCAGCGGTCTGAAGAGTAGAAGTCGTCACCCGAAAGCCTCACCATCCCAAAAAGTTTTCGCCGCTCAGGAACTCTGAATTTTAGTTCGGCCTAGAAACCCACGTCCTCTGGACGTGGTCAGAGTCTGAAGGCTTTGCCGGAGGACTGCCCACCTGTTAACCCCATACTCGAGTTGTTGCCGCAACCACGAGTAAGGAGAAGCAGGTGAGCAGGTTGCGTAAGCTATCACATGCCATATGGCATTGTCAGTATCATCTCGTGTGGGTGCCGACATACCGGTACCGCGTCTTGCAGGGCATGGTAGGCGGAGAAGTTCACAACTGCATCCACGTCTCCTGCGGTCAGCTTGGATGCGAGGTTATCGAGATGAATGTTCAACCAGACCATGTCCACCTGGTGCGTATGGTGCCTCCCAAGGTGTCTATCTCTTCGTTGATGGGCACGCTGAAGGGCCGCACCGCGATCCGGGTATTCAAACAGTTCCCGTATCTCAAGAAGAAACCCTCTTGGGGAAACGACTTCTGGGCCAAGGGCTACTGCGTCGACACGGTGAGCCTGGATGCGGAAATGATCCGCAAATACGTTAAATAGCAAGAGGATAAAGAGCGACACCAAGAGCAGCTACCTCTGAAATACGACTGAGTTGCAGTGTGCGGCAACAACTCAGCTTGCCTCCTCTGGGGGCAAGCCCTCAGCCCCCCAGAGGGGGCTGTCCGAAAGCCACGTGCTCCGCACGTGGATATTTACAAAGGGTGACAAAATCCAGTTTCAAAGTGACTGCCTATTTGGATGCGGTCTTTCGAAACCTGCTTAAATCCAACGATGTCAGTGAGTTTTACGGAAGGGGCGACGAGACTCGAACTCGCGAGCTCCGGCGCGACAGAAAAACGGTCCACTGAGAAACAACAACGACTTGCAGCAAATCCTCAGTCATTTCAACAGCAGCTCGTTCCACTTCGTTTCCTTTCGTTCCCTCTCGATACCAAAAGGGGTGACAAAAAGGTGACAAAAATGGCTTGGGGAGATCTGAGAGCCCTCTGGGTTTCTCACGACGTTCGGGACACCGTGGTGGATTTCGTCAACCGATGGTCTGAGCTGACCGAGATCGCAGTCGTCTCCTTTGTCCTTTGGCAGGGGATCTCCCGGAGCAAATTCTCCGACTGGCGATCCGGATATGGCATGGTCAACGAGCACAACGGGCGAGTTCCCCGAGACTGTTGGCTTCAGGACAGGGAAAGAAAGACCATCGTTCGATTCTATCACGAGCACCCCAGCGAGGGTTAAAGCGCTTGACCTTCATGATGTTGCATTGTGACGTGATGGCGGAGAGTCCTGCCACGGTGTGGCGCGTCCTGAACCAGGAGGGACTGCTGCGTCCAGGGAAGCCCACCCCGTCAAGAAAGGGAACGGAATTTGATCAACCCCTGGCGCCCCACCATACTGACATATGGACGTGTCATATATCAACATCTGCGGCACGTTCTATTATCTGTACAGCGTCCTGGACGGCTGCACCCGATACATCGTGCACTAGGATATCCGGGAGTCGATGAGGGAGGCAGATGTGGAGATCATTCTTCAAAGGGCCAAGGAAAAGACTCCCGATGCGAGCCCGAGAATAATCTCCGACAACGGCCCGCGGTTTATCGCGAAAGATATCGAGGAATTCATCAGGATAAGAGGCATGACGCATGTCACGATCTCTCCCGAATATCCCCAAAGCAACGGGAAGGTCGAGAGGTGGCATCAGTCGCTCAAGCGCGAGTGCATCCGGCCGGGGACTCCGTTGTCCTTGGAGGATGCCCGCCGCATCGTGACCGGGTATGTGGCCCATTGCAACAATGTGAGCCCGCACAGCGCCATTGGATACGTGGCTCAAAAGGCCAAGCCGGAGGGCTGGGACAGAGATCTTTGCCCGGCGGGATCGCAAACTCGACCAGGCACGGGAACAGCGCAGGCTGCGCCGCCGGCGTCTTCGTTCCCAAGACCCGGGACAAGAGGATGCTGAGCGTGATATAGTGACGCTGGCGAGTGAAACGGGGATAGGCTCTGCTGGGAAGCGACCTGTCGAGGGATGGCCCCGCCAAGGCTCATCGACCCGATGGATCGGGCGCGGAGGCATCGGCCTCCCGCCCATCCCCTGCCAAACACCATCGGACGATGCAGCCTGCCATGCCTCGGAAAATCTGCGCTTGAAGGGCGATAGAGATACTCGCCTTATCAAACGGCCGACTCTCTAAGGAAGGGAAGCTTCTGTCCAATTCCCGCTGCACGAGTACGCGATTTGAAGAACGTCGCAGACTCCGGGTGTCGGTTATGGTAAAATGCATTATAAGTTATTTTTCGGTAGCGGGAAGACCTGCGCCTTGACAGAAACGCTTGTCCAATAGTTTCTCGGTTGTCCAAATGGTGGTTCGCATGACAAGGACCTTCGAGCCAAGAGAAGTAAAACGACCTTTCATGAATGGCACATGACGAGTCAGGGTGGTTCGTCTCCGATGTTAAGCCGACCACCGCGTGCGGACCCATGCTCGGAGTATAGCAGGTCATCGAATGGTCGGTTTCACGGATAGACTGTTCCTCAACCTGCAATTCTGTGCGCTGGGTCTAACGAGTCAATGACTGGTTCACGAGATGGCTGTATCAGCACTGCCTCGAGAGATTATCGATAGCCTCTCTGATCCAATTGCCATTGTCGATCAGACGGGCACCATAGTGTACTCTAATGCGGCATTTGAGAGACTTCACACTTCTTCGGGTGATTTCAAAAGCACAAAGCTGTGCGAGAGCATCTTGAAGCTCTATCTTCAGTTTCTGGAGTCTCGGCGTTCCGTAGCCAGAGAAACGGTCTTTCTAGAGCCATTCCGGAAGACCTGCGACGTGATGATCCATACCTGCGATTCGTCCAGAGAAGGCAGCCGTTTAAGTGTAGTGCTGGTAAAAGTCAAGGGAGCAGACGAGAGGGAAACCAACCGACTTAATGTATTTGAGGATCTGATCACCGGGTACAGCAGCGCGTGGAAGATCTTCTCCGAGGAGCTTTCCCCGGAGTTTGCTTCGATCAAGGGTGAGGACGTGGCCCTGAGAATGGCCTTGCTTAATGCCCAGAAGGCCGCCAAGACAGATTTTCCCATCATGATCATAGGGGAAAGTGGAACCGGAAAAGAGCTTCTCGCGAAAGCGATTCACCTGTTGAGCCCTCGGAAGGAAGACCCCTTCGTAGACGTAAACTGCGCTGCAATACCGGAAAGCCTTATCGAAAGTGAACTCTTCGGATACGAGAGAGGAGCCTTCACTGGTGCCCTCAGGGAAGGTAAGAAGGGGCTATTCGACCGAGCCGACGGTGGGACTATTTTCCTCGATGAGATAGGGGACGCGTCCCTCGGTGGTCAATCAAAGCTCCTGAGGGTACTCCAAGGCGGAGAATTCATGAGGGTGGGCGGAACGCAAAACGTGCAAGTGGACGTGAGAATTATCTCCGCCACGAACAAGGAACTGGATAGCCTCGTACGGCATAAGCGATTCCGGGATGACCTCTATTACAGGCTCAATACGGTCACGATCAAACTGCCGCCTCTCAGAAATCGTGGCTCCGACATTAGTCTGCTGGCCAAATTCTTCCTGGAGGAACATGCTCGACGGAAGAGTGAAGCTTTGGCCTTCTCCGACGAAGCACTTCGGCTTCTCGAAGCCTCGCCTTGGCCGGGAAACATCAGGGAGCTCAAGAGCGTGGTAGACTACGCAGCTACGATGTGTGAACGGGATGAAATCGGTCCGGAGAGTCTGCCTTTTTCGATGTTCCTCGAAAAGAACACCCTCCCTGCTGAGGAGAGGATCCCCGAGGGATTTCACCTGAATCTCCAGGACGGTCGATTCCTGCGCTCCGTTATCCAGGACGTAGAAAGGAACTTGATAGCAAAAGCGATCGAGGAGTCAAGGACAAGGACTGACGCGATCAGGATGCTGGGAATCAGTCGCAGGACTTTCTATAAGAAGATCAAGGAATATAATCTCGATGACAGCGAACTCGATAAGCTCCCGGGATCTAGAGAATAGCTGAATCTGTTACTTGGCTTCCTTGGTCTCTGTGGAGGCCGTCTCACTAGGATTTGCTCGTAACAGGTTGACTTACCCCATCAATCACGCCAAGGTCTTGGAGGAAATCCAGAACCGCCTGACCAAAATCCTCGGGATTATCGAGATGAACCGGATGAGTAGCGGAAGGTATTTCCACCAGCCTGCCATTGGGGAGTGAGCCGGCCATGGTCCTGGCTTCTTCCGAACTCATAACCCGGCTCTCCTGCCCTCGTATGACTAGTGCCGGGGTATGGATGAGATGCAGACGCTCACGAAGATCGTAGGACGGGTCGAAGCGGGCATAGACTTCCCTGTCGCTTTTATTGGCGAGCCTACCGCCACCGATCTTCTTAAGCGAAACTGAAGCGAGTCGGCAGAGCAACTCTTCGCAGGCGTACGGTGCATTTTGCCTGAGTTCATCCACGAAATCGTGCTCTGAATGGTAGCTCTCGGGGAGGTTTTCGTACAGCCCGCGCAGATATCCTCTGTTCCACGGGGGGGGCTGCGGCTCGATGTCAACGTGGATGAGTGCTGCAACCCTCTGAGGCCTCAGCGAGGTGTACGTGGTGCAGTGGAGCGCTCCCATTGAGTGCCCCAGGAGTATGAGCTTCTCAAAGCTGAGTTGATCGATGAACGCTCCCAGATCCCTCACGTAATCCTCGCACGAATAGGCAGGCGGAACTATCCAATCGCTGTTGCCATGCCCTCGCTGATCCAGCGCGATGACATGGAACGCTACGGAAGCCATGGCCGCAAAAGGCTCCCACGTGTAGCAATTGTCTCCGGTTCCGTGCAAAGCTAGCAAAGGAAGTCTCCCCTGGTCCCCCCACTCGAGGTAGTGCAGGCGCACTCCCCCCAGGCTGACATACCTACTCCGGCCGTCGGAAGTCATGGTGTTTCCTTCTTGCTTTCACCTATCCGGGTGCGGAATCGTGCTACGGCCTGTTTGAAATGCTCCGACTCGCATAGAAGGCCCATCTGAGATGATATGTAGTCCAGGTGATCAGGCAGGTCCGAAGTGAGTCCTTGCTTGACCGCTCGTTTGATCAGTCGCACTGCGAGAGGAGAATGGTCGGCTATCGTGCGAGCCATCAACAACGTCTCCTCCATCAGCCGGTTATGAGGCACCACCTTGTTGATGAGGCCGAAACGGAGCGCTTCGTCAACTCCAATGGGGTTGCCGGTCAAGAGCCACTCCATGGCCTTGGCTGGCCCAACAATCCTTGGCAACGCGTAGGCTCCTCCGTCTCCAGGAGCCAGACCGAGCTTGATGTACGATTCGCTCAACGAAGCTCTGTCAGATGCTATTCTGATGTCACAGAAAAGGGCCATGTCCATTCCCGCGCCTCGAGCGGGACCGTTGATGGCTGCAATGATGGGCTTGTGGAGCCCGGCCATCGCAAGTGCAACTCGGTGTACCCTTTCCTGGAGGAAAATCTTGAGATCCCAGGCTGTTAGATCTTGGCTGAGAAAGTCCTTGATGTCTCCACCGGCGCAAAAGGCTTTCCCTGCTCCGGTAAGTATGACCACGCGAATCTCCTCGCTCTCTTCGCAGCTTGTGATCGCTTCCAACCAGCTCTTGAGCATTTGAGTTGTGAACGCGTTCATGGCCTCGGGTCGATGGAGGGTTATCAAAGCGATACCGTCTCGTACGGAGAACTTGAGATGCTGATGTTCCACCTGTCCTTCACCCTGTTTTTTTCGGCTCACTCCGGAGTGGGCAGCATGAATCGTGCCAGTAGTGTAACAATGTCCATATCGTCGGGAGCTGTCAAGCGCTGTTGGCAGATTCCCCTCTGGAACCCTCCGGCAGTCGCCGGCCACCAAGCGGGGTGGACGGAGGCGCGCTGTTCACGTATTGTGATTCGTGCGGCCCGATCCCGTGGTTGGGAGCTTTCTATGATAGAGTCCAGTGGGACGGGTGTCGAGCAGAGTTCCATAGGAGTCACGAGCGGGAGAGGCTGTATCTAAAGTATACAATTGCTGCGCTCATGGTCCACGTGTCTACTAGGGAAACAGTTCTTGGCCTCAAAACTGGACACGATGTTTTTTTGGGGGGGAGGCCTATTCTTAATAAGTCCCCGACATCAGGAAGATAGGGAGATGAACAAATCTATAATTGGGCAAAAAGAGAACAGTGGCACAAAAATTGAAAAAAGTCTGTTAGGCCAGGTCAATACGGAGCTTTCATGGAATATTTTGGGGAAACGGGATTCGAGGACAAGAGAGAAGAGATATGTTTCAGGGCCGCCGATATCTTCGCGGAAAAGGGATTCGAGAAAACCACTCTGGAGGACATCTCGGCGGAACTCAAGATGACAAAAGGCGGGCTCTACCACTACTTCAAGGGAAAGGAGGACATTCTCTTCCACTGCCTGATCAAGGCCCACACTTTGGCCGGAGACGCCTTGGCCAAGATCGTCGAGCGAAAGGGACTGCCCCCCCAGGAAAAACTCAGGCTGGCGATCCGGGAGCATGTGAAGGTCCTCACGACGAAATTTGTTTATGCAGCCCTGAGACAGCAGGAGCTCATGCTGCCGGAGAAATTCAGGGACGAGGTCAGGCAGGAGCGGCGCAGGTTTCAGCGGATGTTTGCTGGTATTATCCAGGAAGGAATTGAACAGGGATGCTTCCAGGTAACCAATCTTAAGCTGGTCACCTTCGCAATTCTTGGATCGGCGAATTGGGTAGCCCGCTGGTATTCGCCAGATGGACCCTTTACCCCCGACGAAATCAGCGAGGCCTTTTGTGAACTGATCTTCAGGGGTATCAAGAGATAGTGTTACCGCTCACAAAGCCTGTGAACGTTGCATCGCACCCGCAGCCACTGCTCCGAGAAGAGCTCACTCGAAGATATGAGCCCGATAAGCCGCATGGTCGAATTTGGGCTGGGCGACACGGGCTGACTCTATATCCCCCAGGTAGGTTACGCAGACTGTCCGGTTAGTCGGAAGGGCACGGATGGCGCGGAATGGGTACGTTTACCCAAATCCCGGGATCGTATCAGGCCGCGCTACGGATGCGCTGCGGCAGGAAGTATGCTGGAAGTAAACAATGCCGGAGACGGAATATTGGTCACTCATGCAGCAGTCATGGAAGTCAACGACCTCACCTTGAGATTCGGTGGCTTGACCGCTCTCTCGAACGTTAGTCTGAGTGTGGGGCAGCACGAGATTCTGGCCGTGATCGGCCCCAACGGTGCGGGTAAGACATCGCTCTTCAACTCCATAACGGGGTTTTATCGTCCTCAGAGCGGCAGCATCCACTTCGCAGGAAAAGACATTACCAGGATGCCCTCTCATAAACTGGCAGCTATGGGAATAGCCAGAACTTTCCAAAATATCGCCTTGTACAGCGGTTTAACCACACTCGATAACATTCTAGCGGCGCGGCATGTGGCCATGAAGACCGGTCTTCTGGCCGGTGGACTCTTTTTCGGGCGCGCGCGCAGGGAGGAGGTGCAACACAGGCGGGTCGTTGAGGAGATAATCGATTTCCTTGAGATTCAGGCCATACGCAAGCAGGTGGTGGCCAGTCTCCCATATGGCCTGAGAAAGAGGGTCGATTTGGGCAGAGCGCTTGCTCTGGAACCCAAGGCGCTGCTCTTGGATGAACCCATGGCCGGAATGAACGTGGAAGAGAAGGAAGACATGGCGCGGTTCATCATCGACATCTTCGAGACGAGAAGGATTCCGATCATCCTGGTGGAGCACGACATGGCCCTGGTGATGGACATTGCCGACAGAGTTGTGGTGCTCGATTTCGGAGTCAAAATAGCGGAGGGCGATCCACGGAGCGTAGCCCAAAACCCGAAGGTAATCAATGCCTATCTAGGTCTCAAGGGAACCGATTTTGCTGCATCAGTCTCGGACAGGGGGGGAGAAGCCATCCAATGACACGGCACGACACCTTGCCCAAGCTTCTGAAGCGCAATTATGAACGTTGGGCTGACGACGCGATCGCCATGCGGCACAAGGACTTCGGCATCTGGCAGGAGTTCACCTGGAGCATGCTCTACGACAATATCAGAAGATTTGCTCTCGGCCTCCTGTCCCTTGGATTCGAGCCGGGCGACAAGGTCTGCGTAATCGGTGACAACGAGCCCGAATGGTACTGGACCGAACTGGCCTGCCAATCGCTGGGCGGGGTCGCGGTTGGGGTCTTCGTCGACTGTGTACCT
The DNA here is from genome assembly GCA_964497585.1 of uncultured Syntrophaceae bacterium. GTDB lineage: Bacteria > Desulfobacterota > Desulfomonilia > Desulfomonilales > Desulfomonilaceae > CAZCDS01. Next base: position 14,624 of record CAZCDS010000044.1, read on the forward strand.
GACGAAATGAAGTACATAGTCGATCATTGCGAGGCTGTGTACGTTGTCACCCAGGACCAGGAACAGACCGACAAGGTCTTTGCTGTGCGGGAGGAGGTTCCCGGGGTCAGAAAGGTCATTTACTGGGATCCAAGAGGCATGTGGAGCTATGATGATCCTTTTGCCATGAGTTTCCAGGCCGTGCAGGAACTCGGCGACCGGTATGATAATGAGCATCCAGGGCTGTTCGAGGAACTACTGGAAGCCACCAAACCTTCTGATCTGGCGATCATCTGTTACACGTCGGGTACCACAGGATTGCCCAAGGGCGCCATGGTCTCGCACCGTAACCTGATCACTACCGTCGATCAATGGTTTCAGGTAGAGCCTTGGTCTCCACAGGACAATTACCTGAGCTACGTCCCCTTGGCCTGGATCGCGGAGCAGATGTTCTGTATAACCGGGAACTTGATCTCCGGAGCGACAGTCAATTTTCCCGAACGGCCTGAAACAGTTCAAAATGATATACGAGAGATCGGCCCCTCCATGATTCTTTACGGCTCTCGACTGTGGGAGAGCATTTCTTCCATGATACTCACCAAGATTGAGGATGGGTCCCCTATCAAGCGTTTCCTATTCAATCTCTTTCTTCCCGTGGGTTACAGAATGGCAGATGTGCGGATGGAAAAGAAAGAAATTTCAATCTCCTGGAGACTGCTGGATGTTCTGGCCGATGTGCTCGTGTTCAGACCCCTGAGGGACAAGATCGGACTGAAGAACACCCGGGCGCCGTACACTGGCGGATCCCTGATTAGTCCTGGTGCGTTCCGCCTGTTTCGTGCGATAGGAGTGGACATTCGCCAGATTTATGGTTCTTCCGAAGCGGGACTGTGCTGTTGCCATCGGATTGGGGATGTAAAATATGACTCGATCGGTATTCCGCTACCCGGCATGCAGGCGTCCATAAGTCCTTCGGGTGAACTTCTTTGGAAAGGCGACTGCGTGTTTCAGGGATACTACAAGAATGCTGAAAAGACCGCGGAAGTGTTGGTTGATGGTTGGTTTCGAAGCGGAGACGCGGCCCACATTGATGAAGACGGTCACATCATCTATCTGGACCGAATGGACGACATGATGGAATTGGGAGATGGCCGCACATACTCGCCGCAACACATAGAGGGTTCGCTGAAATTCAGCCCGTACATCAGAGACGCCATAGCTGTGGGAGGAGGCAGGTTTTCCTACGTCATAGTCCTGGTGCAAATTGACTTTGAATTGGTGGGGAAATGGGCCGAAAAGAGGCACATTGCGTACACCACATTTGCGGATCTCTCTCAGAAGGCGGAAGTGTTGAATCTGCTTGAACAAGAGCTGCAGAAACTAAACCAATCCTTGCCGGAGGCCTCAAGAGTGCGAAAATTTGTTTCCCTGCACAAAGAGCTCGACCCGGACGAAGAAGAACTCACCAGGACCCGAAAGCTGAGGCGGACCTTCGTTGAACGGAAATACGAAAAACTCCTTAATGCGATTGCAGCCGGAGAATCGAGTTTTGTGGCTAGTTCGGAGGTCAAATACAGAGATGGAAGCAGAGGAGTTACTGCTACCACAGTGGCAATCAAAGACATCTCCTGAGCGGTGGGAGTCCTCATGAACTTCTTTCTCCAACTCATTGTGAGCGGCATGATGCTGGGCTCTGTCTATTCCCTGGTGGCCCTTGGGTTCGTGATCATATACAAATCCACTGGTGTCATCAACTTTGCTCAAGGACAGATTCTTGCCATAGGCGCCCTCGTCGTCTGGTATTTCATGGCGCCTTTGGGGCTGCCTTTCTGGGCCGCAGGGCTCCTGGCGATAGTCTGCAGTGCGCTTCTGGGTATCGTTATCGAGCGCCTCACCATACGGCCAATGACGGGCCAGCCTCTGATGGCGGTAATCGTCATGACTATCGGGCTGGGCGCATTTCTTAACAGTCTGATTCCCCCTGTTTTTGGAGGAGTTGAAAAGGCCTATCCCCAATTGCTCCCGACCGGCGGTTTGTATTTCTGGGACTTGAGCATCTCGTACGAGTATCTCCTGAGCTTTGTTTCAGCTCTCTTTCTCGTTGGGATTTTCCTCTACTTCTTTCATTTCACCAGGCAGGGGATCACCATGCGTGCCGTTTCCGATGGTCACGACACAGCCAGAAGTGCGGGGGTTCGCGTCGGGGCCGTCTTTAGCACGGCCTGGGCAATAGCAGCGGTGAGCGCTCTGGCCGGGGGATATCTCCTGGGGAATATCCAGAGTGTATCGCCGGCCATGTCCGCGATAGCCCTGCGAGTCTTTCCCGTACTGATCCTGGGAGGCCTAGATTCAATTCCGGGCTGCATCATCGCTGGACCAATTGTGGGTGCCTTGGAGATGTTGGCCGTGGGGTACATGGATCCTATTACCGAAGGTGGTTCAGGAGAAGTCATGCCCCACCTGATCATTTTGGCCACGTTGATCGTAAGGCCCTACGGCATCTTCGGCCAGGAGCACATAGAGAGGATCTAGCATGAACGTTGAACTGCCATGCGGGACTTTCAATACCCTTTACGAAGACGACATCGCGATAGTCCGTACGAAGGCTCACTGGGCCTGGTTGATCGTGGGAGTGGTCCTGTCCGTACTGATTCCTCCCCTGCTTGGTGCGCACTGGCTGAGCTGGTGCGTTGAGACATGCGTGGTCATCGTGGCCGTGTTAGGGCTCTACTTCGTAACCGGCCTCTGCGGGCAGATATCCCTTGGACAGGCTGGGTTTATGGCTGCGGGAGCATATGCAACTACTATGCTCATGCAGAACATGGGAATGTCCTATTGGCTGGCGGCTCCCCTGGCGGCTCTCATGGCGGGCGTAACGGCCGTCATGTTTGGCCTTCCATCCCTGCGGGTAAAAGGATTCTACCTTGCCATGGCCACGTTGGCCGCGCAGTACGTGATCATCTGGGTGTTGACACATCCTCCTCTCGAAAAATGGTCCGGTGGGTTTGACGGCGCCACCACGCCCGCGCCGCAACTCGGAGGCTTGGTATTCGATAGCAACGCATCCTGGTTCTATGTGGTGATAGCGTGCATGTGGTTCCTCATCTTTTTCGCTAAAAACGTAGCCCGTACACGAATTGGACGGTGCTTTGTGGCCATCAGAGATAGTGATCTCGCAGCGGAAGTGCTCGGCGTCAATATCTTCAAGTACAAGGTGCTGGCCTTCTTCCTGTCGGGTCTCTATGCTGGAATCGCGGGTTGTCTCTTTGCCCCCTATATTACCCGGATCGCCCCAGAGAATTTTGACATCGAGAAATCGATCTGGTTCCTGGGAATGCTCGTTGTCGGAGGAAGTGGCAGCATAGTAGGGGCAATTGCCGGCGCGATATTTCTGCGGCTACTCTTAGAAACTGCGGTGATATTCGGTCCCACCATCCATGTGATCCCCGTTGTGGGGCCACTTTTGGCGAACTATCTCGCGGGTATCGTCTTTGGTCTTGTGGTCATTTTGTTCCTGATTTTTGAGCCACGCGGGATCAACCATCGATGGGAAGTATTCAAGTCATGGTATCGGATGTATCCATTTTCCTATTGACCTCAGCAGGCGAGCGGCACGACGGTCTAACTCGGCGTGCTTTTGAGTGAATGGGCGAAGTGTGGAGCGCGCCCCTTAACCCAAGACCCGGAAAGGAGGTAGCAGGTGAAAAACAGAGCATTTCTCAAACCGATTATCTTTCTGATGGTGATCGGGCTGCTGGGAGCAGGCGTGGGTTTGATCTGGCTTGCGCCGACGGTCAACGCCGAGGACTTCGCTGGCACGATTGTCATTGGGGATGATGATGAGTTTACGGGCGCCTACGCTGCGACCACGTTCGTAATGACACAGGCGGCCCAGGATTATTGGAAACAGCACAAGCATCAGATTGAGGTCGATGGCAAGAAGTACAAAATCAAACACAATATTGTGGACAACAAGAGTGACGTGTCACTGAGTGTTTCCAACTTTCACCGGTTCGTCTCGCAGGGAGCCGTAGTGATTCGCTGCAACTGGACCCCGGGAATGGTTGCAACGCTGCCGTTGGCGGAAAAGGCCAAAGTCCCGGTTTTCGGCGGCGGTGGTTCCAAGAAGGTTTTTGATCCGCCGAGCAACTACATGTATGGCGCCCAGCCGAGCTATCCCGGACTGCTCTGCGCGGCGGTGAAGTGGTACAAAGAGAATGTATGGAAAGGCTCCGGCAAGATGAAGGTAGGACTCCTACTATGGGACACGGGATTCGGCAGGGCATCGCATATTGCCCCGGTCTACACATACCTCAAGGACATCCTGAAAGTTGAAGTACTGCCCACAATCTTTTTCCCGGTCAAGATTAAGGATTTCACCCCACAGCTTATGAAATTCAGAAGCCAGGGAGCCGATTTGATCTATATGCAGGCTCTTGCAGGACAGTACGCGATGCTTGCCAAGGATGCCAAAAGGCTGAAAGTGACTCCCAAGACAGGGCTCATGAGCACTCTGTGGTGCATGAGCGACAAGTTCGTCCAGTTGGCAGGGAACGCTGCCGAAGGAACCTACGGTGCCTGGCACTGGTACGTTGCCAAATCTGATGACAGCCCCTCCCATCCGGTGATCCAAAAGGTTCATGACTGCATGGAGAAGTATCGCGGGAAACGATACTACGATGTGAACTATATACAGGGCTGGATGCACCAGTATCTGATGTCTCACGTGCTCAAGCGAGCGATCCACAAGTACGGATTCCCCATCACGGGCGAGCAGGTGGCCAAAGTGGCCGCCAGTCTTCCTGCGTGGAACTGGGGACTGAGCAGATCATTCTCCGGTTATGCGGGCGGGGACCGCCACGGCTGGCACGAGGTGCGCATTTACACCGTCAAGAATGGAGAGATAGTGCCTGCAAGCGATTGGATACCCGAACCGCCCGCGTTTCTCAAGCTGGCCCCCTGGATTGTGGGAAAAGCTTCAAAATCCGAGCAGCGCTCCGGTACCAAGTAGTATTGGCTCTTGGATCCACAATTGCCGGAGACGAGGCCGCTCGGCCTACTCTCCGGCACACAGGAGGCCGTGAATTGCTGGTCATCAACAACATTGAAGTGATTTACAGCGACGTGATTCAAGTACTGAAAGGAGTATCGCTGGAGGTACCGGACGGTACTATTGTCGCCCTTCTGGGAGGGAACGGCGCTGGCAAATCAACGACCCTCAAGGCAGTTTCCGGCCTCCTGGAAACAGAATTAGGGAAGGTCACCAGCGGAAGCATCGAATGGAACGGAGTGCGGATAGAGAACCGGAATCCGGAAAAGACTGCGCGATCGGGCATAATCCAGGTCAAGGAAGGAAGGGCCATTTTCGAACACCTCACGGTCGAAGAGAACTTGATTGTGGGCGCAAACATGCGTTCAGACAAAGCGGGTATTCAGCGCGATATAGAAATGGTCTATAGTTATTTCCCTAGGCTCATAGCACTGAGGAAGCGCGTCAGCGGATACCTCTCCGGCGGCGAACAACAGATGATGGTTGTGGGAAGGGCTATGATGGCTCGGCCGGGTCTTATGTTACTTGACGAAGCCTCTTTGGGACTCTCCCCAATACTCGTAGAAGAGATCTTCGACATCATGAGAAGATTCAACGAGGAATCGAGAACTTCCATTCTGGTTGTGGAACAGAACGTTCGGGTGGCTCTCACCATAGCTCGGTACGGATACGTGATGGAGAACGGCCGCGTGGTGCTCGACGGCACAGCCCGGCAGCTCATGGAAAATGAGGACGTCAAGGAGTTTTACATGGGTCTCGGCGAACTAGGACAGAGAAAGAGCTATAGAGAAGTGAAGCACTACAAGAGACGCAAGAGATGGCTCGGGTAGAGTCCGTACGATGCTCGCAGAGATGGAGTCGCGGAGGAACTGATGGATTTTGGGATGAACGAAGAGCGCCGTATGTTAGTGGATACTCTGAGAAAATTTGTCGCGAAAGAGTGTTCGACTGACTTTGCCCGCGAGATCGATGAGACTGAAACGTTTCCGCATGAGCTGTACCGCAAAATGGCTGATCTGGGCCTCATGGGGCTACCCTTTCCCTCGAAATACGGCGGACTGGGCGGGAACACGATCGATGAAGTGATTATCATCGAGGAGTTGAGCAAGGCTTCGGCTGCTATCGGCTTGACATACTTTCTTTCAACCTGTTTTGGCGGGAAGTCCCTGGAGTATTTCGGGACGGAGCAGCAGAAGCAGACAATGCTCCCAAAACTCATTTCCGGGGATCTTATGTTTTCACTGGCCCTCACCGAGCCGGGCGGAGGGACGGATATACTTGCTAACCTCCGCACGGTTGCCCTCCGGAAAGACGGACGGTACATCGTGAACGGGCAGAAGACATTTATTACTGGTGCTCATGTGGCCGACTATCTCATTACCGCTGTCAGGACAAAAAAAAACCCCGCCAAGAAGTCGGATGGAGTTTCAGTTCTCATTATCGACGCAAAGAGCCCCGGCATCGACATACGTCCCCTGAAGAAGCTCGGGATTCGAGCCACCGGCAGCAACGAAATCTTCTTCAACGACGTGGAAGTACCGGAAGAGAATCTCATGGGAGAAGAACATCGGTGCTGGCGTCCGCTCACCAATACCCTGAACAATGAGCGAGTTGCACTTGCTGCTGTCTCACTCGGCATCGGCCAGGCGGCCTTCGACTACGCGTACAAATATGCGCAGGAACGAGAGGCCTTTTCACGACCCATCAGCAGCTTTCAAGCGATTCAGAACTATCTTGTCGAGTCAGCTACTGAATTGGAGATGGCTCGACTGATCACCTACAAGGCCGCGTGGATGCAGTCACACAGCGAAAAATGCGCCAAAGAGACTGCAATGGCAAAGCTGGCCGCATCGGAGGCAGGATTCAAGGCCGCCCTAGCCGGGATGCGTATTCTTGGAGGCTACGGGTACATGATGGAATACGATATGCAACGCTTTTTCCGGGATGCCGAGCTGTTTCTGGTAGCTCCTATAACCAACGAAATGATCAAGAACTTCGTTGCAATGGAAATGGGATTGCCAAGATCCTATTAAGGGAATCAAATATACGATGATCGACGCTCACATACATATTTTTCCTCAATATCGCAGCGTGAAGGCCGTTCGGTGGCTCAAGAGATACATTCCCTGGCTCACAGTGGGGGAGACTGTTAGTGAATCCCAGATTGTGACCAGGCTGCGGGAATGTGGAATCTCTTACTTCTTCAACTACGTCTACCCTCTTGATCCTGAGGAATCGGAGCCATTGAACCGGTTCAATCACCAACTTTCTCAACGAATCAAGAACGCCGTCTGCTTCGGTTCGGTTCACCCGGCAAACACCCACAAAGAAGAGATCGTACGGAGAGCGATCCTGGATCTGGACCTCATCGGTCTCAAGTTCCATCCGTTCGTACAAAAATTTCATATTCTCGAAAAGCGAATGAACGAAGTATACCGCACCATGGAACTGCTCAACCGGCCCATTGCCTTCCACACGGGGTTCGACCGCTTCTACGGCGACCAAATGACGCCTGAAGAAATGCAGGAACTCTTACGAAGGTACCCGGGGTTGACGGTGGTGTTGTGCCATATGTTCTATCCCCGATTCGATGAGGCTTTCAAACTCCTGGAGACGAACGAAAACGTTTATCTTGACCTGACGAACGTCTTTTCGGACTATCGAGAACCCGTGGGCACGGGAAACAGGTTCGAGGGCTTTCTCGTAGAAAAAGAGGCTGAACGAACCTATGAGGTCTTTTTCAACTATCCCCTTGAACGATTGGAAGCGCGGAGCGACCGAGTCATGATGGGCTCGGACTACCCCGTGGCTATGAACAGTCTGGAAAAGATCTACGCGTGTATCCCGAACACGGACCTGTCCGAGACGGCGAAGCACAACATATCGGAAGGTACTGCCAGGGCTCTTGTGGAAAAGTTCAAACCAGGTTTCTTTGATCAGCGGTTGGACTAGCAAGATACGGAGAGATGTTTTGTTCGCGGTAATCACGATGACCATTAAATAATGGAATGCAGGCTTTGAAAAGGATGATTTTGACCGGCCCGGTGAACCGCAACTTATCTCCGAACGCAAAGGAGGCGGAAACAGGATGAAAAGAGTCAACATCGGATCAGGCTCGGCTTATTGGGGCGACATGCTGGAGCCCGCCGTAGAATTGGCGGAACGTAGTGACGTCCACTACATCGGCTTTGACCACCTTGCAGAATTGACCATGGCGTTGTTGAACCGGATGAGGGCAAAGAATCCTCAACAGGGGTTCATTCCCGACATCATCCCCTGGATGAAAAGAATGCTGCCGGTCACGGTGCCCAAAGGCATCAAGATAGTGACCAACGCGGGGGGAGCAAACCCGCTCCAGGCTGCTTTGGCAGTGGAAAAAGTCATCGAGGATCTAAAATTGGGTCCCCTCAAGATAGGAGTAGTTTATGGAGACGACATCCTGCCCTATCTGGATGAGGTCAGGGCTCAAGGTTGGAAGTTCCGGAATCTGGATACGGGGGAGGAGGATATCGACCGAATACGCGATCGGATCGTTGCAGCGAACGCCTACATCGGAGCCGATCTTATTATCAAGGAACTGCAAAATGGAGCGGACATGATCATAGCCGGCCGTGTGTCGGACAACGCCCTGTACGTTGGACCGCTCATGCACGAATTCGGATGGAGCTTTGCTCCCGAGTACGTCGAACGCATTGCGGCCGCGGTCACTATCGGGCATATCATTGAATGCTCCGCATGTGTGACGGGCGGCATGTCAAACATGTGGCGGGTTTCGGAGAGGCCGTGGGAGATAGGGTACCCCATAGCGGAGGTTGATGAGAACGGCGACGCGTTCATAACGAAAACGAGGGGCAGCGGAGGCATTGTAAACTCTTGGACCGTCAAAGAGCATCTCCTGTACGAAGTCCACGATCCCACAAACTACGTGATGCCAGACGGCATAGCTGATTTCACAGCGCTCCAGCTCGAGGAACAGGGGAGAAACCGTGTCAAGGTGACGAACATGACCGGTAGAGCCCGACCCGACACTCTCAAGGTCTGCATAGGTTTCAGGGACGGGTACATCGGAGAAGGTCTGGCTTTCTTTCCCTGGCCTAACGCTCTCGAAAAAGCCCAGTGGGCTGAGAAATGGGTGAGGGAGCGATTCAGGGTGCTCGGTGTTCGGTTCGATGACTTTCGCATCGACCTGGTGGGAGTGAACATGTTGCACGGAGAAGCCGCGCCCGTGAAGGACATGGATTACAATGAGGTGGGGCTGAGGATTGCAGGAAAGACCAAGACACGGGAGGAAGCCGAGGTCGTTCGACGTGAAGCGACGCACCTTTGGACCATGGGACCGATAGGCGCCAGCTTCGGAGTTCCTCTGAACGTCCGCGGAGTGGTCGCGCTCTGGCCGTCGCTGGTTCCGAGAGACGCAGTCAGGGCGGAGAGCCGATTGATGGAGGTAAAAGGCTAATGAAACAGGTGCTGCTCAATGACCTGGCTTTCGCCAGATCAGGAGACAAAGGCGACGTCTGCAACATCGGCGTCATGGCCAAGAGCAGGAACATATACGAGTTTCTCGCCCGGGAATTGACGCCAGAGAGAATCAAGAATCATTTCAAGGGAATGGTGAAGGGAGACGCGGAAATCTATCTGATGCCAAACCTCAACAGTGTTCAGGTCGTGGTCAGACGGTCACTGGGAGGTGGAGCCACCTGCACCCTCAGATTCGACCAGACCGGCAAGTCAATGTGTACCGCTCTGCTCAGATTGCCTCTGCGTGTGGATGAAGCCTTGATCCGAGAGGCCCAGGAAGTCTCGGAAGATATTCTGAGAAAGTACGGGTGTTAGGATGCAAGCCCCAATCCTTTACCACATCGAAGACGGGATTGCCTGGCTCACGCTCAACGAGCCGGAAAAGTCGAACAGACTCAGCTACCGGACCATGGTTCGGCTCGCACAGTGCGTTGAGGAGGCTGGCGAAGACGACCAGGTAAATGTCATCGTCGTGACCGGCTCAGGGGACAAGGCCTTCTGCGCGGGCGCTAGTTTGGATGAGTTTGAACAGCCATCGATTCTGGCCGGTAAGAGACACCTGGACGCGTATGCCAGGATCTGTAGAGTCTTTCAGCAGGTCACGAAGCCATCCATCGCAATGATAAACGGGTACGCTATGGGAGGCGGATGTGGGCTCGCCATGCTTCCCACGTTCAGCGTGGCAGCGGACGATGCTCTTCTCGCGTGCCCGGAGATCAATGTGGGGGTCTGGCCTATGATGGTCATGGCCATACTGTTCCGGACTGTTGGGAGGAAGAGGGCGCTGGAGTTTATTTGCCTTGGCCAAGCGATTGACGGTAAGGAGGCTGAAAGAATAGGAATGGTCACCAGAGCGGTTCCCCGTAACGAACTCCGAGGATATGTCTTGGAGTTGTGCGAAAAACTCAAGTCCAAAAGCCCGAGCATTCTGAGAATCGGCTTAGAGGCTTTTCACAATTCGGTGGACATGGAATACCACAAGGCCGTGAGTTACCTGCGGGACATGGCCGTATTGGTTAGCAACACGCCCGATTCCAAAGAGGGTATTAGGGCGTTCATGGAAAAGCGCAAACCATTATGGACCGATGCGGCAGAGGAATAGTCGAATGAGCGGCAAACGGATTATGATCGTAGCGCCTTTGAGTGGGACATTTTATGCAGCTCCGTCACCTGAGTCTCCCCCTTTTGTGGAAGAGGGTCAAAAGGTGGCAGTGGGAGAAGTCTTGTGCATTATCGAATCGATGAAAGTCTTCACCGAACTGCGGAGTGATTACTCCGGCATAGTGACAAAAATACTCCTGGAAGACGAAGATCCCGTCACCAGACACCAGGATTTGATGGAAGTGGAGATCGAATGAAAGGCGGTTGCCCTTTGCTACTTGAAGTGATTTCAAATTCTTTGGGTGGGATGCATTGGCCTGTTGGAAGAGGCGTCCTGCGAAAGCGGACCGAGAGGATCAGAATCCGATGTTCGAAAAGCTACTTGTAGCCAACAGGGGTGAAATCAGCCTGAGGATAATTCGCGCGTGTAAAGAGATGGGAATTCGGGCGGTAGCAGTCTATTCGGACGCAGACAGGGAAAGCCTCCCTGTGAGATATGCTGACGAGGCTGTCAATATAGGAAAACCGCTCAGCAAGAAGAGCTATCTCAACATAGATAATATACTGGAAGCAGCCAAGAAGACGGGAGCCGAGGCAGTTCATCCAGGGTACGGATTCTTGGCAGAGAACGCATCGTTCGCACGCGCGTGCCAGGAAAACGGACTCGTCTTCATAGGTCCCTCCCACGAAACCATTGCCAAGGCAGGCGATAAATCCACCGCCCGCAAGACCGTGAGCGATCTCGGTGTCCCAGTGATTCCCGGAAGCGCCGGCGTTGTGGTGTCCGAAGTCCAAGCCTCACATGTTGCGCGAGAAGTAGGCTATCCCGTCATGATCAAGGCCGCGGGTGGCGGAGGCGGGAGAGGCATCAGGATCGTGAATAACGAGTCCGAGCTTGGGGACGGGCTAAAGATGGCGTCGGGCGAGGCTCGTGTCGCGTTCGCCAATCCTGACGTATATCTGGAAAAATACCTGGAGAAGCCTAGGCACATCGAAATTCAAATTCTTGGAGACAAATACGGCAATTACGTCCATTTGGGAGAAAGGGAGTGTAGCGTTCAGAAGCGTCATCAAAAACTCATAGAAGAGTCCCCTTCGCCATTCGTTGACAACGAATTGCGGCACAGGATGGGTGGCGCTGCGATCGAGGTGGCCCGGGCAGCGAAATACGTCAACGCGGGAACCGTAGAGTTTCTCCTAGACAAGCAAAAGAATTTCTACTTCCTGGAAATCAATTCCCGCATTCAGGTGGAACATCCGGTAACCGAAATGGTCACTGGAGAGGATCTCATTCAGCGGCAAATCCTCATCGCCGCGGGCGAGGAATTGGACCTTAGACAGGATGATATTAGGTTGAACGGCTGGTCTATGGAGTGCCGTATTAACGCTGAGGACCCGGACGACAACTTCATGCCGTGTCCCGGTACCATAAACAAACTCATCCTTCCCAGCGGTCCGGGAGTCCGAGTTGATACCCATTTGTACGACAAGTACGAGGTTCCGCCGTTCTACGATTCATTGATCTGCAAATTGGTCGTCTGGGCCGCCAACAGGACTATGGCTATCAAAAGAATGCGGAGGGCGCTTGAAGAATTCCAGATTGATGGAATCAAGGTCACCGTGCCCTTTCACGAGATGGTGATGGCAAACAAGGACTTTATTTCAGGAGACATAAACACCCGCTTCTTAGATACGTTCGAACGCGGAAGGTAAACGGGGAGACGCTTCGGATGAGTCCTTAATGGCTTTTGCCGAACTGCGGTCCAACCCGTTTGTCTGCGCTTTCAGAGAAGGAGGAAGAAGTTGGCAGGGAATACCAAAGACGAAAAGAGACCGTCCATAGAAACAACCAAAGAGGTGGTTCAGGCCAAAAAGAAGGCGGCCAAGAGTAAAGGAAGGGGCATCTCTTTCAGACCGTACGTGGAAAATGTGCGAACCAGACTGGAAATAGTTGAGAAGAAACGAGAAAAGATACGGGAAATGGGGAGTAAGAAGCTCCTTGACAAACTCCGCGCACGGGGCAATCTCACTGCTCGGGAGCGTATCCAACACTTCTTCGACGAAGACACATTCGTGGAACACGGAATCTTCGGTGAGAGCCAAATCAAAGGCCTCGGCATGCAAGAGTACTATACTCCGGCCGACGGTGTCATAACGGGATTCGGACTGGTGAACGGTAGAAGGGTCTGCGCATATGCGACCGACTATTCGGTGCTTGCTGGCTCCAGCGGGGAAGGCCACCAGATCAAGATAGCCGACGTCACCAAGCTGGCAGGAGCGGCGGGAGTCCCTATTGTCGGCTTCATAGATTCTTCTGGAGCAAGGCTACAAGAAGCCGCACCATGCCTCAAGGGATATTTCGAGACCTTCTGGCTGCAGAGCAACTATTCAGGAGTGATTCCTCAAATAACGGTCATCTGCGGTGGTTGCGCGGCAGGTCAGGCATACTCTCCTCTCCTGACCGATTTTATTATTATGACCAGGAGTGAGGGAACCAGCATGTGGCTGGGAGGTCCCAGAGCTACTGCGGCACTCACTCAGGAGGATATCAGCGCAATAGGCGGCGCGGATTATCACATGAAATTCACCGGAAGTTGCCATTACGCAGCGGAAGATGACCAGGAGGCCATAGACTTTGCCAAGAAACTGCTGAGCTACTTGCCGGCAAACTGGCAAGAGAAACCTCCTCACGTCCAGACGGATGATGATCCGAAGCGCAGGGAGGAGAGGTTGCTCGACGTCCTTCCCGATGACCCTAGAAGAACGTACGATATGCACGATGTCATTGAGCTCATCGCGGACCAGGGCGAGTTTCTGGAAATTATGGAAGGATATGCCAAGAGCGCTATCGTGGGATTCGCTCGCTTTGACGGACACTCGTGCGGAATCTATGCGGGCAACCCGGCATACCTGGCCGGATGTCTAGAACCCGATTCATGCGACAAGGTCTCGAGGTTCATAACATTTTGTGATTGCTTTAATATCCCTCTAGTCTACTTGGTAGACACCCCAGCGATCACCGTAGGAGATGACTGGGAGAGAAGTGGCGTCATTAGGCATGCCACAAAGCTGTTGCACACCACGAACTGCGCTACGGTGCCCAGGGTATGTGTCCTCGTTCGCAAGGCTTATGGAGGAACACTCCCCATATTCTGCGCAAAACCCCAGGCAGCAGATTTTGTATACGTATGGCCTACCGGGGAGTATGCGCCCATGGGCGCAGACGGCGCAATAGCAATCATTTATGACCGCCATATCAAAGAGCTGCCAACTTCGGAGGAGCGATTGGCGTTCGCTGAAGAGAAGAAAAAGGAATACTTCGAGCAATATGTCGATCCGATCAAGACCGCATCCAACCTTAGATGGGGGTTTTTCGACGACATCATCGATCCGAGAAAGACCAGAGAGACAATAATCCGAGCGCTCGAATTGGGGAGAACCATAGGCAACCGAGTGAGTCCTCGTCCGGCACGAAAGCAAGGAAACAGGCCAGTGTAGAGGCACGTGCAGCCCGTATGAGGATCGACTTTCATTGAAGTCGGTTCACGAGAAAGTGACTGGCAGAGGAATGACTTGTAGGCAGGAGTTTATAGAATGGATTTCACCATTCCTGAAGAACTGAACATTATGAGGGACTCCGTAAGAAGATTTGTCGAGAAGGAGCTGGAACCGATTGGGAGGCAGGTGGAGGAGGAGGGACGGATACCTGAAGGAGTCGTGGACAGAATGCGGGAGCTCGGGCTGTTTGGCCTTTCGATCCCGGAAGAATACGGCGGTTTGGGCCTGAGCACGTTCGGTGAAGTGCTTGTGTACGAAGAGCTGACAAAAACCAACGCGGCGTTCAGGTCGAGGATCGGGACGAGCAACGGCATCGGGACCGCGGGGATCGTCATCGACGGCGCGGAAGAGCAAAAAAGGAAATATTTGCCCAGGATAGCCTGCGGCGAATGGACATCAGCATTTGCCCTTAGCGAGCCTGAAGCGGGATCCGACGCCGCCAACATCAAAACAGAGGCGCGGCGGGACGGAGATCACTGGGTACTCAACGGTAGAAAACACTTTATCACCAACGGGGACATCGCTCAGTTGGTAACGACCATGGCCGTTACAGACAAATCCAAGACCTCACGAGGAGGCATCACCGCGTTCTTGGTAGAAAAAGGTTTTCCGGGTTTTCTTGTGGGGTCCATCGACAAGAAGCTTGGTTTGAGAGGCTCCAACACGTGCGAGCTGATCTTTGACAACTGCCGAGTACCGAGAGAGAACGTGATCGGAGGGGAATCCATGGTCGGCCAAGGGTTCAAGACCGCGATGAAAGTACTTGACAAAGGGCGACTCACGATGGGCGCCGCGGCCCTCGGCGCGTCCCAGAAGCTTCTGGACCTGTGCACGGAGTACGCGAATCAACGGGTTCAATTCGGCAAACCTATCGGCCAGTTCCAGATGATTCAGGCCATGCTTGCGGATATGGCCACTGAAATCTTCGCGGCTCGTAGCATGTTGTACCACGCGTGCTGGCTGAGGGACCAGGGACGAAAGACAACCCGTGAAGCTTCTATGGTCAAATTATTCTGTACGGAGATGGGGAGCCGTGTAGCGGACAAAGCGATCCAGATATTCGGAGGCATGGGATACATGGAAGAGATGCCCATACAGATGTACTTCAGGGACCTTCGGCTGTACCGAATATTTGAGGGCACTAGCGAGATCCAGCGAATCGTCATTGCCAGAGATCTTCTTCGGCAGTGAATCAACCATGTGCTACGGTCAGGTTGGGAGGATTACATGACTGGCCAATATCCCGTTGAACAGGCAGGGACAGATGAGTAAAGGACTCGCGTACTACGAGATAGAAGATCAGGTGGCGGTGGCAGTGATCGACCATCCTCGGATGAATGCCTTTGACGTTCCCACCAAGGAAGCTCTCGGCTCCGTGTTCGGCGAGCTGGAGCAGCGCAGACAAGAGATACGTGCCGTGATCCTGATGGGTGCCGGTCAAAAGGCTTTCGCTGCCGGTGCCGACATAAGGAGCTTTCCCGAACTTGATCCCGAGTCCGCAAAGAGACGACTCATCCGGAGCCATGAGATTTATCGGATGGTCGAAACTTTACCGTGGCCCGTCATTGCAGCGATTCACGGCTACTGTCTCGGCGGAGGACTAGAGTTGGCCCTCTGTTGCGATGTGCGGTACGCAGACGAGACTGCCCAGCTCGGGTTTCCAGAGGTAAAGCTCTCGGTATTCCCCGGAAACGGCGGCACAAGGAGAGCCCAGTATCAGGTTCCCCTCGGCAGGCTCAAGGAACTCATTTACTCGGGAGACATGGTTGACGCATCCACAGCGCTCGCCCTGGGGCTCGTGGAGAAAGTAACGCCCACGGGTCAGGCGGTAGAGGCGGCCATGGAGCTTGCTGCAAAAATCAAACGCAGGGGTCCGCTGGCTGTGGCGAGCGCGAAGAAGGTACTGAATGAAAACAGGGATCTCAGCCTCGAACCCGCGTTGGAAGTGGAGTCCGACCTGTGGGCAGCTCTCACTACGACCGAAGACATGAAAGAGGGGGCACGCTCATTCATCGAGAAGCGGAAACCCGTATACAAATGTCAGTAGGACGGCGACTGCCTCCTCGCATCCCACAAATTCGGGCAAGCTGATACACGTGCCGGGATTTCACTGCACGCAATGAAGAGATCCGCAGTGGGGTGAACGATCCGCGTGAAAATGGGGTTGGGCCAATTCGTCAATACAAAGTAAGGAGCCGAAAAGACATGAGGAGAGAACTGGGTGAAGTAGTGGTCGTCGACGCGGTGCGAACACCCTTCGGGAAGGCCGGAGAAAAAGGTCTTTTCTGGAATACCAGGGCCGAAGATCTCGTGGTCGCGGTAATCAAAGGCCTGCTCGAGCGAAACCCTGAGGTCACTCCGGATCTCATCGACGACAGCATCTGGGGAGTGACTGCGCAGATCAAGGAACAGGGCGGAACACTCGGACGTGTGGCAACTATGCTCGCGGACATGGGGCACGAAGTTCCCGGCTGTTCCATTGACCGGATGTGCGCGGGTGGTCTCACCGCGATCGGGTTCGGCGTCACCTTCATCGCGGCGGGAATGGCGGACTGCATCATTGCCGGGGGAGTCGAGCATATGGGCCACCTCCCAATGGGGTTCATGCGTGACCTCCATCCGCGAGCGGAAGAGGCGCTTGGAGGGCCGTCCGCATTCAACATGGGCATGACCGCGGAAAACATTCACGAGCGGTTTCCCGAATTCACGAGGGAGATGGCCGACCGGTACGCGTGTGAGTCCCAGAGGAAGGCCGAAGAAGCCATAACCGCGGGCAAGATCGATCCCATGCTCGTGCCCGTGTCGGTGGAAACCGCGGACGGATCCATGACCGTTGCGGACCAGGACCAGCACCCGAGGTTCGGAACCACCATCGAGACGTTAAGCAGCCTCAGAACACCTTTCAAAGAGAATGGCAACGTGACCGCGGGCAACGCGTCGGGTTTGAACGACGGAGCGTCCGCGGTGATTCTCATGAGCGAGAAACTGGCTTCCGAGTGCGGTCTCGAGCCATGCATGCGGTGGGTTTCCACGGGAGTGGCCGGAGTCGATCCCACGATCATGGGGACCGCGCCCGTGCCCGCGACCGAGAAAGCTTTGGCAAAAGCTGGCCTCACCGTGGAAGACCTCGACATTATAGAGATGAATGAGGCGTTCGCGGTTCAATGCCTGTACTGTCTTGACCGGCTCGGGTTGGAGTGGAATGATCCGAAGGTGAACAAATGGGGAGGCGCTATCGCGTACGGTCATCCCCTTGCTGCTTCCGGACCGCGGTTGGTTGCGTTTCTTGGCGAGCTTTTTAGGGAGAATCCCGAAGCTCGTTACGGCTTGACGACCATGTGCGTGGGCAGAGGTCAAGGTTACTCGGTCATCTGGGAAAAAGTAAACGACTAGGCACGTTAGCCAAAGCAATGGTAAGCCCCCGGCTTTGCCGGGGCGACTCGCCAAGGTTTGACCGTGCGAGGCATTAGAGGGAAACCTCCCAGATGATGCAAGAGTTCTGATTCTGGGAGGTTTGTATGAAAGACTATCAGAGCCCAAACCAGACGAGACGGGATTGCAGTTAAATGACCCCCGGCGTGACAGGCCAATGCAGGCCCTAAACAAATCAAGAGCTTGTCGAGAAACCTCCACGATTTCAATTCCTCTCAGGACATTTCAGTCCTTTCCGATCCCTGTCGAGCCTTCAAATGGTGTACAAGTGGTGTACAGGACCGGAGATTGTCGATAACAGGCCCAAGCCGCCCGACCAAACAGTTCATGCCCACCACTATGCCAACCCGTCTTTGTCTTGGATATCTTTCCGTCACCCAAACTCAGCGGTTTGGCTGGGACTTTCTCCAAGAGGTCTGACAGCTCACAGTGTCTCCGCCGTGAGAGGGTCGTGATCTTGAGGATGGTATTGACACGAAAGCAGCCCTGATAGCGTCAATTTCCTGATTTCCCCAAACCCCGTGGGGGCCTGTTCGGGGGCCCAAAATGCCGGATTTTGAACACGGCGGGCCCCCACTCGGGCGCCCAGGCATTCCATGCTAAGAATTGTTCTCCTCCGGGCCACTTGTATCCGGTCATCCCGTATGGTCGCTGAGAACAGGCCTTCCACTGCGGCAATCCTGATATTCCGACACGCCTCCCAAGCGCCTCTTGAATTTCCAGGCACTTTCGGCGATCATAGTGTCAGATACCTTTCACCAATCAACCAGCACCCACAATCCAAATGGGGGACAAGCCATGAAGAAGATACTGATCTTGGTGGCGATCTTGAGCTTGCTCGTGACGCTTCTTCCGTCTATGGCGTTGGGACAGACGAAGGAGGAAGGGATACGACTGTTTAGGGAAGCGGCACAGCTTCAGTTCAAAGCGAAGTCGAAAGTAGAGTTCGAAATTGCGATTCAGAAGCACGAGAGGGCGCTGAAGATATTCAAGGAGCTTGATTTCAAGAGGGGAGTCATGGCCGTGGAGCTGGCCCTGGGAAAGACCTATCGCTTCTGCGGTCAGTATGACAAAGCCTTGGAATTGTGCAGTGCAGCGGTTGCCCTCGCTCAGGAATTGCAGGATAGAAGAGCAGAGCGGCATGCGCTCAACGAGTTGGCCATAGCATACGACGTTTCCAATCAGCATACGAAGGCCTCGGAATTCTTCAATAAGGCCCTTGCTCTGGCCCGGGAGCTCAAAGACAGCAGAGGAGAAGGGAGGGCGCTGTTCAACCTGGGCGGCGTTTACACAACCCTCGGCCGGTACGACGAGGCCGCAGCATATTACCGAAAGGCTGTCGACATTGATCGTGCGCTATTGGACAGGAGAGGAGAGGGAGAGTCACTGAGGATGCTGGGCAATGTTTACACCATCTGGGGCAAACATGCCCAGGCCGTAGAATTCTATAGCGAATCCCTGGAGATTGCGCGTGAGCTTCAGGATCGGAAACAGGAACGACAGATCCTGGAGAACTTGGGAGATACCTACTCCTCCTGGGGCAAAGACACCGAGGCCAAGGAGTTCTACCGAAAAGCCCGTGCCGTCCAATGACGGTGGCGAGGATTTAACGGAGGAATGTAGATCGTCGCCCGTCTTTCATCGGTTTTGCTCTTCTCAAAGGGGGAAGTGGTTTTCAAGCGGTGCATTCCAACTTCGTTCACGGTGGTCATTCAATGAGATATCTGATCCTACTGAGCGTCATTGGTTTGGTCCTCGGTCTGCCGCCGGCTCCGGGTTCAGCCCGGAACGACGAGGAGGCGGTACGGCTGTTCAATGAGGCATTGCAGCTTCACAAGACGGCTCGAACGGAGGTACAGCTCAAGAAAGCGATTCGTAAATATGAGGACGCTTTGGAGGCATTTGAAAAGGCCGGCCTGAAACAGGGAACGGCAATGGTCGCAAACAACTTGGGGACGCTCTATCTCGGGCGGAAACAGTATGACGACTCAGTTCACAATTACCTGCGATGTCTGACCATATCCCGCGAGGTGAGTAACAGGAAACTCGAAGGAGTAGCTCTGAGAAACCTTGGCACGGTCCGTTTGAATCAGGGTCTAGCAGACAAGGCAGATACCTATTACCGTGAGTCGCTGGTGATCTGGCGAGAGCTGAAGGATCGGCAGGGCGAAAGGGACACCCTCACGCGCCTGGGCTCAATCCATGCAGATCAAGGCAATTACGTCAAGGCAATGGCCTATTAGGAGCAAGCCCTGGCAGTCTGTCAAGCAATCGGAGATCGAGACTCCGAAGGAGAAATCCTGAACGGCTTGGGAATTCTGTACACTAGATGGGGCCAACACGAAAACGCAGTACCCTATTACGAGAAGGCCCTGACACTGGACCGTGAGAAGAATGACCGTCGGGGCGAAGCAAACGCGTTGTGCAACCTTGGGCACGTGTACTGGGATTGGGGACGTTACGCAACGGCCAACTCCTACTATGAGAAGGCTTTAGCAGTTAGTCGGGAAATCAGATGTCGCCATACCGAGGGATTGGCGTTGAACGGCCTGGGAAACTTGAACTACTATTGGGGCCGATACGAAAAGGCAGCGAACTACTATGAACAGTCTCTGGCAATCCGCAGAGAACTGAAGGATCGGCGGGGTGAAGGGAAGACCTTGAACAACCTGGGCCTGATCTTTGCAGACTGGGGTCAGTATGACAAGGCCTTGGATTTCTACAACAAATGCCTGGTAATCCACCGAGAGTTGGGCAATCGTCTGGACGAGGCCGGCGCACTTAACAACCTGGCATTGGTCTATCTGCATCGAGGAGACAGGGGCACGGCGATGGCGCACATACGGCAGGCGCTTACTATTTGGCGGCAGATGAAGGTTTCCGTAAAGGGACCGAAGAACCTAGTTGGCCATCTGCATATGGACGAAGGCAACCTGGTCAATGCGGCACCGCTGGTCCGTGATGTGGGATACCCGGCTACGCTGGGGAGATTTTATCTTCTTCAAAGGAAATATGATGAGGCAAAGAGTGAGTACGAAGCGCTTCTCGCATTCTCCGAAACCGCTCGGCGGGCCGACGATCTATTCACTGCGTACACCGGGCTGGGAATGGCATATGAGGGAATCGGCGACAATAGATCGGCCGCTGAATTCTTCAAGAAGGCTGTGGCATTTACCGAGGAGCTGCGGACAAGCGTCACCGCAAACCAGCGCGAGAAATTCTTTGACGTAACAATCAATGGCTTTCTCAGGACAGTCCCGTATGAGGGTCTGGCTCGGGTTCTGATGCGGATGAAGAAGCGCAAAGAAGCCCTGAAGGGATCAGAGTACACCAAAGCAAGAGTCTTTGCCGAGACTATTTCGAGGCAAGCAGAAGGCCAGCAATTCGATGTTCCTCCTAAGATCTTGAAGCAAGACCAGGCTATCACCGATCAACTCGCTGCCCTAAAGAAACAGCGACAGAAGGCGTATGAAAAGAAGAACAAACTCACCATAGAAGCCCTCGAACCTCAGATCAAGGAGCTGGAGGCCAAACTCCAGGCCCACATCAAGATGCTCCGTAGCAAGTATCCCCTCTTTGCAGCAACCAAGTACCCGGAACCGATGGATCTCTCTCAGACAGCCCTCAACGACAATGAGTGGACTCTCTCATACGATGTGACGGATTCCGGCGTACTCGTCTATCTGACCAAGGGCAAGGAACTCGTCAAGGCACTCTTCAAGCCGATCCCGAGGAAGGGACTGGATAAACTGGTTCGGAAGTTCAGAGAACCGTTGGAGGTGAGCGAAAGGTATTTCGTCAAAAAACTCAAATCCTTTGATTTCGCGTGTGGCAAGAAGCTCTCCGATCTGCTCCTCTCGGACATGCTCTCCGACCTGCCTGAAGGCATTCCTGTCATTGTCATACCGGACGATTCCCTGGGAGTCGTGCCTTTCGAGATGCTGGTTCTGAAGGATTCCGGAAAGGTTGTCCGCGGCGGGAAGTACCCGAGTGTCCAAGGTGCCCAATTTTTCGGAGACCGGAATCCCATATCCTACTACCAGTCGATCACCGCTCTCACGCTCGTGAGAACCTTCGGCAAAGCCACGAAAGCGGCTCCAAAGAGAATGGTGATGGCCGATCCGGTGTTCGATGTCAAAGACTCCCGCCTCGCTAATGCCAACCGGCAAAGACGCGTTGCACTCATGAAATCCATGCAGGACAAGCTCCTGTCCATCAAGAATGAGATGGGACTGACCTTTCTCCGACTGCCTCTGACCGGAGAACTGGCGAAGACTTTGAAAGAACTCGACCCCAAAGAGACAGATCTGTATACGGGAATGAAGGCATCAAAGCCTGTCCTCTTCGAAAAGCCGCTGACCAAGTACGGTTCGATAGTCTTTGCTACTCATGGCTATTTCGGAAAGGACCTGCCCGGCATACAGGAGCCGGTTTTGGTGCTGACGCTCCTCGACCAGCCCAAAGGTCAGGACGGCTTTCTCCGAATGAGCGAGGTCATGGGCCTGAAGCTGAACTCTGACGTCGTTGCGCTCACCGCGTGTCAAACTGGCCTTGGGCCCAGGATCTCCGGTGAAGGCACGATGGGAATGGGGAGAGCCTTCCAGTATGCCGGAGCCAAGGCTGTCTTGATGACCCTCTGGTCGGTTGCGGAGAAATCATCAGTCATTCTGACGGAGAGCTTCTTCCGCCACCTGAAGGAGGGAAAGAGCAAGCTGGAGTCGTTGCGGCTGGCCCGGAAAGAGATCAGGGAAGCGGGATACGATCATCCCTTCTTTTGGGCTCCGTTCATCCTGGTGTGAGAGGTGGATTGAGCATTCCACCGTCTTTTGGCTGGACTCTAGAAAAGGGAATTTCGCATACCTTGACTTACCGAAGAGAAGGGAGAACATCTTGGTTTTCACTCGAATTGGTGCGACCCGGAGCAAGGAGTGTAAAACGCGAGTTCTTAGACGTGCTCTGACCGCAGCTGCCCTTTTCTGCAGCCTATTGCGCCTTCTCTGTCCGTCGTCTGCAAAAGCTGACGGTATGGTTTTTGATAGATCCTCGTTTCAGCCGCTGTACTACAACGAGCAACGGGCTGCGATCCGCTTCGAGAAGGGCATCGAGAGGATGGTCATCGCCCTCAACCTGGAGCGGCCATACGGTTACGACCAGAAATACTCGGGCAACGCGATCTGGATCTTCCCTGTTCGGGGAGATCCCAAGCGTACCAATGTGGACCTCGTTGACTCATTTCCCGTGTTCAGAGGCTACCCACTGTTCTGGGAAGCTGCGAAGGTTCCAACGACGGCCTGGGCCATGGCGGCGCTGATCCCCTTTATCGTGCCTGCTGTCTTATTGCCCTATTACATGCCATACGGGGCCAGCCAACCAACGGTCCTCAAATTCGGGGAAGTTGACCGTTGGGGAATTCATGCCGAGGTGATCAAAGCCGAGTCCATGAAGGATCTGAAGGATTATCTCGGACAACACAGGGTGGACGTCTCCGAGAAATATCTCAAGACCTTCCATCGATACCTCTCAGAAGAGTACTGTTTGGTGGCTGCGTGGATATCCTCTGCGGAGAAGATGAAGGAGAAGTTTCATGATTCGAAGGTCCCGAACGATTTCTGGACGGTGCTGCGACCCTGTTTGTACGTTGAATTCCCAACCGAAACCGGATTCTACCCCCTTGTCCCGACAAGCGGCTATGGAAGTCTTTCCTCTACAATCACCATGCGAATTACCATTCACATTCTGGGACACGTGACTCCAGATATGTCCTGGATCGATCCGTCAACGGAACGATTAAGTGGTAAGAATTTTACAGATTATGAACCGTTTAAATACGTGAGAGACAGGAAGTTCTACTCGGTGCGGCCCTTCACTCTGAGCTCCTATGGAGTCGACGAACTCGCCCGGACGGCTCCGAAGAAGCTGATCGAAGGTCTTAGAGAACCAGATCTTGCGTATACTCGAGTGATGATCCAGTGCCAGCCACAATACTTGACCGGAGACCTGAAGTTTGTTCTCAGAACGCCCTTGTCATGGCAGTATGCCAACCTGCTCATCCGTGCCCCCTTCCTCTTGCTACTCGTGTTGACAGTGGTGGTCGGATCGTACGTCAGTGGCGGTATCGCAGGCTGGTATCTCTACGGTGAGGCTTCCCGATATGCTTGCATGGGACTCTGGAATCTCTTGACTGTCATAGCCCTCGGGTGCGCGGTCCATTACAGTCGAAAGAAGAGTCTTCAGCTTCCTTGTCATCTTCTCTATTCTCTACTTCATCTTGATAACCTTGGCAGTCCAAGTGATCCTGGCCCCCTTGGGATATTCGCTTGGAGATACAGTGTGAAGAGTTTCTCGAGATTGCCTGGGCCAAGATAGAGTTCGAAGAGTCGCGCCGGTGTTACTCATCGGGCGGGTGGAACGGCCAGGTAAGGGAACGCAAGGAAGAGGATTCCGAAGGAAGCAAGTGTTAATGAAGTCTTTGCATGCTCCAGCCGGCGGGCTTTGAGGCCCTGATGTCCCAGCAAGTGCGGTGATTGGGACCTGCTTCCCCTCTTTGTTACCGAAGAGAGACCAATGAGAGTTCAATTCCCAGACCTCGGCGACGTGATGATGTTTTTCATCTTCCTCAGCGGCGCTATACTAATCACACCGCATCCGGTACATGGTGACGGTATGGCGTTTGACTGGATGTCATGCCTACCGCTGAAGCAGTACGAGCAGCGAGCGATCATCCGGCACGCGAATGGCATTCAAAACATGCTGATCGCCCTTGACCTGGAAGCCAGGAATGCGGTCTGGCTGTTCCCTGTACCCGGAAGGCCAGAAGCGGTGAGCGTGGATATCGGACATTCCTTTCCCCGCCTGCGGGGTCGTACCATTCAGAGTTCCATCCGGCGTACCGTAGCAGAGTGGCTCATTCTTGTTCCTACATTGACTCAGTTCCCGGCCCTGTTCGCTCATGTAGTTAATTATCATTTACGCTTCGGCGCAGCCGCGGACGTGATCAAGCATATGGAGGTCGAGAAGTTTGGCATTCATGCCGAAATCATAAGTGCGGAGTCCGTTGAGAGACTTGAAGCGTATCTCAAAGGGAAAGGCCTCAATCCCTCACGAGCGCGGCTCGCGTCATTCAGAGAGTACCTTTCGCAGAAGTACGTACTCGTCGTCGGCTGGATCGCGGCTAGCGACGAGAGGGGCAAAACGGAAAGAAAGGAAGATTTGCAGGGCGAACCAGGCACTACTCACAATCCCTGCCTTTTGGTGAGCTTCCCCTCGGCAAATGGCTACTACCCGCTCAAAGCGACCAGCGGCTATGGCGCCGAGAAGATCAGGGCGAACCTCTATATTCTCGGATTCGCAGAAGTGCAATACGGCCCCTTGAAGCGTTCAACCGCGTATTACTTGAAAGAGACCGATACCTATGCCGTGCACCACGTTCGAGGCGAGGCGAAGTTGGAGGTGAGGAAACCCGATGAGAACCACATCATATATGTGCGTCCGCCGGAGGACTATGTCGGCGGCGCTCTGGGGGATCTGTCAAAGCGGAACCTGGACTACACGCTCGTGATGATTTATTCCCGAGCGGCATCGCTTACGGAAGATCTGCAGTTTTCCGACAAGCCGCCGCCAGCAATAGCGAGAGAGCTCCACGTACTGAGAGTTGTCGAAGGGACTCCCCTGCTGATACTTGCGCTGACAGTTTTCTTCGCTGTGGTCTCCGGAGCGCTTACCGGTCTGATCTTGTACCGGCGTTGTCGGGCATACGCGATTCTGGGACTTTTCACGTTCCTCACCCTTATCGGACTTGTCGTTGCGGTGTACGTCTATCGCACAAGAAGAGGAGAAGAGTTCAGAGTGCTCAGGTTCGCGATGGTCTACACACTCATCTTTCATGCGCTGGCTCTTGGAGCCTTCATATCTGCCCCGTGGGGATTCTAGATTGCTATACAAGTTGACGGTCAACGTGATAGAATCGGTTCGTGTTGTTAAGGGGGATCGATGAAATACCCGCCCATTACGCATGAGAACGGGCCAGGGAAAAGGGACCCTTTCGCCAAAGTCATTGAGCGTCTCGGCCTGGTTTGAGAGAGGACCGTCCCATGACTGAGCAAACGAGTCGCAGGGGCTTTCTGCAGGCTCTATTCGGCGATTTTCTCTCGAAGTTCAATGGCTTCGTCCTTGTGAAGTCGGTCAGCCGTCTCGCGGGCGTGGCGCGCACGTTCTATTTCCCGGATATTGACCTGCTTGAGACGGAGGAATTCGAAGAGGACGCGGAACTCTTCTTTGGAGTCTGTCCAATCCAACTATCGGCTTCTTCAGGAAGAAGGACAAGATATCTTACCGCGTTATGGGCCGAAATGTATATCGGCCATTCGGGGCATGAGCCCAAGAGCACAGTCTTCGACAGTCCGGATGATGCTGCGAACACCATCAGAAGCTTTCAGCACAAGCCCTCCGCCATCGTTGACTCCGGGCACAGTAAAGACCTCTATTGGCTGCTGAAAGAGCCCTATCACCCGGAGGATTCCCAGGAGGTTCGGCGAGTACTCCAGGCCATCAGTTCAGTCCTGAACTGCGACGCCGACGTGAGCCTCGATGCGGTTCTCCGGCTTCCGGGAACACAAAACCGCAAATTCCCTGACAGACCGGCCGTCTGCAAGATCGATTACGTCGACGCGAGCGCCCGTTATTCTCTGCAGGATTTCGAGATGTTCCAAACGAACGGCCGGCCAGCCCGGTCGTCTCTCGAGACAATGACGCTCCCGGCCGACAAGGGGAGGGCGGGAGCTCAGGGCTCAGTGGGCTCAAGAGATGAGGAAGCAGTCAGTCCCATGGCCTCGCGGTTCCTATCGTGCTCTGCATCTCCAGGAGAATCTTCCAGTGGCAGAATATTGGCGCATCTTCTCAGTGAGGGAGTCCTCCCGACGGACCGAATCAATGCGCTCCGTGAGTATCAGCAGGCACACGGCTGCAGCGAGGTCGAGGCCATAATCGGGCTTACTCACGAGGTGGTAGCGGATGTAGCCAGGGAGGTTTCCGGGGTTCCACGCATCCGATTGGAGGCCCATGATTGTCCGCTGGAAATACAAGAGAAGCTTCCTCTTGACTTGGCTTTCAAGTGGATGGCGGTTGCGTTTGGAGAAGTTGGAAGGACTCTCCACGTGGCCATGGCCGATCCCACGGACGCGGAAGCAGTGAAGGAAATTGAATCGGCTACCGGCATGTCTGTCAAGGTCAGCGTCGCCACCGTGCTGGAGATCAAGTCTGAGTTGGAAAGCCGGCAAAGGGCTCTCGTTAGGGCGGCAGAGCAAGGTGACCGCGATGCAGCGTACCTGTGGGGCCGGCTGCTCCTAGACGGGGCCGGGTTGTTTCGGCGTCGAGACCCTAGGGCTGCGGCGAACTGGTTCCTTCAAGCAGCTCGGCAGGGTCATCCGGATGCGCAGAACAGCCTCGGTCTGATATTGAGCGAGGGGAAAGAGGGCAGCAGGGAAGACGGTGAGGCTGTCAAATGGTATCGAAGGGCAGCAGGAAGGGGACATGTCGACGCTTGTTTCAACCTCGGGATAATGTATTGCCGTGGCCGAGGGGTGAGAAAGGATCTTGAAAGAGGGGCCGAATGGATTGGCAGTGCTGCGGAACAAGGGCATGCGCGGGCCCAGTTCGTTCTCGGCAGTCTTCATCAATCCGGCGCCGGGGTGGAAATGGACCTCGAGGAAGCGGTCAAGTGGTACCGACTCTCGGCCGAGCAAGGCTACGCCGCTGCTGAGAATCGTCTGGGATTCATGTACGGACATGCTTTGGGGGTTCCACTCGACCATCAAGAGGCATTCAAATGGTATCGGAGGGCTGCTGAGCATGGTCATAGGGTCGCCCAGCGGCGCTTGAGCGAAATGTACCGACAAGGCGTGGGGGTCCAACCGAACACAGAAGAGGCTGACAGATGGGAGAGACAGGCAAAGGTGGGGGCGGATCCGGAAGCCGCAGCCAATGCCCAAGCCGAGTCCGAAGATCGGTACGGTTTCGCACCGGGCCCTCAAGTACATTACCCGATCCACTTCCCTTTCGCGTCGGCTGAGGCCAGGGGAGAACGTGAAAGAGCCCCTGGTAACCTGAATGTCCTCTTGATGGAAGAGATTGTCGACGGACAAGACGGGGAATACGACCTGGAGAGCCAACCGCAATTAACCGAACCCAGACCGGACAAAAGATCGAAGGGAAGTGACGATGTGCGTTCCGCTGAGACTACGTTGACCCATCCTATGAGATCCCATGTCGAACCGGACCTCGATATGACATACTGGAAGGTTGGAGACGTCGTTGACGGCAAGTACGAGGTGAGAGGTATTATTGGCCGCGGCGGAATGGGAGTGGTCTACCGGGTCCATCACCGGGAATGGAATGTCGAAATGGCCGTCAAGGTCCCACTGTCGTCCTTTATCTCAGACGAAGTCGCAAAGGCGCGATTCGTTCGTGAGGCGCAGACCTGGGTCGATCTCGGGCTTCATCCGAACATCGTGCAGTGCTGGTACGTCAGGGAAATCGCTGGGTTGCCCAGGATTTTCATGGACTACATGGACGGAGGGAGTCTGAAGCAATGGGTCCAGCAGGGACGGGTCAAGCCCACCCAGTGGGAAAAGATCATCGATCTGACGGTGCAGGCCTGCGATGGCCTGCACTACGCTCATGAGAGAGGTCTGGTTCATCGCGACGTGAAGCCCTCAAACATGCTTATGGCTTATGATGGTCGTCTCGCCATGGCCGACTTCGGGATTGTAAAGATAGAAGGGTTTGGCGACCTTCCATCGCCCGCACTCTCGGATGGCAGGCTACCTCAGCATACCTTGACCAGGACGGGCTCGACAATGGGAACGCCGGAGTATGCGGCCCCCGAAATGTGGCAGGACGCGCGAATTGTGGATCAGAGGGCGGACATCTATTCCCTCGGAGTAGTACTTTTCGAATTGTCATGCGGCCGCCGTCCCTTTGACGATGGCCTACACCGCGAGCCACCTCATGTGTTAATTGAACGGCATGTTTGTGCTTCCGTTCCGGACCCACGGGCACTTGAAAAGGCGGTACCTGCATCCATGGCAGAACTGATTCTGGACTGCCTGGCGAAAAAGCCGGACGAAAGACCTGAGTCTGTTGCCGTGCTGAGGGAACGGCTTAATGCCTTGTTCGAGGCAACTGCGGGACGTGACTATCCGAGGGCGGTTCCCAGTGGGGCACAGCTCCGAGCTGACGCGCTCAACAACAGAGGCGTTTCATTGTGGGAACTGGGGCATCACAAGCGAGCCTTCCAGGCTTGGGACGAGGCGGTGAGGCTCGATGCCAATCACGCGGAGGCCCTGTATAACAGATCTTTGATCGAATGGAGGGAAGCCAAGGTCACCGACGCACAGGTCGTGCGACGTCTTTCACAAATGAGCAACTCCAATCCGTACGGAAGACTCTATTTGGGATACGTTCATCTGGAGAGGTTGGCGGCCCATCTCGCGGAGCGGGAAATCGACGGCGCGCTTCAGCACTCCTCAGTTCGCAAAGAAATGACAGCGTGGCTGGCATTGGGTGACGCCAGGATGGCCCAGGGAAAGATCGCTCTCGCCGAAGAATGCTACCGGCAGTTATTGAGCCTGGGTTACCCCGAAAGGGAAATCGAGGAGAAGAGACTACTGGCTGGGAGTCATCCCGATTCGCCGGTAGAATTTAACCAGACCAGCTGGCTGCGGTGTGTGAGCAAGCTGGAACTTGGCCGCCCGTCGGGGGCGGCTTGTGTGGCGGTCACTCCTGACAGTCAATTCGTCCTTGCCGGGAGCCTTGGCGGAACCATCAAAATGCTGCGGTTGCCCTCTGGGGGCGAAGTTCGGATGCTTGAGGGACACGAAGGGGCGGTCAACTCTCTGGCCGTGACCCCGAACGGAGAGTACGTTGTCTCTGGAGGAGTTGATCATACAGTCCGACTGTGGCGCTTGTCGACAGGTGAGTGCGTACAGACGTTTGGTACCATTTCAACCCCACTGAAGCGGATCAGGTTCAGGCATTTTCTGGCCACCGGAGTTGACTCCGGATCGCGCGGCATCGGCCGACGATGGCCGGGACTCCGCTACTCTCGCTCCGTTCAATCGGTCAGCACGGATCCCTTCGGTTCAGCAGTTGCCGCGGGAAGCTACGACGGCTCGGTCTGCCTGTGGGACCTCAAAACCGGAAAGTGCCGGAGGACCTATGGGGGACACAGCGGCCAGGTCAATTCCGTTTGCATAACGAACGACGGGAGATTTCTTGTCTCTGCCGGGTGGGATCGAACCATCCGAGTATGGGATCTGGATACCGGCAAATGCCTGCACGAGTTCTTGTCAGAGGTTGAGGTAACCAACGACCTTGCGGTCAGGCCGGATGGCAAACTAATCGTCTCGGGAACCGCGGAGAACGTGATTCGCGTGTGGGACGTCTCCACGGAAAACTGCTCGAGGGAACTGCTCGGGCATACTGCTCCAGTGCGGTCAGTAGCGGTCACTCCTGACGGGACTCGTGTCGTTTCAGGGGGAGAAGACGGGACGGTTCGCGTATGGGAACTGGCTACCGGTCGCTGTCTTCGAACGCTTGAGGGCCACCGGCGGCCCGTGGAGTGCGTCTGCATCACCCCTGACGGTCGATATGCCATATCAGGAGGCCAGGAGCATTCGCTTCGGCTGTGGACCCTGCCTCTGACCGCTGATCTTCCTCGAAGCGCGTTGCAGATCAACCGGGCCGCAGAGTACGGAAGCGCCCACACTACGGCGGGCCGGTTCAATGAACACTTCGACGCGGCGTTGGAAGCTTTCAATGATGAAGACCCCGTATCTTCCTATCAACACCTCAACCAAGCGCGCCTCTTGCAGGGTTACGAAAGAGATCCCAAAGCCCTCGCTCTGCAGGCTAAGCTCGTACGAAAGCTGCCAGCGGCGACCTTGCGGGGAGGGTGGCAAGCGGGCATCATTGAATCGCCTCATCCAGTAATCTCCCTGGCCACCGATGGTCAAGGAACGTCTCTTCTTACCGGACACACGGATAGAATATGCCAGTGGGATCTGTCCAGGGGCACGACGCGAATGACATTGGAGGGGCACTCCGAGATAGTGAGCGCCGTGACGTTCATCAAGAGCGACCGGCAGGCATTGTCAGCGAGCTGGGATGGGACCTTGCGCCTATGGGACCTTTCCAGCGGCGAGTGCCTGCGTACCATGAGCGAACATGCAAACGTTGTGTCTGCGCTCTCGATAGGCGAGGAGGGGAGGTTTGCCCTGTCGGGTGGATGGGACCATACGCTGCGGCTCTGGCACGTGGAGACGGGCGAGTGCCTCAGGACCTTTGGCGGGGAATCCAGGTGGATTGTGGCGGTTTCCGTTGTTCCAGGAGACAAGCTGGCCCTTTCCGGGGGTTGGGACAACGTCCTCAGAATCTGGAACCTGGGTACCGGTGAGTGTATGCAAGCTCTCTCGGGGCACAGATCATGGATCGGGGGTATCCGTGTCACCCAAGACGGCAGATTTGCTTTGACGGGAAGCGGTGACCACACCCTTTGCCTGTGGGATCTATCGAAAGGGAAGTGCCTGCGAAAACTCTCCGGACACGGCGGCGGCGTAGGGACGGTTTCAGTGACCGATGACGGCCGGTTTGCCTGCTCGGGAAGTACCGATGGGTCGGTCAAGGTCTGGGATCTTGTCACAGGAGAATGCCTCTGGACCTTCGAAGGTCATGGAGATGCCGTCAACGCAGTTGCCTTCATGCCCGACGGATGCTCCATTGCATCAGGAAGCTCTGACGGCACGCTCCGAATCTGGCAACTGGATTGGGAACTGGCCACTGACGGAGGCGTCAAACAACTGACCGAGCAGTATGAGATCGACTGCGACGAGAGCTTGGTCACGATCTATGGCATCGATCCGGAGAAGACTCTTTCCCAGCTGTATGGAGTCTCCGATTAGCGATCCTCTCGTTACACGACAAAACTTGAAGCCTCCGTGCTTGTCATTCTCGATTGTTGCGGAGAGTGACGAAGAGGTGGTCGTCCGGAGTCCGAGGCATA
This sequence comes from uncultured Syntrophaceae bacterium, assembly GCA_964497585.1. Taxonomy (GTDB): domain Bacteria; phylum Desulfobacterota; class Desulfomonilia; order Desulfomonilales; family Desulfomonilaceae; genus CAZCDS01. Next base: position 46,318 of record CAZCDS010000044.1, read on the forward strand.
AGCGAGCAGTCTATTCAGAAACGTTCTCCTCTGAGACCCCTCCAAGGGCAACGAAATTCAGGTTTCGGTAGAGGAGCCGGCACTGCCCGTACTTCCTGACACCGCTCACCTGTACAAGGCCCTGACTGTGCTGTTGGAAAGGGTTCAGCAGGAGAAGGCAGTCATGTTCCTACGGATTGGGGTGGGGCTCGTTGTGCGGTTCGTTTTTAGTCAGCCCGATGGCCGGATCGCAGTGGAGCTCAGGCGGCAGCCAATAGAGTTCACGACGGGCGAGTCAACACTCCGACCCGACGTCGTATTCATTCCGTCAGGAGACAGGGCCCACCTGCTCTGTCTCGGAGAACTCGATTTGGCCACGGCCATGGAAGCGTGAAGAACACTTGCGAGAGGCTCGGTGCTCGAATCGCTCGCGCTTTGGCCTTCTATCGAGCCTATCTTCAACGTTTACAGAGAGGTCCTGCGCGAGAGGGACCAAGGAAAACTGATGCGAGGTCAAGACCACTCCCTTTCCACAACAGAAACATTTCCTCGAATCGAACTCCGAGTGACCCAAGGCCCCGAGCAAGGCCGGACGCTCACGTTTGACGGACCGGACTGCCTCTTGTTTGGTCGAGCGGATGACGCCCGCGTCTCGCTTCCTGATGATCCATACGTGTCACGGCATCACTTCTTACTTGAGGTCTCACCCCCTGAATGCAAGATCACGGACCTTGACAGCAAGAACGGGGTCTTGGTCAACGGCGCTCGTTTCGGGGGACGAAGACCGCCCGGACCAGGAGTCAAAGTGGCGCCGCATGGGGCCAAGGAGACCCGACTAACCGATGGGGACGAAATTACCGTCGGTGAGACGGTAATGAAGATCTCCGTAATTGCCGGTGCTCTCTGCCCGAAATGTGGCGCATCAATGGAGAACCGCGGACCGAGCCGTGGGGGCAAGAGGGACGAGCTCGTCTGTCCCGCCTGCCGAAGCAGTATCGGAACGTCTCTTCGGCCGTCGGCAAACAGCGTACATTGTTTCAATTGTGGGAAGGATGTCACCCACGAGGCTGGCGCTCACGCGCAGATACCACGTGCACGGTACGTCTGCCGAGCATGCAGAAAATCGGCCGATATGAATCCCATGTCTCTCTTGGACGCGGTACTCGAAGATGCTGTTGGAGGAACTGCAACGTCTGAGAAGAGTGGGATACGTGGATACCGGTTTGAAGGAGAGCTGGGCCGAGGGGCCACGAGCATCGTGTACAAGGCCGTACGGGAAAAGACCGGCGAAATCGTCGCCGTCAAGACCATGCTCCCCCAAGTTCCGACGGCCGATCACAATATTCGGTCATTCTTCAGCGAACTGGAAGTCACCAAATCTCTCAAGCACGAGAACATTGTTCACTTGGTAGAGTACGGCAAGGCGGAACCGACCCTGTTTTTCGTTTTGGAGTTCGTTGACGGTCCCGATCTCGGCTCGCTGCTCAAGCGAAAGGGCGAACCCTTTGACATCGAGGAAGCCGTTCCGATTATTGTCGGAACATTGCGAGGCCTTGCTCATGCTCACCGATCTGAAATACCTGATGACTTTCATGATGGGGGTAACTGGTCCAAGCGGGGGATTGTACATCGGGACCTCAAGCCGGAGAACATTCTCCTGAAGATTGATGAGAAGGGTTGCATACCTAAGGTAGCGGACTTTGGACTGGCAAGGAGCTTTGAATTCGCTGGGCTAGCGGACATTACCATGCCAGGGCAGGCTGCAGGAAATCCCGTTTACTGGCCAAGGGAGCAGATCACCCACTACAGACTTCTCAATCCCGCCACCGACGTATTCTCAATCGCCGCGGTATTCTACGAGGCTCTGACGGGCTCACTGGTGAGGGATGGTTATTCGGAACTGTTTCAACAATGCGAACTCAGCGGACGGCTTCCGGGCATTGCCGACTTCATGAGCGTCCTCATCTCGAATCCGGTCGTTCCTATTCGACAACGAAGGAAATCAATTCCCGCGGAAGTGGCAGACGTCATAGATTGCGCGTTGCGGGAGACCGAAGGACCCCCGGACGAAACCCGAATGCTGTTGACCCTCAAGAAAATGAGATTTGAAGACGCGGGAGCTTTCCTAGAGGAACTTGAGAAAGCGTTCCAAAAGGTGGGGATAAGTGCATGACCACATACTCGCAAGGAATAGGGCTCCTGTGGCGATTCGCGGAAGAAGAGGCGCGCACGTTCCATTTCGATGCTGTTTTGCCGGAACATCTGTGGATGGGATTGACCAGCCTGTGCGAGCTCGAGGAAGAGTCGCTCTCTCACTTTCCCGCGGACCAGAACACCGAGACAAAAGACCTCAAGAATGAACTGTACAAGCTTAAAGAGTGGCTTTGCCGGTGGGAACTTGAACCGTCGGAAACGAGAAGAATCTTGCGCAAACTTCTTGGACAGGGGCGCGGCTACGGGGGTACTCTGCAGGGTTCGATCGAATGCATTGCCCTCCAAGAAGAGGCGGCTAGGCTGGCTGCTGCAGAAGGAGCATCTGTGGCAGATGCTACTCACTTGGCTCGAGCTATCGTCCGGAACCCACCACTCCTGCTGATGGAGCATCTGGTGAAGATCGGGTTGTCATCTGCCGGCCTGGCTCCCGCAATGCCTGACGTCCGGATCAAAGACATGAGCGCCTCGGCAAGACCCGATTTGCCGAAGCCTTGGAGAACCGAAGAAGCAAACATGAATCGCCGCCCCGGCGATTGCAGCGCAAATCGGGAGGGAGAGAATGCCAGTGACGGAGATCGTCAAAGCGATAGACGCGACACGTTGCTCCTTTCATCGATTCCAGCCGTCAGTGAGATGGAAGCAGCATTGCTTGTGCTCGATATTGCCGAATCGACTAAGTTCGTCTGCGAATCGGGTGACACGATCTTCACTGACGTCATTTCCCGCATCAACGATCGTTTTCTGCAGAACCGATCGTCCCCGCATCTGATTTTCTTGAAGTGTACTGGTGATGGATTTCTTGCGGTGTATAGAACGGCCGTTGCTGCACTTTCAATGGGATCCGATCTCCTTGAAACGGAGTTTATTCCCGGTCTTCGGGCTAGAATAGCACTGCACTGGGGCAGGATCAGAATTGGCCCGAAGCGAGATCCACTCGGCGTGGAGGTGCACAGGGTTTTCCGAATGGAGAGTGTGAAAGAGGATGATCTCGTAGGCGATATTGATCCCGCTCGTAGCCTGCCGCAGTCAACACGAATTCTTGCTTCCCGGGCGGCCGTGGACAGGCTGAATTACAGGGAGCGTGCACGATTCAGAAGGCTTGGCAAGTTCACGCTCAAAGGATTCGACACACCTTCGGAGATATGGATGTTTACAACTGAAGATACCGACTTGACCCTTTCCGCTGCAGGGTTCACCCAGCCGGGGAAGAAGCGCAGGCACAACGAAGATGCTTATCTGTGCGATCCTGCGTCGGGTACATTCATAGTGGCGGACGGAATGGGTGGGAAGGTCGCGGGCGAGACAGCGAGCACGGCAGTGACGACCGTGCTGCCGGCTCTCGTAGAGGAGCGTCTGCGCAACATTCAAGATGCCGAGAGTGATCGTATAGAGTCCGCTATAGTGGAAGCGATCTGCAAACTGAGTGACAATCTGCACAGCAAATCATACGCATTCCCCACTTTGCGGGGTCTGGGTTCTACAGTAGCCTGGCTGCTCATTCGAGATTGCATAGGCTACGTGGCTTATGTGGGAGACAGCCGTGTGTATCTCTTTCGAGATGGCAAACTCTCGCAGCTCAGTGAAGATCAGACCACGGCCGCTGCGCTGGAAAGGAGTGGCTGTATGACCCAGGCGGGGACTCTCTACCATTCGCTCCGGCACAGCCTAGAGGAATACCTAGGCAAGACCCCCCCCATCAATCCTGGGATTCGGTCAGAGAGAACACTCCCGTGCGATCGATGGGTGCTCTGTTCCGATGGACTCACGAGAGGCATCTCAGACGATGAAATGGCCGCGGTATTCAATCTGAACTTGGATCCGCGCGAGACGTGCCGGAGGCTCGTGCGAGACGCAAATGCCGCGGATGGGTCCGATGACATGAGCGTGGTGGTGGTTGACGTAGTGTAAGACTTCGCTCAAGCTAACCGGCGCGGTTCCTGGAGGCCGAACCGGACGTGGGAATGTAAGCCGCAAGCTGACCGAGATATGGTTGATAGGGGAGAAGCAAGACGATCTTTTCGCGAAAGAGAGAAGTCTATACGTCGATTCTTCAGGGTAAACAGTCCGGAGGTAAGCATGAAGAAACCGCTCAAGTCGGAACCTTTGGGGCAGAGGCTGCTCAAACGCGGGAGGATAAGTCCTGAGCAACTTGAGCAAGCACTGGAATTCGGGAAGACTGAGGATTGCAGGCTGTGCACCGCGCTTGTCAGGCTCAAGATAATCGATGAAGACGAGTTGCTGGAGTTCATGTCCCGGGAGCTTTCGCTGCCCACGGTACCCCTGGATGAAATCGAGATCGATTTCGAAGCTGCGCAGAAGCTTCCTGCAGAGATTGCCGAACAGTACTTGGCCTTTCCGTTTGCTAAGGACGGATCACGGCTCCATGTTGCCATGGCGGACCCTTCTGATTTACAGCAAATCGACATAATCCAGTTCAGGAGTCAAAGCTACGTCAATTTGAGCATCGCCAAGGAATCGCAGATCCGAAAGGCCATCCTCACCTACCTTGGTCGGGGTGAGCCGGATGACCCGTCGTTCTCGCCGGACAATTGGGAACCACCAGGCGGCGAATGGGAGCCGGTGCCTGAACCGCCGGAAGAAGATGATGCAGAAGCGGCGAAACTCGCTGATGCCCCGATTACTGTGATGCTCGTGGACGAGCTTCTCGCCAAAGCGATCAAGAAAAGGGCAAGTGACATCCACCTGGAGCCCTACGAGAAATACATGCGGGTCAGGATGCGAATTGACGGGGAGCTTTACGAGGTCAGGAGACATCCTGTGAAAATGAAGGCTGCCCTAACAAACCGGATCAAGATACTCGCAAAACTCGACATAGCCGAACGACGACGGCCACAAGGCGGAAGGATCAGGCGAAGGTTCGGAAAAGGAAAGGTTATGGATTTCCGCGTATCAATCATGCCGACACACTTCGGTGAGAAAACAGTCATTCGGCTTCTGGACAAATCGAACCTTGAATTGGACATGTCCAAACTCGGCTTCGAGGAAAAACCCTTGCGTGATTTCAAGGAAGCCATTTACAAGCCTTTTGGGATAGTTCTCGTAACCGGCCCAACCGGTTCAGGTAAGACTACAACGCTCTACAGCGCCTTGTCTGAACTGAATCGCACGTCAGTGAACATTTCCACTGCCGAAGATCCTATTGAATTCGATCTCCCAGGTATAAATCAGGTTCAGATGCACGAAAAACTTATAGACTTTGCCTCTGCACTGAGGGAATTCCTCCGCCAGGATCCGGATATTATGATGGTTGGGGAAATCCGTGACTTCGAGACAGCGGACATAGCAATGAAAGCTGCCCTCACGGGCCATCTCGTGCTTTCAACATTACACACTAACAATTCGGCTCAGACGGTGAACCGTCTTCTGTATCTCGGAGTAGAACCTTTTCTCCTGGCCAGTGCAGTGAACCTCATTGTGGCCCAGAGGCTCGTACGAAGACTCTGCCCGGAGTGCAAGGTAGAGGTGAATCCCCCTGTTGAAGCCCTTTCGACGCTCGGATTAAACCTGGAGGAAATCGGCTCCTTCGTGGTGTATGAGCCAAAGGGATGTACTGAGTGCGGTAATACGGGTTTCAAGGGACGGGTTGGACTGTACGAGGTTATGCCGATAGGTGACGAGATCAAGGAACTAATCCTCTCCCGCGCATCGGACTTTGACCTGACACGGGAAGCGATACGTCTTGGCATGGATACACTGCGCATGGCAGGCATCAAGAAGCTGAAGAAGGGAATCTGCACTGTCGATGATGTTTCCCGAGCGACCGCGTAGGAACCAGGAGATTGCCGGAGTTATGGTACGTCAGATTATGGTTGGATCGTCAGGACGAGAGGGTAATGGTTGCGCGTAACAAGGGAGAAAGCCTTGGACGGGGGATCCTTGGGGGATTTATGGCGTAGAAGGAAACGTTGAGTATTTAGGGTGAGTGCTTGAGGTGCTCCTGGAAGCCTAGGGCATCGTGCAGCGGACCTTCCAAGACCGTGGATCGGGTCAATGCCTCCCTTCTTCAGTATCAGATCCGACCTAGGAGCTCGTAACGTCGGATGTCGGAAAAGATCGAATATCTGATCAGTTGTTTCCTTCCAAAAAAGCAGTTAACAGCAGCGACTGCCGGGCTACCAACGGCGAAGCCTGTCAAAGCTCTCGGTTAGCAATGGAGTTTCGAGACCGGACGAAAGAATACGAGGGCAGGAACCTGTCGAGAGAAGTACTGCAGGCGGGTTGCCAGAAGAACGGATCAGTGCTCATTCAAGCCCCTCTCGTCCCTACAGAGCTTGACTCCAAGGAATGCCGGATGCTAGGCTCAAAAAACGGGGCATGGACCAACCATTACGACGCACCTGAGGGAATTGCTACACTGGGCTGAGCCACCGATCGGAGTCGGACAGGCTCAGAGGTTGGGGACCCCATGCCAGTGCCCCTCAGCGGTTCTCGGCCAACTAGAGTGGAGGGACGGCAGGCTAACTCCCGATAGAGTATCGGTTCATGATAGCTAAATGGGAGGCACGACATGGAGTCTCTATCACCCGTAGCCAACGCTGCAGTTCAAACCACAGCCGTGGCTGCTTTGGCTATCTGTGGAGCAATCATAGGATGGCTCTTTTCGAAAATCCGTGGCCGTCTGTGGGTGCTGGGATATGTAATACCAAGTTGCGATCAGATAGGTACTGAATATTGCTCACCATTGAAGAACT
>CAZCDS010000045.1:0-52779 GCA_964497585.1 uncultured Syntrophaceae bacterium
TGCGCGCGCTGTACGCGGGGAATCGAATACGCTATAAACGCGAAAGTATAGCGGGGAGGGCGTTTTTGCAAAAACGCCCTCCCCGGTGAACTCTCACCGACGGGTGCGATGCCGTCGGTGGCTTGCTATATCAAGTCTCGTCTGCTATTCACTAGTGGTTGTTCCTCGCAACCGAACAGAGCTGATACCACGTTGAGTTCCCGCATGGGGCAGGTCTGCCGGCTTGGTTCCGGTCAGACCTCGCGGCACGGCTTGACCGGGGCATCCTACGTGTCTACCGAACCGTGTGGCGCGCCCATTCTGAAACAAGATCACGGAATTCAGGAGGAGTGAAAACAAGATGGAAATCAAGAAGATCGCCGTTATCGGAGCGGGCCTCATGGGAGCCGGCATCGCACAGGTTGCCGCTCAGGCCGGGTTTGAAGTAAGCCTCGTGGACATCGAGCAGCGCTTTCTCGACAAAGGGCTCGGTACCATTCAGAAAAACCTGGATCGTGCCGTGAGTAAGGGCAAGATGGAAGCCGCTGACGCCGAAGCCGTCCGCGGCCGCGTCACCGGGTCCCTGTCGCTGGCCGAAGCGGCAAAGGACGCGGACGTCGTCATTGAAGCGGTCATCGAGAAGATGGAACTTAAGAAGTCCGTGTTCGGGGAACTGGAACAGAGCGCCAAGGAATCGGCAATATTCGCTTCAAACACCTCCGCGCTGAGCATCACCGAGCTCGCAACGGCAACGAATCGCCCGGAACGCTTCATCGGAATGCATTTCTTCAATCCCGTTCCCGTGATGAAACTCGTTGAAGTCATCAGAGGATACTCCACCTCCGACGAAACCGTTGCCGTTATCAAAGAGTTGACCGAGAAGATGGGCAAGACCGGCATTGAAGTGTCGGAAGCACCTGGATTCGTGGTAAATCGCATCCTCGTTCCCATGATTACCGAGGCGATTTTCGCTCTGCAGGAGGGCCTGGCAACCCCTCAAGAGATCGACCAGGGCATGAAACTCGGCGCAAATCATCCCATCGGACCGCTCGCACTGGCCGATCTGGTCGGCCTCGACACGCTCCTGCTCGTCCAGCAGAATCTCTACGACGAGTTCGCCGATTCCAAGTACAGACCGCCCGCCCTGCTCAAGAAGATGGTTCGCGCAGGACATCTGGGGAGGAAGACCGGCAAGGGCTTCTACGATTACACCAAATGAGATCGGACGAGCGTGCAAAGGGCCGGCTAGACGCCGGCCCTCCCGCGCGGCGATTCCTGACGTCTTTACTGTGCACCCATCCGGGACCTCGGGATTCGTACGAAGACACCGAGGCAAAGCTTTCCGTGGTGGGGCGACATGCCGCGCCCTTCTGCTCGACATGATTGCAGGGTGTGGCGTGGCTGGTTGCTTCAAGCGGCTGATGGAGTCTGCACGAGACAAGAACGATGGAAGAGATAGCCTATAGACCGATTGGAACGATTCACTCCCCTTTCACGGAGCCGGAAGAGATGCCGATCCAGCCCTGTGGGGCTATGGGCGTCTCCGGCACCGTGGAACTATTCGAAGAATACGCAGCCGGGCTCAAAGATCTGGATGGATTTTCTCATCTGATCCTGATTTACCACTGCCATCTCTCCGAGGGGTTTGACCTTGAGGTCAAGCCCTTCCTCGACAGCGCGCCCCGGGGAGTCTTTGCCACGAGGGCTCCCCGTCGCCCAAATTCGATCGGGCTGTCAGTCGTCAAACTCGTCAGTATGTCCGGCCGAACCTTGCACATCGAGAACGCGGACATCATTGACGGGACGCCTCTGCTGGACATCAAACCCTATGTCTCGACCTTTGACGCGGTCGAGGAGGAGCGCATCGGATGGCTCTCCGAGCGGGTGAAGAACGCACGAGACGCACGATCGGACGAGCGGTTCCGGTGAACGAAAACTCACTCAGCATCGAGGGGGCTTTTTTTGTTGACAGATTAGTTCGTATACGTAATATTTGGATGAGTTGAAAAGGCTCAACAAGGTCCCCTATCTAAGAGACGTTTCTACGGCTGGGAAGCATAGCCCTACGCAAAGGAGAGCCCCAATGGAAACAAAGCACAAGACGGGTTGCGTGTGTTGCGCGCAGAACTGCGGCCTCGAACTCGAGGTCGAAGACAACCGCATCATCAAGGTCAAGCCCGACAAGGACAATCCCAAGAGCGAAGGGTACGCGTGCCGCAAGGGTTTGAACATCGCCTACTATCAGCATCACGCGGACCGTCTGACGCACCCTTTGAAACGGGTGGGAGATGACTTCGAGCGGATATCCTGGGACCAGGCCCTCGACGAGATCGCGCAGAAGCTCCGGGGAATCGTAGATCAGCACGGTCCGCGTTCCTTTGCGTACATGGGGGGCGGCGGCCAGGGGTGCCATTTTGAGGCTGCGTTCGGCGTGCGCTTCCTCCGCGGGCTCGGCTCTCACTACCATTACAGTGCGCTGGCTCAGGAGCTGACCGGGATGTTCTGGGTGAACGGCCGCGCGCTCGGAAGGCAGTATCTGCCCATGCTTCCTGACGAACACGAAACGGACATGCTCGTATCCATCGGGTGGAACGGGTGGATGAGCCACCAGATGGCCCAGGCCAGGCGCCACCTCAAGCGGATATCGGACGATCCGGACAAGATCCTGCTCGTGATCGACCCCAGGCGCTCCGAGACCGCTGAACGGGCCGATATCCATCTTGCGATCCGCCCCGGAACCGACGCGCTATTGACCCGCGCGATGATTGCGCTCATCGTCCAGGAGGGTTGGCACAAGACTGACTACCTGGCAGAGCACACCAACGGCTTCGAAGAGATCCTCCCCTGGTTCGAGGCTTTCGACGTCCGAGAGGCGGTCAGGGTCTGTGAACTCGACTACGATCAGGTCCGTGACGTTTGTCGGCTCTTCGCAACGCGCAAATGGGCCCTGCACGCGGATCTCGGCATCCTGATGAACCGGCATAGTACGGTCACGTCGTACCTCGAGGTGATCCTCCTGGCGATCTGCGGAAGAATCGGCGTGCGAGGCGGCAACATCGTCCCCGGACACCTCATGCCCATGGGATCGCATTCCGATGAACGCAATTCTCGGACATGGCGCACCGTCGCGACGAATTACCCTGCAATCATGGGGACCTTCCCTCCCAATGTTATGCCCGAAGAGATCCTGACCGACGGACTGGATCGGCTCCGATCGGTGCTCGTCAGTGGCGCGAATCCGTTGAGATCGTACGCGGACACGAGCGCGTACGAGGAGGCTTTCGCAAAGCTCGATCTCGCGGTCACTATCGACATTGCCATGACCGAGACCGCGGCACTCTCCCACTACGTGCTGCCCGCGAAGTCCGCCTACGAAAAGTGGGACGGCACGTTTTTCACCTGGACCTATCCCGGAATCTACTTCCAGATGCGTCGGCCTGTGATTGAGCCTGAAGGCGAGCCCCTGGAAGAGAGTGAGATCATGGCGGGTCTGGCCGAGCGGCTGGGGCTGATCCCCGAGGTTCCCGATTCGCTCTTCGAGGCCGCAAAAGGGGACCGTATGACCTTCGGGATGGCACTCATGCAGTACGCGCAGTCCGAGCCCGCAGCAGCAAAGGTCCTTCCCTTCGTGCTCGGCAAGACACTTGGCCCGGTGCTCGGGTCGTACAACCTGGCAGCGCTCTGGGGCCTTCTACAGACCGCGCCGAAGGCTTTCCGGGCGAGCGCGGCACGCGCGGGCTTCGATCCGGGATTGGGCATGGGCGAGCAGTTGTTCCAGGCGCTCCTCGAGACCCCCCAGGGCATGTGGATCGGAAAGAGCGACCCGGAGAACCCATTCGGAGAGCTGCGCACCGAAGACAAGAAGATCAACCTTGTCATTCCCGAGCTTGCCGACTGGGTGCAGAGCATCACTCCGTCCAGTGAAGAGGAGGATCTCAAACCGGATCCGGAGTATCCTCTGATACTCACCGCGGGCCGCCGTACCGACTACAACGCGAACACGATTATGCGGAATCCCGAGTGGACCAAGGGGAAAAGAGTCTGCACGGTTCTCATGAACCCTGCGGACGCGGACGCGCTCGGCCTCACGGAGGGTGAGATGGTCAAAGTAATCTCCGAGGCCGGCGAGGAACGGGTCGAATTGGAAGTCACCGACGCTGCCAGGCCGGGCCACGTGGTCATCCCCCACGGCTTCGGGCTCGTGTTCCAGGGCAAGACGTATCGGGCAAACGTCAACCGGCTGACGAAGAACACCCACCGGGACCGCTTCGCGGCCACGCCCTACCACCGGTACGTCCCGTGCCGGGTGCAAAGGGTCTGAGGCTGTCCGGAGGACAATCACAAGAATCCTCGTAAGGGCCGCCATATCGGATGCCCAAGGCTGGTCTCGTTCTCTTCCCCTTTGCTGAGCGGCCTAGGGCGACATGCTTGCTCCGTTTGGGCTCGGGGTGTAGAATAGCTCCCTATAACGTTGGAGAGTCTGAACGAGAATGAGTCAAAGCTGGGTACCCATATCGACGATACTGAAGACCGTGCCGAAACTCTTGCAGAAGCCCGGATACGCGAAAAACGTCGCCATGATCCAGGTGGACAAGTTCATGAGAAACTTGTCACCCCGGGAGAGTGACGGAACCGCAAACCGGATCAGGCAGTGCAGCATAAGGATCACGGACGTGTGCAATCTCAGGTGTCACACCTGCGGTCAGTGGGGAGATCAGGGGTTCCTCAAGGGATGCTCCCTGAAGGAACTCAAGGGCCAGGAAGTCCCTCCCGAGCGATACATCGAGTTGCTGCGGGATCTCGACCGGAACGGGCATCACCCCTCGGTCTATCTCTGGGGCGGAGAGCCCATGCTGTACAAGGGTTCCGTCGAGATATTCGAAGAGTCCGCGCGTCTGGGTATGGCCCCGTCGATCGCGACGAACGGAACGGGGATCGCGGAAAACGCGGAACGCCTCGTCGCAGCTCCCATGTTCTTGATCCAGATCTCGGTCGACGGTCCCAACGAAGAGATCCACAACGCGTGCCGTCCCGGCGCGGCTCCAGGAGTCAACAATTTCGCCACGATCAACAAGGCCATCGATCGGGTCCGCGAGCTGCGCAGCGGGAACGGCCAGCGATTGCCGCTGATCGCTGCGCTTACCACGATCAACAATCTCAATTACAATCGGCTCGTCGACGTGTACGAGAGATTCAAGGACCGGGTCGACGTCGCGGTCTTCTACCTCGCCTGGTGGATCGATGAAGCGTCGGCCGAGGCTCATGCCAAGGATTTCGAGGAGCGTTTCGGATTCAAGCCGGCGAAGCACTTCGGTTGGGTAGGAGACTGGACCCCCCCCGATTACGACGTCCTGGCCCAGCAATTGCAGCAGCTCAACAAGCGAGCCGCGCAATTATCCGGGCCTGCTGTGGTTATCATGCCCCCGCTGAACGACACCGAGGATCTGAAGACCTACTACACAGACCACAGTCAGACCTTTGGCTTCGATCGATGCGTTTCCATCTTCAGCGCGGTGGAGATCAATTCCAACGGCGACATGTCACCCTGCCGGGACTACCACGATTTCGTGGTGGGAAACGTCAAAGAGAAGACGATCACCGAACTGTGGAATTCCGAACCCTACCTGAAGTTCCGCAAGAGCCTTTCTGACAAGGGACTCATGCCCGTCTGCACCCGTTGCTGCGGTTTGATGGGGTACTGATTCCATTCAGCCTTCGAAGAGGTGATCCAGGGAAGTCCATATCCCCACATCTATGCGCGCCTTTCGGACACTTTACGTGGGATGCTTCCCTTGCTGCTAAACGCTCAGGCGTCTATAATAGACGAAAATTAACTTATTACAGAATATTATGTTCTCAACATAATCCTCTCCATTGACATCTGAACTATCCTTGCGGTATAATTGCGCTAACGAAACGAATCCTCTCCTGCAGGAAAGGGAGATTGTCGGATGTCACGTCCCATAGTACTCATTGCTCTGATTCTTGTCGCGTCGGCCTTCTGTATTGCAGGAAGCGATGCCCTTGCGGGTGAGAGCTATCCTCCCCAGGCGCCGAGCAGCGTCTCATGGCTCCCTCACGGGTATGGCGGCTCTATGTGGGTGTCCAATTCCCTCTGGAATCGAAAGAAGAGTTACTACGGGTTCCGCTCGGTTCCCGAACATACCGGGGCCTATTCCCTGCCCCTTTGGGGATGGGATGTGAACGGCTACTATCTAGGCCCTCAGGTTCCCGAGAAGGATCCGGTCGTGTGCCAGCTTCCCATTGGACTCATCTACCCGGAACACGGGCCGCCCCTGCCTCCGCAGCCCAGACGAAAACGTATTCACAAATAGTCGCCTAGGCCGCCCCCCAAAGAGGTCGTCCCTAGAGGGGGAAATCCGGCGACATCATCCCGTGGGTCAGTCGTCCCCGTCCCACGTGACTTTCGCTCCGAGGGATGCGCGATGATGGTTCGCTGCTCGCGAGTCAGAGTGCCTATTCCCCGCGCGTGGGCCTACCCCTTCTTGACGTGATTAAGCCTATGGGAAAACGCCAGGTTGGGATGTTCCGGGGTCAGCCGAACCTCGTACCCGTAGAGACCTGTGTGGTTGAGGGGGATAAGGCCGGTGAATTGCACCGGTCCCTGTCCCGCCGACCCCGTGTCCGCGTGCCCGAGGCGAGTGCGGTAACGGACGGTGAGATTGTCCCACAGGTCGAGCGGTCCGTGGAAAAGCTCCACCCTCAGCTCGTCAGGGTGGTGCCCCGCGGTGTCAACGGTAACGGTCACTGCGACATCTTTACCCTGGACAGCATTTTCGCCGTCCTGGACCTCCACGTTGAGGATTGCGATATTGTCCCAGTCCGCGAGGATTCGCTTTTTCCAGGCGACCATCCCGTTGAGCTTCTCGAAGCCGTTCCGCTTGAGTTCTCCGGCATTGGCCGCCATGGGGACGTAGAAGTTCTCAACGTAATTTGCGACCATTCGATGCGCGTTGAACAACGGACAGACCGTCTCTATGGATCGCTTCATTATGCGCACCCACTCCCGGGGAATATCGTCCAATCCTCTGTCGTAGAAGATCGGCTTAACCGTTTCTTCGAGGAGGTCGTACAGGGCAAGGCTTTCAATGTGGTCCTGTTCCTCGGGATCCTCGTACACCTCGCCGGAGCCTATGGTCCAGCCGTTGTCTCCGCAGTATCCCTCATCCCACCATCCGTCCAGTGTGCTGAGGTTCAGCGCCCCGTTGGCCGCGGCCTTCATACCGGACGTCCCGCAGGCTTCAAGGGGACGCCGGGGCGTATTGAGCCAGACGTCGGCGCCCTGGACCATGTATCTGGCCACATTGATGTCGTAGTCCTCGATGTAGACGATTCTCCCTCGGAAGGGCTCCTTCTGCGCCAGCGCCACGATCGCCTTGATCAGTTCTTTCCCCGCGTTGTCCGTGGGATGGGCTTTTCCCGCAAAGATGATCTGAACGGGACGATCGGGATGGTTGACGATTCTCTCGATTCGTTCGGGCTCTCGGAAGAGGAGCGTAGGCCTGCTGTATCCAGAGAAACGGCGTCCAAAACAGAGCGTAAGGGCCTCCGGATCGAGCGCGTTTTCGGCCAGTTCCAGCTCCCGCCCTGTGACTCCGCGCCGGAGGAGTTGGCGGAGCAGCCGTTTTCGGGCGAAGTTCACGAGCCTGACTCTGCACCGCTCGTGGGTGCGCCAGAGTTCGGTGTCCGGTATTTTTTCGGCTCGGGTCCATATCTTTTCGCTATCAGGGTCCTCATTCCATCCGGGCTCGAGGTACCGGTCGTAGAGAATGCTCATATCCCGAGAAAGGTATGAGGGTATGTGAATTCCATTGGTAATAGGCACAATCGGCACGTCCTCAATATCCGCGTTGGGCCAGACTTCACGCCACATCCGTCGGGCCACCTCAGCGTGCAACTTGCTCACCCCATTCGCCCGCGCGGTGAGTCTCAGTCCCAGCACGGTCATCCGGAATCCGTCCGGACCTTCCGCAGGGACACGTCCCATACGATAAAAGGCTTCAAAATCGATGCCGAGACCATCCGCGAGGCTCCGGAAGTATTTCGTCACAAGTCCCCGGTCGAATCGATCGGTCACCGCGGGTACAGGGCTGTGGATGGTGAGCACGCTCTGTGCAGTGACGATCTCCCGGGCCTCCTCCAAGGACAGGCCCTTGTCCCGGACGAAGTGCCGGATCCGTTCCACCAGGGCGAACGCGGCGTGGCCTTCGTTGAGATGATAGACGTCCGGCTCGATGCCGAGCGCGTCGAGCACGCGGCACCCCCCTACCCCCAGGAGTATCTCCTGCCGCATGCGCATTTCCTGGTCGCCGCCATGGAGTTTAGATGTAACAGCCCGTAATAAAGATGAATTCTCAGGAACATCCGCGTCGAGCAAGTAGAGGGCGATCCGTCCCACATTGACCTTGAGCACACGGGCAAAAAGCTCCTCCCCGGCCATGTTTACCGATACCCGCAGAGGCTGGCCGGACGCGTCGGTCACGCGCTCCAGGGGCAAGGTGTCCATCTCGGATGGTGAGTAGACTTCGGTCTGCCAGCCATCGGACTTAAGTTCCTGGACGAAATACCCTTCCTTGTACATGAGCCCGACACCGACCATCGGCAGATTCAGATCGCTCGCGGCCTTGAGATGATCCCCTGCGAGCAAACCGAGACCGCCCGCATAGATAGGGAGACATTCGGTCAGTCCGAATTCAAGCGAGAAGTACGCGATGGTGAAATCAACGGGCCGGTCAAGGTTGTAATCGTAGGCCCTACGGCTCTCCATGTATGTTCGGAAGCGGCCGCGCACCTTATCTGCATGGGCCTGGTACCCGTCATCATCGCGGATCCTGTTGAAACTCTTTCGCGAGAGTCGAATAAGTGTCTGCTGGGGATTGTGGTTCGTCTGATCCCAGAGCTGCTCATCGAGGTGGTTGAAGAGTTCAACGGCTTCAGCGTTCCAGGAAAACCAGAGATTTGACGCGATCTCTCTCAAGTTTTCCAGTCCTCCCTCCATGGGGGGGACAACCACATACTTCCTTATGGCCATGTTGAACCTCGCCGCATGTTGCGTCGTTGGAATGTGCCTCCCGCCGCGAGTGATTCGCATCATTCCGGCCAACGCCGAACGCCAGGCTCCCAACTACCTTTCGGTCGCCTGCGCCGAGTCGGGACTCCGATCCGGGGTCCACTGAGATGACGAAAATGCCGGAACTCAAAGGCCTATTTTGGGACAGGCCATTCCTGCCAGAATGGGCATCAGTATGAGCCTATCCCATGGGAATCGCTGAGGTCAATAACAACCTTGCGCTTCGTGGACGATCGACGCCAAGCCTTTCATTACGTGAGGCGCGGGCACGCTTCACCCGGATCGCGCATCAAGAAGAGGGAAAAACCTCATTGCTCCTGAGGTTCCATAGAGATGGAATCAGTTTTGTCGACAGATTCTAAGACCAACGAGGTAAAAGCACTATGCCACAGGGCGTTCTTCCTTACAACTATGACGAGGAAAAGAGAGCTGAGGGGATGACGGGTCTTGCAGGATTGCCCACCTATTTGGCCGCATTCCACGATGCTGCTCAGGAGATTGCGGGGGCCAGGTAAGCGTTTGTTCCGGACCCCAATGAGCATCTTCGGAGTCTTGTGAAGATAAATGGAGGCTTTGTGGTGTGTGTGCACAACCGTACCAAAGGTCCACAAGCCCCCCTGGACATGGATGCCACGTTGTCCGAGACGAACAAGGCCGAGGTACTCTGTTGCTCCAAAGGATTCAAGGCCTATCAACCGCTGAACACCTCTTGGTTTGAGGAGGGTCTGATCCTCCATTCGGAATTCCGTCACGGCAACATACCGGCCGCTTTCGAGCAGCTTCGGGGGTTCAAGGAGGCCTTGCATTTTTTGCCCGCACGCGTGGAGGAGGTCTTTTTGCGCTCGGACACGGGCGGGTACCAGCATGAGCTTCTCAGGTATTGTGCAGAGGGGCAGAATGAACGGTTCGGCATGATCTAATTCGCGATTGGCGCGAACGCTGCCTGGTGGCAGATGATGATCCTGGCTTTCAATCTGAACTCTGCCATGGAGCGTCTGGTATTGGGGGGCATCGGGTGAGCAAGCGTTTCAAGGCGATCCGGTTTTGGTTAGTCAGCCTGCCGAGACGTGTGGCGGAACATTCCAGAGAACCGATTATTCGCATGGTTGGGGGGGCACCCGTCCAATGAAACATTGCTTGCCGCACGAAGGAGGATCCAGGCACTCAATGATACGGGATGGTCCGCTGTGTCCTTAGGCACGCCAAGTCAATCGGGTGGAGGCACAATCGGCCCTGGGGGAGAAGTTTGGCCGAAAAACGGGGGAAAGAGATAAACCACGGTTAACCGTGCCGCCATGTGGCGTCGAGGCAAATCCTGAGAAGGTAGCCGGATGCCAAAAATGCCCGGCAGGTCGTACAAAGTCCGTCCGCGAAAATCAGGCGAAGGAGTCTGGGATTTCACCTCTCTTGATTCGTCCACGAGATGGTGCTAAATTCTGAGAATCGGAGACTCTTTGGCCCCCCACCCGCGGCCAAGTCACCCCTTTTCTGAAGGAGAAGCAATGGACCTGAAATATGTCCGCACCACCTGTCCGTACTGCGGGTGCGGGTGCGAATTCCTCCTGGAAGTGCTGGAAGGAAAGCTCACGAGGACTCTCCCTTCGAAGACCAATCCGATGAACCAGGGCAAGCTGTGTATCAAAGGCTGGAACGCTCATGAGTTCGTTCAGAGTCCCGAGCGGCTTACCAAACCCCTCATCCGAAAGAACGGGGAATTGCAGGAGACGACGTGGGATGAGGCCCTTGATTTCACTGCTTCCCGCCTCAAGGAGATAAAGGAAGCCCACGGGGGCGACAGCCTGGCCTTCCTCACGTCGGCCAAGTGCACCAACGAGGAGAATTACCTCTTTCAGAAATTCTGTCGTGCGGGGTTCGGTACAAACAACATCGACCACTGCGCGCGTCTTTGACACTCCTCTACGGTGGCAGGTCTTGCCGCCGCTTTCGGGAGTGGAGCCATGACGAACTCCATCGCGGAGATCGAAGACGCAAAGTGCGTATTCGTGATCGGTTCGAATACAACGGTCGCGCATCCTCTCGTTGCGTACAGGGTCTACCGGGCAAAGGCCAAGGGCGCCAAGGTCATCGTGGCCGATCCCCGGAAGATCCATCTGGCCTCCATCGCTGATCTGTGCGTGCATCAGAACCTCGGAACGGACGTGGCACTGATCAACGGGATCATGAACGTCATCATCACCAACAACTGGCACGCCAAGGCGTTCATCGAGGAGCGCACCGAGGATTTCGACAAATTGGAAGCAGTCCTCAAGGACTACCCGCCCGAAAAGGTGTCCGAGATCTGTGGCGTGGCCGTGGACGACATCGTCAAGATTGCGGAGACGTACGCGACAGCCGAATCATCTACGATCCTCTATGCCATGGGTATCACTCAGCATTCCCACGGCGTGGACAACGTCAAGTCCCTGGCCAATCTCGCCATGCTGACGGGGCATATCGGGAGACCATCCACCGGGGTCAATCCTCTGCGCGGCCAAAACAACGTCCAGGGCGCGTGTGACATGGGCGGGTTGCCCAACGTCTATCCCGCGTACCAGGCCGTAATCAATGAAGACGTGCAGAAGAAGTTCCAGGATGTCTGGCAGGCCAAGCTCTCCGCTTCGGTCGGTTACACCGTCATGGAGATGATGCACGGCCTGGAGGACGGCTCGGTGAAAGGAATGGTTATCCTCGGCGAGAACCCTATGGGGAGCGATCCCGACACTACCCACGTGAAGCACGCGCTTGAATCGGCCGAGTTCCTTGCGGTGATTGACATCTTCCTGACCGACACGGCAAAGCTTGCCGACGTCGTGCTTCCCGGCGCCTCTTTTGCGGAAAAGGATGGCACCTTCGTTAATACCGACCGAAATGTGCTCAGGGTTCGCAAGGCCGTGGAGCCCGTGGGAGAGGCCCGTGCCGATTGGGAGGTGATCTGCGACCTCTCCACGCGATTCGGCCTCCCCATGAAGTACGAGTCGCCGTCGGAGATCTTCGATGAAATGGCCTCGGTGACCCCGAGCTACGCGGGATTGAGCTACGAACGCCTCGAAAAGGGCGGTATCCCGTGGCCCTGCCCCGCGCCGGATCATCCCGGCACGCCGATCCTGCACAAGGATCGCTTCTCCAGAGGCAGAGGCCTCTTCCACGCGCTTGAGTACCGACCGCCGGATGAGTTGATCGATGATGAGTTCCCCATTCAACTCACTACCGGGCGGTTCTTCCCCCATTATCATACGGGGACCATGACGAGGAACTCACCCTCGTTGGACGCGGAAATGCCCGAGGGACACGTGGAGATGCATCCCACCGACGCGGCTCAGCTCGGCCTCAAGGATCGCGACATGGCACGGATCGTATCCCGCCGCGGGGCAGTGGAGAGTAGGGTCGTCCTCACCGACATGGTAAGACCGGGAACTATCTTCATGAGCTTTCACTTCATGGAAGCCAATGCGAATATGCTCACCAATCCCGCGCTGGATCCGATCTGCAAGATCCCCGAGTACAAGGTCTGTGCGGTCAGGGTTGAGAAACTTGAAAGTGACGAACCCAGGGCCGCCGCGGGGGAGTCCTAGGAATTCGATTGGAAAACATGAATGCGGGGGACTTTTTTGCAGAAAGGATCCCCCTATTTGACCTCTTCGATAATGAAGGTGCCCGATATGATGATCGCCCGTCCGTCGTGGAGAAATCGGGCGGTGCCTCCCCCCGCGTCGACCTTGAAACGCCCGTTCCAGGACTTGATCGGTGTCCCGTTGTCCGCGTAGAGCGTGACCGTTCTTTTCAGCCCCACCAGATCCGATTTCCAATGGCTCCAATCCTGCCTTTGTCGCTCGGTGCATCCCGAGAGGAAGAGCAGCATCATCAGACAAACCGATACGAAAACCCCTGTCTTCATCTACAGCAGCCTCCTGATCTATAGCACGTGATCGTAATCTTGAAGCGTCCGTCCAGTATTTACTCGTTCACAACCTCGACTCGACCGCTGGAGAAGTAGTTAAACTTCCCTCCCCTCGTGTACGTGGCAACGTCGAGCGAACATTGAGCGGCAACCTGGATGGCCATCGCGCTGGCGCTGGATCGCGATATAATTATGGGAAAGCCGCCTCGGGAAGCCTTGGAAAGCACCTCCGAAGTGATCCGCCCCGTGGTGAGCAACAGCTTGTTTGAGGTGTCGATACGATTGAGGAAACAGTGCCCCACGATCTTATCCACCGCGTTGTGGCGGCCGAGATCCTCAAGAATCTTGATTGTTTCCTCGGTCGTTGCCACTGACGCCCCATGGACTCCCTTCGTGGTTCGGTAGATCCCCTGGTACGTGTCCAGATCACGCATCCTCGACAGGATGGCAGAGCACGACACCCGCAACGGCCGCGATGCGCGTGGCGGGCTGGGGAGCGCGGCCATCTCCATGGAAAAGACCATGCCGCCCGCACAGCCCGAGGTGAGCATGCCCTTGCGGTCCAATCGTTCGAGGCGTGCTTCGGGGACCTGCACCTCGACCACGACCAACTTGTTGGGGTGGTCTACAAGACAGGTATCGATCTCGTCCGGTGACTCAAGGACACCCTCCGACACGAGGAATCCGATGAAAAGCTCTTTCAGGTGGGTCGGAAGAGTAGCAATAGAGAGGATCTCCCGGTCGTTGACGAACAAGGTATAGGGCGTCTCCCGGGCAAGGGAAATCCGGTCGACCTCCAGCACTCCTTTGCGGTAGCGCTGAGCCTCCACCTCCACAACGAGTTCCGGGGGCATAGGCTTCTGGTTCATTGACCGTCTCTTTCAGGATCGAATTCCATGCCTCGGCGAAGCGACTGGGCGCGCCGTCCCTCGATGACCCCAGGCGGCACACCGTTGCGGCCCATCCCAGATCAGTGTTTCCTGTGATCCCGACTTTTCCTTCTGGCGGCGGCCTGCTCGGGGAAAAACACTCTGAATTGTTCGTTGACGAACGCTTCGCACCGATCGTGGAACCTCCTGTACGCAGACAGAAGCTGCATGCCCTCTTTGGTCAACCTCGAACCAGCGTTGGTGGTCTCCACGAGCTTAAACCCGCACCGCTCCTCCGTGGCTTTGATCTTGCCCCATACGGCCCGGAAGGGTTGCCTGAGGTTGTGCGCTGCCTTGTTCATGGAACCCGCCTCGAGGATCGCTTCCAGTATGCGCACCCGTCCCGTGCCGATAATGAGTTTCCCCTCCTCATTCTCGATCCAGATCTTGGACTTGGGTCGAAAGGGCATGAGTCACCCTCCTCCTACCACGGAAACGTCAGGGCTCGCGCTGCCACACATCCGCCGGCCGGGGCGAAGCGAGACTGGGCGGCCTTTCCGTTGCTTCTCGGAATCCCGCAGATTCCGAGGCGGTCGACACACAAACTATATGTCACTATAGGCATAATCCTCCGCTCATTTCAACTTCGTTTGCCCGTGCCGAGCTCCTGATTCTGATTCGCAGTGCAACAAGTGACGTTGGAGCTTCCCCAGCACTTCGGAGCGAGCCGAGGAAATTCACAGTATCTCGCGGGCTTACTCGGCCTTCCACTGCTCATGAAAATTGAGTATCGTGGGCAGCGATCCACATCGAGCGCCCTCCCCGGTACAAAAGGAACGCCTACGACTTTCCTCGATCCCTTCACCTGGGAGCACAACCTCTTTCTTCATACTGGAAGTGACTTCGTGGCAGAGGAGGTGATAGGCGAAATCATCGGCGAGGCGGATCGGCCTTGAGGTCCAAAGGTTCGCCGTCTGCTTTTTGGTGAGGACGACGTGCGGGCACGCAACCACGAACCGGCAGATAGCGGTGGCCGCGATCACCCCGAAAATGATGGCATGCGGAGAGGCGCCCACATGACCGGCTCAGAGCCAAGGTTTGTTAAGGTAAGCTTCCGATCAGCGATGCGCGGGTGAATTCCCCGGCTCTTTCAACCCACCTTCTGGGACGATTGTTGAGGCGGTCTTACCCTCCCAGTCCTCGATACCTTGGTCCGCCCCTTTGGCCGTGAGAAATTTGACAACGGCTTTGTGTCCATTCCTGGCCGCGAGTATCAGGGGAGTGCGTCCCCGTTTGTTTCTCGCGTTGATGTCCGGATTTCGGGAAAGGAGAAGTCTAACCTCAGGCAAATTGCCGTTTTCACAAGCACACATAAGCGCGGTGCGGCCGCTGCGGTCCCGGATATCAACATTCGCGTCTGCTGCCAGCAAAGCTCTAGCCGTCCCTGAGTGACCTTTCCCGGCCGCCTCCATCAAAGCAGTACGACCCCTAGCATTCTGGGCATTGACAAACGCGTGCGCAGCGAGGAGCATTTTGACGGCTTCCGCGTGCCCGTTTCGCGCTGCTAAAATCAATGCGGTGTTACCACCTTGATCCTTGGCATCGACTCGCGCGCGTGGGGTCAGCAACGCCTGCAATTCCGGTCTTCGCCCCTCTGAAGCGGCAAGCATGAGTGGAGTCATGCCATTGCTCATCGGCACATTTACGTCCGCGCCTTTGGAGATCAGGTACTTGAGCATCTTGATGCGACCGAGAGAGGCCGCGAGAGAGAGTGGTGTGTCGCCGGAAACAGTCTTCGCATTCACATTCGCTCCACGTCTCAGTACATTCTCTACTTCGGGGAGTCGATCACGGAGCACGGCGATCACCAGGTGCTTTTCACGGAGACCACCGGAACTCACGGATACGCCGGCTTTTTTTTCAAGCAGGAGTTCAACGGCTTTGGCGTGGCCCCGACGCACGGCTTGGATCAATGCCGTGGCGCCAGCCATATCACGAGCTTCAATATCGCAGCCCCACCGCAGCAGATGTTTCACGAGATCGACCTTGCCAGTCGCGGCGGCCAGATGCAGCGCGGTCCAGCCGTCTTTTGTCCGCGCCTTGATGTCTGCTCCCTGCAAAAGGAGGAAGCGCGCCACGTCGATGTGCCCGTTGTTGCAGGCTTCAGCAAGCGCGTTACGTCCCTGGCCGTTTTTCAGGTTCACCCGGGCGCGAGCGCGGACGAGCAGTTTCGCGGCTTCAGTGTGCCCATTTCGGCACGCGGCCGTCAGAGCGGTGTTACCCTGGTTATTGGCCGCGTTCACGTCCACCGGTTTGGAGAGGAGAAGTTTCACTGCTTCGGAACGTCCGTTGCGAGCGCTCGCGATCAAGGGGGTGTCATTGTTGTGATCTCTGGCTTCAGCAGACGCCCCTGCCTGGATGAGTCGTTCAATCTCGTCCACGTTCCCTTTTCTGGCCGCTTCAAGAATCCTTTTCTTCAGTTCAGCAGGCTTGGTGGCCGGCCCCACATAAGAGAGGGGAAAATTACCGACTATCCTGCCCTCGAATTGAGGATGCTGGTGCCCTTTGGTACGAGTCCTGGTTTGGCGGTACGCATACCTGTATGCCTCGTTCAGCGTCACTATGCCGTCGAAATCCCTATCGGCCTTGCCTTTCAAACCCTCAAGCAGATTGTGCGTGAAAACACTGTTCTTCAAGCCCGGAAGTTCCCAGGAAAGCTGCTCCTCTTTGCCTGAAGTTATTATGGCTCTACCTGATGAATTGCTTACCTCCTTCAAAAAGAGCTTCAGGGAAGGGGAAAGGGACTTCGCCTTCATCTGGGAAAAGCCGCCTGCGTGGCAGGCGTCCGCAACTATGAGAACCCGTTCCGCTTCGATTCCCCTGAGAAAATCCAGTCCTGCCATCTTGACTGCCGTGGTGCTCAGATAATCAGGATCAGAGTCATATGCGAGGAAAAGGAATTCCTTCGGTCTCATGGGATCGTACGAACCGTGCCCGCTGAAAAACAGGATGATGGAGTCTTCTTTACCGGCCTTTGGCAACGTATAGTAGAGGTGCTTTTCGATCTCCGCTTTGGAGGCTTTTTCGTCGATCAGATAGGTTACCTGAATCTTCTTGAATACCTTTTTCTGGGTCTGCAGAAACCCGCCAAATGCCACCGCGTCCCGTGCCGCACGATCCAATTGGGGAATCCTGCGATCTCGAAATTTGGACAAACCTACTACGACCGCATAAAGATTACCTGTCCGGAGTTGAGACCGGACGGAATTCCTATTCCCGGGCGCGTCTGCCCACAAAGTCCGTGGGAGGACGATGGTGGCCAGGAAACTGAATATCAGGAGGAGATAGAAGATTCTGGAGGAAATTGGGTGAGTGATCTCTATGCCGACGGGCCGGAACGATCGGACAGCACTACTCTTCATATGTGTCCCTCCCACACTGAGTGTAGTCTCGACTGGGCCTGCATTTCCAAGAAAGCAACGGTTCCCGAGCAGGAGCTCTCAAGATATGGACCGGTTCTATAAGACGGGAATCACCGCTAACGATCGCACTGGTCGGAATGTGATCCATACTCCCCTTTTTTCGCCAACTCGGACTCATAAGCATCAGGCCGTGGATAAGACAACGCCTGCTGGTCCTCCTAGACACCCGGGTTCACCAAGTGTTCCTTAATGAAGCGTTCACAGTTACGAGAGGAAGCTTCCTAGTCACCTCGGCCCGGCGTAATCCCTGAGAATAGCGGAAACCTCCTCTCCGATTTTGGGGCCCGATTCGTCCTTTCTCACCCCTGACATCCGTCTCGTGACCAGGGTCTTTCCCGAGCCCGCGTCGATGAGCTTTACCTGAATTTCCATGGCCTTCGGCCGGGCTATGATAGTCGCAAGCGCCACCACCGAAATGTCAAACTCCTTGCGAAGCCCTCGCAGGATCTCCCTTGTGTTGGTGGTCTTTACAAGTCCATTCTCAACTGCGTCCTTCACGACATTTGGGGGAAGTATCCAGAACCGTTCATACAACTCCATGCTTGGGGCCACGGCGCGATAGAGCGCATCGATCTTGGTCTGCTGCAAGGGCTTGGGGAAATCTTCCAGTGCTATGATTATCGCGGCACGATTATGTGAAACGGGAAGAGTCTTTGGCTTCGGAACATTTGCCCACGCGACCGGACTGAGAGCAACAACCTGGCGAGGAACTTCCCGAGGGATGAGAAGAATCAAAAGCAGAATCGCCGCTGCTACTCCCGCTGCCAGGGCAGGTACTCCTCGCCATAGTTTCAATCCGGCCCACAGGCCGAATGACTCCCGATCCGTGTCAACATCGGTAATTTGCGGCTTTGGGATTCTCTCCTTCAGCTTGAGCCAGAGTTCCTCGGGCATGGTCTCTGTCTGCTCTTCAACTGAAAAGGACCGGGCGAAATCCCTGCACACAGAACACTCCGCCAAATGCCTCGAAACAGTTCCACCAGTATCCTGTCCGTAATTTACAAATTCGTACAGCTCCCACGGCTCCGGGCACAAGACCCCTTGGAGTTGTCGGAAATCCCCTATGGTCTGTTTAAGATCCGCCAGCTCGGCTGAACATTGCGGGCAATCCTGGAGATGCTTCTGGACCGTGCTCCTCTTTTCAGGCGGCAGCAGGCCTTCCAAATAAGGAAGCAGAAGCTCGTCCACGTGTTTCCCGGATTCAAGTTGTTCCTGCTTCTTCAACGTATTGATCCTCTTTGTCGAAACCGTCCGATCTTGCTTCGGAGCTTGTCGAGGCACCGGCGAGTTCTCACCGTAACCGTGTTCTCATTGGCGCCGACAGCTTCAGCGATTTCACCGTAGGACAGCTCATCGAAGAACCTGAGTTTCAACACTTCACGGCACTCGGGATCAAGGCTTTGCAGTGCCGCTCGCACGTGAAGATCTCGTTGGGCTAGCTCCAGCCGCTCATCCTGAAGTTTGGAGCCCGTGTCAATGAATTCCGTTCCTTCAAAAAGATGGTCCTCGTACTCGATCAAATCACTCGGAGAGATCCGTTTGGCCGCGCTGCGTTTGCGATACTCGGCCACTACGGCCCTCTCCGTTATCAGGCCGACAAACCTCGGCAAGGACTGCCGGAAATCATACCTATCCAGGCGCGTAGCAAGAACGAGAAAGGCGGACTGGGTGACGTCTTCCACGTCTTCGGGAGGCAGATCCGTCCTCCTGGTCACCACGCTACGCATCAACCCGATGAATCTGGTGTAAAACTCATGCCAGGCTCGCTCCGATCCGGAAAGGCATTCCTTAACCAGCAAGCGGTCCCAGCTTTGCCTCCTTTCGTTCACGCGCGCGAAACTCCCGAAGGAATCGGTCCGGTACGACGAATATCGTCCGCTGATAATAGCACGCACCGTGAAATCTTCTCCGAGAGTTCGCGCAACCGTGCTGGAACTGATGTATCCCTTTTCTGCTCGAATCGGACCGCAGGATCTCCGAGAATCCCGAGTCGCAATTCGGGCCGAGAAAATGCCGGGGGTGGCTGGCAATCGACCCCCGGCGTCCGGAATGGTCCAGGGAGTTGGCTGCTCACTTACACTGTTTGCAGTCCTTGACGGCTTTTCCGCCCATTTGCTGGCACTGCTTCACCGTGGCGGCCTTCTGGCATTTGCCCTTTATGCAGCAATTGACCGCCTTCTGTACCGCAGCCGCAGCCTGGGCTCGGGTTGCCGGCTTCTCGGCTGCAACGGCAAACGGAATGACGAAAAGCAAAGCTGTGATAACGAGCAGATGAATCAAGGTCCTCATACGAATCCTCCCTTACTATGGATTGTCAGAGCCGTTCGTCTCTTGCTCTGCCTACCCCTCAATACGCAAGCGGCTAAGGAATCTGACAAGAAATCTTCGTGCCCGTGGTTTTTTCTTCGGGCTGTCGGGCAGACTCAATGGAATCGTGCACCGGTCCCGCCATTTGTGCCGCCTTCGGGCCCTTGCCGGCAGGCGCGATTGTTCCTCTGATCTTGAAAAGGCACGGGGCGACCTGCCCACGCGCCCGAGAGAGCGCCGGCCGTCCCCACATGGCCGAAGAAGCGACTTTCGCCCAGTTTCTGGGCCCACCGGACGCGAGGTTCTCCGGTCACACGCGACGTTCTCGGCACCGCCCCCGTAGCTGAGGGGTCACAGCCAAGCACGAGATGGACTTGAACGGATCGGCCTGTTCTGGTATTGAGCGTCACACGAGACACGTGTGTGGGAGGTCCCATGTCGGACGGCAGGTTGCGGGTTGCCCTGATTTTCGGAGGTCGGTCCGCGGAGCACGAAGTGTCGGTACGGTCGGCCCAATCGGTCTTCGAGGCCATGGACAAGGAGCGGTACGACGTCACGCCGGTGATGATAACTCGTGAAGGCGCCTGGTACACGAGGCCGGCCGAATCGTCTGCGTTCACAATCGATCCGAACCTGGACGACGGTGCGCGGCTGATTCTCTCGCCGGACCCGGCGCACAAGGGCTTTCTCAGCATCGGAGGTGACGGCCGGCTGAGGCCGGTTCCCTTTGATCTTGTGTTTCCCGTACTGCACGGAACGTTCGGAGAGGACGGCACGCTCCAGGGACTCCTGGAGATGGCAAACATCGCGTACGCGGGGTGCGGAGTGCTCGCATCGGCCGTGGGCATGGACAAGGTGCTCATGAAGTCGGCCTTTCGGGAGAGCGGCCTGGAGGTCGGGCCGTTCACGTGGTTCCTTCGGTCCCAGTGGAACAAGGATCAAGCGGCGGTTCTGAAACGGATCAGCAAGGGCACGTTTCCGCTCTTCGTCAAACCCGCGAATCTGGGCTCGTCCGTGGGCATTACCCGCGTCGCCGACCCGGCGGACCTGCCCACGGCCGTGGAGACCGCCGCGGCGTACGACCGGAAGATCATCGTGGAAGACGGGATAGAAGGACGGGAACTGGAAGTCAGCGTCCTGGGAAACGAGGAGCCGTCGGCGAGCGTTCCCGGCGAAGTTGTTTCCCACGCGGATTTCTATGATTACGAGGAGAAATACCACACGGACACCGCGGAACTGATCATCCCCGCGGACGTTACCGACGACGTTAGAGAGCGAGCTGCAGAAGCGGCTGTCACAGCCTTCAAAGCCGTGGACGGCTCGGGACTCGCGCGCGTGGACATGTTTCTCACGCCCAACGATAGGATCGTGGTCAATGAGATCAATACCTTGCCCGGCTTCACGTCCATAAGCATGTATCCCAAGCTGTGGGAAGCAACCGGTATCCCGTACCGCGACCTCATCGACAAGCTCGTAGAACTCGCCCTGGAAAGGTATCGGGACAAACAGTCCATCGTCACGGACAGAATGATTCAATGAAAGCCATGATCCTGGCCGCAGGTCTGGGCACGAGACTGCGGCCTCTTACCCTTGAGCGAGCCAAGCCCGCTGTCCCCCTCCTGGGGAAACCGCTCGTCATTCGCCTCATCGAAAGACTTGCGGAAGAGGGAGTGAAAGCCTTCAGATTGAATCTCCATCACCTCCCCGACACCATACGATCCATCTTCGAATCGGGGATTCGGGGGCCGTTTCCGGGGAGAAGTCTGACCGCGTCTTTTTCCTTCGAGCCAGAGATCCTCGGCACTGCAGGAGGTCTCAAAGCCAATGAGTCCTTTTTCGATGATCAGCTCTTTGTGATGGCGAACGGTGACATCATCATCGATTTCCCGCTGACCGAGGCCATTGCCTTTCACCGGCAGCGAGACGCTCTCGCGACGCTCCTCCTCTACCCCCAGTCTCCTCCCTACCGACACACCCCGGTTCGGATAGACGAAGAGGGACGGCTCCACAACTTCAAGGGCGCTCCTGTGTCCCAGGGAAAGGTTCGGCCCGGAGTGTACGTTTTCACGGGAGTGCACCTCCTGTCGCCCGAGATCTTTGATTTCATTCCTCCGGCGCGCTTTTCCGAGATCAACGACGAAGTCTACCCGGCTGCCATAAGGAACGGCCAAGCTGTTTTCGGCTTTCCCGTCGAAGGGTATTGGAACGACCTGGGAAATCCGGTCCGATACCTGGAGGCTCAAAAAGATCTCCTGATCCGGTCCTCGCTTTCGCCTCCCACCTGGATCTCAGACCTTGGCGAGATCGAGGAGACCGCGAGCGTCGGTCCTTTCGTTTCCATCGGCGCAGGTTGCCGTCTGGAACGAGGCTCGTTCGTGGAGAATGCCGTGCTCTGGGAAGACGTTACAATCCGCAGCTCCGGGCGTGTGCGGGATTCGATCCTGGGAGCGGGCGTTACCGTCACAGGGGAATGCTGCGGCCGGATCATCACCCGCTCAGGAGAGGTTCCGATTGTGCGCGAATGAATCCCCACTTCGTGAACGCTTCACCGCGCTCTACCAAGGAAAGGAGCGGCCGACGCACGTTCTGACGCTCACCGGAGACGCATCGACCCGCTCGTACTTCAGGGCTCTCTATCCTGACGGGCGAACCGCAATCGTCATGTTGCAACCAAGGCCCGCGGCCGGCGATGAGGATGCGTTCCTCGATGTTCAGCGGTTCCTGGAGAGACATGGACTGCCCGTGCCGCAAGTCTATCTTCATGATCCCCAGCAGGGCCTGGTCCTCCTGGAGGATCTCGGCGACGATCTTCTGGAGGATGCGGTAGCCCGCGCTGATGGCCACGAAATCGCCGAACTCTACCGCAACGCGGTCGATCTTCTCGTGCGGATGAGACACGCCACCGACGGTCTCGATTCCGGGTGTGTCGC
Source organism: uncultured Syntrophaceae bacterium (assembly GCA_964497585.1). Classification (GTDB taxonomy): domain Bacteria; phylum Desulfobacterota; class Desulfomonilia; order Desulfomonilales; family Desulfomonilaceae; genus CAZCDS01. The sequence goes on from CAZCDS010000045.1 coordinate 22,557, forward strand.
GTTTGAGCTGGCCTTTGACCGTGAGAAGCTCATGCAGGAGATGCAATTCTTCCTTACCCACTTCGTGCGCGGAATGTGTGGGTTGGAGCCTTCAGCGTCCGCACTGCGCGACCTCACCGCCTTCTTTGAAATCATCTGCGGCAAGCTTGCGGTTGAGCCGAGGGTATTCACCCACCGGGATTATCACTCGAGGAATCTTCTGCTCCACCGGGACCGACTCACCATGATAGACTTTCAGGATGCGAGAATGGGACCGGCCCAGTACGATCTCGCGTCGCTGCTCTATGACTCCTATGTCTCCCTCCCGGACCCCCTCATCGACCATTTCGCGCGAAGATACGCGGAAGCCTTGGGGGAGGCGGGAGATGCCGCCATGGAACGCTTTTTCTTTGTTCTTCACCTCATGGCCTTACAGCGGAACATCAAAGCTCTTGGAACCTTCGGTTTTCAGTCAACCCAGCGCAAGACGACTCGGTATCTTTCCGCAATCCCGCGCACGGGCGGGTACGTCAATCGCAACATTGCACGGTTCCCGGAATTAGCGAGGTTCAGACCCGTTGTAGAAGATTATGTCTGCCGACCGGCCGCGGAAGTGCGCGTCGACCTGAAATGATCGGCACCAATAAGGTCGCTCTTTGCAGGGGGGCCTCTACGGAGCGTATCTACTCTTTATTGTTTGATATCAAACTATTATCTTATTTTATTTATTATTTTTATAATAATACATTGTAACATACTGGTTTTTTTGGTATATATATAGCAATAGACGGCGTAGCTCCCGCCCTCTTATCTCTTTTCGGAGCCAACGAGATGAAAACGCACCGGATAGTGGTTCTTATGGCCATACTCGGATGTTCCCTAGCGCACGCGTCCGACTTCGTGCCCGTAGACTATAAGATAGCCCAGATGGAGGCTCAGATCGAAGCCCAAATTGAGCGAGTGAAGCGAGCGCGCGAAGATGCCGACACGCGAGCTGAGCTGGCAGGATATCGCATCGAGAATCAGCTCAGGATAGCCCAGGAGCACCTTCAAGCTCAACTGGAGCAGTTGGAACTGTACCAGGAGCAGCTCGGCGGGAACGTAGGCCAAAGTCAGGCGGATCTGCGCAAACTCCAGCAGCAATTGGCCGAGACGCTGGCCCGCGCACGGGAGCGAGTAAGGTCGGAAATAGCCAGGACCAGCAAGGTCATCAGCAGACTGAAAAAGATGCGCGACCGAGCAAACGCCGCGTGGGAATGGGGCAAAAAATCTCCCGCAGCAAGCGCCGGTGGCAGTACCGCCGGATCCGGTGATTGCTCGGGATGCCCGGCATGCACAGGGGACGGATCGACCTTTTCTTCGTTTCGGAACACTGATGAGGAATCATCCGGCGCAGCGCCTTCTGCGGCTCCACCGACTCCTCCGCCTCCTCCACCTCCCCCTCCACCTCCCCCTCAGCCTCCCCCTCAGCCTCAAACGTCGGGCGGCTGACCCTTCAGAAGTTGATTTTGCCGCCCGGTCGGGCGGTTCGGGGAATTCTGGAGCCACTCTTCGACCTGTATTTCACCATGAGTCGAAGGGTGGTTTTCATTTAGGCGGGGTGAGGCCAGACCCCACGTGGAGGCCGTCGGATGCGTATTTGATCGCGCATCGATATGAAAGAGAAAATGAGCCTACGTAAACACTCCGGGACGACGATCCGATCCGGGGACTTCTTCCCAAAAAATAATTTGCCCGCTTGAAGTCTATGTATTAGGATCTACTTGAGGAAACCTATGGACGTAACTTGTGCAAGTTGCGGAACAGTGGCAAACGTCCCTGACGATAAGATCCCGATCGGGAAGTCATATCTCCTGTGCCCGGAATGCGAGACCAGGATCAACATATTCAAAGGGTTCCCCGTGGGTGCTCTCATCGAGAACCTGACAGGGGTGAGGTTCTTCGCTGAGGACGAGGGTCTATCGGATCGTCACTGCGAGCCCCGGGAATTGTGGCGAGTCGTCGATGTGATCCAACCCTGCCCGGACAAGGGAAGGGGCAGGACCTGCGAAAAAGACAACCGGGGGCGGTGCCCCAACCAACGGCTCATCCTTCGATTGTACAAGGACAAGAACAAGAGCCTCTTCAAGACATGCCTCTACCGAAAAGGTCGTCGCATCTTCGACAAGGCCGCACGCACGCCCGTCGGGAAGACTCATCCCTCGACCGGCGTTGAAGTCGACGACGACAAGACGCATCGCATCCGATGACGGGTATCACGCGGCCCCGCCCTGCAGGCCGGGTTTGAGCTTACCTTCGAGCGAGAAGTATCCTCTGTCCGCGAAGAGCACGAAAAGCGCCGCGGGAAGGAGTGAGACATCCCGGATCATGGTGAGGAGAGTGATCTTGTCTGAAGGCGACGGATTGGTCGAAAAACAACCACAACTGATATCCAGTCCTGTGAAGTACGCGTGAGAGAGGGCCACGCTAAAAACTACCATCATCCCCGCCACCATGAGAGCGGCAGCTTTTGTCCGAATCCCCAGTATGAGAAACAAGCCGGCGCATAACTCGATCCATGGCAGAGTCACAGCTATGAGATTGGTATATTGAGGCGGAATCATCTGGTAATTCCGGACCGCCTGTGCAAATCCGGCAGGATCGAGGATCTTGTGAATGCTTGCGTAGACAAAGACAGCGCCGATCACCAGCCTTGCGATCAAGACGAGGTATTTCATGGATCACTACTCCGTTGCGTATCGCCACCGGCCTCATAAAGGCCAACGTGAGAGATCCGGCCCACTCTTGCCTCCCGTCACTCCGGCGCAGGCCGGAATCCAATCTACGTAACGGGAGGCTGGACCCCGCCGCCTGTCCCGGATTCCGATGCGGGGTTTGCGACGGTGACGACGTCGAGAGTCTTGCCTCCGGGATTCCGTTGCGAGCGGATTTCGACCGTCCGGCCTTCTGGCGTTGGGCTCTGTAGGAAGGGGGCAGTATGTCGGGACGGGCGCCGGTCTGTCGCGACTACTCATGCTTCCATTCGGGCTTACGCTTCTCTATAAATGAGCCGATTCCCTCGTTTGCGTCATGGGTCTCCATGAGCTCTTTCAGGTAGAGGCCCTCCATCTTGGGAAGATCTTCGCGGATTCTTCGGAAGAAGTCCATGCGCACTCCCATATTGGCAATCCTCAGGCTGGACGCGCTCTTGGGGAGTATGTGAGCCTCGATCCATCGGCTCGCGACCTCCCCCGCGTCTTCGCCTTCCAAGGCAAGCAAGTTGACGAGCCCTATACGGTAGGCCTCGGCCGCGTCAATCGACCGCCCCGTGAGCACGAGGTCGTCCGCGTGAGCCTGGCCGACCTTGCGCGCGAGCATTACCGAAGCGGGAGGCGGGAGCACTCCGAGGACTATTTCCGGTTGACCGAATTTGGCTGTTTCGTCCGCTGCGATGAAGTTGCAGAAAAGGGCCAACTCCATGCCTCCGCCAAGGCACTGGCCGCGCACGACGGCCATGGTCGGCACCGCAAGGTCCACCATGTCCAGGAACATCGCGTGGAAAGACCTGAGCATCATCGCGGCCTTGTCCTTGGTATGTTCCGGGACGCTCGCTCCAAAGGAGAAGTGTTTTCCCGAGCCCTCGAATACCAAGAGTTTCACGGCCTTCTCAGTCCGAAGCGAATCGAGAACGGTCCTGATTTCGTTGAGCATCGCGGCTTCGAGAACGTTCGCCTTCGGCGCGTTGAGTATGATCTTCAACACCGCACCATCAAAGTGCGGTTCACATTGGATGAGCTTGTATTCCATCGGTCCTCCTCCCCTCGTACCGGCATCCGGCGGCCGCATCAGAGACTTCAGCAACGGTCCCTTCAATAACGGAGCCCCCGCGCGTACGGCGTGGAGGCTCCGGGTTGAGACTGTGAAACGTCATCAGATCAAGGGATTGGACCGACGTAAACCGCGGCTTTGCCTTGTCTGCGCCGGTCCGAGAATCCGCGTGGTTACTCCTGGGGCTTGCCCAGGACTTCCGCGAATGTTTCCGGGACGGCCGGGGCTCCCTCCGCGATCTTCTGTCGCCATTTCATGAAGTCGACCACATCTTCCCCGGTGATCTTCTTGGTGTTGAACGCGTTGAACCCGAGGAACGCCTCGTATCCCATGTTTGCCATGAGCCAATGTCTGTTGGGAAGCTTCGACTGATCCCAGAAGAATTTCTTCTTCGCTCGGACACCGTCGATCGCTTTGATAAGACAGCCCGGAAAGAGATTGGCCAGCGTCCAGATGATCTTGTTGACCTCTTTGTCGAGGAGTTCGAAATCGGTCGGGAGTTCTTTCACGAGAGCCCTTGCTTCCTTGCCTTCAGGCCCTGTCTTGAACTCACCGTACACGATCTCGCCGTCTCTGACATAGTCTTCGGTAATGACGAGGGGGTTCCGGATGAACTTGTCGCCCTGCTTGAGAACAGGGACCACCTTGGAGATCAGGTTCTTGGCCTTCATCTTGTATGCGGACCACATCTCGCAGCTCACGCAGTTCCACATGGCGTCCTCCATGTTGAGGAACCACGGGAGGAAGTCCGTGGAACCGCCGTCAGGGCTCGAGCCGTGACGCGCGCCGGCTTGACCGAAGATGGCGAGATCGCTGGCGATCGCGATGTCGCAGGCCATGCCGATCTCCTGGCCGCCGGCAACCCTCATGCCGTTCACCCGGCAGATCACGGGCTTCTTGCAGTTGAGGATGGAGTCGACCATGCCGTTGAAGAGGTCCATGTACTCGCCGTACTCGTGGGGCCTCATGGAATAGTACTCCGCGTACTCCCTGGTGTTTCCACCCGTGCAGAAGGCCCTGTCGCCCGTACCGGTGAAGACTGCCGCGACGACACTGCGATCCTGGCTCGCCGTGGAGAATCCCGCGATAACTCCTTTGACCATCTCGGTCGTATACGAGTTGTACTGCTTGGGGTTGTTGAGCCTGATCCATGCCACGTAAAGGCCTGGGATTTCCTTGCCTGCGGGGTCGGTCAACGGTTTCTTTTCGTAAACGGTGCACGGGGCTTCCTCTCCCCAGTGCTGTTCACCCATAAGGATATGATCTTTTCCTTCGTTATCTCTGGGCAGCCATTCCAATGCCATCTTTTCTACCTCCTTTGATATGCATCAGAACCGGTCCTCCGGCATGTCTGTTCCCGGGATGGGAGCAGCACCCGGAAGACCGTGAGTGTTGTGTCGATTCGGTGTTGGCCGGCAGCAGGGTCGCTCTCGGCCTGTGACTATTTGACCGGTTCGAAGGCAAAGAAGACCCGTGGCATCTCAACCACTTCTCTCCCTACCTCCTGGGGCACGGAATCAATCTCAAAGACGGTGACTTTGACCTCATCCCCGACCTTCAGTTGCCCTTGCTCGCAGTTGACAATCCGGACGAACATAGTCCGCTTGCCCTGCAGGTCCACGAGAGCGTGAATCAACGGAGGCTTTCCGAATCCGAGCGGTACGCCGACCACCTCCTCGGTGAACTCCACGACGGTTCCCGTAGTGGGCCAGTCGATCCATTCGAGATCCTGAGACCAGCACTCCGGGCAGAGTACTCGGGGAGGAAAGGGTTCGGCTCCACACTCCTTGCACTTGGTCGTAGTGAATCGCCCCTCCTTGAGGTACTCGAAGAATGGATATATCTGGTTGAACTCCTTGGACTCCTGAGGATAAAGGTCCATGGTGGCCATATATTTCCCATCGAGAATAGAAATTCCAGGCGTTGTCATTAAGGCTCCCTCCCGTAGACGAGTACCGTGTGCGCGGCAATGAACCCGCTGAGGTTGTGGGTCAGCCCGATGGTGGCACCTTCAACCTGGTGGGTCGCCTCGCCTCGGAGCTGCTTGAGTACTTCGATCCCCTGACGGATGCCGGTCCCGCCGAAGGGATGGCCGCAGCCAAGGAGGCCTCCGTCGGTGTTGGTCGGGATGACGCCGCCCAGATCGTTCTGTCCGTCGCCGACGAAACGTCCGCCTTCACCCTTCTCGCAGAAGCCCAAATCTTCCATTTCGATAATCTCCGAAATGGTGAAACAATCGTGGGTCATTGCCACGTCAATGTCCTTGGGCTCCACTCGGGACTTTTTGTACGCTTCTTGACCGGCAATCTTGAGTGCTTCCCACGTGGTCCAATTGGGCATATTGGCAGACATGTTGTTCACGGATGCCTGACCGGAGCCCCGGATGTACACGAGCGGTTTGTCAGTCAGTTCCTTGGCCTTGTCCTCACTGGCGAGAACGACCGTGGCAGCTCCATCCGTGATGGGGCAACAGTCGAAAAGCGTCAAGGGAGCTACGATCATGCGGGCCCCCATAGCTTCTTCCATGGTGATCGCCTTGCGGAACTGGGCGTAGGGGTTCGTTGCCGCGTTGCGTCGATTCTTGACTGAGACGCGGGCAAGATTTTCCTTGACGGTGCCGTACTGCTTCATGTGCTGCTTCGCAACCATCGCGAATACGGGTGGGGGCAGGCCGAGCCCATGCGTGCCGTCCCAATCGTGGTCCACCGACGCGAGCTCGCTGTAGAAGACTTCCCACTTCTGCGGCGTGTACAGCTTCTCTCCACCTGCGACCATCACGACGTCCGCCTGACCTGCCTTGATCAGACCAAAGGCCAGGATAATGGCCGAGCTGCCGCTGGCACAAAGCAACTCAACACGCGCGCAGATGCTCCTAGGCTTGATTCCTACGTACTCGGCGACCAATGGCGCCAAATGAGTCTGGTAGGATGTGCGCTCCGTGTATGCGGATGCCACGAGCAGGCCATCGATGTCCGAGGGCTTCAAGTGGGGGTTGTCTTCGTAGCAAGCCCTCGCGGCTTCCTGGAAGAAGTCGCGCTGGCTCCCCTCTCTGACTCCCCATTTGGACATTCCCCCGGCGATTACGCACACATTTCGATCCATATGTGATTACCTCCGGTTGGTGCTTCAGGTCTGTGCTCGCACATGGCACATTTCAACGGGGGGATTCAGTTTCACACAATCCTTTCCACACTCAACGGGTGTCCGCGCTCATGAATCCCCAGAAACGTGCCGGCGGGCTACAATTCCCTGTATGAACTGCCAGACCCGAGCAGATACTACTTATTGTTCGGGAATAACTGATACATGAACTGCTTAGCTCGTTATCCTCATCTCTTTTCGACAGTCCCGGGCGCGGCGTCCTCCCAGGCTTCGAAGCACTGGTTCGAAGCCCACCGGCGTGGCGGAGACTTCGGAACTGCCCGAAAAATGGGATGATTATCCCGAAGGGCACCCCAGGCAGGGATACTTACCCCACGTAATTTTACCGTCCTAGGACCCTGAACGCAAACACTTTTTCCCTGGTTCACCAGAGTGTCGCCCTCCCCTGCATCGCACCAGGGGCAGGCTCATTTGATACGGATTCCCAACGAAAGCGGAAAATGGGATGGTTCCACGAACTCCCTGACCACACCTCCGCGCGGTAAGTGGCTCAGCAAGGCTTCTCTCACGCCCGGACCTGCGACGGAGAATCAGTGTCCTTGCACGAGATTGGCGTGTCAGCTCTTGAAGAAGGTGGAAAATGCCTTGTGGCACATCCAAAGATCTTCTTTGGAAACGACCTCGAGAGGAGAATGCATCCCGAGTATGGGAGGACCGATGTCGATGATGTCCATGCCGGTTCTGGCGAGGAACTTGGCTACCGTGCCGCCGCCGCCCTCGTCCACCTTGCCGTGGCCTCCCGTCTGCCAGACGATGCCCGAACGATTGAGAAGATTCCTGATCCAGGCCGTGTATTCCGCGCTCGATTCGGAGGCCATATATTTGCCCCCATGCCCACTGTGCTTCTCGACCGCTATACCGAAGCCCGCCTTGCACGCGTTCCTCTTCTCGAATACGTCAGAATAGGTCGGGTCAAACGCGGCGTTGACGTCGGCCGACAACGCCCGCCCGTTCAAGAAGAGTCTGTTGAGATTCTGCGCGGTCGGTTTCGTCCCTGATTTCTCCATGAGATCCATCAGGTACATCTCCAGGAATCGGGACTGGGCGCCTGTGTTTCCTTCGCTCCCGATCTCTTCCTTGTCGTAGAAGACCGCGACCGCAGTGTGTTCCGGTCTCTCGGTCTCCAGCAGCGCAGTAAAGGAAGTGTACGCACACACGCGATCGTCCTGGCCGTACCCTGCTATGAAGCTTCGATCCAGGCCCGCGTCCCGCGCAGGCTCGGCAGGGACGAGTTGTATTTCCGCGCTGGTGAAGTCTTCTTCACACATGCCGTACTTCGCGTCGAGCAATTCCAGAACGGCCTGTTTGACCCGCTGTTCGACCTCCTCATCCGCGTGGGGAAGGCCGCCTGCCATCACGTTCAAATTCTCCGCGGGGATGAATTCGTTGGCCTTCTTCTCCATCTGCTTCTTGCCCAAGTGGGGCAACAGGTCGGGAATGGTGAGTACGGGCTCTTCTGGATCGAGTCCTACCTCTACGTCCACGGAAGTCCCGTTGCTCAGGATGACCGTTCCCACCATGGCCAGAGTGCGCGACACCCACTGATATTTCTTGATCCCGCCGTAGTAATGAGTCTTGAACAGGGCCAGGTCGGTGTCTTCGTATAGAGGGTTGGGCTTGAGATCCAATCGCGGGCAGTCGATGTGCGAGGTTATGAGACGGACTCCCTCAGTGAGCGGCTTCCTGCCGATCACGGCCATGAACAGAAGCTTTGACCGGAGGAGCTGATAGACCTTGTTCCTGCGGGCCCGCTTGCTCTTCAGCTCAACGAATTTTCGACTCTTGGCCTGCCCGACAAAGTCGGCCGCGGCTCTTCTCTCGGTTCGGGCCCGGTTGAGAAATCGCCGGTAGCCTTCCGCGTATCGCAATGCTTCCTTACGTTCCCGTGCCGAGAGTTTGTCCCACACGCGGGCGGGTTCCAGGACCAGCTTTTCGTTCGCCTTCACGCTCTTCTTCGCATGACGCTTGGTGGCCATCTCATCCTCTGTCGTCTACGATTACACAGCGGAACCGCGGGGACTAGCGGGTGTATCTCCAGGGAGGCGCCAAGGGGTTGAAAGTCTCATGCAAGGTTCGAGGAGCGTCCGATACCGGACCGAGCGGCCCGATGGACCGGGAGGGAAGGGTTCGAGCAAGTGAGCGCCGCCTCCTGTTGAGGAAATGCTTCGCCACGTTGATCGGTGTCGCAAACCCTATTCCCTGGCTCTTCCAGAGGAGTATGGTGTTGATACCGACAACCTCGCCCTTGAGATTGAAGAGAGGCCCGCCCGAGTTGCCGAGGTTCATCGCGGCGTCAATCTGAATCAATGGAGGATACCCCGATCCCGGTATCTTTCGCTGCTTCGCGCTCACAATGCCTATCATCAGCGACTGACCGATCCCGTAGGGGTTCCCGATGCCTACGACCCACTCACCCAGTTCCACTGAATCGGAATTCCCCAGGGTGACCGGCGTGAGACTTGTTTTCGCCCGAATTTTCAACAGAGCCAAATCGTTCTTTCCGTCCTTGCGGACAACCCGGGCAAAGTACTTCCGTCCGTCGAGGAGTTCCACTTCAATCTTTGAGCCATTTCGCAGGACATGCTCGTTCGTCAGGATATGTCCGCTATCGGAGACTATGAAACCGGCTCCGTACCCCATGGCCTTGCCCTGAGAGCCTTCCTTGCCCACGCCGAAATCGCCCAGAGACCAGGTGGAACCGGAATCGAGCATGCGGATCGCCACCACGCACTGATTTACCTTCTTGACCAGCCCCCTAATGTCGGCAAGCCCACCGGGGTTTACAAGCCGTTGGCCGGACACCACCTCGGTCCGATCGGGCTTGAAGGGAATCGGCGACAGGCTGATGCGTCGAGACCTCCCCGTTGATAGACCTTCCGCCGGACGCCCTCTCAGAACAGCGGGAGCAGACGGAGTGGCGGCCTTTCGTATCACCACGTTACCCGCGCCGGAACTAACCGATGCAGTGAACAGGCTCATTCCAAGAAATAGTGTGGTAATAATAACGACATATCGGAAAACCGACATTCACGGACTCCTTAAGACTGCACCCGGCCTCAAGCTTCAAATAAGGGTCGTCTTCCGGGACGCTGAAAAGGGATATAGCTCCACTGAGGCGGACTTGTCAATCTCTTTTTCGATTTTCCTTGACATAATCGGTTAGTTTGGCTTATTTTTTAATGTTTTCTGTGAATAACCGCTCGCTACGCACGAGGAGGAGGACACCATGTTCGAGGTAGAAGTGACCGCCGGATTCTCGGCTGCTCACCGCCTGAGAGACTACAACGGAAAATGTGAACGCCTACACGGCCACAACTACAAGGTGCAAGTCGCTGCCAGGTCTGCTGCTCCCACCACAGGAGGCATGGTCATCGACTTCGGTGACCTGAAGAAATCCCTGAATACCGTGCTAAGCGCCCTTGACCATAGCTATCTCAATGATATCAAGCCATTCGATGAGACAGAGCCGTCGGCGGAAAACCTTGCCGCGTTCATATTCGAGCAGATGGAGGTACAAATGGGCGGCAACGGCCGGATGCTCCACAGCGTTTCCATTTGGGAGTCCGACACATCCAGAGCGACATATACCAGGGATTGACTCCGCTTTCGGCTTCGCTCCTAACAGGCACAGTACACTGGTTCACCACGGGGCGGACATGTGCTACATTAACAGGCGCATCAGTATGTGACAAGTCCACACAGCATATCCCAAGAGGAAATTTGCATTGAACTCGCCAGCAATTCCGGACATCCAGAACCTGCCAGACACGCGCAACATCCCGATCGATAAGGTCGGGGTCAGGGGACTGCGGTACCCCATAGCGGTCAAAGACAGACGGAAAGGACTCCAGCACACCGTCGGAGTCTTCGATCTCTTCGTCAACCTTCCCCACGAGTTCAAGGGTACCCACATGAGCCGCTTCATCGAGGTCATCAACGAATACTGCGGTGAGGTCTCGATGCACAAGTTCCAGGAGGTCCTGGAGAAGGTGAAGACGAAACTCAACGCAGAAAGCGCGCATATGAACGTGGAGTTCCCCTACTTCCTGGAGAAGAAAGCCCCCATGACCGGAACTCCGGGGCTGATGTCCTACACCTGTTTCATGCGGGGATCTCTGGCGGACAAATTCGACCTGATCGTCGGCGTGGAAGTCCCAGTCAACACCGTCTGTCCCTGTTCCAAAGAGATCTCCGACTATGGAGCCCACAACCAGCGGGGCCTGGTCCGGGTCCAGCTCCGGTTCAAGAAATTTTTCTGGATCGAAGAGATCATTGAAGTGGTCGAATCCTCGGTCAGCTCCCAAATCTATTCCCTACTGAAGAGAGCCGACGAGAAGTACGTCACCGAGCGGGCCTACGACAACCCCATGTTCGTTGAAGACGTGGTCAGGTCGGCCCTGGACCGCCTCAGAGACACGGACAATTTCCCCTGGTATCGGATCGAGGCGGAAAACTACGAGTCGATCCACAATCACAGCGCGTACGCCATGATCGAAAAGGACTTCTCTCCCCGTCCCGAATGCTTCCAGGGTGATCTCGTCAACCGGTACTAGGAGATCGATTCGGAGACACCTTCACAGCTTTTCGCCGTAGCATCGACAATGCTCCAGCTCCATGCCTTGGCCCTATCCCCCCCTCCTCGGCGCTGCATCCGCCCGATGCAGCCGATGTATCGAGGCCGCGTCTAGGTCGGTCAAGAGTATCATACTAATGTTATTCTCACCTGCAGCCATTTAGCGGGAATGATTGTTCCACGGGTCTATTCCGCGCTTATTAGGGTATAACATAGGATCTTTATATACCTTATTTTTTGACCTTGTTGTTTTGCCGGAGATGTGCCAGCATGCAATTGTGCCATCAATGACAAGGCTGTCCCGAGTTTAAAAATCTCATGAAATTCAACGTGGGTGGAGCCGCTATCTTCGCCTGCAGCCGCGCAGTACAGTGATCGGCTGGTGCAAAGCTTCGCAAAGGAACATTCGGATCCCGTAAGGGACAAAGGGAGGGGGTAATCATGAAGAAAGCGTTTCTGTCAGTTGGTGGGGGGCTCTTGGTCCTGTTTTTGCTGGCCCAGAGCGTGACATGCTCGGGGGTTTGTGCGCAAGGCGTCAGATATAAGATCGTTCCTCCTCGATCAAGCGACAGATTCGGCGCCATCGCTTACTCCGCGTCTTCCGGCTCCTGGGGGACCTCGTACGACTACGCAAGCAGAGGGGACGCGGAACAGAGTGCCTTGTCAAGGTGCGCACGAGGTGACTGTCAAGTCCGGATCTGGTTTCGCAATGCATGCGGTGCGCTTGCCGTGGGCAGAGGAAGTTGCATGGGATGGGCGTGGGGTACGAATAAGGATGAAGCCCAGCGCAAAGCGCTCAAGAATTGTCGGCAATACGGCACGGGGTGTTCCGTCAAGTGCTGGGCATGCACGAGCAGACGATAATCCGCGGCTCTATGGTTGGAGGGGCTCGATCGGAGATCGTACCTCTGATTTCCTTCATGTTGTCTTTGGGCCTCAGCGCAGGGCCTCCTCGACAGGTTGGAGCTTTGAGTTTCCCGTGGGAGCACCGAGTGAAATTGCGATGCGGGAACGCGTGCCGTGGATCAGGGCACCGCGTGCACTGCCTGCAGCGCCAATTGCACGGCAGATAGGGGATGCGGCAGGCAAGAGTCCGGTGTCCTATGACGAAGTATTTTCAGGGGGAGGCAAGACCGATTCCGGAATGAGATTCCCATTTCGTCGGGTAAGGAATTCTTTCCCTCCGACTCCCGTAACCTTGCCGTGCGAGCGGGGGGTGTTGATTCCCGGACCGTCTTTGGGCCGCCTCAAGCGCCAACCGAGGTCACGAGCGGTCGAGAGACCTCACTCCTTCGGGGATGAGAGGACCCATGTTGTCAGACCATGAGCGATTCAAGAACGTAGCCGCGGGAATTCAAAGCTTGGCGCTAGTACTTGCCATCGCAATCGGAGGTGGCTGGACCATGTATACGTTCCGGTCTTTGAACCAGGCGCAGATGGCAGAGGCACAACTACGGGCCCAACTGAAAGCGCTCAAAGAGAGGCGAACCGTTAACATCACCATCAAGCCGTCGCAGATAGAGGTACCAAATGACGAGACCCGATATATTTTGGCAATGGTCGAGATCACGAATGTAGGGAACCATCCGGAGATTCTTGAATTTCGGGGACCGCCCTTTACGGCAAGAAGAGTATTCTTCGACGATCAAGGAAGGCTGCGTGGCGACGCCCCAACGGGAGGAGTAGTGGCCCTTTCAAGTGGAGAAGCTGCCGCTGTTCAAGTGATGCCGAAGGAACTTGTGAGGCTTCCTTGCATGGCCAAGGTGACAAGCCCCGGCTTGTACTATCTCACCTTCTCGGTTGTCGCATCGGAAGCGGAACAACGCGAATCTCTTGCGGAAGGCACAAGAGGGCCTGTGGAATGGGCCGACGCTACTTGTGTTACCGTCCGTTGACCCCGAGGCAGTGGATTTGGCAGCCTCATGATGACCCTTGTGAGCATAGCCTGTTAGGATTAATAAGGGGTCAGGCCTCGTTTTAGCTCTTACGCGCAGAGATTTCTTCTCAAACGATTCCGGGGTCCCCGCAACGGAGAATGCGACGCTCTCCTCTGGTCTCCCGCGCGAATCGGACCACTGCTGATTATCTTGGTAATATGAGAGCGGATCGGGAGGACGCTGATCTGTCCCGCGGTACGCGGGACACATCAGCGGCATCGCACGATTGTGCCCTGTGGAAGACGAGGGGTGCCAATGACCACGCGCCCGCGCGGTCATGCACCTGTGTAGGGGGCCGGATTATCGGTTCTTTTGCGAAATGGTATCAGACGATCTTGTTGAGCGAGTATTCGATTATTCCCGTGGCGCCTGCTTTGAGCAATTTCGGGATCAATGATCGGACAACCTCTTCCGAGATCACCGATTCCACAGCGAACCAGTCGGACTTGTAGAGCCCCGACACCGTCGGCGCGTTAAGGGAGGGTAGAAGTCTCACCACCGCGTCGAGCTTCTTTTCGGGTACGTTCATTTTCAGGCCGACCATCTTACGGGCTTCCAATGCGGCCTGGAGCAGGAGATGTATCTGCTCGATCTTTTCCCTCTTGAAGGGGTCTTCAAATGCGGGTCGGTTGGCGATGAATTGCGTGTTGGTCGTGAGAAGGGTGTGAATGATGCGCAGTCCGTTGGCTCGCAGCGTGCTTCCCGTCTCAGTCACGTCTACGATGGCATCGGCAACCCCCTCCTTGACTTTTGCCTCCGTGCTGCCCCAGGAAAACTCCACCTCCACTCGGATTCCCAGTTCGGAAAAGAATTTCTTCGTGACATTGGTCAGTTCGGTGGCTATTCGTTTTCCGTCAAGGTCACGGGGTGTCTCGTAGGGCGATTCCCCGTCCACCGCGAGCACCCACCGGGCCGGATTCTGCGAGACCTTCGAGTACACAAGGTCGTCAATGACCACCACGTCCGAATCGTTCTCGAGGATCCAGTCCTTGCCGGTCAGGCCGGCATCGAATGTGCCCTTTTCCACGTAACGCGATATTTCCTGGGCTCTGAGTCGAGCCAGCACTAATTCGTCATCGTCCACGCTGGGGAAATAGCTGCGAGGAGAGACGTTGATGTTCCACCCCGCTCTGCGAAAGAGATCGATGGTCGCCTGCTCGAGGCTTCCCTTGGGTATCACCAGCTTCAACCGATCGTTGTTAGTCAATTTCTTCCATTTCTCCTTCAGAGGTTATGCGCCGGTAGAAGCAACTCCACTTCTTTGTATGGCACGCTCCGTCACCCTGCTGGTCGACGATAAGCAGGATGGTATCCTGATCGCAATCCACCCTAACCTCTCTGACGATTTGGATGTCTCCGGAGGTAGCTCCCTTGCGCCACAGTTCCTGCCTGGATCTGCTCCAGTAGCAGGCTCGGCCTTCCCTGAGGGTGGTCTCCAGGGCCTGCTCGTTCATGTACGCGAGCATCAGGACCGAGCCGGTACGGGCGTCCTGTGCTATTGCGGGAACGAGTCCGCCTGATTTCTCGAAATTCACCTCGGGTTTCATGTTCCCGTCCTCATCCTTCGTCGCGAAAGGGCAGACTCTTATCCCCCGTGACCCTGGCCGCAGGGCACAATAGGGGGTCTGTCAACACATCGCTTTCGCAGGCCGTGGCCGTGCTACCGTAGGATGATATCGACGATATGGATGGTCTGGTCGCTCCGTTCCCAGTCCATTTTGTCCATCCAGTCTCTGACGCGCTTCCACGAGCATCCACCGAGGAGAAGGAGCACAAGCCCCATCACGATCCATTTCTTCAGAGCATCTATCACGGAATCTCCCCGGGCAGTATTATCGTTGGCTGACGTTGCGGGTTTCATCATACATCCCTTCAGCACGGGAAACAAGCAGGCTCCAGTACTGAATGTTGTTTCTAGCTCTTGATTCCATCATATGGTAATAATAGGCTATTCTATTGATTTTTGCAACCGGTTATGATAGGATCATCTCCAAGCCACGGCCAACCGTCGCCGCAATCGCGTCCCGGAAGTCGCGCGGCACGAAGTTCGTGGCAGGCCCGCCCGGAACTCGCCGGAGGGCACCGTAATCACGGAGGCTGACATGAAGAAGGTCTTTACCGCAGCTACTGCCCTGATTCTGGCCCTAGCACTAGTTTGCACGTGTTTCGCGTTCGAGACGGACTTCGATGACCTGAACAAATTCGAACGCAACCTGCCCGGGTGGAAGTTCGGACGAGGAGTCGTGAATATCCTCATCGCGCCCCTGGAACTCATCACCCAACCGACCAATAATGCGATCAAGGGAGGCTACTGGGGGGCGTATGACGGAGGCGCCAAAGGTTGGATAGCCGGATCGACCAACGGTTTCATCGCGGGAATCGGTCCGGGTATCTACGGTACTGTCAAGAGAGCCACCACTGGTGTCCTAGAGATCCTCACTTTCTGGAAACCGGAATACGGGCCGACAATAGACCCGGAATACGGAACAAGAAGTCTTGCGTGGGGTAAGCGCGACTACTTTGACACCGATCCCTTCTGGTACACAGGGCCCTGGCGATAACCCGCCGCCGGAATATGCGGCGCTGAGCGACAACCGGTTGACGGGCCACGAGGCCCTTCCCGCCGGCCATACCGAATACCTGCTGATCACCGAATCGCAAAAAAAACGATGGAGGAGGAGCCGAGACTCCCCCTCCATTGTCATCAGAATGCAATTCCTGTTACCGCGACCCTGACTTCCTCAGAGGTTTTCCAGGTAATTCTGCGCGCTGTACGCGGCCGCTGCGCCATCACCCACCGCGGTCGATATCTGTCTCAGGGACTTGGATCTTATGTCCCCTGCAGCATAAAGTCCCGGGGTTTTGCAGGCCATGCCTGAATCCGTGATGATGAACCCACGGTCATCAGCCTCCACCATCTCCGAGAGCCCGTCAATAAGATTCGGATGAAGCCCCACGTAGAAGAAGACCCCATACACGGGGAGGTCTGTTTCCGATCCATCCTTGACAGACCTGATGCGCAGGGCCTCGACACCGTGTTTTCCGATGACCGCCACGGGTACGTGGCTCCAATGGATTTGGATCTTAGGTTCCGCAAAGGCTTTTTCTTGAATCTCCTTGACCGCTCGCAACTCATCCCTCCGGTGAATGAGGTGCACTCGCTCGGCAAACCGGGTGAGATAGGCCGCTTCCTGCACCGCGGAATCGCCTCCGCCCACCACGGCAACTTCCTGATCGCGATAGAACGGACCGTCGCACACCGCGCAATAGCTGACTCCTCTGCCAGTCAGGTCCTCTTCGCCAGGAATGCCCAGTTTGACGGGCGAAGCCCCCAGAGCAAGGATGAGAGCCTTACAGGAGGAGTCCTCACCCGACTCTCTCACCAACCGGAAGCCGTCGTCAGTCTTGGAGACCTTGACGACTCCTTCCCGATCGATGCGCAGGCCGAAGCCGACCGCCTGCGCCTCCATGCGTTGAGCAAGGTCGGCTCCGGCGATCGGTTCGACGCCCGGATAGTTCTCCACCATCGCGGTGTCGTTGATCTGACCGCCCGAAACCACCTTTTCCAGGAGTCGGACCCGCAGCCGCGCCCGGGACGCGTACATTCCCGCGGTGAGCCCTGCTGGCCCTCCGCCGATAATGACGAGATCTTCGACCATTTCAGCTGGCCTTATCGAGAAGTTCCTTTATGCGTGCCTTGGGAACCGCGCCGACTATCTGATCGACCAGTTCACCTCCCTTGAAGAGCATAAGCGTGGGGATCCCTCGAATACCGTACTTGGTAGGGGTCTGTTTGTTTTCGTCGACGTTGAACTTGGCAACTTTCACCTTGCCGGCGTACTCGTCGGCCAATTCCTCTACCACGGGCCCAACCTGCCGGCAGGGTCCACACCAGGCAGCCCAGAAATCTACCAAAACAGGAAGCTCTGACTGCAGAATCTCCTTGTCAAAGTCCGCATCGCCGATGTGGTGCAGGTTTTCATTCTCTGCCATATTGGTTCTCCTCTCTAAGAAAAGCATTCATCACCTTTACAGTGTTTTCGCAGATACTCCTTGAGTCGTTGACGCACCTCGTCCGGAATCTCGTCCGAGACCCCTTCGCTACATATCTGGACGGTCGCCCTCAGCGATTCAAAGGCCTGTGCACAGGGAGGGCACTTCCTCAGATGCTCCTCGATCAAGGAGCACTCATGCTGCCCGATTTCCCCGTCAAGGTAGTCGGAGAGTCGAGCACAGAACTCCTTACAGGTCTTCATCTGACTCATGACTCACTTCCTTGGGTCGAGGCATCTTTTTCCATGTAATAGCCCACAAGGCTCTCCCGGACTGCATTTCGTGCCCGGTGAAGACGGGATTTGACCGCCGGCACCGAAGCCTCCATGATCTGGGCGACCTCTTTGATCGAGAAGCCCTCCACGTCCCTGAGCACCAACACGGAGCGATAGAGAAGTGGGAGGTCATCGATGGCCTCTTCAATCTTCTCGCGTCCCTCTTTGGAGAGCAGCATCTCCTGCGGGTTCCTCAGGAACTCGGGAGAATCCGTCAGGAAGGGAAAGTCGGTATCTCCTCTTATCTCGTCGTTGTACTGGACACTCTCCGGCCTGTGTTTTCTCAGGAACATGAGCGCGTTGTTCGTGGCGATCCTGAAAAGCCAGGTTGAAAAGGCGGAGTTACCCGAGAAGCTTTCCAGCCCCTTGTACGCGTTAAAAAAAGTCTCCTGCAACAGGTCCTCGGCCAACTGATCGTCCCTTACCATCTTTCTCAGGTGACGGAAGACTCTTCCCTGATACTTTTCGACCAGCTCCTCGAAGGCATCGTAGTCTCCGTCAAGAACTCTGTTGATAGATTTTCGATCTTCGTTCGTCACTACGTTCATTTATAGGATGCACAAGAAATGGAAAAGATTCCAATTAATCGGACTCATAACCCTAACCAACCATAGTCTTGATCTCTTATCCGTGTCAAGGGCAAAGCCACGAACGGGTAATCGTTCATCGTGAGGATTTCGCCGGCGGAAGATCCCACTACCAATCCACAGAGAGGATTAAAGAATTCCCCCCGTACTCCGCTCCGAGGCACCCTTTTCCCTCGTTCCCACCCTGGAGCCGCGCAATGCCTGAGGTAGGGCGCCGGCCGCTAACAAACGGGCTTCCGCCACCCACCGGGAATCGGCAAAACCGGTTGCTTCTCCGGCTTGCCAACGGTATGATAGGTGTGGCAAGGAGGGCCGATGCACACACTAATTGACCGTGCAGCGGCGGCACTGGTCAACGCGAAAAACGCGGTGGCGTTGACTGGCGCGGGCGTGAGCACTGAATCCGGTATTCCTGATTTCCGCAGTCCGGGAGGGCTCTGGGAACGCGTGGACCCCGGCGAATTCTCAATCGATCGTTTTCTCCAGAATCCCGCACGGTTTTGGAAATTGCACCTCGACTTGAAAGCCTCGGGCGAGTTCGACCTCGCGTCGGCCGAACCCAACGATGCGCACCTGGCCATGGCGCGGCTGGAACAGCTTGGCCTGCTCAAATGCGTGATTACCCAGAACGTCGACAACCTCCACCAGAAGGCCGGCTCCGCGGAAGTGGTGGAGTTCCACGGAAACCTGCTCAGGGCCGCATGTATGAAGTGCAGGTCGGTCGAACCCATTGAGAACGTGGAAAACCGCCTGGCTCGAGGGACGGAAGAGACCCCGAAGTGCCCCCATTGCGGCGGCCTCCTCAAACCGGATGCCGTCTTCTTCGGAGAGGCGATACCGCCCAAGGCCCTTGCGATATCGCAAGTCCAGACGCAAAAGTGCGACGTGCTCCTCGTTGTGGGGACTTCGCTGCAAGTCTTTCCTGCCGCTCAGATTCCACTCTCCGTCAAGTTCAAGTCCCCGCCGGCCACGGTGCTTGAAGTCAATCGGGATCCCTCTGCAATGCACGAACAGGTCACGGACATTCTCCTCCTCGGCAGCGCAGGCGATATTATGAAGAGGCTCGTGGCAAAGGTCGAAGAGAAGCTCGCTGAAAAAGCCTGAGAACGGGTCGAGGATGGAATGGGCCACGGATGGAATCGGGCCCATCGAGCGAATCGCGCGTTTCGCTTGATTCAGAACATGACTGATGACTCGATGAAGAACCCCTTACGCGTCAGATCGACGGTATCAAGCCCTCTGTTCATCTTGAGGTTCCAAAAGCGGTACCCGGCCTTAATGGTCCACGTCCAGAGTTCGTTGACCGGGATATCCACGGCGGAGCCCACCACCCAATCCCACGATGCGAGGCTCTCGTAGTCCCACCAATTCAAGCGCGTATACACGTTGGGGCGTATCGCGACGCCTTGAAGCATCGGGTAGAAGATCCCGTGAAGCCCCAGGGAGGGGATCACCCGAGTCGCGCTCTCCCCATAGGTGTAGACCGTGTTGCCTACCCTGACGTTGTCGACAGAGCTCTGCACGTTGGTGAAATCCACATCGACATTGAAACCGATCAGCGTTCGGGGCGACATGTAGAAATCGAGATCGTAACCGATCCTCAGATCCGTCAACCTGAGCCAGGAATTTTTCGCTGCCTGATCGTAGAGTGTCCAGGGCTCCAGGCGGATTCGGAAAACATGGATGTTGTAGAGTCGCGCGCTCCCGAAGTACTCCCATACCACCGATTCCTGCCTGAGTCCCAGATTGTCCGTGATGTCCACTCTTGTGCGGTCGGGCTGGATCAAATCCCCCTCGATTGAGCTGAACCAGATTCTTGCCCCGCCGTCCAGTCGGAGACAGGGAGGAATCTCCCACGCGTGGACATTGCCGAGAAGCAGGTACCAGAGCAACGTGAGCCATGCAAGAATTAGGAGCTTTTTAATACGTATATACGGCATGTTGTGCTACTAATCTAGTACACCAACTTATCAAAACGCCATAACTAATATATCTTAAAGGCTATTTTGTCAAGGCAAAACGAGGGAGAAGGTCCGCCTTCCGGGTCGGGAGGAACGCTGTTTCCGGATGCCGTTGAATTAGCCGTCTGCCCAGGACCGGGGCCCGGCTTTGTCTGTCTGACGAACCGGCCTGATGGGATCCGCCCTACGTCCCATGCAAGAGGGGACCGGGAAGCACCTTGTGCAAAAAGGATCTCCCCGGCGGACTCGTACGCAAACGCCGTCACGCCATGCGCTCCAGCACGATTCGCGTTGCCAGGTCGTCGAAGAAGTGATAGCCGGAACCGCCCGCGGCCAACACATCGAGGAGTTCATCGGGTTTCTTTACCCACACGCCGCCGACGATTCTGACTCCCCTGTCGAAGAGGGGCTCGGGGAGGAGACTCGCAGTGGGCCCCATGACCGCGATCTCGGCTCCGGGCTTCGCCGCGTCAAGGATCGGCTCCAAGGTGTGGTTGATGAGTGTTACGCCGGTGACGATGAGGACGTCTGCGGTGCTGATGATCGATTCGGATTCATCTGCGGGAACGAAGTGGGATATCTCATCTTCATGCAGGGTCCGCGGGTCCTGCTCGATTACCCACCAGCTCCCTCCCCGTCTCTTGAGCGCTCTCAATGTGGGCACGAAGGCCCCGATCACCGCGACGGACTTCTCAAAAGGCATTCTGACTGCGTCCTGAGCGTCCATGCCTTCGGTAATGGTGTACCGCCCCTTCAGTCCCGCCTCCCAACAGGTGGCGCTCAGAGCGTTCAGCGTCGCTATTGCCACCGCAGTCTTGATCGGCTCGTTCGAATTGAGAGAGCGGAGGATAGACTCAGCCGCTGTCCCCTTGATGCGCACCGGATCGAAGATTCGACCCGCCGAACTGGGACAACACACCGCCTGAGGTATCTCTTTCACGGGCGTGTAGCATATCCCGGCCACGTTGTTCGACAATTTTACACCTGTAAAGAACAACCCCACAGCCACTCTTTCGATCCGCAGCGACGTGGCGTTTTCTCCGAGGCTTTCCCGTGCAATTTCCGCCGCTTCTTCAAGGATAGGCAACATTCTCCTCCTTTTTACGCGACAAATCGTCCGGCAAAATTGTCTTATGTGTGTGAGGGAATTGTCTTCCAGTTGACGAATCGAGCATCGTACAAAATTCAGGTGACCTTCGCCGGCTCCTCGGGTTGGATACGTCGCCGAGACGACAGCCTCTCACCGGTATAAATTCTACCTTTCGAGTCCAGACTTGGCAAGCCGAGACCGGACGGAGGGAGCTCATGGGCAGGTTCCCGTGGGAGGACGATTCGAGGCCGGCGCTCACTTCATTGCGCTGATGAGTCTGCAGCCCGGATCGGTGTGCTGGGGACAGAGGGAAGGGAGGTGGTTTCCTGAAGAAATAGACCTGGGGATCCATCGTGGGAGATTGTGGAAACGCATCGGTTTCTGATCACTTCCGGCAGCGTGGGAAGTCTGTCCGGGAGAAAGGAGGGTTGCGCAAATGGAATACCGACACGTTGATGGTCCGGTCTATTGCAGGTACGCTCTCACTCCTCCGGTGATGAATTCGGCCCTTGCCGAAAAATATGGGATTGAGGCGCCCTCCGCCGTCGCGATGGAGGAGGGTAAGAACGTCAAACTGAGAATGGTCGTAGAGAAGGGAACCGTCCGCATGACCTGCCACGCGCGGATAGACTGGGTGAAAGAGGACAAGTCAACGGGCGAATATCGGGTCGGTCTGAGCTCTCTTTCGCTCGCGGATCCTGAGTTCCGAATCCTTGAAAAGAACTTCGTGGCCCGATCGGAGCGGCCGATCGAGCTGGGCGAGACGGTCCGTGACAAGGCCGTCGAATCCGCGCCGATGACACTCGCAGACACTGACGAGGAAATCACGCGTGTCAAGGCGGTGACTCTCCCGGTGAGTCTTATCGAAACCATCGATGCGAGAAGGGGGAAACTAGGCTTCTCCCAGTTCGTCGTAAGTGCCCTGCGAGAGCATTGCGAAAGACTGGACCACTAACTTCCAGATCCAATTTATTTTTCCGGTCTCGAATCCGGCGAACTCCTCTCGGAAACGAAAGGGTCACCGGATTTGTTTTTAGCAGACTGAAGAGCAACGGCATTCGGTCAGGGGATTGCAGGGGGCTCTCTTTGAGAAAAAGGCGTCTCCGGGTTACCTGCCCCCACAGCGGAGTGGTGTCATCGGAGCTGGGTTGGCGGTTGACAAACAAGTCTATCTGGCCGATTATAGTGGTCCATCGCCGAGAATTCCATCGCTGAGTCAGAATCGGCTGCCCTGCACAAGCGAGGGGCCTGGATTTTACAGGCCAGGGCGGCAGAGGACCTGTGCTTACCGGTCTTTTGCGGTCACGCCCGTGTCACGCGATGGTCAGTTTTGGCCTTTGGCGAACCGATCAGGCGAACCCACACGGGCTGGTCACACTCTCTGGGAGGTATTTCATGAGTGATGCCGAAAAGAAAATCCTGGTGGTCGGAGGCGGAATAAGCGGCATGACAGCCGCGCTCGAGGCCGCGGAGGCAGGAGCCGAAGCCATTATTGTGGAGCGCAATCCGTATCTGGGAGGCCGCGTTGCACTGATGAACCAGTATTTTCCCAAGCTCTGTCCCCCCTCATGCGGACTCGAAATCAACTTCAAACGGATCAAGCAGAATTCCGCAGTCACGATCTACACGCTCGCGGACGTGGAGTCGATCAAGGGAGGACCGGGGAACTACGAGGTCACGGTGAACGTGAATCCGAGATACGTCAACGCGAACTGCACCGCCTGCGGCAAATGCGCGGAGGTGTGCGAGACCGAGATCTCCGACCCGGTCAACTATGGGATGAGCACGACGAAGGCTGCTTATTTGCCGCATCCCATGGCGTTTCCCTTCCTTTACGTCATCGATCCCTCCATTGTAGGGACGGATGACGGCAAAAGGTGCGCAGACGCCTGTTCCTACGGCGCGGTGGACCTTGATATGAAGCCCGAGAAGCTCACCCTGAATGTCGGCGCTATTGTCTGGGCCACGGGATGGGAGCCCTACGACGCGGAAAAGGTCGATTACCTCGGAATGGGGAAATATCCCGACGTCATCAGCAGCGTGATGTTCGAGCGCCTCGCAACGCCGTTCGGACCAACCCAGGGAAAGATCCTGCGCCCCTCGGACGGGAAGGAAGTCAAGAGCATTGCCTTTGTCCAATGCGCGGGTTCACGGGATGAGAACCATCTGGCCTATTGCTCGGGGATTTGCTGCCTGGCCTCTCTCAAGCAGGCCACGTACGTCAGAGAGGCGAACCCGGAGAGCAAAGTCTTCATGTACTACATCGACGTTCGTGCCATGGGCAAGTACGAGGACTTCTACACAAAGGTGGATGCGGACGAGAACGTTTCCCTGATCAAGAGCAAGATTGCCCGGATATCCAAGGATCCGGAATCGGATAGGCTCCTGATCGAGGGCGAAGATATCGGTAACGGCAAAATGGTCAAGGAATCGGTGGACATGGCCGTCCTCGCCGTGGGCATGGTTCCCGGAACCGCCACGGCAAAGCCGGACCTCCCGATGGAGTATGACGACTTCGGGTTCGTTTCAGCGCCCGGGGAATCAGGGATTGTACCCGCGGGATGCGTGAAGGCGCCTCTCGAGGTCGCCGCATCGGTTCAGGATGCGACGGCCGCGGCGCTCAAAGCCATTCAATACTCATTGGGGAGGTAGAAGTTCATGGATCAGAAGGTCGGCGTATATATATGCTCAGGATGCGATATCGGAGCATCCATCGACTCGGAAGCCCTCTCCGGTGTTGCCAACGACGAATTCTCCGTTGCCAAGTGTGTGACGCATGAGGCGCTGTGCGGTGAAGAAGGGATCGGCATCCTCCGAAAGGACGTGGAATCGGGCGAAGTTAACTGCCTTGTGGTAGCAGCGTGTTCCGCACGGGCCAAGACCGATGTCTTCAGCTTCGATCCCGCGGCGACGATACTGGAACGGGTCAACCTGCGGGAACACGTCGCCTGGTGCCAACCACCGGGTGAAGAAGACACGCAGATGATGGCCGAGGATTATCTCCGCATGGGCATCGTCAAGGTTCAGAAGTCGAAGATCCCCGAGCCGTTCAACGAAGAGATCGACAAGTCCCTGCTCGTTATCGGTGGGGGGGCTGCCGGTTTGCAGGCCGCTCTGGACGCCGCGAATGCGGGCTACACGGTGACGCTCGTGGAAAAAGAGCCTGAACTCGGCGGGTACATGGCCAAATGGCACAAGAACACGCCAACGAAGGGCTCGTACCAGGATCTCGAGGAGATCACCATTCAGGACACGATTGACCAAGTCAGCGCCAACGATGCCATTACCGTGATGACCGGAACGACCGTCGGGAAGATCGGGGGAGCGCCGGGGATGTTCGATGTCACCTTCAGCAACGGCACCGAGCCGACCCGGGTCGGCGCGATCGTGCTTGCAGCGGGGTGGAAGCCCTATGATCCCGGCAAGCTGGAGCATCTCTCCTACGGCAAGTTCCCTGACATTATCACGAACGTGCAGATGGAAGAGATGGCCAAGGCGGGAAAGATCACCTGCCCCTCGGACGGTTCGGAACCTTCGGTAGTGGCCTTCATCCAGTGTGCGGGATCCCGGGACCCCAACCACCTGCCGTACTGCAGTGCGGTCTGCTGTCGCGTATCGCTCAAACAGGCCCTGTACGTCAAGGAACAGAACGAGGAGAGCAAGGTCTTCATCTTCTACAAGGACATGCGGGCTCCGGAGCAGAGTGAGGAGTTCTACAAGAAAGTCCAAAAGGAGGGCGTTGTTTTCGTCAAAACCGATACATCGAAGGTCGCAATCGGCGAAGGCTCGGAACTCAAGCTCGGCATCGAGACCGTCGACGAACTCCTTGGCGAGCCCATGATGGCGGAAGCCGATCTGGTCGTGCTCGCTACCGGTATGGAACCCGCGGTGCTCGATGACCCGATTCTCAACCTCGAGTACCGACAGGGACCGGGCATGCCCGAGTTGAAGTACGGGTTCCCCGATTCCCACTATGTCTGCTTCCCGTACGAAACGAGACGGACGGGCATTTACTCGGCCGGCTGCGTCAGGCAGCCCATGACCGCCACGCGGGCGACCAACGACGGAACCGGCGCGGCCATGAAAGCGATCCAAAGCGTGGAGCTTACCTCACTGGGCAAGGCGGTCCATCCCCGGGCCGGCGACCTCACCTATCCGGATCTTTTCATTACGCGCTGTACCCAGTGCAAACGGTGCACGGAAGAGTGTCCCTTCGGCATGTACAACGAGGACGAAAAGGGCACGCCCCTGCCTTATCCGACCCGCTGCCGCAGGTGCGGAATCTGCATGGGTTCCTGTCCGGAACGTATCATCTCCTTTGCGAACTACTCGGTGGATATGATCGGCTCGATGATCAAGACCATCCACGTGCCCGACGAGTACGACGAGAAGCCGCGAATCGTGGCACTGATCTGCGAGAACGACGCGTTACCCGCGGTAGATATGGCCGGCCTCGCCCGGTTGCAGTATCCCCCGTGGGTGAGGTTCATCCCCATGAGATGCCTTGGCGGCTTGAATCTTGTCTGGATAGCCGATGCGCTCTCCAAGGGAATCGACGGGATTCTGCTCCTGGGATGCACGTACGGTGACGACTATCAGTGCCACTTTATTTCGGGGAGCGAACTGGCCAACTATCGAATGGAGAAGATCCAGGAAACGCTGGACCGCCTGATGCTGGAATCGGATCGAATACGACTGGAGCAGATCTCCATCGACCAGTTCCGGAGGATCCCCGAAATCATTCAGGAGTTCACCGAAACGATCGAGGCGGTGGGTCCTAACCCGTACAAAGGCTTCTGATAAGGCACCTTGGTCTCGGATCGAGCAATCGCGCGGGTCGAACCGATTCGCGCTGACAATGGCAGGGTGAGCGGCCCCGCAACAAACCGTGAGCCGCTCGCTCCGAACAAATCAGATTATTGAAAAAGGACCCCCGGTCTTTTTCGAGGATGTGTCATGGAAACGAGAATACCTTTTCTGGAAGTGAGCGACGCAATCATTCTTTCCGGTGCGGAGAATCTGTACTGGTGCATGCAGTGCGGACTGTGCACCGGCACCTGTCCGTACCGGCTCGTCCCCGGCGAGGCGTCGGAGCAGTTCAACGTGCGATGGGTGCAACGTCTCGGCCAACTCGGCCTGGAAGGATTCGAATCGGAGAATTGTCTCTTCGCGTGCACCACGTGCCGCGCGTGCGTGGACGTTTGCCCCAGGGGCGTGGACATCATCGGCAACATCGTCGGAATGCGCAGGATGATGGCCGAGGTAGGGACGATTCCCGCAAGTCTCAAGCCCATAGCGGGAAGCCTGCACGCGCAGGGGAACCCATGGTCCGGTCAGCGCGACAAACGGACCGAATGGATCAAGGACGTCGAGATCCCTACGTTTTCGGACCAGACCGAGTATTTCCTCTTCGTCTGCTGCACCTCCTGCTTTGACGTGAGGAGCCAAAAGATTGCACGCGCCGTTGCCAAGTCGCTGCAGGCTGCGGGGATCAGCTTCGGGATCATCGGCAACGAGGAGAGCTGCTGCGGAGAGGCGATCCGTAAGGTCGGGGATGAGGAGCTTTTCCAGAAACTGGCCTCCTCCAATGTCGAGCTTTTCAACGGCAAGGGTGTCAAGAAGATCATCGTGACCTCTCCCCATTGTCTCTTCACGTTTAAGAACGAATACCCCGATCTGGGAGGAGAGTACGAAGTCTACCATTACACGGAGATCCTGGCTCAGGCACTCAAGGACGGAAAGCTCAGCCTCTCCGGCGACGGCGTCGGAGCGATCGCGCTGCACGATCCCTGCTATCTGGGACGTCACAGCGAGGTGTACGACGCGCCGCGGGAACTCATGAAAGCCCTCCCCGGAGCAGACGTCAGGGAACTGGCACGCAACCGCAACAAGAGCCTCTGTTGCCAGGGGGGAGGAGGACGGGTCTGGATGGAGACTGCTGCGGGCGAGCGGTTCGCAGAGCTTCGCATCACCGAGGCCCTGGAATCGGGCGCCGAGACTCTAGTCACGGCCTGCCCGTACTGCATCACCATGCTCGAGGACTCCTGCAACGTCATGGGCAAGACGGAGCAGCTCAAGGTGATGGAACTCTCAGAAGCAATCGCTGAGCGCGTCTGACGGGGTTCAGATCTTCAAGAGTGTTTACGGGGGGGGGGCCTTTTACGGCAAAAAGGCCCTCCCCTGTGGACTCTTACCTTCCTCTCCTCTGCGCCGCCAAACCAGCATGGACCCGCTTGACTGCCTCCCGCTAAGTCATATACTGATGTGCACCAATCGGATTACCTCGGAGGAACCATGACGGAGAATCAATCTGACACCGGATCTGCACCACAAGCAGCCCCGGGGCTGTCCATAGAGTCGCTGGAGAAACTGGTTGAAGAGAAGCCCGATTCAGCGAATGCACATTACAATCTCGGTCTGGCACTCGCCGCTGAAAGCCAATGGAACCGTAGTATGGAGGAGTTTCAAAAGGCATTGAAGCTCAAGCCCGGTCTCGCGGAGGCCCGCGTCAATATGGCAGGTATCCTGCTCAGGCAGGGTGACTACGACGCGTGTATTCAACAAAGCCTCAAGGCCCTTGAATTTCGGCCCGATCTCGCGGAGGCGTGCATCAACGTCGGGGTCGCGTTCACGCACAAGGGGATGCTCGACCAGGCTGTTCAGAGCTTTCACAGAGCCCTCAGTATCCAACCCGATGCGCTGATGGCTCACCTCAACCTCGGAAACTGCTACCTCACCCTGGGTGATTACGACAAGAGCGTAGAACACAACAGGAAAGCCGTTGAGGTCAAACCCGACTTCGGCATGGCTCACAACAACCTCGCCGTTGCCCTGTATCACAAGGAAGACCGGGAAGGAGCCAAGGAACACGCGCAAATGGCGCTCGACCTCGGGTACACTGTGAATCCGGAATTCCTCAAACTGATCGGGCTGAGGTGAGAAGGCTCTCATAGGCCGGAAAACTATGCATCATTTCTTGAATTTCAAGGGCTTCGCCGAGGCCAAGCTAGACCTCTTTGAGCCTCTGACCGTTTTGATCGGCCCCAACGGCTCCGGCAAGAGCAATGTGATCGAGGCGGTGGAACTCCTTTCTTTCGTAGCCCAAGGACGTCCACTCCACGAAGTAGTCGATGTGGGGAGTGGAACCCCCGGTGATTTGGAGATTCGTGGGGGACTGGCTTCGTGTCCACGGTACGGGAGCCCACTCTTTGCGCTAGGTTTCTCGGCATCGATTCCTTTCGAGAGGGAGCGAAATCGCCTGAGGTACGACATCGTTGTCCAGCCAGAACCGTACCCGCGGATTGCATTGGAGAAGCTGATAATCGGCGGCGAAATCATGATCTTTGAGACCGTGCTTAAAACGGACATGGCTGTATCAGGGGACATAAAGGTGCGCTACAACAACTTCGCACAGGGCGGTAAGAAGCCGATTGTCCGAGTGCCGGCCAGCCGTTCGGTGCTGTCTCAATACCATCAGTTTGCCACGAAGAACAAGAAATTTAAGCAGTGCGCTCAAGTGGTCCGGATCGTCTCGGTATATCTCAGTTCTTCTTTCGTGTTCGATCCCGCTCCAGACCTTATGCGTTCCTATGGACGGATCGGCGATCGTCAATTGACGAGGAACGGCAAGAACCTGTCTGCCGTTTTGTATTCTTTGAGGCACGGTACCGAGGAACAGCAAGAGTCTCTCGAAAGGCTTTTCGGGTGGATCAAGCAGTTGCCCGAAGAACCGTACAGCGACCTTGATTTCGTCGCAACCAAATTGGGGGACGTGATCTTCGGATTCAAGGAAGACGGAAACTTCGTGGACGCCCGGAGTCTCTCGAACGGAACACTTCGGAGCCTGGCGGTGCTCACCGCGTTGGAGACCGTTGCAGAGGGCTCGCGGGTAATCATTGAGGAGTTCGACAACGGCCTGCACCCGAGCCGAGTGAGAGTCCTGACCCAGGCACTGAGGAGTTGCTGCGAACGACGAAAGCTGAATGTCCTCGTCACCACTCACAATCCCGCCACCCTTGACTGCCTGGACTCGGAACAACTCAAAGGCGTGGTGATGTGCGTGTGGGATGACGCGCTGGAATCGTTCAATCTCGTGAGACTGGTGGACGTGCCGAGGTACCCCGAACTCATGGAGCGCGGTCGGCTCGGTGACCTTGTTACACGCCGTGTGGTCAAGGATTATCTGAGCCCTCAATTTGAAGAAAAGCGGAAGGGTGAGGCTTTGAAGTGGCTCGAAGACCTGGGATGATACAACACGTCTACGTGATCGATACGAGTTATCTGACTGAATTGTTTGGAGTCCCAGGCTATTCAGAGGCGAAGGGACGACGGGCAGTCACGAAGCGGTTCAAACAAGCGGTCCAAAGGAATGCTATGCTCTATGTCCCAATCCCGTGCCTTTTCGAGCTTGGCAACCACATAAGTCACGTCGACGCTGGACGCACGCGAAGAGAGCTAGCTCAAAAGCTCTCCCAAAGCGTACTCTCAAGCATAGACAAGAGCATTCCCTGGACGATTGTCCCTGCGCCGGGAATAGAGCTTCTTACACAACTGCAGGTGTCGTGCACGGTCTTCGCTCAACGGCTCGCCACGCAAAGGGTTGCTCTCACGGACTCCTTCGTAGCGCAGGAAGCGCTGCGTCTGAAGAGCAAGTACTCTGGCCAGCCGTACGAAGTGCACATCTGGACGAAGGACCAGACTCTCAAGCGGCTGGAACCGGACCCAGAAGCCAACCCGTTTGTGGGGTAATACCATCTCGCGTTCCAATGATGAATGTGATAGGGATCTCCCCGGACGTAT
>CAZCDS010000046.1:0-51804 GCA_964497585.1 uncultured Syntrophaceae bacterium
CCTTTCTCTCCTGGCCCAACCCAACTGTCCGGAGCCGACAGGCACGTCAAGATCAATGATGGTCGAATGTCAACGTCCCAAACTCTCCTCTAAAATGATCCCATCTCGATTCCCATTTTCGCTGACGTTGCACATCGTTCGGCATAGTATCCTTCATACCTCACTTGCCGATGGTTTGAGCGACCTCCAGCAGGCTGGGATCAATGCGTAGGCCCAGCTTTTTGGCAATGGTTAGATTAACGATCCACCGCAATTTCTTGTTTGTGGTGATCGGTATGTCCGAAGGAGGTGTTCCACCCAGGATTTTCAGGGCCGTCCGGGCCGCCCAGACCCCTTGTTCGGCTGCGGATTGGACCAACCCAAGGAAAGCGTACCGAGCCTCGGCTTCGAGCATGGCGCCGGTAGGAATCCGGGTGTTCTTAACCATAAAGTCTACGGTCGATTGCTTATCCCAATTCTTGATTGCCGCCGTATTGTAGATCAGCAAGACGTCAACTTCCTGTTGGATGCGCGGAAAGGCTTTGACAAACTCCTCAAAGGTCTTGACATAGTACTCCTTCAATCTTCCGTGGAAGAACTTCTTGTTGTAAATGGCACCCACTTTTCTTCCCGTGTGGGAATCGCCCGAAACGTAGCCGAGCCTCTTCCCGTTGGTATACTGTTTGAGTTCGTCGAACAGTTCAACCGCAAAGGTCGCTTCCACCATTCCTGTTGCATTTTTGTATGGATACCCATATACAGACGCATCCAAATTGACGCCGCAAAACACAAAAGGTAGCTTGGCGTTTTTGAAGTAAGGCATGACCAAAAACTTCGACGCATTGTCGTCTGAAGCTATGACAACATCCGGTTTGAATTCCTCAATGACGGCTTTGGCTTTGAGGGCCGCCTTCTTGATCAATGCGGGAGGTGTGTTCCGCTTGGTGTCCATGTACACTGTCTTCAGCTCAACTCCGCTTCCTGTAAGGGCCCACTTGATTCCTTTCGCAATGCCGTCACTCCATTCATAGCCCTTGTGATAGGAGTCAACGTGAAGAATCTTCTTGCCCTTGAACCTTCCCTCGGAGCAATCTCCTGTTGCTGCTGTGGACAGGAAGGATACACAAATAAGGAGAAAAAGGGCTTTCAGTAGTATTCGACTCGACATTTAGGATACCTCCTCTTGAATATCCGGTTGACTGAATGATCTATAACAGTTCTCAACCGGAATTATTCCACGATCGCCCGAATGACGGTCCTTTTGGACCAAGAACCAGACGTCCGACGGATTTTGATCCCCGAATGGAGTCGCTGCGCTTCCGTATGTCGCCCGGCGACCCGAATCCCCACCTTTTGACCAGATCAGCGCCTCTTTTCCCGGAATTTGAACATACCACTCGCTCGGTTCCCCGGTCAAACGCAATCTTGGGCGTGGGCCTTCACCCAAACACTGCCCCATAGTGATGAACGCTGACGCCACATGCAGTTGCCACTTCCGACCATGATACGCGACTTTCGCCCCGACCTTGATCAAACGCTTGATGAGCCATTCCATCGACCGCTTGATTTCCTCGCCCGAAAGGTAGAATCGCCGAAGCATGTGTAGGAGGTTGTAGGCCGGCACTCCCATGAGTAACCGGCCTGGTTGGCAGCGAAGCGACGGCAGCTCGTCTTGTCCCAGCGTAGGGTGTTCTTCCCCTCTTTGATCCGGTTCTCCACGTCTCCGCGCCCGTTGTACACCTTGACCACCTTTGCCACAGGCAGCCTGGAATTGGTCACGATGAAGCCTATCCTTGGGAAGAGTTCTCCGTCGTGCCACTCGATCTTGGCGACCACTCTGCGTTCTCTGTCCCAGGTCTGTGCCCGGTCCCGCAGGTCAACCAGCCTGATCTGAATCCCGCTCTTGGGAGGCCGTCCCATGGGACGCGTCAGGTACGGGTCAAGTAGCCTGTTCAGGACCGCATTGGCTGGGGGTATGATGAAGTACGTGACCTGTTCTCCTTCGCAATATTCGTACACCGCTGGATCGGCAAAGGCCCCGTCACCCCGTAGCCAGAAGAGAACGAACCGTGAGCGATACCGCCGGACAATCGGATCGAGAAATTCCAGAATGCCGTCGGCCGAGTGAACGTTGCCCGGTCTGAGCTTCACCCCCGGGCAGTCCCCGTCGCTGGTGAACGCGAACAGAGGGTGAAAGCAGTTCTTCCCAAAATGACCGTTGAAAGCCACTTTCTCCTGCTTGCCGTGCGCGGGGTCTTCCATGGAATTAACGTCCACGATCAGACGCCGCTTCTTCTTTCTCCTCATGAGCGTGTCATTGGACCTCATGAGTGAATCTTCCAGAGCCTGCAACCCGGCCTCAGTCCCCAAAACCTCATTCTCAAGCCTCGATAGCCTCCACTGACCTGCCCCGGCCTCGTCTCCCTTGCCTATGGCGAGCCGAAGGGCAGGATCGATCCGTAGCAAATCAGCATCATTCCAGTCCTCATACCCTGCCGCCATCTGATAGATCCTCTGGCGAGTCATTTGAAGCAGAGAGTGCTTGCTGTGAACCCAGGACCTGGAATCCTCCAGCTCACTCCCGATTGGACCCAAGATGCCGAAACGCTCGTCCATCTCTCTCAGCAACAGCAAACCCGTGTCCGAGGTGATCTTGGCTCCCTGAAAATCTATCATGATGTGTCGGTCGAATTCTGGGCTACTTGTCTCTTTCTGCTCTTCACCACTCCCGTGCATCCGATTTCCCTCAACTTCTCTTGATTCTCGGCACCATATGAGATGCTTGACCCGAAAAACATACTTTTCTTTGTCTATCTGCGGAATTATCCGGGTTACATCGTTATACAAGGTGACACCATTCAGATTGTGCTTGACCGGCCTGCCTGCGGTGGAGTACGCTCCGTGACAGGAAAAATTGTGCTCTTACACCAACGTAACGACTGTTTTGCCTCTATCAGATCTTGTAGCGGGAACTCATACGGCCTTTTGGGGTCGGTGGAAGCAACCTCTTGCCGTTCAGCGACCCGCACAACCTCCGAAACGGCAAAGCCGCCCCAGAATTCAGCCAGAGAGAGGAAGGCTGTAGGCCATGCGTACCGTCATCGCTTCAGCAATGTTAGTACTCGCTTTGATCACAGTTACGGGATGGCTGAGTCCGCGTGCGGTTCAAGCCAAAGAGGATCCGAGAGAAAGGGTACAAGTCACAAGAGAGCGAATTACCACACAAAAAGATATTCCACTGTACGCGTACAAGATCATCAAGAAGTACCCTCATCCTACAACATCCTATACGGAAGGCTTGGCCATGAGTGGAGGCCACCTATACGAAGGCACCGGCTTATTCACTCAGTCCAAATTGATTAAGCGCAGTCTTGAAACCGGGGACATCTTGAAACAAAAGGTCTTGGCTTCACGGTACTTCGGTGAAGGAATAACCGTACTCGGCAAGGAAATTTTTCAACTGACCTATCTGTCAAACAGGGGCTTTGTATATGATAAAAACAGTCTCGCATTGAAACGCGAATTTCAATATCCTGCCCAGGGATGGGGTCTGACAACCGACGGCAAAGACCTGATCATGAGCGATGGATCCTCGGCCTTGATCTTCCTGGATCCCGCGACATTCAAGGTAACGCACTACATCATTGTCGCCGATAGCATCGGCCGGGTAGGCTTTCTCAACGAACTTGAATTTGTCGATGGCTCGATTTATGCCAACGTGTGGCAGACAAACTTCATCGCGAAAATATCAGCCGAATCCGGAAAAATAATTGGGTGGATCGATCTGACGGGCCTCAATCCCGACCCAGCGAAGCTCAAGTATCCTTATGTTCTCAATGGCATTGCATATAACAAGAAGACAGACCGCCTCCTGGTAACCGGGAAATGCTGGCCCGAGATATATGAAATTCAGCTAGTTCTCGTGAAGGATAGATGAGCCGGACCCGTCTCGCGTGCTTGTATAAATGAACCTTCAAACGAGAAGAATGCTCCGTCACCCCTCCCCTCTGCTAGAGGGATAGGGACAGGCTGAGGGCCGCCTTCAATTGGAGAGCGCCCGGCACTTGTTTGATCGCACGTTGGTCGTGCGATAGCGGACACCTGCCAATCGCCACGACTACGGCAGAGAATATGACCTTAAATCAACTTGCTATGCTTAGGATCGCCAAAGCATCTTTGCTTATGTGGTTAGGTGGATAATTTTGTAATCTTTTACTCCACCTTCTAGGCGGACTGTGGTATAATCGCCGGCAGCATCGGTCAAGGAGGAACGTATGTCCGAAAAAGAGCAGATCGCAAAGAAGGTCCTTCGGGATCTCTGTTCCGGAATGGAAGATACCGACCTCATGGAAAAGTACGAACTCTCCTATCTGGAGTTGCGTGGACTCTACCAGGAACTGTTCCGAGCGGGGTTGCTCCTGCACCCGGAGCACGCGGAGAGTTGACCGGTGGCGCGGCGCGGGAAAAGGTGACACTGGAAGCCAGAATAACCGGAATTACCTTCGAGAGAAGTCTCATCGCCCCTTCAATCACGAGAATCTTCATAGGCGCAAATGAGATTTTCGGCTGTACGCGAGAAAACAGCGCCGAGCAGTAAAAGAGGCTGTCTGCGCGCCGGCCGTTCCGCTCGTGTCACGCACTACTCCCACGACAAGAGAACGTGTACCACGAGCGAGCAAACCCGAGAGCATCTTCAAACCACAATTCCGGATCAAACGAAATCGGCTCAACCTGGGTTGCAAAAAGCCCCTCGCCTGTAAACTCTTGCCAGTGGTATACTTTGTTTTGGTAGGACGGCAAACTATCGGAACGCGGTCAATGGAAGATTCGTCCGTCACAACCGGATACGGGATGAATCTCGGGAACGGTCTTGCCTGGTCCCTCATGGCAACGAAGGATACGGACGCCTGGCTAAGAGAATTCTCATCTATCCTGGAACTGCGCTCAGGCATCCATGAGTCGTTTCCCGTGTGCCGATTCGTCCGCGCGAAAAGGGGATTCGACCGCCCACGTGCAGCAGGCAACCTCCCTGCCGCGGGCGTATCCCAGGAGCTGGTCAGGGCAGGCTGGACGTATTGTGACCTTATCTCCATTCGGGTCTGGTCGCATCCTTATTCGCAGGAGGTCATGTGCGAACTGGGCGGCCCGGGAGACCGCACCCGTGAGATCCTCATGATGCGTGATGCTCTCTTTGTGGTGCACCGCCAACTCGTGCGATGCGGAGGTCTGCCGCTCCATGCGGCTCTCGTGGAGAAATCAGGGATGGGCTTGGCAATCGCGGGCCCCGGCGGCATGGGTAAATCAACGTTGTGCAACAATCTTCCTTCGCCGTGGAACGTCCTGTGTGACGACGAATCTCTGATCGTACGGGATGAGTCGGAAGGGTGGCTTGCCCACCCGGCTCCAACATGGAGTGACCGCCTGAGCGGGCGATCCCAAGAAACGTGGAATATCCATCGGAACGTTCCTCTCGGTGCGGTTTTCTTTCTCGAACGTGCCGACTCCGAAGAGGTTGTACCCCTTGCCCCTGCGGACGCTGCTGCCAGGATTAATCTGTCGGCAAGCCAGGTCTATCGCAGGAACCTGTGGGATCTCAACCCTTCCATCAGACGAGTACTCCGTCGGCAACTCTTTAGTAACGCTTGCGACATGGCAGGCAAAGTGCCCGCATTTGTCCTGAGATCCTCTCGCTTCGGAAAACCGTGGGAGCCGATCGAAGAAGTCCTCGAACATGTGAAAACTGTTTACCGGACAGCGCGTCCAGCCGGGTAATACC
The DNA here is from genome assembly GCA_964497585.1 of uncultured Syntrophaceae bacterium. Lineage (GTDB taxonomy): Bacteria > Desulfobacterota > Desulfomonilia > Desulfomonilales > Desulfomonilaceae > CAZCDS01. Next base: position 5,756 of record CAZCDS010000046.1, read on the forward strand.
GACTTGACTCCGGACCGGCGCGTTTCATCTGGGCACCGCGAGCAAAGTCCAACGTACACTCATGTTCCTTGGACTCCCCAGGGAGGGGCGATACCTCATGACTTTTCAGGGAGATGTTTGTGTGGTATACGCAGAAAACCGGTAGTGCGACTTTTCCAGCTTTTCCCGCGCATAGGCGCGTGAGGAAGGAGTGTTCGGTAAAGTCTCATGGGGGCTCCTTCATGCCTCGCTGATGACTCGCCGGATTGTGGGGAGAGGGTACGCCAATCTTCCCTCACAGCAGACAACTGACGAACGGTGAATATGAGACAATCCGAAGTATCCATAGTCGGGCTTGGCAGAGTGGGCGCACCCATGGCTGCCTGTTTTGCTTCTAAGGGCCATCGAGTCGTAGGAGTGGACGTAAACGAGGAGGCAGTGCGGCTGACGAATCAGGGTGTCGCGTGCGTTGCAGAGCCCGGTCTGGATCGTCTTCTTTCAGATCATGGCAAATTTGTGAGCGCGACGTGTGAGTGCGAAGATGCAGTCATGGACTCGGACATAACCTTTGTGATCGTGCCCACTCCTACGGATACTCAAACCGGCGGATTTTCAAACGGCGTCGTTCTGGAGGCCGCCGTTCGCATAGGAACCGCGCTCGGCCGCAAAGACTCATATCACCTGGTAGCAGTTACCAGCACCGTCTTGCCCGGGTCGATGGAGAATCAAGTGATCCCCATCCTGGAGGAGCGATCGGGCAAAGTGTGCGGTCGTGATTTCGGGGTTTGCTACAATCCCGTGTTCGTTGCCCTGGGCTCGGTCGTCTCGGACATCCTGAGACCGGACTTCGTCCTTATCGGCGAGAGCGACCCCCGCTCCGGAGACTGCCTGGAGGCCTTTTACGACACGATCTGCCACAATGATCCTCCCAAGGCGCGCATGAACCTGGTAAGCGCTGAGGTGACCAAAATAACCGTGAACGCCTTTGTGACGACCAAGATCTCCTATGCCAACATGTTGGCCGAAATCTGCGAACGCCTCCCTGGTGCTGATGCCGGGGCAGTGACCGAGGCCCTGGGACTTGATACGCGCATTGGAGGCAAGTATCTGCAAGCCGCCACAGGGTACGGCGGCCCCTGTTTTCCCAGAGACAACAAGGCGTTCGCGTCGGTTGCGGATGCACTGGGAGCAGACGCTGCGATCGCGCGAGCCACGGACACAATTAACCAACGACAGCACGGGCGACTGATAGACTTACTGATGAGTAATCTCGGCCAAGGAAGTGTCGTGGGGATTCTCGGGCTCGCGTATAAGACCGGGACCCCGGAAATTGATGAATCCCCGGGCATGGCCCTTGCCGCAGACCTGGCCGACAGAGGGGTTGACCTGGTGCTCTACGATCCGCTCGCTCTGGACAATGTTCGGATGCACCTCGGCGACAAAGCCACCTTTGCGGACTCCCCGAAGGAGTGCGCTCAAAAGGCCGACGCTCTGGTCATTATGCTTCCTTGCCCCGAATTCCGAGTTCTGGAGCCGCAGGACCTTGTTCGCTCCCGCCGCGGCCGCGCAGTACTGATAGACTGCTGGAGAATCCTTCCATCGGATCGTTTCGGCGAAGTCTGCGCGTACATCACCATCGGGCTCGGCCCCGACGGAAAAGTCCGGGGAGATCTCTCCAGCCGAACCCCTCGGAGACCAGACCACAAGGGCGTGCCGCAGCCGAAACCGAAGATCGCTGCTCAATGAAGGAGAGCCCACCGATTATCTCCATCATCACTCCCGTCCTGAACGCCGTCCATACTCTGCGCGACTGCATGGAAAGCGTCCTGAATCAGGACTCGCCTTCCGAGCACATCATCATAGACGGAGGCTCCACGGACGGGAGTCTCGATGTCATTGCGGAATACGCTTCCCGGTTGGGAAGGGTCGTATCAGAACCGGACAAGAACAACTGTGACGCGATGAACAAGGGCATAGCAATAGCCCGGGGTGACGTCGTGGGAATTCTCAACGCAGACGATTTCTATGCGCATGAGCGCGTCCTGTCGAAGGTCGTACGGACCTTCGAGACCTGCGATACTGATTCATGCTACGGCGATCTACAGTACGTGGATAGAAGGAATCCACACAGGATAATCCGCTATTGGAGGTCGCGCCCTTACGATCCCAGGCTGCTCTACCGGGGCTGGATGCCCCCGCATCCAACGCTCTTTGTCCGACGCAGCGTATACGAGCGCTGTGGAATGTTTCGCTTGGATCAGGCTTCCGCCGGCGACTACGAGTTGATGCTGCGGTTCTTCCTCAAACACGGAATAAGTGCAGTTTACATCCCGGAGGTCCTGGTCAATATGAGGGTGGGCGGCGCGAGCAGTGCGTCGCTGAAGAACCGACTGAAGGGCCACCTGAAGGACTGGCGGGCATGGAAAATCAACGGACTGACCCCCAGACCGTGGACCCTGATCCTCAAACCGTTGTCAAAGATCGGACAGTACGTGTTCAAAGACGTGTCGAAAGGTGGGTAATCGATCAGGACGGATCGATATCAAGTAGCATGAAATCATTCTTCCCCATCGGCCTCTTGTCGAAGAGGAGTTTCATGTAGGAAAGGTCAATGCCGGGGCTCGATCACATCGTCATCTCTGCCGGAATGATGCTCTGAGACCGCCCGGAGACTGACGGGACCCCGATCAGCGTCGCCGGGAGATGCTCCCCCGCGTGACCCCACTTACTCCCATTGTATTTAACGGTCCCCATAGTCAGTCGCAACCAGGCTATATGCCGCATGAGTCGGACCTGTGTGAGGTATGGGATTCCTGCCTCGGTCAGGCGGCGATACATGAGTTCACCCCCGGCGCCGGCTTGCCAACCGTAACCGGGAGCGCGCTCGATGTGGTAGATGCGCATCGGCTCTTCGAGTACCTGTTCTCGGATGCCGGCCAAGTGGGCCGCATGGCACAGCAAGCTGTCCAAGCGCATGCAGTACCCTTCAAATTCCGCATGCCCGTGCAAAGAAAACCAATCCTCCCGCGCCATTAGAGTGAAGTCACCGCCCGCGTTGGTGTGAAGTCTTTTGCAGCCAAGCCAGCCGATCAGAATAGGCCGGCTAAGGGGTCTGATCAGATAACACAGAATCAACTGCCCGAGGCGTCTGAAGACGCCTCCAGGCAGTTTGGGCAAATTGTCGCGATTCAGATAGCGCTTCCCTTTTGCCAGGAGCGTTTCGCCGGTACTATCGTCACTGCCTCGACCAAGTACTCCCTGACAGGGACTCTCGCTGGTCCCGTCTCTCCCGTGAATCCTCAACATGTTCTCGGAGCAGTATCTGAGGTGTTCCCGCTCAGGCTCGTCCAAGCTCCACAATCATGTCCGGACGGTAGTCACGGGTGGAGCAGATGAGTTGCCTCCATTGGAACAGCCTCAGTGATTCCGACGAGCCGATTGCGTCGGCAAGGCGCCGAACTGGAGTTACCCTGGATGCCAAGAAGTCCCTGTGACGGTAGTACGCAGCTCCGGGATTGTGAAATTCGTCTGTCTCTGTCCTGCGCCGCGGTTGGCTTCCAGCTTTGCGCTCGGCTGGCGCACCACGCCCGGTTATGCGACTCGCTGCCGCATTGTGTCATAGCAGGGACATTTCTCCAAAGGAATCCACCGCCGGCACCAGGGGAGCACTCTTGACAAGGCCGTCAATAACCGGCGGTCGTACCTCGATCACGAGAACCTTGATACCGGAGCGATTATTCCTCTTGCCTTGAACCGGCGGTTATTTTATACTGAACACTCATTATAAAAAAGGAGAGGTTAATGCCGAAACAGGGCATGGAACCCATTCGTACCAACCAGGTGGTTGAAGCGACGAAACGGTGCATTGTGGAAAAGGGAGTGTCAAATCTGTCCGTTAAGGACATCGCGACGGAAGCGTGCGTAAGTACGGGAATTATCTATCATTACTTCGACAACAAGGAAGACATTCTTCTCAAGGTTATCAAGGAGGCTTTCAGGCGTTCCTACGAGCAGGTCATGGAGAATGTCGAACCCGTTGATTCGCCTGGCGAAAAATTGTGGAAATATATCGAGCAGTTGAACGAGGTGCCGAAAGGCAATCCCGAGTTCTTCATCATTCTGCTCAACTACTTGGGGCAAGCCGTGAGCAATCAGGAAATCAACAGGATAGTCACGCACTTCTTTCACAACGTCATATCTTACGTTGACGAATTGCTGGCGGCTGGCACTGACGCCGGGGTCTTTAGGGCCGATCGGGCGAAGAGCCTGGCGACGATCATCGTGGCTATAGGGCTCGGGCTTGGCGCCATGTGGACCATCGATCCTTCGACGGTGGACCTCGACGAGATGGGGACCGCCTTCAAGGACATCGTGCACTCGTACATCACGTAGGGAGGTATCAGAGGAGGGCGCGGCCGGATCTGCAGCGTAAAGTATATCGAACGTTCAATTTAAAAGCTAACTCTCAGGAAGAATTACCTAAGATCATTCTAGGACAGTCCCGTGAGGAGCCTCAATCCAGCCATTGCACAGAGCCTGCCGCTGCCTCAGAGGCACAAAGCGTCGAGGCAAAGGGGCCCGCCCCGGGCTTGTCGGTCCCGTGCTTTGACAAACCACAATCGATACGCCCAAAAGGGAGGAGAGAGGAAAATGACCTGGAAAACATTCTACAAAAGCATCGGTTATCCGGAAGAATGGCTCGAAGAGGCCGAAGTATACGGTCCCAACGACTCATATGTCAGATATGACCCGGGCTGGGATGAGCCGATCCGATCCGTCCCGCGGATCTCGATTTACGACCTGTTTCGAGAGACGGTGGAAGCGAATCCCGAGAGCCCTGCCCTGATTTTTCTCGATCAGGCAATCACCTACAGTGAACTGGATCGCATGATAAACCAATTCGCCTCACTGCTCCTCGATCTCGGAGTGCAAAAGGGCGACTTCGTTGCTCCCATGCTTCCGAATTCACCTCAACACTGGATCGCGTTCTACGCAACCGCCCGGATCGGCGCGATCCACGCGCCGCTCAACGTAATGTACAAAAGCGAGGAAATCGCCTATCAGATCAAGGACTGCGGAGCGAGGACGATCCTGACACTGGATTTGTTTTATCCGCTTTTTGCGTCGCTCAAGGAAGAACTCGGGTTAAAAAATCTCATCGTAACAAACATCAAGGAATTTGCCGCGCCTGGTTTCGAAGTCTACGAGACACTCAAACCGTTCTGGGCGCTTGACAAGAAACCGATCGAAGGAACGATCGATTTCGTGGAAGCCCTCGAAAAATGCCAGCCCCTGCAGGTATCCACTGACATTGACCCGGAACAGGATGTTGCCCAGATCATCTATACCGCGGGAACAACCGGCAAATCAAAAGGGGCCATGCAGACTCATCTCAATCTGGTCCACAACGCGATAACTCACTCGCTTATCTGCAAATGCACGGGCAAGCCGGTCAACTACTCGGTTTTGCCCATGTTTCACACGGGGGGGTTCTTCCTGTTTCCGCTCCCCACACTCTATCGGGGCGGCACTGTCATCACGGCGCCGATCTTCGATCCGGAAAATGCCCTTAAAACCATATCCGATCGCAAAGTCAATGTGCTCTTCGGTTCGCCAACCCTCTTCCTGGCTTTGCTCCAGCATCCGGCCTTGAAGAGTTGCGATTTGAGCGGCCTGGAGACAACGGCCGCAGGCGCCGCACCGGTACCCGAGGAACTCAAAGAGGTCTGGCAAAAGAGCACGGGCATTCCCTTGGCGGTCGGATGGGGAATGACTGAACTCAACACTGCGGGCAGCTACAACCTGCTCAACGAAAAGAGCAACCTTGCGTCAGTCGGCGTTCCTCTCGTCGGTGAGGCAAAGATCGTCGATGAGCAAGGAAACACAGCCCCCAGGGGCAATGTCGGAGAGATACTCTACCGGGGGCTTCAAGTCTCCAAAGGGTACTTCAACAAGCCCGAAGAAACCGCTGCCTGCTTTCAAAAGGACGGATGGTTTCATACGGGAGACGCCGGACACATTGACGAGGAGGGCTTCATCCATTTCTCTGACCGGATCAAGGATCTCGTGATAGCGTCCGGGTACAACATCGCGCCGGTCGAAGTGGAGTACACGATCATAAAGCATCCGGCGGTCGTGGAAGCGGCAGTGGTTGGCGTTCCGCACGAATACCGGGGTGAAACGATCAAGGCCTTCGTCGTCTTACACGACAAGTTCAAGGGCAAGGTCGATGAAGACGAAATCATAAACTTCTGCAAGGAGCGACTGGCAACCTTCAAGGTGCCTAAGGTGCTGGAGTTCGTGGAGGCCCTGCCCAAGAATGCCCTGGGAAAAACATTGCGGCGATTGCTCCGTGAACAGGAAGTGAGCAAGAACAAATGATCGCCGGACCCGCTCTAGTCACGAAATGGAGGGGAGTCCGATCGACGGAAATTGAGGAGAGCATTGAATGAACGGAAGCGTTATCTATGAAAAGAGAGGCAAAATAGCTTACGTTACGATAAACCGCCCGGAGGTCCACAACTGCATCGACGTGGAGACCTCCGACGCACTCATAGAGGTCTGGGAGGAGGTGAAGCGAGACGAAGAGGTATTGGTTTCGATCCTCACAGGCGCGGGGAAGCAAGCTTTCTGCACCGGGGCCGACCTCAAGAAGCTCATACCCTACATCAGGGAGTCCTCAGAGGAGCAAAACAGGATCCGCGCATACCAGGGTCCCGGTTGGGGAGGCATATCGGGAGGATACAAGATCTACAAGCCGATCATTGCCGCCATAAACGGTTACTGCATCGCAGGGGGCCATGAACTGGCCGAATTCTGCGACATTCGCATCGCGGCGGATCACGCCGTGTTCGGGCACCAGGAGATCAAATGGGGTTTGATGCCCGGTGACGGTGGTTGTTCTCGGCTCTGGCGAATCGTGGGGCTCGGTCGCGCGCTCGAAATCATTCTCACCGGCAAACTGTACGATGCACAAGAAGCCTACCGTATCGGCTTCGTCAACCACGTGGTCCCTTTGGCTGAACTCATGCACAAAACCGCAGAGCTTGCCGAAGCGATTGCCGCCAACGGACCTCTTGCCTTGAGAGCAGCCAAGCAGGCTGTGCTCCACAGCATCGGCAGGCCCCTGGAGGAGGGTATCATGTTCGAAACCGATGCATTCAACTACCTTTGTCGGTCGGATGATTGGGAGGTGGGGCAGAAGGCATTCCTCAACCGGACCGAAGCAACCTTCACCGGTAAATAGAATCCCGGCTCTTCGTATGGCCCGGTTGACAGGAAGACGTGTTAAGAAACGTGACACGGACCGATCCGGCTGCGACTTTCCCAATTACCTGTGTCCACCCTTTTTCGGTTGGCTCTTACCCACACATGAGACAGTGGGTAAGCATGATCCCCGTTGGAAAGGAGGACCGGTATCTTGCCGGTCCTCCACAAGGCCGACTCAAGAGCTGGCAAGCACAAGCCCTTCGAAGGCACCTCAAGGTTGTCCACGACGCCGAATAGAGCTTCTGGACGTGCGTAAGCAAAACCTGCTCGTTCCGAATCCGAACAGACGGACACCGCGGCATCGACTTGGGCGAGATCAATCCGTGTTCCGGTATCCCCGGAGGCGATCGGAGATTGCATCCCGGTATGCTGGTGAAGTCGGAATAGGCGTGCTTGGACGGTCATGCACCGAGGCATCAGAGCAGCTCACAAAAGCCCCATCCCAATTGAATTGCACTGCCGGATAAGCCAGCCGCGCGTCCTGCGGGATACCCCACACGCCCAAAGAGACATTTTGTCTGGTAATGGTCATGTCCGAGCGCTCCTCGTCGGTGTGACACGCGATGGATCGATTCATGGAGCGGATTCCTCGGCCCTGACCAAGTCCGGAATCTGTGCGATTCTCCCATGGCACACGGAGAGAACCAGCCGCACGCGTTGAACACGTTCAGTGAGGCGAAGGACCAATCCACCCCTTTCTTCACCTGACCGACTGGAGACAGGGGAGATTTGATCTGGCAGGGAGCCCGGCGGATCCGCCTGAATCTCGTTGATTCGAAAGCGCATTGCCGTGATACGGCTCTGCTCAGATTCTCCAAGTACGCCTGGGGGTGATTCTCCTTTCTGTGTTATGCTGTGGCAAAGCGCATACCTGTTGACCGGGATTTCAATGTAGCGCGCCATCCTTCCTGTTCAGGTGGAAGATCGGGGGTGACCTATGAGCGGACTCAAGCGAATCGGACTGTGTGCCACTCTTACGCTGATCTGTGCCCTGTGGGCCATGCCCATGGCAGCCGTGGGGGATGACCTGAGCCTTACTGCAAGACCGGAAACCAGGTTTCCGGGCGCGATGAAAGGGCTCTGGGCCACCCGACTCGTCTTCAATCATCCTGTTTTCTCATCGGATCTTGCCAAAGCGCTCGAGGTCTATGTCGACAATGACAAAGCCTCCTTCGTGCTGGTGGATCCGGACACGGGCAAGCAGGCCAAGGGCGCGCTCCGTGATTTCCGCGTCTTGTCTAAGAAAGCCCCGGGAAAGACGGTTAACATCCGGGTCCGCGTCAAGAAGGGGCTCTCCGATGCCGGTGGCCGGCGTCTGCTCCCCAAAGACCAGGACCATCGACAGCGGTACCGGTTTAGGCCCGCCCGTGTGAGGAGCTACGCAACCTTCTATAAGGGTCCCAGAAACAAGGGCGTTGCGCTGAGGTTCTCCCAGCGGGTCTCACCCGACGAGCTGAAAAAGGTGCTCAAGGTTACGCCCGAAGTGAAGAATCTCGTGATCTCGCGCGGACGCTGGTGGGGACGCATCGACGTGAGGGGCGACTTCGAGTTCAAGCGCAAATATGAACTGGAAATCTCCGAAACAAGGCTCGGAGACGGTCACACCATTCTCGAAGCGAAGACTATCACGTTCACCGGGCCGGGTATCGAGCCGGCAATCTCCGTACGGACCAAGCGTTCTCTGGTGGAGCTGAAGAGCCGCCAATTGTTCCCGGTGAGCCTCGAGAACGTCGACAACCTGCGAGTAAGCCTCGAAAGGATTCCCCCGTACCTCGTTCCGCAATTCGCCGAAGGACTCAAGGAAAGGAAAGGGATAGACGCAAAGTTCAAAAAGGATCAGCTCGCCGAACTCGACAAGCTTATTCAGTCCGGCGCGATACCGGAAACACTGGGCGCCAAGCCCACGTTGGACAAGGAAGTCTTCTTCGCCCGGGAAGCGATCGGAAAAGTGTATGGCTACTCCATTCCGCTCTCCTTCCGAAAAAATCCCGAACGGGGCGGCGCGTGGCTGGCTGATTTCTCCACGCTCGTGGGACGGTCGATCAAGAATCTGCGGAGGATCGTTCAGATCTCGGATCTTTCCATCGCGTACAAGCTTTCGGCCAAGACGCTGCTGGTCTGGGTGACCTCGATACATACGGGCCTTCCCGTCAGCGGCGTGGACCTCATGCTCTACCGCGACGGCGGCGAGCGGTACTTCGTCGGCAAGACCGATAAAGACGGTCTGTTCATTGTGAAGGACGGCGACGAATTCCCCGGCCTGGCTCGCGGAGAGGGGGCTGCCAAGGTTGCCAAGCTCAAGGTCAAGCTGAGTGACGCGGCCTGGATCATTGCTGCGAGCGCGTCGGATTCGAGCGCGATCCGATTGAACAAAGACCGGATCAAGCCCTTCGGGGTGAAACTGGCTTCAGCTCCGGAGACCGATTTCCAGGCGGTGAGGGGGTACGTTTTCACGGAACGAGGGATCTATCAACCCGGTGACAAGGCCTTCTTCAAGGCCGTCGTGAGACAGTACAAACAGGGGAAGACGGTTGCGCCTGCAGGGCAAACAATTCGGGTGGAGATCATCGGTCCCAAGAAGGATGTCAAGTACAGCAAGGTCCTGACGTTGAGTGACTTCGGAACCTGCCACGGGTCTCTCCAGACGAAGAAGTCCTTTCCTGTAGGCACGTACACGATAAAGGGCACTCCCCTGAACATGGGTAAGACGGATGCGACCTTTACGCGGACCTTTCTCGTGCAGGAATACAAGAGACCGCGACACTTCGTGGAGCTCTCCTTCAAACAGGAGGAAGAGGTGAGCCCTGAGTACATCGGGCTCAAGCAAATCGTGCAGTTCGTTCGCGTCAACGTGAAGGCTCGATACTACACCGGAGGACCCGTCAAACACGCGAAGGCGAGATGGAAGGCAACCCTCGTCCCGGTAACGAAGAAGGTCAAAGGGCTCAAGGAATTCTCCTTCGGCAATGAAAAGGGCGAAACTCGTTTCCTGGAATCGGGCGAAGCGACGCTCGACAAGGCGGGAAACATGACGATCGGTCTTCCCCTTGATCGTCGCATGATGTCCGGGCTCTACGGAGTGAAGGTCTCCGTCACCGTGCTCGACGTGGACGGCGAACCCGCGACCGACGTCGGGACCTACAGCCCCGAACTCCCTTTCCGTGTCGGCATATCCGCTCATCCGTCCGTGGTGCAGCCGGGCTATTCCGCGACGCTTAGGGTCATCGTGGTTGGTAAGGACGGCAAAAGGGTGCAGAGCGGAAAGCTCACCGCATCGCTCATGAGAAAGCGGTACTACCGGATCCAAAAACGCGACGACGCGGGCAACCTCAACTACCTGTGGGAAGAGGGGTGGGTCAAATCGCTCAGTTCCTCAATCTCCCTGACGAAGGGTGAGGCGAAGTATGAGATCGAACTCAACAGGTACGGCGAAACAATGCTCGCGTTCACGTACGACGACGACAAAGGGAGCTATTCCAGCCGGACCCTCTTCAAGGTGGGCTGGGACGAATACAATAATTGGTACCGCAGCCGCTCCGATGAAAGCATCCTTGCATGCGAGGAGATACTCCCCGCGACGAACAAGAAGGAATACCGCGCGGGTGAAGAGGTAGACGTCGAGTTCAACACCCGGCGACCGGTCAATAAGAGCCTCGTGACGCTGGAGGCCGCGGATATCCTCAGCTACAAGGTGATCGACGTCAAGGGCAAGAGAGGGGCCTACCGGTTCAAGGCCACGGCCTCGCAGCCCCCCAACGTGTTCATATCGATCATGGCCCCCGCGGGTCGGGAAGGTTTTCCCGAATACCGGAGCAGCGGTGACGCAGACATGCCCACGCTCTTCTTCGGGTACGCGGACGTCAAGATCGGCAAGCAAGTGAAGGCGCTCAAGGTCGAGATCGCACCGGACAAAGAGGAGCTCAAGGCGCGGCCCGGCGAGCGAACGAGCATCACCTTCAAGGTGAGCGACAGCAAGGGTAAGGGAGTGGTCGCGGAAATGGCGGTCTGCGTGGTTGACGAGTCGCTCCTTGCCCTCACGCGTTTCGCGACGCCCCGACTCAACTCCCTCACGGATTTCAGATTTCCTTTGGGCGTCTTTTCGGGGGACCTTCACCTCGCGCTCGTCAGTCAGGATCTCGCGCGGATGTTCTCCACGAAACCCCTAACCGGCGGCGGGTTCGGAGCGGGATACGTCGGTCCGAGCATACGGAAGGACTTCCGACCGGTCGCGTACTTCAATCCCGCTGTTGTGACCGACAGCTCGGGCGCGGCAACGGTCAGCTTCAAATTGCCCGACACGACCACCGCATATCGCGTCTATGCCGTGGTCTGCGACAAGACCGTGGGCTTCGCCTCAGCTCAGCGGAACATGGTCGTTACAAAGGAGTTCTTCGTCGAGCCGTCGCTCCCGAGGTTTCTCATCCCCGGCGATCGGGTGACCTTTCCCGTAGTGCTCCACAACAAGACGGGCAGTGAAGGCGATGTCGCGCTCAAGGCCGAGGGAACGAAAGACTTTGTTGTCAAGCCGACTGAGGCGTCGGCGAAGCTTCAACCCCGCTCAACCTCGGTGGTCAGATCAACCGTCCAGGTTACCGGCGGCATGGAAAAGGGAAAGCTGCTGTACCAGGGGACCTTCAAGGGCAAGAAGGAACAGTTCTCCGATGCGATCGAGAAGACCATCCCGATCCACTCCCGCTATCTGCCCGTTCGTGCGGTCAGGATGGGCCACTTCGCAAAAGCGACCGAGATCCGGGTCCATCTCCCGGCAAACCTGAAAAGGCTCGATCCCAAGGAGATCGTGCCGGAAGACTTCACGGCCAATCTGAGCCTTAGCATGACAAACTGGAACAGGCTCGCGCCGGGCCTGAAGTATCTCCTCCACTATCCCTTCGGCTGCGTGGAGCAGACCAGTTCCGGGGTCATCCCACTCGCCGCGCTGCGGGGACTTGTCAAGCAGGGCCTCTTTCCCGGAATCGACGTCAAGACGGTCGACGAGTTCCTCACAAAGGGCGTTGATAGGCTGCTCTCCATGCAGGTGGACAACGGCGGGTTCGCCTACTGGCCCGGCAGCACGGAAGCCTCCTGGTGGGGCACCCAGTACGCGACCTTCGCGCTGACCATGGCTTCCCGTAACGGTTTCGACGTTCCCAAGATGAGGCTCGAAAAAGCCGCGCAGTTCACACGGTCCGGGCTCACGGAGGATGTGCAGGAAGACCGGTACGGCCACAGGGGCTGGTCGAAAGAACTGGGTGTGTACAACGCCGCGTCGCAAGGAGCCCTTACCACGGCCGAGCTCGGGCGGTTCTTCGGGAAGTACGACAAGTTGGGAGCATACCAAAAGGCGCTCCTCCTGCTCGCGGCCAAGAAAACCAAGCATATGCCGGAAGCCGTGCTCGTTAAGATGGTTGGCCGACTGAAACCCAAAACCGATCCGAGTGCGACCGACTACTATAATTCCAGCTATCGAGCCATGGCCGCCTGTCTCATGGCCGCGGTCACCATAGGTGGGCAAGAGGAAAAGGCGGCCGCGTGGGCCGGCGATTTGCTCGCGGGCCTGCGGCCCCAGGGAAGATGGTACTCGACCGCGGACACGGGCTGGTGCCTGCTCGCGTTGGGCATGTACTTCAAAGGCAAGACGGTCAAGGAACGGGAGCCCGTTTCCTGCACCGCGACCTGCGGCAAAGAAAAGGTGCTCGAAACCTTACTCAAGACCGCGTCGGTCGACGTCGAGCTGGACCCCTTCAAACTGCTCAAGAACCCCAGGATCAAGATCACCTGCGATCGAGGGAAAAACAAGGTAGAGCCCGTCAACTACACCCTGTCGCTCACGTACCCTGATACGGGAACCTCGCCCGCGGATCTGCGCCATGGGTTCACGCTCCGCAAGAAGATGGAGAACCTCAACGGGAAGAAGGAGATCCGCGTCGGGGACTATGTCCGAGTAACCCTGGAGATGGAACTCCCCGGTCGCGGTTCCCAGTACCGCAGCCGCCGATACGAGTATATCGCGCTCGTCGATCCGGTTCCCGCGGGGCTCGTGCCCGTGAGCGCGGCCCTTGCCACGGAAGGCGCGGCCGCGGAGGAGAAGAAACGCTCCGGTGATTGGAACCGCTTCAGACCAGACTATTCGGAATTTCGGGACGACGGCGTGAGGATCTTCAAAGACCGCACATGGTCAGGCTCGTACCACTACTCATACCTCGCCCGTGCCGCCATGGAAGGCGACTTCTGGATGCGTGGTTCCAGGATATCGCTCATGTACAATCCCGACGTCTTCGGCAAGACCAACGGCAAACGCGTCAAGATACTCCCCGCGGCAAAGTGAGCGACACGGAGCATCCGGACCGACCGGAGAGGGGAGGGAGACAAGAGAATCAACGACAGAAGGACAGAGGGTATCTCATCAGGCCTACTGCAATCACTGATGTGCGAAAAAGGGAGATACGTGTGGTACCTCGGAATTCCGCAGAATTGCAGAATTCACGGATAGCCTGTGGTTCAGTTTCTGTTCCGATTACTCACCACGGCTTGACGCTCTTCCAAAAATCCTGAAAATTATCAAACCAGGTTGGCGGACACGAACAGACACCACGTGAAAGATTCGTCAACGAAAGAACTTGGTTGCGGACATCGGGGTCCATTCTTTCAAGGACCCAAGCCAATTCCACGCTGTCCACAGCGCGTTTCATGGAGTTCCTGATAGACCGTATGCCCAACAGCCACAATATGCCCGCCAGACATACCGCCAACCGGGCAAAAGGGTGAATGGTCCAGTTGAGCTTAAGGGAATGGGTTGCCCAGACGATGAAGATGGCCCCTCCAAGACCCAAGACCGTTGCTGTCAAAGCGTTTTCGGCCAAATATTGATAGTGCCTTCGGTTGCGCGTCCATTGAACCAGGAGGTTATCTTTCTTGGCCAAAGCAAACCAGATGTAGAATGAGTCCACTGGGGCCGCGGACAATATGTCCTCGATCTCCTTGCGCATCGCGCTAAACTTCTTATTTTTTAGCTGCAACAGAGCTTTCCGCGAGGCATTCCCTACCAGTAGCCGCGCCACATCTTTCAGTTGCCAGTCGAACCAAGCGGCTACGGAGATGAGCCGGACTACCATGCCCAATATGGGCAGTGCAACTATGGCCACAAGTCGGGCCAAGATCCCCAGACCATGCTTTTCTTGTGCCTCTTTGGTCTTTTCTGTCCCGTCCTGTTCCTGTGTAAATGAAAAAGCCCGCTCTATCTTAGCCAAGACGTATCCGGGAGGCTTGGCCGTGACTACCCACACCGACACAAAGAACACAGCCACAAGTATGAATCCAGCCAGGGTTGTTGCGAGTAGCCAATGCCGCTCATCCATTCGTTTGTCCGCCTAGAAGGTAGTGCACCCAAATAATAGCGTATCGCCGGCAAATACACCAGTCCCCTGATCGTTCCCGTTCAGTAGCAAAGGATATTTCTCTACCTAATTCGCCGAGTCCAGACCCACCGGCAGGGGACGAAACCTTTGTGGCAACGCTCGCGGCCCTGACCGGGCGTGGCCTCAGAAAAGGACGGCCGGCAAGGCCGAGCAAGCCGCCAAAGTGCAGGAAAAAAGGTATTTCGGCCCCAGATTAACACTGTGGAGGAGTCAACCAGGACCTGCTATATTATGCCTGTCTACGATCCTAACCCCGCGCGCTGGAAGTCGGATTTCAGGACAAGGAGGACCTCATGAGGTGCCTGATCTGTAAACATGGGGGGACTCATCCCGGTAACACCACGGTCACTCTCCTAAGGGGCGAGACTGTCGTGATCATCAAGGACGTCCCAGCTCAGGTCTGTGAAAACTGTGGAGAGTATTACCTTGAAGACGCTATTACGGATCGAGTCCTTCTTATGGCTGAAGAAGCCGTGAAGAAGAACGCTGAAGTAGAAATCCTGAGGTTTGCCGCCTAACTCAACTTGGTGATCCTTTTCTCCGTTCGGGATCGAGAACGTGGCGAGGTGACCAGCATCCGTGGGAGAGCAAGAGGGGGGCAGAGGCGAGGAGAGAAGGCAAGAGCATCAACGACAGAGACACAGAGGGAGGATGCCTGGTAGGGCTTTCACCAATTGCTCCTTTGCGAAACGGAGGTCAGTGCGGTGTCGCTGCAATTTGGAATCCCGAAGGATAGGAGGGGACTGAAACAGAACATTTGCCCTGAAGGGGCAAACCGTGAATAGCCCCGCCAGGGCGGGATTTCAACCCACCGGAAATGAGACCAACACACATACGTCCAGACCCTGAAGGGGTCGACCAATCAGACGACGAGGCGTTTCACGATGTCAACGTACACGCAGGTCTATTGCCATATCGTTTTCTCGAGGGTTCGACTGCGCCTTGACAATCGCCAAGACCTATCTGCGGCATGGATACTCACAGTAGGGGATCGCCCCACATGTCGGACTCCACTTTTCCACAGTCGGCAGGATTGTGCAGGGGGAAGGGAAAAAGTCAAAAAACAAGCCTGACCTCGACTTCTCGGGGCGACTGATGAGAGAGCGTTCTGTGAGAGGCGACGGGATAGAGTTCACAGGGGAGGAGACCAAGGTGAAGAGACAATCTGGGCCAGGCCTTGTCCTGCTACTCGCCCTATGCATTCTCGCAGGGTGTGGGGGAGCTTCGACCGACTCCCCAACCATGGTGGAAAGGGACGAAGTGATATTTGTGAAACAGGACGACGAAGAGATGAACGCAGCCATGAAGAAGGCTAGGGATTCCCTGGACGAATTCGAGCGCCGCTTCAAGAATCCCCAGCCGACGGACAGCGACTTCCAAGTCAAGGTCAGATTAGAAGCTGAGGATGGGCCCGAGCACGTCTGGGCCGAGGTCGTCCGCATCGAGGGAGACGTTTTCGTCGCGACCATCAAGAACTATCCTCGGTATGTCAAGAACGTAAAATTCGGCGATGAGATCACGGTCACCAGGGACAAACTCAGTGATTGGTCCTACCACGACAAGGGGAAGAAGATCGGCGGCTTCACGGTCCGCGTGTTGCTTAAGAGGATGCCTCAGGATCAAGCGGAAGCACTGAAAAAGGAGATCGGGTGGGACTGAAGACAATGCTGCTTCAAACGTAGGAGATTACCCTGATCCCAGTCCCCCCAATATGCATTCGCGTATGAATACGGTGACACCACACTTGATTGGTGATTTTCATCGCTTCCGGGCTCCGGCCTCGCTTCGTCCGGCCGGAAGGCTAGTGACATGGTTCCCAGGCAGAGTCAGGGAACCGGGGGAGACAAGAAAAGCGAATGAACCAGAGAGGTACAGAGACACGGAGGATGTCTGATTAAGCCTCCGCCAATGACTCAAGGGCCAGAAAAGGGAGATGAGCGGTATGTCCTCGGAATTCGCAATTTCGAGAGATGGCATGGAACAGAAAGACAACAATTGCCCCTTCAGGGCGCGGCTCAGTCGTTACATGCCGAGTCAGAGAAGCAAGTGTTGTATCGCCGAACTTGCACGCGGAGGAAAGGTCATTCTCATGAGAGCAGCAACAATATCGGTGCTCTGTCTCATCGTAATCATGTCACCTATTTCGGGCGTATGCAACGAACCCGAGAAAGACTCCGGTATTTCCTTTTCTCTTCCCTTCGAGTGCAGCAGACTCGGGCACAAAGGCATCTGCCTGGATGGAGCGTTTAGAGAGGGACTCAATGTGGTCCTGCTGGATGACACGGGCCCCTATAACGCCAAGACCGGAAAGACATTCACATCCGAGTATTTCGGCCACGTAGGATACCCGGAGGACGACCCATTTAAAGCAACTCACCTGGTAGGGAGCGACGGATGCTTTTCTGTCGGAGAGGAGAAGAAGTGCGCCTGGGATTTCAGAATTGCAGTGATCGGGACCGAACCTCCGACGGTTCATCTAATCCCGCCGAAGAAAAATAAGTCCCCCGTTCCCAAGGACATTGAACTGAAGGCTCGCAGCCTCGTGGAACCTTCCGAAACCAATCCATGTTTCTTCAAGTCAGACGAGGCCGGTGAAGGCTATACGGATTCCGGGCCTAAGGTGATCCGGGCGAAAGACGTGGCACTACTGATGTTCCAGGTGGTAGTTTTCGCCGGGGAGGCGGAGGAAAACGGAACGGCGGTTCTGGTTGTCAATAAGCACGTTTTCCCATTGAAGGGGTGCTGCCAACGGGGGCCTTTCTTCTTTTCGGTAAACGGCAAATTACATCTTGCCTATGAAGAATCGTCTTGCTGTTGGCGATGTGGTGAACGGACTTTCGTGGTCAACGATTTGTCAACCGGCAAACCTGAGATGGTTTTTCACGTTGGGACTTCTGTTGACTGATCTTCTCCGTCATCGAAATCGGCGAAATCCGGAATAGGGGCGCCTCTATTGTTGAGTCCCTTGGCAGATGTTCGACGAGGGCAGCGGCCAAGTACGGAGGACAAAGCGCTCACATTTGCGCTTGGCTTGTTACCTCATCTCTTCGCCGTCGACGTCGGGGTTTGAGACGGTAGCTCGCCAAGAGAACGTGCGCGGGAATATGGAGTTCCGCGTGAAGAGCCCGTATCATGCGCAGGGTAAGGGGTCGGCGCCGATTAATGACCTCCGAGAGGCGTCCGCGAGTCCCGAAGATCGGGACGAGGTCTTTGCGTTCGAGACCCATCTGATCCATGCGGAAAAGAATGGCCTCGATAGGGTCCGGCGGGGGGATGGGGAAGCGCTTCTTCTCGTAGGCCTCGATGAGCGGAATAAGGATGTCCAGTTCATCTCCTTCCGGTGTCCCTGGCTCGGCACCCCAAATCTCGTTGGCTCTTTCAACGGCAGCCGTATGATCTGCGTCGCTTCGGATCGGCTTGATATCCATGCAAAGTTCCTTTCGCGCTGTTTCGATCATCACGGTCGACGGGGGCTCTAGACCGTCCCCGCGTCTATCTTGTCATACTCGGCGTGGGTCCCAACCCAACGGATCGTCACAGCCTGCCTCTGATAATCCACGACAACGATGAGGCGATAAGTGTTTCCCTTGATTTCAAAACGGACCCGATTCCCTTTAAGAATGCTCGCCCTCCGGTAGCGTCGTTTGACGTCCGCGGGCGTCTTCCATTCCGCGCTGTCGACTTCACTGAGCCATGCTTGAAGCGGACCCCGCGAGTCAGCGTGGCCGGATTCCCAGAAGGACGTCAGCTTGTCGCGTCCGATCACCACCATGGTTCAGTCTAGCACGGTCCCATAGTGGGTCCAAGAGAAAATCCTGAAGATCCGACGACAAGATTTGAGATCTGAGGACACCATCCAATTGGCAGGTCGGATATGGTGCATTCGCCCACTCGACACAGGATAGGAAGAGGCTGACCGAATACGTCAAAGACCAGGAAGATCATCACAAGAAGGTGTCTTTTGCCGACGAGTTGCGTGCTTTGCTTATTGAGGCCGGAGTTGAATTTAATGAACAACGCCTCGTGAAGTAGGAATCATGATTAATCGACCCCTTCAGGGTCGTTTGATACTATTGGGCGGGGACCGTTTTCCACGGGTTGAAACCCCTGGGAAAGAGGACGAACACCCATACGTTCGGACCCTGAAGGGGTCCACCGTGGGACGGAACACCATGTCGGACGAAAAAACGCAGGAGCCGGTTGATTTGCTGAGGCTCACACCGTATCACAGGGCCGTTTAGAGATTCCGGAAACAGCCTCAGAGGGAGTACGCGAAATCATTGTGGGCCATCATGGCAAGAATCGTGGAAATCCGCACCTCTCTCCTGAATACGTCTGGCAGGATTTTGAGAATGAACCGCGAACGCTTTACTTTCCAAGAGAAGAGCAGAGAGCACAGGCGAAGGGCGAAGAGGAGTCGATAGGTCAACTTCACCGGATCCTCCTCGTTGGCGCATTTCCAAAAGTCGATATCCCAGTAATGGTGAAGCTTCTTTAATATGGAATCATAAGAATAGACAGCCCTGACAATCTTCTTGAATCCCGCCAGCAACTGCTCAGGCGGCATGGACGTGGGCATGAACACCACATGCTTTGTATCATAGAGACTCCAGTCTTTGTGGAGGATCCGTCCCTCTGCTTCAAGCCGCTCGAACAGTTTTGTGCCGGGGAATGGGGTGAGGATGTTGATGAGGGGCATCAACAGATTGGATTCTTCAATGAAGTCGATAAGCTCTTGAAACGCGGCTTCAGAGTCGTGGTCGTAGCCGACGATGAATGAGGCCTGTACCAGAATACCATGCGACTGAATGTTTTTAATTGCATCACTAAAGTCATACCTCAGATTCATCTTTTTGTGCATGCTCGCAAGGTTCTCTTTCGAGATGGACTCAATCCCTATGAAGATAACCCCGCAACCACTTTCCTTCATCAGATCGAGGAGTTCATCCTCGCGTGATATGCTAATCGGTGCCTGACACATCCAGTTGATATTGTGTGGTTTGAGCGTCAAGAACAGTTCTCTTGCAAAGGACTTGTGTGCCACAATATTGTCGTCGACAAAGAAAATCGCCTGTTTTTGCTTGTACTTGGAGTGAACCTGATTGATGTCGCTGATCTCCTGAACGACTTGTTCAACTGTTTTACTCCGGATATTCTGCCCGTTAAATGCGTACACGGAGCAGAACTCGCAGGTGAATGGGCACCCTCTCGTGGTTTGAATCATGTGAGAAAAGTACCGATCTATCGACAAGGATGATCTCTTGGGCATCGGGCAAGCTTTCAAGTCCGGGGACTCTTCGGCTTTGTAGAATCGTTTCAAATGACCTTTTTCTGCATCCTGGAGAACGAGAGGCCAGATAGTCTCCGCCTCCCCACTCACAATCGTGTCACAATGCTCAAGAGCCTCATCCGGACACATCGACGGATGTATGCCCCCGAGGACTGTTGTCACTCCCCTTTTCTGGTACACCTCGGAAATGGCGTACGCTCTGGCGGCAAACATAGTCCGGACCGTGATCCCCACCAGATCGGCTTGCCAGCCGTAATCGATCTCTTCGATGTTCTCATCGAAGACCCTGATCTCATGCTTGTCCGGGGTGGCTGCTATCAGCGTGGGAATTGCCAAGATGTAGGAGAGGTATCTCCGCGAGAGCAAGAATCTCGAGTAGAATTCAAAATCGTAGAAGCTCTTTCCATCTGCGGTACTATTTTTGGGAATGACGAGAGCAATTCTCATAAGACGTTGAACCTTTGTCGAGAACCGGGGATATTCGCCTTCTGCGGATCTCCGTGATCTTGAGACCGCTGACGACTTGATCGGCAGTCACTGCATGTCGGAATCACGGCTCTGCCCCGAAAAATGCCGCGGTGACGCCAATCGTCGCCTTCAGGAGAGGATACCTCATGCCTCCGCCGCGGTCAATCTATAATGGTCTGCGAAAACTGTACAGGAAGCTTAAGCGCATAGGAGAAGCTTGGGCGAGAAACCTCGGCGTAATCATCGAGACAAGTCTGTGTACGTCGGCCAGCCGTATCGAGAAAGGGAGACAAACAGGGAGGTTTCCTTGAGCCGTCGTCGAATATCTAATCGAGTGTCTGCACTGGTCTCGCGTGAACTAATTCCCGTATGAGACAATCTTCTACTCGATAACGATGTTTTTTCGATGGCTGACCATCAGCGTCCCTCCACGCAAGGTTAACGTGGCCTTGCTCAAAGCTCAGAATGATATACTCGCCATCCGGCATGATGCAACCGTGAAGACTTGCTTTCCCGAAGAGCCTGTATTCGGCTCGGATTCCTTTCAGGTGAATGGTATGTCCGGCCTCCATTACTCCTCCTTTGGGCGTCGAGCAGGCGGAGAACGTGAACTGAGCCTTAGGCGGGAACACGGACCGGATCCGGCAACGTGTTCCAATCTCCGCTCCATATTTTGTTCGTTCAGTCCTCGTAGAGCCAGCGCATGGTTTGGCGGGCTTACCTCACCCTCATTCGCCGCATTCTTCTCAATTTCCTGAGAATTCTCTTGCGGGCCAAAACAGACTTCTTCTTCCTTTTGACGCTCGGTTTGTCGTATCCGCGGCGCCGCTTGGTCTCTCTCAGAACTCCCGACCGCTGCACCTGTTTCTTGAATCTCTTCAGGGCACTTTCGAAAGTCTCGTCTTCTCTAACGACAACTCCTGGCATAGGTAGCAGCACTTTCCTTAGGTGGCTGAAAGCTGAGAGTCTCGTACGACCCGAACCCAGCCAGGCGACAGGCCGATAGTGACTGCCGCACGAAACGCGCCACCAAGTCAGACTGGTGGGTCACAGGGTCTTCACACCCACAATCCGAGGGGTCTGTCCTTTCCGGGCCAAAGAGATTCGCCATGATGCGCGTCTCATTTGGCCCGGCAGGTTCTCTCTTTAGGAAAGGCGAGGGCTTGCGTGGCAAGCCTCACCTTCCCGCATTACGTCCCTGAGAACAGGGGGCTACCACCGGGAGTCTCGACCCCGTCCGCCGCCGGTCTGTCTCTTGGGCTTGGCCTCGTTGACCTTGAGGTTCCGGCCACCCAAGTCCCTGGAATCCAGTTCCTGGATGGCTTTCATGCCTTCTTCACGCGTCGCCATTTCGATGAAGCCGAACCCGCGAGAGCGCCCGGTGAATTGATCGGAAATTATCCTGACTGAATCCACTGCTCCGTACGCTTCAAAAAGCTCCCGCAGTTCAGGCTCAGCGGTGTCAAACGATAGGTTTCCGACGTAAATGTTGATGCTCATTGATTAGGTCCTTTCAAAGATCACACTCATACGGTTATTCTTGAGTGTGGTTGTGGGATTCCGGAACTCTCGATGTGCGGGGACTTGCGTGAAGGTCAGATGACTGGTGAAATCCTCGGTACGGGCGTCCTCATCCGTGTTGATGACTTTTCGTATTCCGCCCGCTGTTCCGTAGGAATGAAGGAGAAACACAAATTATGAATTCATATTAACAACCACTTTTTTATATGTCAAGTCCGGCGGAATCACTCGGACTCTTTGTCGGATTTCATTTGACGCAAGCCTCTACAATGACTGTCGAAACGTGTCATAGTGCTCCATCGTTTTTCGTTACTTCGAATTTTTGGTACGTTTCCGAAGAGGCGCGGAGGCTGCGTCGAGACCAAGGCAGTCTCAAGTACCTATTAATCTTATCCCGTCGTAATCAGGACTTGTGTACCGAAACCCTTGAGCCCCGGATTTGGGTATTTCTTGAGATTGCCGCAAGCACATTATTGTGCCGTTATTCAGCACACCAGGTTCCTGATAACCTCGTAACCGGCAAGAGTGCCGGGCTCAGAGAAGGGGGATCAAGCGAGGCCGGCATGCGCGGGGGGCCCGGACGTTTTGTTCCCGGATCGCACAGCGACAAGAGGCTATTCTGGGAAACCCATTGAAATATGAGCCATTCAAATATGATCAAATATGAAATAAGGGACGCCCTTCACTTCTGTAACGTACCGCTTTTCCGCGCAATTTGGGAGGCCCAGATACGGGGAGCTCTGCCCGTCATCGGCGCGACAATAACGTCGGTCTCGTCCCTATTCGCCATCCTGTCGCCTATTGCGGCCGTCTGCGGCGATGCCGAGAAAGAGTCCGGAATTTTCTTTTCCGTTCCTGTCGATTGCAGTTTAGTGGGACGCAAAGGCATCCGCTTGGGTCACGCGTTTAGCGAGGGGCTCAATGTGGTTTTGTTGGGAGCAATGGAATCCTGTAGAGCCAAGACCAGAAAGACGTTCACCGCCGAGTATTTTGACGCCGGAACTTACGGGCCGGACGCCCTATCCAAGGAAACGTATCTGGTGTACGGTGACGAATGCTCTGCCGCCGGAGACAACAAAATGTGGTCCGGGAATTTCAGAACTGCTGTTGTTTCAGCCGATCCTCCAACCGTTCATCTGATCCAGCCAAAAGATGATACGTCTCCCGTTCCCAGAGAGATCGAATCGAAGGCCCGCAGACTCGTGGAATTTTCCGAATGGGATCCATGTTCCTATAAGTCAAGGAGGGTCGGTGTGGGTATTGCCGACTCGTGGCCTGAGGTGATCCGGGCGGAGAATGTTGCATTACTGATGTTCCACCTGATAGTTTTTGCGGGGGAGCCGGAAGAAAACGGACCGGCGGTTCTGGTTGTCGACAATCACGTCTTCCGATTGACGGGGTGCTGCCAACGGGGACCTCTGTTTTTCTCGGTGAATGACAAATTGCATCTCGCGTATGAAGAATCACGGTGCTGGTGGCGCTGTGGTGAGCAGACTTTTGTCGTCTATGACTTGTCGAGCGGCAGGCCGGAGGTAGTTTTTCGGGTTTCGACCGATATTGACTGATACTAAGACACTTTGCCGTTTCGCCTCGCGTCCCGCGCTTCGGCCTTCTTTTTGGTCCCCAGCCTCCATACTCACTGGTCGGTGCAGAGCCTTGGACAGCCCGGGCTAGGTCTTCAACAAAAAAAAGCCTCTTGGCACATTCTGAGAAAGAATAGCCGGTTAGAATTGGGCGAAACTCCTGGGCTGATTGTCGTTGACCCTTCTGTCAAGAGATGGTAGCGTTATGATTTGGTCATTTCTTGGCTCATAATACATACCTCCGGATTGGGGTCTCCGGTTACCTGACAGGGCAGAGAGAAAGTCCGGTCGGGTTGAGGAACACCCACGACAGGCCGAGCAGGCTCTCAACGTTTGGTGCACGAAGCTCTGTTGTTGCAGCTCTCGGTGGGTCGCGGCGAGGCGCCCAGCGTATCCCGCACCAAACGAGGTGCAGGAGGATCAGGCAACGCCAGTTCCTTCGACGTGCATTCCCCGGCGGAAGCTCGGAATAAGAGACCGGGAAGATTTTTCAAGAGTCGGATCGGTGATCGAGACGAGGAAGCTGTCCCCGCGGATAGAACCACGTCCATGAGTGCGGGGATGTACGAGCATTGCCCAACGTCCGGCTTCGCGATGCATCGGGAGGCGAATTATGGCATGGGTCCGGTTTGTTGTCGTTGTGGTAGCCATCTGGATGGCTGGGGGTCCTGCGTTTGCCTGGGAATTCTCCATGAGGGGAGAGCTTAAATGGAATATCTACAATCTCTGGTGCGGAGGTTCCTATCAACTCTTCGGACCCCATGACGCGGACGCTGGGGCCGGTCCCCGCGGATATGCCCTTAACAACAGGAATCTCTGGGGAGGAGTGAACGATTTCTACAATCGTTTCTACTCCAGTTATGCCGCTGTTCAGACCACGTACATGGACCTCTATCCGCAAATACGGATTAACCGTGCCCTGCGCATCAGCAGCAAGCTTCGTATTGGTAGTGAAGACGCGGAGGCTGCAGGAGAATACCGTAATAACAGCCACTTTCCCGGCACGGATCGAGCGTTCGGTGAAGTCTATGTATCCCAGTTGTGGGTTACGGCTGACGTCCCCTGGGGGGTAGTGCTCTTCGGCAAAAGACCGGCTACTTTCGGTATCGGCACGTGGTTTTCCAGTGCAAACACTACAACCGAATCGTTGGCCCTCATCGTTCCGTACGGACCATTCCGATTCATTTGCAGCTATTTTCCGGTTCGACCCGCGCATTGGTGGGCCGGTGACCATCTATTCTTCGGTTATGATGATCTCCCTCTTGTGGACGCGAGCCGCAGCAATTGGGCTCGTATCAATAGAGTCCCCGAAGGAGACGACGCCAGCGTGCACCGATCTCCTGAATTCGGCGTCGGCCTCACGTACCAATCCGGATCATTTGAGATGGGAGCCTATTACCATCATGTGCGGTGGCATGCAGGGCCTGAGGCATATTCGGATATCCAGTTCGTGATGGTTCCTCGCGATTTCGAGGCTTCATGGGGCGTGTTGTACACCAAGTACAATAACGGTCGTTTCTTCTTCAATGCCGAATTGGACGCCTTCTACGGCACGGTCAGAAATGGGCATAGTCAGCTCTATGTGAGTCCCTATAACGACAGCCCCTTTGTTGACTTTCAGGCACCGGATTCCGGCAGTGTATTTCAGTCAACGTACACGGAAATGTTGCGCGCCGCGATTGAAACGGGACTGATTTTCGGTCCGACCAAGATAACCGCAATGTGGGCCTGGATTCCGGGATTCGATCGGCGGCACGGCATCTACATCGACAGGCAACCGAATTCCGTCTGGTTGGCGGAGAACGCGCAGAATACACCATTTGTGGAACACAAGAGGCCGCCGGGAATGATCACGTTAGACGCCAATTACGCTAATGCGGGCTTCTTCAAGCCGTACAGCTATCTCCTTGCCTTTCAGTACGGCAGTGGCGTCGGTACGGGTACTGGTCTCGTAGGGGGGGACGATCCCAAGACCGATCTCAATCGAGACGGCCAGATGCTTGACGCCAACGTGTACGCAGCCAGAATAGATTATGCGGTTGCAGCGAATCTCAATCTGTGGGTGAGCTTTCTCTGGGCCGAGAGGCTGAGCCACGGATACGGCTGGGGCCATATCGGAATCACCGGCTTTCCGGAACACCCCGAATACGACAACCGGGGATCATTTAACGCCCCGTCTCCCGCCATACCCGACAACTTTCTCGGCTACGAGTGGAACATCGGGTTCGCATGGAAACTCCTGGAGGGTCTCACTCTTGAGTGGAGGCTTGCGTACTGGCAGCCGGGTGACTGGTGGAAGTTCGCGGTCGTGTCCAAGAGCAATCCAAACTGGGCGGACCCTGACGACGATCCTGTTCTCTTCGGCACATGGCCTGACAGAGCCATAGACCCGATATACGGCATGGAGATCGTTACAACGGTCGCCTTCTGATTGCCGGCAGCCCCGCGTCCCGTTCGATGCGGGTGCGAACAGACTCGGGCCGCTACCGCATTCACGCGGGAAGAAGGGCGCTGCACGGGTAACAGAGAGGGAGACGCCCTGTTCTTCTTTCCCGTACCGTTCCACCGTGCAATTTGGGAGGACCGGACACGAGGAGCTCAGCCAAACATCGGCGCGACACGGCAGACGGGTTAATGTCCGCTTTCAGAACAAGCTGAGGTAACCAAGGGCGTCCTCAATTCGGCTCACGGGGGGACTGGTCCCCCAGAATTAGACACACAAAGCAGGGAGGAGCCAACCTTTCGCCGGCCTGACCGCAGATCTTACGCCTCCCGAAACCGATGGTGAACGCGTCCGAGTCGGTCGGGCTCAATAAGGTTGAACGCATTGCTACGGCTGCTACTACGATAATTGCCTTGACCATCCCTTTCATTGCCCCCGTTTCTTTCTCGAGAAGCCTTTTCTCCCGTGAACCGGGCCCTTGATGGGCAGGTCGGAAAGGATCCAGCCCGTTCTTGCAACGGGCATCATTCGGCAACCTCCTCCATGCGGGTTCTCTTGGACCATGCAGCGAGCGTCCGAGGAGGTTTAACACTCGGATCGGGGCCCCATTCCGCCGAACACTTCACTTTGAGGATTCAGTTGTTCAAAGGGGAATACGAGCGAGTGATCAGAAGACGAAGGTAAAATTGAGCCCGACCACCGCGATATTCTCATCAACCGAGACAGGATGGAGTGAGAGGTCGCCGTCCTGGTCCCGCGTGGCCTCACCGTAGAGCTCCTGATATGTGTAGCGGCAGTGAAGTCCCAGCCGGAGCCTCGGCCCAACGGCAGCGGTTCCCTCCATATCCAGTTCGATCAGGCCCCCCTTTTCGGCGGAACCGCTGTACGAGACCATGTCTGTTCCTTCCCGGATCTGGGCCGATATGTCCTTTCCCATGAAGGGAGAGCCGAGAAACTCGAAACGGGCCTTCCACCAGGGGAAGTGAAGAGCGGTCTGCAGAGCTATGAAAGGAATGGTCGAAGTGAACTGCTCACGGAAATCCGAGTCCGCCTGCTGATTGCCTGCCGGACCACCGATGTACTTCCAGAGCTCCTTTCGGAATCCACCTACGAAGCTGAAACGATAACCGCCTCCCGTCCAGAGGTGCACGAGGCCGGCGACCTCCCATTGACGGAATTCCGGAAGGACATCCCATGCCCTCGGCTGAGGATCCAACGCCGTGTGGAAAAGGCTGGTATGCTTTGCGAGGACGCTTGCCGCACCCGCCACCCTCGCGGAAAGCCTGAGCGTCGGTGACACCTCGCAGGTTCCAGATATAAGCGGAAGTTTCGGGCCGAACTCCATACGGAATCGATCGAACTCACCTCCCCGGGGCCATCGGTACAGGAAAATCTGGTTGCCGAACAGGAATTCCGTCCGGAAGGAGCTATCGATGCCGATCTTCCACGGAAACACCTGCGCCTGAGCCGCGCCTGAAAGTGCAGCCAGGAGGAGCAGCCCCGTGAGTGTCCTGAGGGTAGCGCGCAGGAACAAACCTTCCCCCTGAAAAAATCCGAAGAACAAAAAAATTTTGTCGATTATAGCTTCTGTCAGGGACAAAAAGAAAGAGAAATTTGCCTTCTCGGCTGCCGGAGCCCATGTTGGCCCGACAATCGGGATCGTACCGGAGGCAAATGAACAGCTCGAACGCTGGTCGGAGCCTTACGAGCGCGCACAGTCGCGGCCACGTTGGGTCGGGTCTCACGACGGAGGGTCAGGAACCTGCGCCCCGATCTCGTCACAGGAACCGCATTGTCCACAGTCGAGCGTGTCATCCCGGGGGATCGAGCACCTGCAGGAACAGCGTCTGGTCCGCGCGGTCAGTACGCGGTAGACCCATCTGGCCACGGCCCCGAGCGCCAGAGCAACGATGAGGGCAACGATGAGTTTGTCGACCATGGAAGTTCTCCAATCGATTCCGATGAGCGCCTGGGGGGCTGCATAGCGTGCGTGCAAAACAATGACCGATTGCAGGAAAGGGGACTTCCGTAGTCTTTTGCGAATCCCGTTGACTGGTCAACAGCCAGCCACCAGAAGTGCTATCCAAGAATCCGGCTCCGACTCCCGAGGTCTCAGATGTCTCCTCCGGCCAACCCCGCCGGGAGGGGCAGGGGGGTAACCCGGGAGTCGCGGCAATCGGATTCACAATAACGGCAATCATTTCTTGGAATCGCTCTGCTTTTTCTTCTCCTCCGGCAGGATCTTAACGATCGTGGCTCGCTTCGGGTCGAGATACTTGACCGCGGCCTGATGGACCTGATCCGCGGTGACCTCGGATATTCGCTTGAGGTACTCCGGATCATAGTTGTAACCAAGGCCGTACAGGGTATTCAGGACAGTATTCTCAGCCCGGGATGCCGAGCTTTGCAGGGATATCTGATGAGTCCCTACGAGGTTCTTCCTCGATCGAGTGAGTTCCTTTTTGCCTATGGGGTTCTCCCTGACGAGGCGGATCTGCTTGAGCAAGCCCTTGAGCGCCTGGTCAGCCTTTGCCGGGTCGCAGGCAATGTAGAACCCGAAAAGCCCGCGATCCATTCCAGGCCGGAAGAAGGACGTTACTACATAGGCGAGCGACTCCTTATCCCTGAGTTCCCGGAAGAGCCTGCCCCCCTGACCTGACAGCAGATTGTTCAAGACGTCCAGGGCGTAGCGATCCTTTTGCTTGTGGGTCGTGCCGGGGAACCCGATCAGGATGTAAGCCTTTGCCCGCGGCATCCGGACGACCTTTTCCCTGACATGTTGAGGGAACGTCTCCCGGGGAACCTTAGGAGCAGTAAACTTTTTTTCGGGGATATCACCGAACAGTTTCTTGACGAGCGCCATGGTTTTGGTCGGGTCGAGGTCTCCGACCACGGTGATGACCGTGTTGGAAGGCACTGCAAATCGCCGATACGTGTTGATCAGATCGTTCCTGGTGAAGGCCGACACGGTCTTGACGGTGCCCTCTTTGTCGAACCCGTACGGGTGGTTCCCGAATGCGGCCGCGTTGAGCGTTTTCACCGCAAAGGGCGTGGGACGGTCTGCCTCAGTCTTGATGCGGTTCAGAATAAGCTTTCGTTCCCTTTCCACCTTGTCGGCAGGGAAGGTGGGATTGCGGTAGATGTCCGCTACGAGTTTCAAGCCTTCTTCGAGGTAACGGCTGAAAAAGGACGCATCGATGCCGAAGGAGTCATATCCGGAAAAGCCATCGAGCTGCCCCCCCAGATCCTCAATTTTTCGGTCGATCTGCTTTTCGGTCAGATCCTTGGTGCCTTTGGTCGCCATCCGAGCGACAAAATTCATGATGCCTTCCGTTTGAAGCGTTTCGAAACGTTTTCCTCCCAGCGAGGCTATTCTCAACGACACAACCGGATTGGAAGCGTCCGGCATAAGTACCACTCGCATACCGTTGGGAAGGGTGCGTGTGAGCGCCTTGGTCGATTCAGACCCTTTGGTCTTCGCTGATTTTACGGGAGTGAACGACCTGATCGTACCGGTCAGCGTGCTCATCCGGAAGCGGGGGTCATCCTTTTTAGGCATCAGCACCGTTACGGTGACGTTGGGCGGGGCGAGGTACCGGCGAACCGCCCGGGAGACTTCAGGTGCAGTGACGTCGGCATTGGCTCTCATATAAATGTCCTCGTACCTCACGTCACCTGCATCCGCCTGGAATGTACCCAGGTTCCGTGCCACTCCGCCGACCGTCTCTTGGGCATAGACATGGGAGGATTCAATGCTGGTCTTTGCCCGTTTGAGTTCCCCTGGGGTAGGTGGTTCCTTTCCGAGCCGTCGCACTTCGGTCATGATCGCGGCGGTGGCAGCCTGAAGATTCTTCGCGTCGAGCGTGGCTCCGATGACGAAGAGACCGGGATACTTGGGAGTGAGAGAATACGCGGATATGGAGTTGACGAGTTGCTTTTGCTTTTTCAGGATCCGGACGAGCCTGGAACTCTCCTCGCCACCAAGTATCTCCGCGGCGAGGTCAAGGGCGTTCACGTCCGGACTCTCCAGCGAGGGAATATGAAAAGCGATGTTCAGTCTTGTTTCCCGCGCGTTTGCGTCCCTCAAAAGGGCGCTCCGAATCTTCTTTTGCACAGGTTCAACCGGCACTTGCGGTCGGACGAACTTCGTTGCATGAAACCCGCGGGTCAATCGTTCGATTTCAGGTCGCAGCTTGGCCGGATCCACGTCCCCTACAATGAGCAAGAACATGTTCTCGGGCACGTACCATTTCTTTCGGAAGGCCATGATGTCGGCTCGGGTCATCTTTTCGACGATATCTCGATACCCGATCACGGGGAATTTGTAGGGATGGGTTGAGTATGCGGTCTTGAAGAGGAGCTTGGACGATTTTTGCGAGGGCCGGTCTTCCCCTTCGAGAATTTCCTCGATGACGACCTCCTTCTCCTTTTTCAGCTCCTTTGGGTCAATCGCGGGGTGGAGCACCGCATCGAAAAGAATATCCAGGCCCTGGGGGACGGCGTCCGAGGGAACCGTCACATGGAAAACCGTTCGGTCCCAGCTCGTGTACGCATTGGTTCGGCCGCCAAGGGCTTCGACATCCGCCGCCATTTGGCCGACCCCTCGTTTCTTAGTTCCTTTGAATGCCATGTGCTCGATAAGATGGCTGATACCGCGTTCGGAGGGGTCTTCATTCACGCTGCCCACGTTGACCCACAACTGGACGGTAGCTACCTTTCGCGCGTGGTCTTGCTTTATAAGCACTTCGAGGCCATTGGGTAGTCTGAAACGGGTGAGGCCGGTGTCCGTTGCGCCAACGCTCACGGGCATGAGGAAAAGGAGAACCACAAGAAAGGCGTAGAGATAGTTTCGTTTCTTCAGCATAATGGCGCTCATCAATTATTCCTCCTCGCAAGCTCGGCCGATTGATGAAAAAAAGGCCGCGCCTACAGGCGTTTGCTCCTGTTCCGCCGGCTCTCAAGCGGCTCGTGTGGCCGGAAGAGTTGACTAGCTCATGCGGTGGTCAAAAGTCAAGCGTATTGTCCCAGAGCTCATTCTCACTGGGTAGTCCCCGCGAGAATCGTGAACTCGAGACCGACGGGCCGCGGAGGCCGGACTTAGCTTATCTGACCACAAGATAATCATTCGGTTCCTCGGCCGCGTGTTCCTGTGACTTCTGCCTGGCGCGATCACGCTGATTGGACGACTTTTTTCCTGAACCCGGGTCGGGGGATGAAGCTACTAATCTGCTGTTGCAAAACCGTGGCACCGTAAGTAACCGGTAAATGCAAGCCTGGGGGATTCACGTTGACCCGAAGGCCTGGCGTGAAGTACACTCAGGGATCGGCTGAAAAATAGCTCGTCGGAGGTTCGTGCCGGGGCTAGCCCCCGTCAGACCTCGTCCGAGACAAGACAACGGTTGATTGGGTAGCCGGGGGCTCATCGAAGGAAGGGGAATCGGTCCCGCCATCGGGAGAGGGCGTTCCCCGTGTAATTCCTGCCTAATTTCACGACAAATTCGGAGGTGAACAATGAGGAAGTTTCTCGTCGCGTTGTTGTGTCTGGGTTTCGTAGTCGTGGCAACTCTTTTCCCCGCGGGTGAAGGACAGGCCGCGATGACAATCAAATTCGGGCACGTGGCTCCTCCCTTCCACGGTCAGTCCAAGGGCGTCGACGCGTTTGCCGCGTACGTCAAAGACAAGACCAAAGGCGCGATCATCATCAAGACGTATCCCTTCGGCCAGTTGGGAAGCGAGACCTCCATGGCCGAACAGGTGCAATCGGGAACGCTCGAGATGGCCAGCATCACCACCGCGGTTCTGCAGAACTTCGCTCCGCAGGTGGCCGTCGTGGATCTGCCCTTTGTCTTCCCTGACAGGAAGACGGCGTACGCGGTCCTCGACGACCCGAAGGTGCAGGAGAAAATTTTCAGCTACTTGCCTGCCAAAGGATTCGTGGGCATCGGGTGGACTGAGAATGAGTTTCGGGACATCACCAACAGCAAGCGGGATATTCGCAAACCCGAGGATCTCAAGGGGATCAAGATCCGCGTCATGAAGAGCCCCATCTATATCGATACCTTCAAGGCTCTCGGCGCGTCGCCGGTAGACCTGGCCTTTCCCCAGATTTACAGCGCGCTGCAAAACAAGACCATCGATGCCCAGGAAAACCCCCTCTTGACATCCATCCTCATCAAGGCGACCGAAATCACCAAACATGTCACTGACACCGATCACATCCTGACCGAGTGCATCATCATCGTGAACCGCGACTTCTGGAAAAAGCTGACACCGGCCCAGCAAGAAATCTTCCGAGAAGCGGCAAAGATCGCGATCAAGACCAATCGGGAAGTGAACAAGCAGTTGGAGAACAAGCTGCCTAAATCGGGCCTCTCCATCGCGGAATACTGCAAGAAGAACGACGTGAAGGTACTGAAACTGACCACGGCGGAACGGGACGCGTTCAGGAAGGCGACCAAGCCCGTTTGGGATAAGTACCGCTCGAGGGTCGGGCCGGAACTCTTCGATTTCTTCCTAGCCAAAGTCAAGGAACACAGCAAGAAGTGACGGTCAGGGGAGCTGCAACCCTCCCCAATGATGAGGGGATGCGCTCACGGCGGGCGCGTCCCCGATCCCCGCAGCCCAAAGCCCGCGGCCCGCAGGCATGAAAAAGATCCTGGAAATTTTCAACAAGATCGAAGAATGGACACTCGTGGTGGTCCTGCTCACGCTCGCAGGCTTCACCTGTGTGCAAGTCTTCTGTCGTTACGTTCTGAACTTCAGCTTCCCGTGGGTGCAGGAGCTGGCACGGTATGTGGGCGTCTTCATAACCTTTCTCGGTGCGTCTCTCGGCGTGAAGTACGGTATGCATTTCTCCATGGATCTGGTATACGAGCGGGTCTCCAACAACAGGTTCCGCCATGGTTTGCGGGCCGTGGTCACGTTGATTTGCGGGCTGATCTTTCTTGTGGTGGCCTGGTACGGCTGGGACCAGACCATGAAGTTGAAGCATTTCGGGGTTCTCACATCCGCACTGGAACTCCCCAAGTATTGGTTCTATCTGCCTGTGCCCATTTTTTCGGTCTTCATTTCTCTGCGTTTTTTCAACCTGTCCCGGAAGCACGCGGCCTCATGTGCGCACAACGAGCCGTACATCCCTCCGGAGAAGAAGGGATGATAGCCACCATCGTCATATGTTTCGTTGTGCTCCTGTTTGTCGGGATGCCCATTGCAGTTCTGATGGTGGTCACCACCGCGGCAGCGCTCACCTTGCACACGTCCACATCGTTGATGGTGCTGCCTCAGCAGCTCTTCAACGCGCTCGACAATTTCATCCTTTTGGCTGTGCCCTTTTTCATACTCGCAGGCAGCATCATGACCGAGGGAGCGATGGCGCGGCGTCTCATCGCCGTCATCAATGCTCTGGTGGGGACTGTTCCCGGTGGCCTTGCCGTGGCTACCACCCTCGCGTGCATCTTCTTCGCTGCGCTCTCAGGGTCCAGTCCTGCAACGGTGGTGGCGATCGGGTCCATCATGATACCCGCACTGATCAAGGCCGGTTACGATGAACGCTTCACCATCGGTCTGGTGACCTCAGCCGGATCACTGGGGATCGTGATTCCGCCCTCCATCCCCATGATCCTCTACTGTCTCGTTATGAACGTCTCGGTCGCGGAGCTGTTCATGGCCGGCATCGGGCCGGGTCTCCTCATCGGCGGAGCGTTCATTCTTTACACGTTTGTGATGGCGCACAGGAACAAATGGTACGTCTCGCAGAGACGCTCGCTGAACGAAATCCTGCGAGCATTCAAAGACGGGGTCTGGGCTTTGATGCTGCCGGTGATCGTGCTCGGAGGAATCTATTCCGGCATGTTCACGCCTACGGAGGCGGCCGCGGTCAGTGTGGTATATGCGCTCTTCGTGGAGCTTGTGATCTACCGAGAGTTCCGGGTCCGAGAGATCCCCGGGGTCTGCACGAACGCGGCGATTCTCTCCAGTTGCCTCCTGTTCATCCTGGCCTGTGCAATGACCATGATCTGGCTCCTCACTGCGCAGCGGCTCCCTCATCAGGTGGCCGATTTTATCACTGCACACGTGCACAGCGGATGGGTCTTTCTGATTCTCGTGAACATAATGTTCCTCATCATGGGAACGGTCATGGAGAACGTTACCGCGATGCTGATCCTCTCTCCCCTCTTTGTGGAGACGCTCAATCGTTTCGGCATCGATTACGTGCACTACGGCATCATCATGGTCATGGTGATAGAGTTCGGTTTTCTCACGCCTCCCTTCGGGCTCAACCTCTTCGTTGCCATGGGGCTAACGGAAAAGAGCCTCGTGGAAGTCTCCCGCGGGGTGCTGCCATTCCTGGTGCTCCTCTTAATCTGCCTGTTTATCGTGACCTTCGTGCCTGCGCTGTCGCTTTACCTTCCCACCACGTTTCTGAGGTAAAGGAATAGCGATATGCGATCAAACAAGGAAGATACGATCCTTGCGTGGGGACCACTCTGGCTCGCTTGAAGGTGTATTGGCAGAGAGTCTGCCGGACGGGCTCTCTGGAATCGCGGTCCTCAGGCATTCTTCGGAAAAGGGAATGCGGCTAGCGCCCCTCTTTGGCCCAGAGATGGGTAATTGCGGCTCGGAGGTACTCCTGATACCGGAAGAGTAGGTACCCACCAACGATCGGGACGAAACAACACACGAAGAAGAATGTGGCGACCACGGCGAGATCCACGTGCAGGTACTGCTCGGCAATTCTGCTGAAGTCCATCCAATGTCCCCCGCCCTTCGCGTCTTCGTACACCAATCGATGGTACGAACTGTTCATCAGCCGGTAGGCAAAGGGCACATCAGCAAAGACGATAAAGAAGCCGATCCCTGCGTACAGGGGTCGTTCCACCGCGTCAGAGACCGCCGCGCCGCTCAGCGCTCGATAGATAAATATCGTGGCTATGGCCAATTCTGTCCCATGCCCCATGAAGAGAATCACCACACTATGGCCGGGGGTGAATGTTAGAATCGCGTGAACAACCCCGAGAAGGACCAGAAGTACTACGGTGGCCATATTCCGGCGACGGGAATAGACAGCCAGGCCGAGCAAAACGTAAATAACGATCAACAGCAGGGTGGAACGCTGTGTCCATAAGGTCACGCCACCGCCGTACATGAAGTCGAACGCGGGCACGGAAGGGTACCCGAAAATCCAACCGAATATGGCGTGGCCCATCTCATGAACCAATACCATGAACGTGGAGAAAGTCTGCCTCACGAAGCCGATCAGAAAGGCGATTCCTGCGATCGCGAGCCCTACGGCCATAATGAGCCAATCATTCTTGTCCATCCGTCGAGGCTCTGCACGCGGCTCTCTTTCCTCAATCACGCCGAGTTCCACGTCGGTCGGCTCTTGAGTGCTTCGCGTCCCCGCTCTCGCAAGCCTGTCAATGCCAGGTTCCAGAGCGGATTCCTCGACCCTGTCCGACGATCGCGGAGCAGCTCTCACGGGGCCCGTGCGCGGTCTCCCGGCTGGCCGCGCCAACCGTGGCTCGGAAGGAAAAGGCGCGGAGTCCAGTCTGGAACTGCTGCGCTGATCCCGAACAGGAGGAACGAATCCGGGGAGCTTTGCGAAGATGACGCCACACCTGAGGCATTCTTCCTCTCTGTCGGACTGTTCAAAACCGCATTTCGGGCAATTCACGGTATCTCCTGGCCGCGGAGCGGCTGATGGCAGGCTGTCCCAAGGCTGCATTGAAGTGCGCCGGGCGAAGCCTTAACGCTGTCGCGCGTATTTTGTCGGGCCGGCAGTGATGTCCCATAAAATGATATCAGATACCTCATGAAAAGCAACGTCGTCTCGCAGAAAGGCCGCCAACCCCCTCTGACCATGAGTCGGAGGAATCGCGGTTGACTGATGACGTTCCCATGACTAAAACAATGGCGAAGAATATTTCCCGACGAGGAAACGATCCGCGTACTCTGGATCTGTCGGATGACAGCGAAGCCGGTGCTCGCGAGAAAGCCCGGGAGAGTGCCGGAACGAGCTTCGGACAAACGTCGGGCATGGAAAGCGACTCACAGAGATGGCCAAACGGAAGGTAAACCCACAGGAAGTTCTCCGAGACCTCCGAGCCGGACTCGGAGACAGCCGGATTATGCACAAGTACAACGTGAACCAGGGCCAGCTTCAACGTCTTATCCGCAAGATGATGATCGCCGGGTACCTGCCCGAGTCCGAAGTCTTTCAATGGCTTGAATTGACGGACAGACAGTTGTTCTCCGCCTTGCGCGACACCACGCAGAACCTCCTCGATGACCTGGACTCACCGGAGGACGAAAATGTACCGGCCACCGATCATCTCCAAGGCGTTACGCTCGTTATCGATGAAGATATGATCAGGTACGCGGATGAGCCGGTCGCACTTCGCATACAAGAACGTGTGCCGGTCCACACTGTCGGTGATTCGATCTCACGGGGACTGTTGAGGGATCTCGCTGAACAATCCCTTCGGGTCGCGTCGACCGACGCGAATATGTTCGATGGGGGAAAGGTAAAGACGCTTTCCATCACCGGCGAGTTGATCCGCACCGCGGACCCGATCGTGTTCAAGGCAAAATGCAGATCGCGCGCAAGACGGGGAGAACGAACAAAATACTACGAGGGAGTTTTCGAGGTCACCCACATCACGGAAGAAAACCTCGACAAAGTGAGAAGACTCATTGAACGGCTCGCGTGAGGTAAGAGTCTTGTGGCAAGCAAGCCCCATAAACAGACTTCCGGACTGCCGACCGGCAACGGAAAGGATCCTACAATGACTCGTCCCTCCTCCGCGCCGCTTCCAGGAGCAGGTATTCCGCGGGTTTCGCTATCGTGACCTTTGACGGTTTGCCCCAGGGCACGTGCTGAAACATGCCCCCTTGAAACTGTGCACACCGGTAGAAAGCTTCTTCTCCCTCCCCTCCCTCGCTGACCGCATGGATAACGCTCCCGTTGTTGATGAAAAGCCGGCACCATTCTCCAGATTCCGAGTGCACAAGGAGAACGGTTCGTTTTCGGTTCATGAGCACCAACTGAAGGTACTCCAGGATATCCACTCCTTCTATCTGGCCGGTGAAGGCCGGTTGAGGCACCTTTCGCCGAGGACGCCTGCGCTTCTTGCCGTCGGCACGCTTCGCTCGGACGTCGGTCAGAGTTACCGTCTCTTCCCTGTCGAGATTGCGGGCTTTAATCCAGGTTTGGGTAACCAGTCCCGCTGCCAGCAGTTTCCTGAACAAGCTTTCGAGCCCTTTGGGGGATAATTTGTATTTCTTCATTACGGCAGCGTCATCCATCCCGTCCCGAAGATCCTTGACAATGTCTTTGGCGCTGATTTCTCGTTTGGACATCTTTGAATAGACTCACGTCAGGAATGCTGCCGATCAGCCTGTACACAGCCTCACACTTCCAATCATCTTAGCCTATCGACGCGTCACCAGAACAGAGGGTCCTTGCAGGGGTCAACCATGGCGACCGATTGCGCGCCCGGTTTTTCTACACCCCCGTGGGTTGAGACACAACGGTACGTTAGGATAAGCTCATCTCGCACCCGCTGTCAACCGCAAGTCCATTGACTAAGGTTTACAGGGCAGCACCTGTTCTAAGATGAACGTCTCCCGGAAGAGGTCTTGGGCTGAATCGTCTCCTGCACGAGGCAAAGGAGATGCCGTTGAAACCATGCGTTGGGATCCGTCGTCCTCGATGAGCAGCGGAGAACTCTCGAAATTGACACCATTGATCCCTTTGGCTATGGTGTGTGGATAAACTCCCTTTTTCTGAACGGGGCGGCGGCAGCGCGGGTATCGTCTGTGCCCGCCCTCCCATTATTACCGGATATCGGCTTACTTGACATCGTCTCCCGGTCGATACGACCGGCGAACAGGTGCCCGGCACGTGGGCAGCATGCACAGCCTTCCCATATGTCCTGGGCACGCCGTCCCTGCAACCGTATTCTGGATTCCGAGACATTCTGCCTGAAGTATTTGAGGCTGCAAACATGACGACGCGAGGAAGATGGTTATGAGTACAACGGCACTGTCACCAGCGCATGCGATTCAGTACCTCAAGGAAGGGAACAGACGTTTTGTGCAAGGCAGTCCTCTTAACCTGAATCAGGACGAGACAAGAAGGAGGAGTACCCATTCGCAAGGGCAGAGCCCTTTCTGCGCCATTCTGACCTGCTCCGATTCCAGGGTCCCCGTGGAACTTGTGTTTGATCAGGGCATAGGCGACATCTTCGTGATCCGGGTTGCCGGGAACGTGGTGGGGACAAATGAACTCGGATCAATAGAATATGCCGTAGAGCACCTAGGTACTCCTCTGGTAGTGGTGTTGGCCCACACGAATTGTGGCGCGGTGACCGCGGTTTGTGACCAGGGTCTGCTTCCAGGAAATCTGCGTGACATATCGGCCAAAATACTTCTTGCCGTTGAGGAGGCCAAGAGAACCCATACGGGGTTGACAAAGGATGAGCTCGTCCAGAAAGCAGTAGAGTGCAATTTGTGGAAATCCGTCGATGACATCCTCGGCTCCTCTCCTCCAATCAGATGGAATGTCGAGAACGGCTCTGTTGTGCTGGCTGGTGCGCTCTACGACATCCGCTCGGGAGAAGTGTCCTGGTTGGAAAGGTAATCTGAGTAACAGGAACCCGCGCTCGTCCTGTCCTTGTCCTTGCGGGGGCGGAGAATGGCTCGCGGCCCTCTTGCACGCCGTCCCAAGGTCCGAGGGTCGGAGTGAGGAAGACCCTTACCTGGCCTGATGCGCACCGACATGGGCATACAACAACCGAGTCGATAATTCCGAACCAGGAGGATGACCATGAACTGGCAAGCGGCAGCGGAATTTCTCGCGACCAACCTGCGATTGAGATCCTTTCCGATCGGCGTCAAGTTCCTCAAGGACACCTCGTCCTTTCCGGAAAAGACCCGACGGCCTTCCGAAGCCATGCAGAAGCGGATCACCATCTGCCAGGGAGTCACCCTCGCGCGGATTTACGGGTGGACCGTGGGACTGGCCAAGCAGGATCTGATCTGCGTTCCCGCCATGATCGCGTTCGGATTCACAAAGGCGTCAAAGCAGACGGACACCCTGGGCAAGCTCTTTTGCAAAATCGGCTTCTCTGCGGATGACGAGTCAGGGCAGACCGAGAGCGGCTCCATGAGCCTGCTCGATTCGGGAGAGCGCGGGGCGATCTGCCTGGCTCCGCTCTCCAAGGGCCTCTTCGATCCCGACACGGTGGTGGTCTACGGCAATCCCGCGCAGGTAATGCGCATGATCCAGGCTTCCGTATTCAGCGGTGGCACTCGCATTCCAGGGAATTTCGGTGGCAAGGTCGAATGCACCGAATACCTGATAGCGCCCTTTAAAAACGGTGCCCCGAGAGTGGCCATACCGGGAAACGGGGACCGGATCTTCTCGATGACACAGGATGACGAGATGGCCTACTCCTTTCCGGGGCACTTCACGGAGAAGCTCATACAGGGTCTCCAGGAAGCTGGCAAGAGGATCGGCGCTCGCTACCCCGTCACCTTCTACCAGAATTTCCAGCCGGAATTCCCCAAGATCTACAAAACCATCGGCGACGAGGTAGGCGCTTTTTGAACGAAACAAAGAAAACAAGAACCATGTGACAAGGAATCAGCCTCAAGGCAAACGGTTCGTTGAGAAACAGCTACGACCAAGGCATAAGGAGACCGGGAGGTGACCTTGAATTCTCGATCCTGTGACGTCTTGGTCGGGAAAATGTCTTCCTGCTTTTGCGGTTCAATGATTCCGCGTGAGGGCCTTGCTGCGGTGAAACCCTCTCTGGCGAATGCCTCGTGGGGTTGGTTCTTCTCATTCCGTGGGGAGGTTAGCTTGATTACCCTATAAGTGCTCATTCTGATAGCCCTTGACCTTGTCGCGACCTTGTGTAATGATAGCCTCCTTCATCGGGGACCAAGCCGCTCCTCGGTCGCCAGGCTTCGGACCCACAGGACTGCACGGTCACCAAGGCTGATCCAATTTTGGGAATCCGACGGGGTAATGTCATCCGTCCGCCGAGGGTTGGTCTGAGAATCCCCCCGCGGCATTGGGTTTATGTGCTTGGAAGGAGGTTCCCCTTGGAATTCGTCGTCAGGATGAAAAGGGCCGCTTTTGAGCAGTCCGTACGATCGGTCCTCGGACTGTTGGCCGGCGGCGGAGGCGGCGTGTTGGAGCGTATCAGTTCCGTTGCCTCCCGGGTCGCCCTGCCCGCGATCTCCCACCCGATCCTCAGAGCTGCCGTAGACAGCATTATCGACGGCGACGACGGTCAGGCCATGCCGTTGCTTCGCAGACTTACCACCGACCTTTCCCCCCATTCCCGGAACAGGCTTGTCAAAACGCTCATCGTCAACGGAATGGTGGACGCTCCCCGGCGGCGAGGCGAGTTCGCGCAGAAGCACGGTTTTGATCCGCCCTTCACCATACTCATCAGCCCCACGACCCGGTGCAATCTGCGGTGCGAGGGCTGCTACGCGGGTGGATTCGACCAAGAAAAGGACCTTTCCTACGAAGTTCTGGAGAAGGTCCTTGAGGAAGTCCGCTCCATGGGCGCCCTGTACGTGGGATTCAGCGGCGGTGAGCCTCTCCTTCGCAAAGATGACCTGTTCCGGTTAATGGCCGCGTACGACGACCTCTTCTTCATCTTCTATACCAACGGGATCCTGATGACGGAATCGGACGCGGACGAGCTGCACAGGCTGGGAAACGTAGCTCCCATATTCAGCCTCGAGGGTTTCGAGGGGTCCACGGACGCCCGCCGCGGGAGAGGCACATTCCAGAGGGTCATGGAGAAAATGGACATGCTCAGGGGGAGAGGCGCCCCCTTTGGAACCTCCATGACCGTTACAAGCCGCAACGTCGAGGAAGTGACAAGCCTTGAGCTGTTCGGCGAATTGTACCGAAGAGGCGCCATGGTCAGTTGGCTCTTTCTCTACATGCCTGTGGGACGGGAACCGGATGTGTCGCTCATGCCCAGCCCCCAGCAGAGAGAACAGCTTCGGCAGGGAGCCGCGAGACTTCGTGCGCGATATCCCATCTTCGTGATGGAGCCCTGGGGTGACGCGCCCTGGGCAGGCGGATGCATCGGCGCGGGACGGGTCGTGTACCATATAAACGCCAACGGCGATGTGGAACCTTGTGTGTTCGCTCACTACGCGATGCACAACGTTCACGAGTCGTCACTGACCGAAGCGCTGAGCAGCGACTTCTTCAAGGCATTTCGCGCCTGGAGGCCCGACACGGGAAACCCGCTCACCCCATGTATTATCATCGACTATCCGGAACAGTTCCGAAAACTTGTTCATACGCACGGGCCTTACGCCACCCGCTCCGGGTCCGACTCGATCCTCAAGGGGGTCGGTAGAGATCTCGACCGGTACGGAGAAGGCATTCGAGCTCTTCACGCGAAGACATGGGAGAAAATCAGAGATGACTACCACGTCATGTGGGGTGGGAAGATCTGATTGCCGAGTGCGCCGCTTCATGCCAATGCCTCTTCAA
Organism: uncultured Syntrophaceae bacterium; assembly: GCA_964497585.1. Classification (GTDB taxonomy): domain Bacteria; phylum Desulfobacterota; class Desulfomonilia; order Desulfomonilales; family Desulfomonilaceae; genus CAZCDS01. The sequence continues at coordinate 47,256 of CAZCDS010000046.1, forward strand.
ACGAGCAATAGTCTCCCCGGCCGCATCCTGGTGGGAGCCTTGCGACGTGTCCCGGACAATGATTTTCTCAGTCGTGGGTATATTAGCGCTTCAGCTCCCACTCCCCGAGACAAGGACCTCCTCTGCATCGGGAAGCGGCTTACAATGCCTGGCAACCCAATCGCTGCACTCCTCAAGACTCGCCGGCCCGAAGGCCTTCGTGTAGATCATGGGAAAGAGCGTTCCCTCGGGAACGATACCGCACGCGATAAACGGTTCCTCTTCCATGCCGACCAGCCTTATGACCATATGCCGGGCGTCCTGCAGCCGAGGGGCTTCCTCCACGGTAACCGAGCAAACTTGAGCATTGTTGACATAAATCGTAACCTTGTCGTGGTGAGGGTCCAGAATCGGTATTCGACCCCACCAGGGCACCAACATTTGAAGGCAATGCATGATATCTGTACCGGGTCTCATCGATTCTTCTATGAAGACCTGGGCTTCTTCCGGATCGACAAAGTATACGATGCCATCCCCGGGATACCACTTGGTGATATTGGCTTGGAGGCACGTGTTTGCCAGGAAGCCTTCAATCGATACATCTATCACCTTACCTCTGCGCTTCGCCGCAGCTTTGACGTAGTACACAGGACACCTCCTTTTTTCGAGGACATCCGAATGCGGTGAGTGTGATGGTGAATAAAGACCAGTCCGGAGCCGGTTGAGAACGGCAAGACCGCGCAGGGACGATCATTGCAGGGCTCGTTACTCCGGCTCAATCTCGGGTGCCAGAAAGGTTATGAGATACTCCTTGTCCACCGCTCCGCCAATGACCGGTCGTAATGTGACGGTGCAGGAGCCTCCATCCATAACATAGAAGAACGCGCTCCTTTGGCCCGATCCCGGCATTCTGAGGTCGGAAGTGATGACGACGCCGATCTTCTGGAGCTTGTCATTCTCGAGGGATACCTCGATATCCTCCACGATCGAAGACGGAGTCAGGGGAAAGTTGATGTAGCACTGGACCACGTCCCCGATGTTCACCGGGTAGCTCCGGGGATGAGAGTCTTTGTCAATCCGAACCGGGAACAATCGCCCCTTCTTCTGCTCAGGCATGGGATCCTCCTTTTCCTTTCGGTTCTTCCGGTCTTTGTCCGCGCGACGAAGCGCCCCAATCGGTACAAGCCGCGATAATCCCCCTGCGAAGAGTCCGCAAGGCGCTGCCGCGTTCAGCGATAGATTCGGGTATCAATCGCTCTGTTGCCAAGCGTGTCCCCCCTTCAGCCTCATTTCGACTCCAAGCCGGTCATTCGTCCTCGCGGCCGTGAAGGGTCTCTTGCACCAGCCGGGAGCCCCGTTCAGCCATGTCAATGGCTCTCTTCAGGGCGACAGTTTCGGTGCTGAGCCTACTTTCCAGGGGTTCCAGAAGCAGTCTCATGGAGTCGAGGAGGCTCTTCAAATGAAGCATCACCTCTGCGTCGACGGTGACTTGATCTTTCTTAGCCATGTTCAAGGTTCCTCAGTTTCGGGGGCTTAAGGACGCTTTAACGCAGCCGATCATCATCGGTGCGGCATGGCGGGGTGGCTCGGAGATACTCGTGCCGGCCCTCCGACCGATCACAGAGTGAGCGGGGGGCCGGTCTGCATTTCGGCAGTCTCACTCACTGTGCATCATTGCTGACGAGTCCGGTCTTGTCAAGGTAGAATTAAGGGCTATATTTGACCCTATAATATTACCCTTTAAATGGGGACGGCCCACCCCGAGTCAGGCTCAGCCTTACTGCTCCAAGCTGCAATCCCGGACAACCGCGAGAGTTCGAACGAAAATGTTTCTCTCAAGAGCCTGCACGGAAGAACCAACCATGATGTCCGGCCGAATCCCCCTTTGCCGCCAACACCGTTACAGTCGGAGCGGGAGTGTGTCGCTCCTGCCGCCCAAGGTGGTAACTGCGCGGGATTCAGAAGAAAGGCCATCCTCACGGCTTTTTGCCTTGACTTCTTTTCTCGGATCGACTTTCTAGAGAGGATTGCCGGGGCGCGACCCGGTCGCTACCTGGACGGAGGGGTCCAGTCCCGGAGGAGCCCCGATCCGTGCACGGACTGAGGAGGCAACGTTGATGGAGCGCGATCATCTTCCGACCATTGCCGCGGAACTCAACATCAAGGTCAATCAGGTACGAGCCGCTGTCCAACTTCTTTCCGACGGTTGCACGGTGCCTTTCATTGCCCGTTACCGGAAAGAATCCACTGAATCCCTCGACGAAGTGGCCATCACGCACATCCGTGACAGGCTCGAACAGCTCGTGGAGCTTGACCGACGGCGTCATGCAATCGTCAAATCCCTCGAAGAGCGGGACCTGCTTACCGATGAATTGCGAGACGCCCTCCTGGCCGCGGATACGATGGCAAGGCTTGAGGACCTGTACCTGCCCTATCGTCCCAAACGCAGGACACGAGGCACCATGGCGAAGGAGAAGGGGCTCGAGCCCCTGGCCGACACAATCGGCTCGCAGGCGGACGGGGATCCCGCTGACCACGCCCGGGCCTTCATCGATCCTGAAAAGGGAGTGGAAACAGTGGAAGAGGCATTGGGAGGGGCCCGTGATATCATCGCGGAACGGGTGAGCGAGGACGCGGAGATTCGTAAGGCCATGCGCGAACTCTTTACCAAGAAGGCCATGATCCGCTGTCGGGTGGTTCAGGGCAAGGAGGCCGAGGGCGCAAAGTTCAGCGATTACTTTGACTGCATGGAGGATCTCGATTCTGCTGCGGGCCATCGCATCCTGGCGATGTTCCGGGGTGAGCGAGAGGGCATTCTAACTCTTCATATCCGGCCGCCCGAGCAAGACGCCATGGCTCTCCTGCGCAGACTCGTCATAACCGCGGACAACGCTGCGGCAGAGCAGGTTCGGATGGCCATTGAGGACGGCTACAAAAGACTCCTCGCCGCGTCCATGGAAACGGAAATCCGCCGTGAGACGAAAAACAGGGTCGACGAAGAGGCGATCGGTGTCTTTGCCGGCAACCTTCGTGAACTGCTCCTTGCTCCGCCGCTGGGTGAAAAGCGCGTGCTCGCGCTCGATCCGGGGTTCCGGACCGGGGCGAAACTCGTCTGTCTCGACGCGCAGGGGAAGCTGCTGCATCACGAAACGATCTTCCCCACACGGTCCAAGAAGGAAGCGACTAAAGCAGGAGAAACGGTCAAATCGCTCTGCGAGCGCTACTCTATCGAGGCCATCGCCATCGGAAACGGCACCGGGAGCAGGGAAACCGAGTCTTTCGTTCGGTCGCTGGGATTCCCCCAATCAATAGCAGTCGTGATGGTAGACGAGAGTGGGGCTTCCATCTATTCCGCGTCCAAGACCGCACGGGAGGAGTTTCCCGACCTCGACGCGACCGTACGGGGAGCGGTCTCCATCGGTCGGCGGCTCATGGACCCCCTGGCCGAATTGGTCAAGATCGACCCCAAGTCCATCGGGGTAGGCCAGTATCAACACGACGTGGACCAGGTCGCGCTGAAGCGATCCCTGGACGACGTGGTTTCTACGTGCGTCAATCGCGTCGGTGTGGACGTGAACACCGCGAGCAAAGAGCTTCTCACGTACGTGTCGGGCCTGGGACCCATGCTGGCCAAAAATATCGTAGGCCTCCGGGAAGCGCGCGGCGCGTTTCGATCGAGAAGCGAACTCATGGAGGTCGACCGCCTTGGGCCGAAGGCTTTTGAGCAAGCCGCGGGGTTCCTACGCATACGAGGCGCAGCGAATCCGCTGGACGCGAGCGCGGTACATCCGGAGAGTTATCGGATCGTACAACAGATGGCTCAGCACGCGCAGTGTTCTGTGCAGGATCTTATGAAGACTCCCGATCTGCGAAAGAAGATCCGCCTCGCGGACTACGTCACCGAGAAGGTCGGAGTGCCCACGCTCAAAGACATCATGGCAGAGCTGGCCAAGCCCGGACGCGATCCCCGGGAGACTTTCGAGGCGTTCAGTTTCGCAGAGAACGTCAACACCATGGAAGATCTCGCCTCCGGCATGAAGCTCCCCGGAATCGTAACAAACGTTACCGCATTCGGCGCGTTCGTTGACATCGGCGTTCATCAGGACGGACTCGTGCACATAAGCCAACTCGCCGATCGTTTCGTCAAAGATCCGGCAGAGATCGTCAAGGTACGCCAGCGGGTTACCGTAACGGTCCTGGAGGTGGACCGGGAACGCAACCGTATCTCCCTCTCCATGAGAGGCAGGTAGCACTCGCGCGGCTCATACCGGTACGCCTCCAAAAGGTACGCCCCTTCCCGAGCTAAGCTTCGCCCCCGCCAACTCTTACATAACAGTTTGGCGGGAAGAGGCGACGACCTTCCCGGACAATGTTTTGTAAAGTTCATGCGGTTGCCCTCGTAGCCGCTTCTCGTCGCATCACCGGCTTTCGGAGGGGCCCGCGGGCCAGCCGAACACTATGGTGGCCGCCGACGATCATCTACGAAGGCATGGGGGTTACCCGACCGAAACCATAGAGTTTTTGGGGAGGGGTCCGGGGAGCTATACTTTCGCGTTTATAGCGTATTCGA
>CAZCDS010000047.1:0-51747 GCA_964497585.1 uncultured Syntrophaceae bacterium
TATAACTGGTTGCAAAACTTATATTTGGGCCGGTAACTCCTTGATATCACAGGACCGAGAATGTGGATTTCGAGGTTTTGCAACCACTTGTAGCGATAATAGGAAAAACAACAATGCTGCCTCCCCCCAGTGAAGCAGGCGTCGCATATCATCTTTACCTTCGAGCCTCCTCTGACTGATGAGGGGATCATTCCTGTGTTTATCGGGAAAGAGTGTTAGAATAAAGAAACCTGGACAGAGCAAAAGTCCGAGGATTGCCCATCCTCCCCAATAACCTTTCCTTTTCGCCACGAAGTAGCATGCCAAAAGGAGAAATCCAAACGATGCCAAACTGCATAGCTGGACCAGGAGTTCTCCAACACGGCCGGTTATTACAGCTACGATTAGCAGAGCAAGTGAAAGGGATAGGCAGGCGACTGCCTTTCTGGAGTATTTCAGCAATTCCTGGGAGGTTAGCTTTCGGGTTGGCTCAGGCATGGATTGGTTCCTATTCGTGCATCAATCTCGGATTGGTAAGAATTGGCCCGGTTTCGTTAGCTTGTTGAAGCTCGGCCGCCGTTGGTTAGGTCAATGGCGGCACCCGGCTACCAGGTTGCCCCGGTCGTCAAAGCAACTCTCATCTTGCCCCGTCCCTGCCAACGGGTAGGCAACCCATTCTGAGCCGGAGATGTCTGATGTTCTAATGACCGGCTTCTCCTTACCAGAGGCCAAATTTCCTGAGAAGACATAACGACTATCCCTAGTTGAAGGCCTCGCTCCCTTGAGCGCGAGCACCGCTACTTGTCCGGTAATGGGATCATACTTGATTCTGACCCGGCACCTTCGGGAAGTGCCTTGCCAGCCATAGTAGGGTCCCAACAAATTCTTGAGGTCATGAGGAGGCTCCCTCCGGACGTTCCGGGGATCATTCCGGTAGCGATTATAGGCCTTCTGCAATGCCGAGAGATCTGTCTGGGCATGTCCATCACACCAAGATCGTAAGAAAGCCCAGTAGTAAGGCACCCCTATCAGCACTATCATGAGAATCGGTAAGCCGGCCGCACAGACAAGAATCAATCCTTCTCTAATAGCATCGTTGAGTGAGCGCTTCGGCCCTTTCTCGTTCAGGGCAGCTCGGGTTGAATGCTTGTCGGGAAGATACAAGAGGACTATGAGACCGATGAGGGGTACGATAGCTACCAATGTCCAGGCTGGGTGATAGCCTTTTCGCTTCACGAGAGAGTGACAGCCCCATAGAAAAAGGGCCGGGCCACAGAATAGAGCGATGCCAGACGGAATTACAGATCGAAGCTCCTCGTCATAACTTGCGATAAATGCCAAACCCAACCCTATCAAGAGCACCGCTGTCCCGAGGAGAATTCCGCCGTAGGCTCTTTGCTCGCACTTTTGCAAAGTCGTGTTTGACATGGGATATCCTCCTTGCTGACAGCCAGATGCGTGAATGACAGTGGACGTGTCTGCGTACACGATCTGGCTTGGCTCCCAGCCGGGCTGTCTTGGTCGATTTCTTCAGATCGATCCTCGGGAGAATCCGTCTCATCCAAATGACGTGTGTTCACCCCGAGATCCCTCTACCAGCTCTTCCTGCCAAGCCGGCGAGAGCCCATGTTATGGCATCACCTCTTCTTTCGGAAGCCCTTCGCAAATTTCTTTGAGGTCCATTTCTTTATCCAGCTCTCCTCTGCTCCCCAGTCTGCCTCTCAAAGTGTGCCAAGTTCCGCATCTAATCCTTCCCCCAGCCCTCCATATCCCCGCATCTCCTTCCCTCAACTCCGCGCAGAGTGCAGTCCTCATTCAGAGCGACTTCTGTGTAACAAATGTCTCTCGGCCCCCCATAGGACCGCCCAAAGCATCGACCGATTCTTGGGGGGAGTTCCACTCCGTCAAAGGTCAGTCTGTAGATGTAACGGGTGTCAGGGCCTTGTGGTCTGAATCCCCTGAGCGTACACAAGCACACTGTCTCCTCTTCAATTCTGACGAGAACCCGGCGATACCTATCCGTTCCTTTCCACCCGTAAAACGGACCGACCATGTATCGGAGCACATCTTCAGACAGTTTCGCATTGTCCCGCTGCCTACCGCTCCCCTCGCCGTCACACCAATTTACATCAACCTTGTGGTTCCCGAACCGTTGCAAAGCGGCGGACAAGGATTGAAGGTCCGCCATAGCTTGACGGTCACACGCTCCCTGGGCCCCCGCCCTAATCATTGGCAATTCTATAAGATAAATGATTCCCATAATCACTGCAGCGATGAAAAGCCCGGTACCGAGACTTGATCTCTTTTTCTTGCCCTGAGCATTGGATTGATTTCCTGCCCCGCCTGCAGGAATCCGTTCAATAATCAGCAGGCCTGCCAATGGTACAAGTCCGAGCAATGAGGTCCAGCGAGATAAGCCTCTACCCTTGGCCCATAGATAAAAGCCCCACATATAGAGGACTGCTCCTCCGCCGAACAAGCCCAGCAGGTATAGTCTGAACGTTAGTTCGCCCTGAAGAAAGGACAGAGCCGGGGGAGGGAAGCCCAGTACCAGTTCGACAAACCCGAACCACCATGCGGCACCCCCGCCCGCAATCATTGGCCCCACGACGTTTTCATACGCTGGTCGTTTCCCTGGTTTCTTTGGTTGCGCTTTCGCGTCAGATTTCATTGATCGACTCTGGCTGCTTCTGAGACAAAAAGGGTCGCACCATTCCGTCCCAATCCGCTATGCAGGATGAGGCATGAAGTCTCAACTGCCGTGGATCGCCTACCCACTCTTTTGTTCTTCTCGGCTTCACCGCTCGGGACATTGTAACCTGCGATCGGCCCTATCCCTTTTACCTGACCATCGAAAGGAGGAATTGCCAGAAAAACACGATAAAGAGGAAGCTCACGGCTGCCATGAAGAGAAGTGCAAACGAGAAGATCTTAGGAAATACGGTGCCTGCCCGCGGTTCAGGCCAGCTGGCTGTCATAAACGCAAATATGGTCCCTCGTCCCTGCTCCCAATCGAGATTCCAGAACAGCCCTCCGAGGACGTAGAGCCCCAGAGTGCCCAGCATGTAAATCGGCCAGAAATACGGATATGTGCCGTTCTTGATCAGAATGTACGCGTCGAAGACCCAGGCGGCGCAGAAGAGCCAAACGCAAAGGGCCACATATCCTTGGATCAGTGAAACCTCCCCTTTTGCGCTCTTGTACAGAGCTCCGATCGCCCACGGAGCGGTCAGGAAGGTCAGGACGCCCATGAGAACAGCATCGAAGACATCCAGGTCCGGTGCCGTGGCTACGGACACGACGACGATCAGCCCCAGGAGAGCCAACAGGAAAGTGATCACCTTCCACGGCCGGAAGAGAAACCTCCAGTAACTGGCCCCAGACAAGGCAATGGACTTGGCATCCCTGATGTACAGAGCAAGTGCTATCAGGCACGCGATGATCCACAGGACGGTGTAAAAAGTGAAAAAGGTGCTCATAGCCTTCCCCTCCCCTAAGGTGTGCTTTCTGTGTTGGTCTAAAAGTGTTCATGAGAAGTTGATCGAGGGGATTGCCGGTTCGACTGCGGCAATGGCCTATCGTCAGCTCATCGCTGAGCAGGCCTCCCCCTGAATGGCCGATCGTGGGTTCCGCTCTGCAGAGAAACCGACTCGTCCGGCCTAAGGAAATCAAGCGGAGCGGGTGCAGGACCCTTACGGTGCGCTGGGTTGAATCCGTCCCTCAGGAGACAATCCGATCCCTGTCTCCAACACCCAATGGCCCCCCAAGAGGAGACCCGGTCTCAGCGGATCACGCTCGCATGGGCGGCCGCAGGTAACTCCCCTGTAAACTCCGTGCCTGTTGTCGCTCTTCCATTATATGAGGCGGATCGTGTCTCGGTCAATTCCATCGTGGCACCACGGGCGAGAAAAAATCGCGACCTTTTCGGTGCTCCGAACCAGGAGACAGTGAGCGGTTAAAAGGCTGAGACCTTGAAAACGGTCCGGAGTGCCTGTTGCCCAGGATTTTGATCCAGTAAGGCCTATGCCGAGATACGGCATCAGAGCAGCAGATTTTCTCGTCCTAGGGCTGAGTTTCTTCAAAGGATTCGACCAGCAACATGTCCGTGCCAAATCCCTCTGCTGTTCAAGTCTGTTCCGATTCTTGCCAAGGTATATCGCATCACTGACGTCACTCGCCCAACAGATCGCGGTTTCCATCAAAACAGCTTGTGTCACGACCCTCTCACGGCGGAGACACTGTGAGCTGTCAGAGCTCTGGGAGCAAGTCGCAGCCAAACCACTGAGTGACCTGCCCCCCAAAAAGTGGTCCAGCTTCTGAGTTAGTGTGTGGCAGCTTCTGGACATCAATGGGAGGTCAGGAGGAAGCGTAAGCGATACAGCGCTGGGAAGATCATCGGGAAGCTCAGAGACGAAGTCCTTGATCGAGAGATCTTCTCCACCCTCAGGAAGGCGCAGGTGATCGTCGAACAATGGCGCACTGAGTATACCACGTTCACGCCCCACAGCTCTCTCGGATACAGACCGCTGGCTCCGGAATTCGTCTTCAAAACTTTCATCGTCCAGAATATGCCGGAGATGACATCATGTCCGATGGAAGTCCTTACACGGAAGGCTCTAACTTAAAAACTGGATGTGGCCCGCAGCTACCTAAATCCCAGCCACCCGTGTGTCGTGCGGATTCTGCCCGAAGAGCATACAGGCAAGCAATGAAATGGTCGCCCGGTCAGGAACCGCCCTAAGCGGGCAATCGGAGCACTACGTCAGGGGCGACATCACAATTCGACGACAATCTTAAAGTTCACACCAACAACTGGGGCAATGACTCGCTGAGGATTAATCCCAAACCGATTGGCCGGAGAAGGATTGTCCCAATTAGCAACCCCCTTATCCACGCAGGCGTAATTGAACCATCTGCCGGGCTGCCAATAACCGACCATGAGTTTAGCCGACCACTTTTCCAAGAGTCTCCAATCGATACCGACGTCGACTTCCCACCCTAGATTGCTGTCAGGAATGGAAGGGACACCCGTATTCGCGGCATTGATAGTGGCGAGATTCAAGAATTCGACCGTGCTGCCGGTAGGAGCTGGCCGTATGAATCCCCATCCATAGCCTTGTGGGGACTGCCTGTCTGCCCATAAGAAACTCACATACGTGTTCATATTGGCCGCCACTGCGTAATCCAGCCTCAGTGCCAGGATCGTTGCGTCATTGATATAGCCGTTCGTGTTGAAATTGTACAGCCCCAGGCCCGATCCGTAAAAGAAACCGAGGGTACGGCTGTAGGGACCAACCACTCCGTAGTTTGCAAAACCGTAAAAGTAAGGCTGCCTGTCTATTAAAACCCCGTGTCTCCTGTCCGGCCCCGGCATCCAAGCGTAGAGAAGGCTCGCTCTCACCGGTCCGGTCACCAGGCCGGTCTGTACCATCCACCTCCAGGCTTCAATGTAGCGAGGAGCAAACATGCTCCCGCTTCCGTCAGCGCGATCAGGAACACCTAGGAATGTTCCATTCAGAGACCGTTGAAAGACGGTGGTCTTGTTAACCCAATCGAGCTCCGTGTTGAAAAAGAAACGCCCGTTGAAGTATTTGAAGAACAATCCTCCGTCGGTGCTCACGACGTCGCTGGGAGGAAAAGATGCACGGTCGGCCTGGAGCCGCTGAGATTCCGGCCCCCTGTGATAGCGATAATATTCAACCACAACCCCCAAAGAAAGAGGACCCGCTTCGTAGGTAACAAATACCGTGGGGGAAACGGACAGCGTAGCGCTGAGATCCCCGGGATTGTAGTACGGATTGTCAGGAGGATTGGGGAAAGAATTGTTGGGTTGATCTTGCCTGAAGGCGTTCTCTGGTTGGCGCCTCCATGGATAGAATCCGAACCCTACTCTGAAAGGGCCGGCAGGTGCTACCAGGAGCAGAGACTCGGAAGTCAGATCTTCAGCTCCGTTGTACTGGAGTCCGCATCCAAATTCAAAAGGTCTCTTCCCTACGAGCAGCGTCCCCCAGGGCGTTTGAGCTGAAAACCACCACATGGTCCACTGGCCTTCGGAGATTGCAACTTGAACTCCCGGACTCATAGAGTTGATATACGCGGAGCCCACGGGGTCCCCATACGCACCGAGTCGGTAGTAGCCCCTCAACCTCATGGCCTGATTGATTCTCAGCTCAGGCTGAATGTTGGTCTCCATATTCTGTTCCGACGCTCCGCTGGAAGACGAAAGGTCGTGAAGCGTCGATCCCACCCAGCTATTGCAGGAGGCATAGTTCCCGCCAGCGGAGCTATTGTCAACGTCATATCCTCCAAAAAACCCCTGGGGGCCGAATTGAGAGACAACCCAGTTTCTCCAAACAAACTCGGCTTCTACGGAGAACTCCCATCCGCAGCATGAATCCGGCATCACGCACAAAGCCAGCATAAGAATCAGAACCGAATACTTGGCTAGTCTCGGGAACATCGTCGTCCAGGAATACCCACCTGAATTACCCGGCGGGCTTGCCATGTTGAACCTCTTCACGGCGAGCAAGGATCCGAGGATGCCTCCGCTGACACTAGAATGGGAACCGAATGGAGTCTCCCCGACCTGATTCACGCAAAACCGTCGTAATGTTGATAGAATAGCCGCTTTTATCCTCGTTCTGAGCCTACCTCACCCCACCTCACTCCGTCAAACAGTATTTCCAATGCGCTCGTCACCCGAACAGAGCGCGGTAGTGAGAAGCCAAAGGAAACGCCTAAGACACCTGAACATACCACCTCCGACCATGATACGAGGCTTTCGCTCTGACCTTGATCGGGCGTTCGATGAGCCATTCCATTGCGCGTTTCACTTCTTCGCCCATGAGGTAGGATTGCATGGGTATGTGCAGGACGTTATGGGCCGGGACTCACATAAGCAACCGGCCTTGGTTGGCGGCAAAGTGGTGGCAACTCGTTTTGTCCCAGCGCAGCGTATTCTTCCCCTCTTTGATCCGGTTCCCTACGTCCCCGCGCCCGTTGTATACCTTGACGACCTTCCCTCCAGGAGGCTTGGAATTGGTGACAATGAACCCGATTCTCGGGAAGAATTCGCCGACGTGCCACTCGATCTTGGCGACCACTCTGCGGTCTTTGTCCCACGTCTGTGCCTGATACCGAAGATCAACCAGCCTTATCTGAACGCCACTCTTGGGAGGTCGTCCTCGGGGCGGATCGGGTAGGGGGCGATGAGTCTGTTGCGCACCGCATTTGCCGGAAGCCTGATGAAGTAGGTAACCCCCTTCACTCGCAATAATCATAAACCTCGGGCTGAGCAAAAGCCGCACCGCCTCGAAGCCGGCAGAGGATGAATCGGAACCGATACCGCTCTACGATCGAATCCAGCCAAGCCAGGACGCCATCGTCTGAGTGGACGTTGTCGGGCCTCAGCTTAACCCCCAGGTAGTCCCCGTTACTCGTGAAGGCGAACCGCGGGTGAAAGCAGTTCTTCCCGAAATGACCGTTTGACGCCACATGCTTTTCTTTGTCTTGCCGCCGAATAATCCACGTTGACACCCACCTGAGCAATTTCGACGTGTTCGTTGGGTACAGCTACATCTTTAGCCGCAGCTTCGGGTCGGGGCTCAATGCGTACAGCCTGTCCCGGTTCGGCGACAACAGGGATGCCTTCGCGCTCGCCGCGCCCATCGATTATGCAGTGGCCTGCAACTTGAACGTCCATTGCAGCTTCTTCCGGGCTGAGAAGACGTCCCATGGGTACGGGTGGGGTTGCCTCGGTCCCACAGATTTTTCGTACGACGGCAATGCTCCGGACGGCACCATATCCGTCAATCTCAACGGGCATCCCAACGCCACAGATGCGGCGAACATTCCTGACGGCTCGCTCGGCTGGGAAGTGCACATGGAAATTGTGTGGCAGTTACTAGACGGCTTTGCGGTGAGTGCTCTGTTCAGGTACTGGCAGCCGGGAAGATGATTCACCTATGCCTGCGTGGACAGGGCGGTTTTGAACTGGAACGCGCCCACCGCTGCGAACTGCTGGGACACGCGTCCGGACAGGATTACCGGTCCCGTGATCGGCGGAGACGCCCCGATCGCATTGTCGTTCTAGCAATAATCGCTCAACCATTTGACTGGCACCGTAAAATGGAGTGTAGGAAATGGAAATAACCGCACATATTTGTTGCCTTTCCCAGCGGTGGCCGTGGTGGTTGCATGTGTGTTGACAATACCCGTCCTCGATTCGCCAATTGCTGACACCGTGTATCCCGTGACAACGGAAATAACGACCTTGGGGTTGATCGCTGTGGATTCGCTGTCAAACCCTGCACTGGCAGGCCGGGTAACGAACACGACAAGAGGCCTGTTAGAGCCGTCATTGTTGCCTTGAGGAGGAAGAAACCGAACACGCGGAAAAAGAGGAACAGAGCGAGGGCGTTTTCGACCGTCTGTGCGACGGCGGCGTGCCTGTGTTCAGTCCATCCTCGGCAATCCCCGAACCTATCAGCGGTTCCACGTCAAGACTCAAACGGGAGCGTACCAGTGTTCTGGACTACGGCCAGCGTTGTCTTCTGGATCCCCGGAAGATGATTTGCACTATATTGGCACAGCAATGGCGGCTAGACGAGGCTTGAGGGGGGTGAAAGTTCTCCTCTTCGGCGCTCCGGGAAAACGGCGAACGCGCACTTCGAGTGGGCCAGTCGACCTGATTCGAAACAAACACCCTGGAGGCGCTACCATCAGTGGCTATGCTCGTGAACTTCCGCATCAGGGCCTGGATGCGCGTGGTCGTGTGAACCATGATCGCCCGCGTGATCATGATAGTGGGCTACTGTATCACCTTCGTGTCCGTGCTTGTGCCTGTGTACATGAAAATGCTCGTGGACATGAGTGTGCGAATGCTCATGGGTGTGCGTTTCCGTGTCGTGCGGGTGGCCGTGCGTATGCGTGTGGGTGTGTTCGTGGCCATGCAGGTGTTCATGCTCGTGGTCGCCTTCCATGGTTGGAACTCCTTTCTCGATTGATCGGATCTTCATTCCTCTCCTTCCTTCAGAGTTGGCCTCGGAACCGTATATGTCAATAATGTGGTACGTCTTCCTCATGGGTGACACAATCAATATACGAACTCGCATTCCGCGTTCCGGGAATGGCACGATTGGACCGCGTGTCTCACGCAGGCACACGAATCCTGTCGCATAGGGATCGCCTCTCTTGTCATGGGGAACGAAGACATCTTCAAAGACGCCGCGGACGTCAGCAGCGAAGGATTCCATAGTCCGATTTCACTGTTGAGTCCAACCTAAAGCTATCACAGCAACAAATATGAGTCTGCTTACGCCACCAATGGCGTAATCCGAATTTCCCATGTTGCCGTTAAACGTCCCGGATATTGTTCCTCCACACGGAGGTTGAACTGTTTCGCAAAAGTCGACGGACACAGGGGTATTATCGGAAAACGATGGAATTCTTAAGCGAGAGGCCCGAAGTCCTACCCACTTTAAACATCACTCGGGACGAAAGCGTGGCCTTCAAGACGGGCGGGAGATGTGGTAAAAGGAAACTCGTAAAGGCCACGTTCCCTATACCTTCAACCAGCGGCCTGACTCGCCAGCCCGGAGTCCTGATATGAAATTAGACAGTAATCTCAAGAAGATCGCTCAGGACATCATGTCCGGAATGAGCGACTCAGAGTTGGCAGACAAATGGGACTATCCGTCTGTCGAGATGTTTCGTCTTGAAAAGCAAAGCCTGATCGCCCTTGGTCTTCTGCACCCGTCGTACGCGGGAGACACGGAAGAACCCGGGAAAGACCGCGACCGTTCCTCTTGACCGTAAACGTATGGTGGGTGATCGCCTACCGTCGCTCCTACGGCCGTCCTGTGTGTCCATATTCCAATCCGCCATCCTGTAAGGCGCGTCCCGCCATAGAGGGGAGGAAGGGCTCTGCCCCTCCCCCGTGGCAGCGCGTCCCTTTTAGGGATCGTCCATGTTTTTCGTTGCTTTGTCCAGGTCGGCTTCCACGTCGTTGAGATCAGAGTTGGAGATCCTGGCAGTCCCCCAGTAGCCGATTTCCACCAGCCACTCTTTGCCTGTGCTCGGATCTGTCACGTACTGGACGAGGGGACCACCCATCGGCGGAGGATACCAACCTTGCCCTCCGGTGTTGAAGTAAGGATAGACCTCGGGCTGAGCCCATACCATGGACGGCGTACCGGGTATCAGAACTACAACCAGAAGGATACTTAACGAAAAGATTATATTGAGAATCACTGAGGTTGTCATCTTGTCACCTCGATTATGACGATTTCTGTCAAGTTAGATGCAGTCCCGCTGGATAAGGTTCAGGCAAGGCAACGGCTGGGAACGAGGGAAGAAGGCGTTTGTATTCTCGTCGGAGCTGTGGCAACATTGGCAAGAGAATAAGGCTCTGAGCGGCCTGGGGGAGAGACAGGCCCTTTGCCGGGGGATGCAGGCCTGCCGAGAGCCGAGAGTAAAATATCCGGACGAGCTCCAGAGGATTGCCAATGGGCAGTATGACACGAACTGCCAGAGGGAGGAGCACATGGTTACGCCTGAAGAGATGTTCGGAAAGCGTTACGAGGAAGGTGATCTCATCTTCCGTCAGGGTGACGCGGGCGACACGATGTACGTGATCATGAGCGGTGAGGTGGAGGTCAGCCGAGAAAAGAAAAGGGAACGCGTGGTGCTTGCACGCATGAAGCGCGGAGAGTTCTTCGGCGAAATGTCGCTGATGGACGACATGCCCCGCTCGGCAACGGTCACCGCCCTGCGCAGGACCCGTTTGCTGCCCATTACCCGACGTTCCCTCTTTGAGCGTGCGGAACACGACCCCGCGGTGCTAATTCAGATGCTCGGCGCACTGAGTACACGAATATTGAACGCCACCCCCCTCATCCACTCCCTTCTCAAGGCCGATAAGAAGCTCAGCCGGGCCTGGGCCGAAAGCAGAGGGGAATCATCGTCGGCTGAGACTCCGGAAGAGATCCCGGCGACCACAACCGCTCAGCCGTTCCCTGCCAACATCGAGTCGGACGCGGTTCCGGCGGTTCCCGACGAGGAGGGCCTCCTCTTCCCTTACGATCCCACGTCCTGCAGTTGGTTCGAACCCGGCCAAACCATTTTCAGAGAGGGGGATGGAGGGGAAGAGATGTACTTCATCGTTGAAGGCCAGGTCGAGATCACCCTCGAGCATGAGGGAGAAACACGCCGAGTCGCGCTTCTTGGGCCGCAGGACTTCTTCGGAGAGATGGCCTTGATCACCAAACAGCCCCGCTCAGCCAACGCGGTTGCGCTCGCGAAGACCTCCCTGTTGCCGGTTTGTCGCGACGAGTTCATGTCGAAAATCAAATCGAAGCCGGAGTTCGGTCTCTTTATCTTGCAGGTTCTCGTCTCTCGCCTACGATCGACGCTTGCCCGGCCCGCTGATTGATTTGTGAATGGGCTTTCCATCCACAGTTCGGAAGCGCTTCCTTCAGGAGCGGCGATGAGGGGCTGGAACATTGGCAAAGGTTCATAGAGGACGAATCAGTCTCATGGGACGAACAACGAGTGGTCAGGTCACGGAAACGTCGAACCTATTCCCCAGGTGAGAACATCACAAAAATCCTGTATGATCAGAGAGATCCCAGCAAAATAACCGGGAATTCAACAGTTGCTCTCCTCAGCCAATTGGTTCGCTTTATTGCTTGCGAAATGCGAGAGATGGATCATGAGCATGAGCACGTCTTTACTCATCAGAAAAGACGCGGCACGAGGATGTGCAGTGCTGCCCAAAGGACTTCAAATTGTCGGGCCACTGGGTTATATGGGGGTTTCATGACGGATTCTATTGTTTTGACCAATGCGCGTTCGAGTTCCCCCTATAGTTACCCATTTAATGAGATCAATATCTTGCCATCGTCCTCCCTTGCTTCAATCCTTCACAAACCATAACAGCCCACAACTGATGGACACAAAATGGATGCCGTTTTCCGGCCCCCTGTCACCATGCCATGACCCTACGAGTTCTTGCCAGCCTGTTTGCCTGCTCGACGCTGTTGAGAGCTACACACGGAAGCGAATAGTATTCCGTTTCTCTGCAACGGTCTCGGACGTGCCGGCAGGCGGTGGTAATGTGAAGGAGGGACCCAGCCAGCCCAAGAGACAGCCGCGTGGCCATGACCCTTGAATGTGTCTCCGAGTTACGAGGGCACTCGAAGCCTTCTTGTTCCTTGTGGGAAAGAGTACAGAGGGGTGCACTGGAATAACATATCAGACGTCCAGCCAAAGAGGCGCGGGAATCTCCCCTGAGAAAGGAGCTTCCCCCCCAATCCGCGAAAGCAGTCCCTAGCTGGACAAGACTGGGACGTGCCTGCGTAGCGAGCAACGTTAAAGAGCTTACTTGACAGAAAGGCCTGTCGTGCGGTACGCTCCTCAACAGGGCGTCCGCACGTTTCAAGCTGTCTGAGGGCACTCTTGCATTGGCTCAGATGAAAGAATACGGCTTCATTTGGGATTCACGTGATCATCCCAATGACCTGTCCCGACAGCAAGGAAAGCCGGAACGGTAGGCTCAACGCATGACTTCAGTTCACAAGAAAAGCGACCCTGCCGGGTGCCCGCCCGGCGTGCGCCACTCAAAATCATTGTCGCACCGGAGAGGAACATGATCCACAGACTGCTCGTGTTTAACGACTTCAACTGACCTTTCTGCTACATAGGGGAGGCGATTCTCAACCAGATCCGGCCTGAGTTTGATCTCGCTGAAGACTGGATGTCCTTCGAGATTCATCCCCATATCCCCGCCG
Source organism: uncultured Syntrophaceae bacterium (assembly GCA_964497585.1). Taxonomy (GTDB): domain Bacteria; phylum Desulfobacterota; class Desulfomonilia; order Desulfomonilales; family Desulfomonilaceae; genus CAZCDS01. Next base: position 12,768 of record CAZCDS010000047.1, read on the forward strand.
GTGGCGAGGAGACAGTCCCCTATCTTGAGAGCCTCGGGTATACCAATGTCCCGCAGCTCTACGATTCGATTCGGCAGCACGCACGGCAGGTCGGCATCACCATCGGTGAGGTGCCGCGCAAATACAATACGCACTTGAGCCTGCTGCTGACCGAATATGCGAAAGACCAAGGCAAACTGTGTGAGTACAACCGGGAGGTCTTCAGAGTATTCTGGGCGGACGACCGTGATATATCCGACCCGGTAGTCCTCGAACAGATAATGACCGCAACTGGACTCGACTTCAACGCCGCCGTCGCAGGAGTGAAGAGCGGCGAATATGAACGCCGCTTCAAGGAGGAACAGGCGATGGCCCGTAGCTTAGGCATAAGGGCCGTGCCCGCTTTCATCATTGACGATAAGTACCTGATTTCCGGAGCCCAACCTGCGGATGTCTTCCGCCGGACGTTGCAGGAGACCGCGTAAGTGCCTTCGCGAGCTGCCGAACCAGCCTCTTCAAACAGTCTGTTGCACCACGTTACACCCTATCCGTTGAGCGCACTACATCTATCGACTGAACCTGTCCAGTACTCATATCTACCCTGATATTTCTATTGAGTGTGGGAAAGTAAGTCGGCGGGTTCGATCAGGATGGTTGCTTTGAAGTTCCGTCTGTAAGGGATCAGGTCGGCACGCCGGCTCTCATCTATCGAAAATGGGACGCGCTGTGACCGTCGCACCTGCGGGACAACCCCTCATTTTAAGAAGAGGACTATGGACTGGCACGTAGCCAATGCCTGTCCACTGCTGGTATGCACGTCTATAATCATAGTTCCTATTCTCTCACCTACGTGGGTGAACCGAGCCTCCGCTTCGATCATTGACCCTACTTCCGGGTTAGCCAACAAGTTAATGCTCGACTGAACCAAAACTGCCTTCCGTCCCAAAGAGTTACCGCAAACACCACAGGCATGATCCGCAAGCGCAAAGATAACGGCCCCATGCGTCCTACCTTGAAAATTGAGATGTTTGTCATCCGATATCGTTACCTGCGCCCGGGCATAACCTGGTTCCGCGTTGACAATCCTCAAATCCATCAGTCGCGCAAATGAAGATGAATCTGAACCTTTGGTTACGCATCCTATATCCGTCAGACCTTCCCTGATGTAATTCGGTGTCATGAACGAACCTCTCTTTGGATGTAACTACTCGTCTCAGAAGATCAAGACCGCTGTCAGAGCTCCGCGCAATATGGTCAGCCATTCCTCGGGGAAACGGGGAAGCGCTTTCTCACTTCGCCGGGAAGGTTAGACACCAAAGACATCTCTCCTCACCTTGCCTCTCCGACCCCACTATGGCCGGCCCCCTACTTTCGCATATTTCTCTGCCACCCCCAGGCATGAACCACCCTATTGGAAGCAATATCTCTTATCTTCTCAATGTCCTTTCGGCCAAGACCCCAATAGCTCCAAGCGCCTTTTCACAGCAAGGGCACGCCCGATATGTTGAGCCGCACCCGATAAAGAGACGTCCTTGCCGTTATGAAGAGAGTCTTCCAGTCTTCGCCTCCCCAACACAAATTGGCTGGAAGCTCCGGGACTTCGATGATCCCCAGTCTTTGCCCTCCGGAATTCAGTACCCAAATGCCTCCGTCGCCTGTCGCATACACATTCCCCTCTGAGTCTACTTTTATGCCATCCGGCGCCAATGGATTGCCAGGGATTTCCGCGAAAATGCGTCCATTCATTGCCTTGCCGTCATCGCCTATATCGAATACACGGATGTGATTCATCTCAGTATCAGCGATGTAGAGCAAAGACTCGTCGGGAGAAAACGCTAACCCATTAGGAACAGAATCGTCTATCAAAAGGCTGAGTTCCTCGTCATTAGGAGACCAACGATAGACGCCATAGAAAGGCAGTTCTTGCTCTCCCATAGTGCCGAATATTGAATTTAGCCCGTAAGGAGGATCGGTAAAATACACACTGCCATCGGATTTTACCACCACATCGTTAGGACTGTTGAGCCTTCTATCTGCATAATGGGAGGCAATAGTCACTATGGTCCCGTCGTCTTCTGTGCGAGACACCCGTCGATTGGCATGTTCGCAAGCTATAAGCCTCATATCCCGGTCGAGTGTTAAGCCGTTCGATTTACCACTTGGGAAACGGAAATCTGAAATGGCATCGCGTGGTGTCCATTTCTTGATTCGGTTGTCAGGAATATCACTGAACAATAAATATTCACCTTTTGCGTTCCACACAGGGCCCTCGGTAAATTGAAATCCCGTTGCTAGCATTTCGACGTGCGTTCCTGCAGGCGCCATGCGCGCAAATTCGGAAGTCATTTTGCTTTCCTTTTAAAAAAACCTCTGTATAGACAGAGGCGTTGTACCCGAGGTTATTCTCCCGTATAACTATCTTGTGGCCTTGGGGAGGGCCACTTTGCCTGGCTGTGAGCCTAGGGCCTTCTATTTCGGATCCGACCGGGCCCGTGGGCTGTTGATCGCCTCCAAGGCCCCGTTGCTTATCTGGGATTCAAGCCGGCTCAATAGCCCGCCCCAGTGGTATTCGCTCGTTCGAGCCATATCGATGACAAGTTGAAGCCAGGTGGTAGCCTAAGAGTAGCGATGTTTCAGGACGCCCTGGCCCTCCGCCTTCGCTGGTCATCCAGGTCCCGGATGATGTCAGCTTGCTGTCATGCGGCCGGACTACGTTGGCGTCCGTCTCTTGAATTCCAACTCATCAAAGACCCCTCATTGGCTCGCAGCTCCGTTGTCAGCATTCTTCAGCAGGGCGTACTGTGTCCTTTTCCTTTCAGAGCCGGGGGCGGCTCCCGCCAAGCCTTGAAGACCTCGTCAATCGCCTCCCTGATCAATTGCCTGACATGGAGTCTGTCGAACATGATGCCGGTTACCGGTCTGAGCATCGACCAAATGACCAGTGACGACCGCATACACCCTCACCACGGCCAAATCGCGCCTTAATTCCTCATAGGCAGTTCCACGACAGCCTTTCCCGGAACACAATTAACATTTTCCCCGTTCTTGATCCATAGCTCAAGCTCAGCACAACCCGTCTCCTCATCAACATATTTATTGATGATCTTGCCGCCGCACACAAGAGTCTCCCCCGGGACCATGAAGCTGCGGAACTGCACAGACAACTTCCGTAGTCGCCCTTGTTCGCCTGCCCAAGTGCTTAGAAGCTCTGCATAGTAGTCCACGGCCATATTCCCAGGCGCGATTACGTTCGGAAGTCCGCGACGTTGGGTGGCAAACGGATAATCAAAATGAATTCTATCCGTGAGCCACACCGACGCCAAGTACATCAATATATTTACCGTGGTCATCTTCTTTTCCAATGAGGTAATTTCTTGGCCCTCGGCAACATCCTCGTAAAAAACCTGACTAGTCATTCTCCGACTCCTTCCGAGGCGTGGCGATCATCATGACCTTGTGTTTGGCCAGCAGGTCTCCATTTTGATTACTGTAAGCGAACTCTGAAGTCACGAAGATAAGCTTCCCACTTCTCCCATCCTTTTCAGTCATGTCAACTATTTTACCTCTCACAGTCACCCGATCATTCACAAATACAGGTCTCACGAATTCAAGCTCTTCTCCGGCACGAACCCATCCCAATGTCCACGCGTCCGGAATGTCCGGGACGCCGATGAAAGTTGCAAGACCATCTTCACCCAGATCCTTGGCCGCCTTCTCTGAGCCAGGGACACCGACTGCCCAGCTAACATACCCCATGGGGGCCGTAAGTGCTCCCCATTTCCCTTTTTTTGCCGCCTCCTCATCAAAATAGATCGGATTGAGGTCGTCAATTGCCAGGGCATAGCGTCGAATGTCTCTAGCCGACACTGGATCCCCCGTGTGTGTTCCCGTCTCGCTCCCAATATACTTCTTCCAGCCAAGGCTTTCCAAGAGTGATTCTTTCATCAGGCCTCCTCCTCTTTATTATTTTGCAAGCTGCCTAAGCCTATTTTGTCACCGATAAATCTTTCGCAATCACGTCTTAGGGTATTCCAACTCATCTTGTCTCGGTCCTCCACTTTTCCCCGCCCAAGTCCTATCCCTAACCTTTTTGCCTACAGAGAGTCTCGAATACCTGTCAATGAATTTGGTCCTGGTGCCGGTCCAGCATCTTGTACGTATCTCCTGCCGACCACGTGGCCCTCTCCATCCAAGTCTCCCAAGCACTTCGGAAATCAACCAAACTGAACCGTCCACCGCTTTTTGGGCTCCCGCCCCACCCGGACGACGCAAATGAGCCTTAACTGTTCTGTTCGGCATCTCGTTTGCCAAGAGACTGATGCAATGGAATTATCCGGTCTGACCCTGCCCCAGGACCGTCCCAGTCTTTGGCTATGGCAAACAAAGGACCAGGCCGCCTCCTCCTACAAGGATCTCTGAAAGACATCCTCTCGAGAGTGGCGGCCTCCGGATCCGCTGTAGAATCAACTGCCGTAATAGACTCACGCTTCTTCGTTCTCCTCATCAGAGTTTCGTCGGACCTTGCGAGAACTGGCTCCAAAACTCTTAACCCGCGGTCGTTTCTCCAGCCAGAATTTCATAGGCTGGCCAGCCTAGCCTCGCCCTTCCCAGCAATGCAAACCATAGACCAGCCTGGATGAGCACAACGGCGGAGGCGCTGCAATAACCCACTGCTGGCGGCGATCAGATATACCCCTTGGCGGACCATTTGAAGGACAAGGTGTTCAGTCTGCCAAGGCCCCCGCTATAAGCCACCGAGGTGGCAATAGGCCAGTCGATGCCAAAATGCTCGTCGCTCCCCCCGAACAGGCGAAAATTCATTTGACAAATGACCCGCGCTGGCAGGAAATCCATCCCAATCGAACGATTGAACCTCTCCTCAATGCCTTCTCCTGGTCTTCCCAAGACGCCTACTGGCTGACACCGCTACCACTGTGGGTTGATCTCTCCTATGTATCAACTGCTGGCCGGCCACCCAGCATCTCCTGTCATTCTATCGTGTAACATCCGAATCTCTCTATTCAATTAAAGACCACCGAAGCCTATTTCTCACAGTCCTCTCCCTTGAAAATCTAGTGTATTACAGAACTGGCCATTGTGCTCCAATGCAGTGGAAGGCTACTCTTATAATCAATTACCCCTACACCCCGTTTCTTGTTTGAGCCTGTCTCTTAAGCTGCTAGCTATGTCCTTCGCCAACACATCCTTACTCAAGTTAGACCTCAGCCCTTGGATGAGAGCATCCAAGCCCACTCGCACTTCATCATTCGGGCCCGGTAACGCAACTATAAGAGCCTGCGCGACCTGGCCCACTGCTATCCGCACGGTGTCCTTGTGTTTGTGCCTCCCCACTCCCAGCTGATACTTGAAGACATGTGGAGTGGCGGCCGCCGGATCTACCAATAGAACCGCCTCAATGGTCCGGTCCTTATCTTCAGCCCCTACGCCACCTGTCGTTATCACTAGACCGTACCCATCATCTACGGCCTCTCTCAGATGCGCGGCGATCAAAACATCATCGTCCTTGAGCGTTGGTCCACACTTCACATAATACCCTTCAGAGCGCAGGCGCTGCTTTATGGTCGGCGTATTCGTATCCATGACCTTACCGCCCGACACCTCGGACCCTGTCGAGAATACCAATGCCGTCTTTGCCAGTCTCTTCCGAATGCGTTCGGCCATCTGTTCAGATCTCTCCACGGCCCTTGTTCCTTCACCCGGGTCCGCCGCTATCCAGCTCAGCATTCCACGTGAGGAGATTGATGCCTTCGTGGTCATGCCTACTCCGGGGATCTTCGATAACTTCCTGAGCAATTGAGGCTCTTTCGCAACTATACCACGAGTATTTAGGCCCCTTCTTAAAATATCAACAACCACATGCTCATCTTGAACATCCGTGACAAGGACCTCCTTCGGATCTATTTCAAGGATGTCTGCGACCACTGCAGCAATCTGATGCAGGTTGGCATTCTGTAAAATCATCCCATTTATTTTGAGCTCGGTTTTGTTGAGCAAATCAAATTCTGTCATAGTCAACAACCTCACTCTTACGTCACAGTATCCACTATTTCCAGCTTCATATCCAACAGCGGAGCATCTATAATCTCCCTGCCTATGTCCACAATATCTATGTCAAGACCTATTAGTTCATTCAAGGTTTCCATGTTCACTCCCCCCGCAAAGCCTATTTCCACCCTATTTCTTAGGCCCTGCCGAATCAGTTCCTCTACCACCACCCGCACATCATCTGGCCGTCCCGTATCGATAAAAACCACGGTGGCTCCATACCTTGCAGCCTCACAAGCCTCTGAAACTACATCAGCATATCTACCCTTCACCTGTACCACTTTTGAATGTCCATTCAAGTGCGAAACAGCCGCTAAGCCTGCTTTTATTCCCCCAAGCAGCGCGAGATAATTCTTATCCAAATACACAAAAGAATCAGGCACCATCCGGTAGCACGCACCTCCCACCACTACCGCCGCCCGGATGTCGTCTTTCAAGCAAGGCGGCATCTTTTTCCATGCCCCACAAACCACCCGTGGCCTTCCGCCCGTTGCCTTGACAAACCTCGATGCGCTGGTCGCAATTCCTGACGGCTTTGCAAGGAGGCCAATTAAGGTCTCTTCAGCCGTCACTATCTGCTTGGGAGTCCCATTGAATCTAATCAGCTCAACGCCCTTGGTCACATGGCTACCCTCGCTTACCATAGCCTCCAGAGCCAACCCCAACTTATCAGCTTCCTTCTTTGCCGCCGGTATTCCAGCAACAATGCCTTCATCATCAGCTATGATAGCGGCCGTAGCGTGTTTTCCTTGAGTGTATCTGAGTATCTCTTCCCTAACGTCCAGCATCCTGCTCACCCTTGATTGCAACCATCTCGCTAAGCATTTCCGCGCGAAAGCCCCTCAGGGTCGATTCCCCTTTGTCGAAGCCATTTCGGCATAAGCACGTCATCGACCCTCTTGCTCACTGCAGGGGCCCGCTCCAGCAGCTCTTCCGCAAGAGCTTTGCTTACCGTTAGCGCACCAAAACTCCCATCAAACACGATCACGTTCTCTGTCTTGGCAATGCTGTGAGCGAATGCCATCGCTGTCTTGAGATTGTCGGCAACGACCACGGAACTCATAAAGTCGTGATTCATAGGGTCAGCCGCCAAAATATCCGCCAAGTCCTTTCCCACTACTATTGTCGGAATATGGGTTGGCAGTTCCATTTGCGGCACTCCCAACCACATGTGATTCAACACAAGGGCTTTGATGGCCGGATTGACGGACTTTACCCTCGGCCCTGGCGGCCTCTCATATAGTCCGTACCCAAGGCTCACGGGCATTATGTCCAGATCGAAAAGATCCAGTTCAGCTTCGGTAAGATTGCCGAAGGTCGTGCCTCCCCCAATCATGTACCGCGGTTCCCCCGTAGCGTCCATGACGGCCGTACATTCCTTTATCTCGTTGAACAATTCCCGTATTTTTCCGTAGGACTTGAAGGCGACCATCATGAGCTTCCGGTCGAGTTGATAAAGATCATTCCCTGCATCCACCTCTATAATTCCTTGCGGTGAGGTGATGAGGAAACACCCGAACGTGAACTTGCTTTGCACAAATGGAGAGTCGAAGATCACTTTTGCTATAAAATTGCTGCTTCTCGGTCCAAAATTTATGTGAGCTACTCCTCTCGTCTCCATTCTTGCATAAGACATCGCAAACGGCTTAATCGCCCGGTTAATCATTCGGTGCATGTCGAGCTCACGCAGTTCACCATGATGAGCATGAATAATCCAGTCGGCGTTGTACACTCTCGCCACTCCGTACAGTGGCCCAATGTCGGTTTCAATTGCAATCCCCTTGTCAATTGTCCGTACGGGGAGTGCTTTGCCGTCGAAATATTCATCCAGCTTGTAGTGCTTGATGATTTCCGCGGGCTCCCTTATTCTAAAGCCTGTAGCCACTCGCAGTCTAATGTTGGTGCAACCAGTGCGCTCTTGTACTGTGTCCTTTATCGTTCGGATCATCTCGGCGTACGCATCCCCTCCCATAAGCTGGAACCCGTACTGGGAGGACAAGATGTTCACCGTATCATCCGGTTGAATCATATCCATGTTGGGCTTCTCGAGGGCCTCCTGCGTCGCCCTCCGGATAATCGCCAGATCGCCGCCCTCTATATATATTTCCGCAGGAACATCCGGGAATAGTTCTCTCACTTCCAGAGCGGCAATCCCCGGCAGCTCGGCTGCCCGTTGGCGAGGGTCCGGCCCGTAAATCGACTTACGAATATACGATGGAGAAGCTTTTTTCAGCATGGTGTCCTCTTTTCTCCCTGCAGGGCAGGATTATATTTTTCTGAACACTCCCTTATCTTCTTCGAGGAAATGCCCAGGATATTTCTGTATCACCTCCTCCGGAACTTCCCATAACGTTTGTGTCGAATCATACCACCGGTAGCCCTTTTGTGGCGGGACCTCAACGCCGTGAGCCTTGAGAAGTCTCATCATGGTTTGAAAGCAGTAGACGGTACATCCAGACCGTACCCCGGTCATCAGGGAGATCTCTTCCGGTGAGCGGGCGCCCTTCAAGACTGCCGCGGCGCCGTCTCTTACCCGTGTTCCGGTACAAAGACAGAGCCACTGGTGAGGATGGAGGTGTGCTTTCTCACACAATTCAAGCAACTGCTCCTGGTCCACCTCTGCTGGATCTACTCCCAGTCTCAGTGGCTTAGAGCGAGGAACCAGTTTAATCGCGTCCTCCGGACACATTCCGGAGCAATTGGGACACCCCAGGCATTTCTTCGAGGAAACCTTAGCTTTCTTTTTGACGACTACCACGGCCTCGGTTGGACACACGTTTTGGCACACCCCGCAGCCTATGCATTTTTGCTTGTTGACGCGGGCGAGGTACTTAATCTCGACCATCGTTGTTCCTCCAACTTATGGATTAGTCCCTACTTGGTGCATCCCAGAGCATGAAGCTGAACTCCTGCTCTGAAATCCAGGACAGGGAGGCGCACACCTTGTTCTGAGGCGCCGGTCCTGTTCAATCACTGAATCCTGTCAAATGGATCATGCCCTGGTCCCCCTAAAAGCTTCCGTACAATTCTCCGCACGTGGGGTTAAAGCAGAGCTGAGTACCTGTCCATACGGAAACGGTAGTTCCTACGGCCAAGGACAACACTAAAGACATGCGTGATCCCGGACCAGCCTGCACGAATGGCCCGCCTTTACGCATTGATCTCCCCCTTGGTCTTCCTTCCCACCGACCGATTTTTCATCAAGACGCCACCTCCCATGCAGCCTCTGCGGCAGGATGCTAGAGGGAGGGTCAACGGACGCGCCAATCCTGGTATGACGGACAGTGGACTGCCTCGAGATTTGAGCCAAAGGCCAGACGGCATTTCTGAAAAGAGTCCGCCGTCAATCATATCACAAGCCACAGCAAGAACTGCATCTGAGTGGAAAGGAGGTTCCAGTTTCCTCACGTATCCAACGCCGCCCCTTGCAGGACCTGGCATCATCGCCTCAGCTCGTGCCCCTCTAGGCCGTTAGCAGATTACGACACGGCGGCTCTACTGTGCTTCATGACGAGAGGCCGGGGGAACTGCAGCCGTCCCCCCCGCGCCTCCCATACTCACCTTGATTGCTTATGCCTCAGGAAAAGTCTTTTAGCAGGCGGGACAATCTTGCTCGGTCCTCTCGATTAGTCTCGTTGGGCACAGACCTGGCCGAAGCCGAGTGCGTCTGCCGGATTCGAACCTGCAATCTGCGTTTTAGGAAACGGGGCTAGCGCATATGGCATTTTAAGCAAGCCTCCGCTCGAGCGGCCGACATCTCCGGGCGACAAATAGCGCTAGAGCTTGTACCGTCCAACCACTTGTCGCCGGTCTAATACTCGGGCGCATGGCCGATCCAATAACCCCTCCATCAACTCCACCGCACATCTCAGGCGTGCTCCCTGTGCCTCCAAGCAAGACTGACCGGCACTGAAGCGGCTATTTCTTGGGTATTCGGAACAGCGTGGTGGCCACCCAATCGCTTACCGGCTCCAGTTTCCCGTTGTGAACTGCCCAGTACCTTACGTGTTTTGGCCCTATATGATCGCCGGGGACATATGTAATGGGCTTCGTCAATCCCATACAGTCGAAATTTTTTATTCGATCCAAGCCATACTTCTTCAAAGTCTCTCCGTTCAGTTTGTCCGGAGGCACCTTGTCCAAAGCAAGATGAATCCCTTGTGCGATCACCATCCCTGACAGAATGCCATTGACGTACATGTCGTTAGGCCTCTCGCCCGGATGATTCTTGGCCCATAGCTTTTTAACCAGCTTCATCCCAGGTGAATCCTTATACTTGGGCCCTTTTGACATGGGCTCAAAGAAATATTCACCCTGGTATCCTTCGGCCAACTTCAAGCCGCCCAGCGCAATCACGTCACCTAATGTAGCAGCCGCGCATTGGGTCATGGGAATGCCCAGATTCATGGCCTTGGCAGACTTAAGAATGACAACTGCCCCACGGGCCGACGACACAACAAAGATGGCTTTCGCTCCGGCCTTTTTCAGGCGTAACAACTGCGGGCTGGCGTCGGTGGTTCCCTTCGGAATGGTCTCGGTCACCAACTTAACCCCTTCCTTCTTTACGAACGAATCAACGTCCCACATCGCCAGAGGCACAAACGGCTCGTCCGTCTTCATGCATCCCAGCACGAGAGTCCCACCAGGCTTCCCGGCTTTCTCCCACTTCTTCTTCTCCCACACGATCCATGTCCGAATCATGTTAGCGACGCCGGAATGGTAATTCCCGTACGCCCAATCCGACCAGGGGCTCGCTATTCCGTGAGAACCAGTTACGAGCGGGATCTTGGCTCGTTCATAGTCTACCCTTAAAGCGTCCGAATGGCCAGAGGCACAGTGAGTCAAGACGATGATACCTTGCCCCCGAAGTCTGGCAAAACCATCCTTGGCCTTTGTGGCAACGTATTGGGAGTCGTACGCAACATACTTTACCTTGACTTTTCCCTTGCTGCCCGAGATGCCTCCCTTCGTTTCATTGAGATACATTAGGTAATCCTTCGACCCGGATAGGCACATCATATGGGTTCCACTGGTCGGTCCTGTCATCGCGCTCACATTGCCAACCAGGACCTCCTTGACTGCGCCTTCAGCAATCCCAATCGAAGAAACTGATGCTATCACCATGGTTACCATTAAGATAAAGACCGCCGAAAGTAGAGTTCTTTTCATTGCATGCCTCCTAATGGTTCGTAGTGGTCGTCAAGATCGTCGCTCCCTGTCTGGTTTCCCAAACCAACCTTGCCCCGCTTGTCCGCCCAATGCTTATACCGGGATCTGCAAATCAACACCCGCCTTCATTCTCTCCCACGGTCAGGTGCACCAATCATTACTCCAGGCGATACAGCAGGACGCTGAGCTTACTCGTCACAATTCAAGGCCAGCCCATGACCAAATCACCTCCTTTCTGATTGACCGCGCTTGCCAAACTCGCATTTCTACCGTTAACCACCCGTCCTCATCGACGCAGAATAAGAGCCTTCCCCGCTGTCTAGCAGAGCTTCTAATAGCCGAATGGCCACAACCGGTAATAGGCCTTGATAAGGCTCCAACGATGCGATAGACCTCTGGGCTCAAAGATCAAAAAGAATATGGCAACACCTCCGATGATAATCAGAAGCAATCCACTTCCGGCTCCTATCGGAAGAAATGGTAAGTTTCCCTCCAGCATGGGACCGATGACAAAGATCAGCTCTCTCAAGGCAGTTATAAAAATGACACCAAAGATGGTGCCCTCAATGCTGCCTAGCCCACCCACAATAATCATAACCAAATACCATATTGAGTCTTGGAGAGTAAACGATTCCAGTTGTGCCCACATCATATAGTGAACCAGCAGCGAGCCTGCCACTCCTGCATAAAATGTGCAAATGGCAAAAGCGATAAGCTTGAAGCGAAAAATGTCGATCCCCATGGCTTCGGCAGCTCTGTCGTTATCCCTTATTGCTATGAAAGCCCTGCCCCATCTTGTCCTCATGAGATTCTTTGCGAAGAAAGTCATCATCACGGTGAACAAGGCCGCGATGTAATAAAATTTCTCCGGGGTGTCGAATACCAGGCCCCCTATCCTTACGGCGTCTACTGTAAAGCCCGCTGAAGTGATTGGTAGATAAATGAGGGCAATCCATGTGAGGATGATCTGTGCGCCAAGCGTGGTCAGAGCCAGGTACAGGCCCTTCAATCTGACAGACGGAATGCCGAAAACAGCTCCTACGATGGCGGCAGCGAAACCCGCAGGGACCACGCAAGCCCAGAACGGCCAACCGAGTCTCTGGCTTAGCAATCCCGACGTAAAGGCCCCCACCATGACGAACGCGGACTGACCGATGTTGAGCTGCCCACAGTACCCCGTTAGAATATTGAGCCCAAGGCAAATTATCACGGCAATGCCAATCCCGATGTATAGCCTAAGCAGATAAGAACTATTCAGGCCGGGAATCAGTGGTACAGCGAAAAGACAAATTAAGGCGGCGATCGCCAATAACAGTTGTTTTCTTGTTTTGATAATACGAATATCTTTTCTGTAGCTGTCAGCATACACGCCGCTCGGAGGATAGTACGTTGTATGAGCCATCTCGCTAAACCCTCTCTATTCTTTCCAAGCCGAACAGTCCGTAGGGTCTAATCAGCATCACCAGGATCAACACGACAAAGGAAGCCGGCACTCCGGCAGCGTTTCCCAAATATCCTGAGAAAAAACTCTCGATCAATCCAATCATCAAGCCCCCCAGAACAGCTCCTTCAGGGGACTCCAGTCCGCCGATAAATGCCGCCGGTATAGCGAGCAATCCTATATGGCTTAGGCCTAGTTGGAACCCAAGCGTACTCCCCAAAAGGATTCCACCTATGGTCGCGGCTACTCCGGCAAGGCCCCAGGATATGCTAAAGATTCGCCTCACCCCTATTCCCATGCTTTGCACTATCTGGTGGCCTTCCGCAACCCCCCTCATAGCAAGCCCCAGCTCTGTGTAGCGGAAAAACAAGATGAGGGCCATCATAGCCCCCATGGCTATACCAAAAGCAAACAGACTCTCAGTTGTTAAAACAATGCTACCCACCGTCACGGACCCTGTCGAAAACACGGTTATTTGCTCTAAAGGATAAGTGCCCCATATTAGCGACACCAATCCTTCCAGGACCAGGGAGAGAAAGATTGTGACCGTAATTAAAGAGATCAACGGCTGCCCAATCATTGGGCGCAGCGTCAAACGTTCTATCAGGATGCCCATAAGAAACCCTGCAGGCAACGCCAACAACAGCGAAGGAAGAAGACTGAGATGCAGTGATCCCATGAAGAACCAGAACACATAAGCGCCCAGCAGCAACATATAGCCCTGCGAAAAATTGAGCACGGACGATGACTTATATACGAGAACAAACCCGATCGCTACAAGCCCGTACACAGAGCCATTCATTACACCGGCTATGACTATCTTTCCCAGGAACTCCATTTTACTCCCCTCGTCACTTAATGCCCACCACCGTCTCACCGCCGAGTTTCGTCATCGGAATGTCATTGGCCTCAAACAGTCTCACACCCTACAACCACCTCTTTCGTCGCTTGTAATGCTTCACGTCCCGGTAACTTCTCTTCTCCCCGAACTTGCTCAAGCCCAAATAAAACTCCTTGATATCCTCATTATCAGCTAATTTAGCAGCTTCCCCATCTAAAACAACTCTACCATTTTCCATTACGTATGCATATTCACTTACAGAAAGGGCGGCCCTCGCATTCTGCTCAACAATAAGTATGCCAGCCCCTTCCTCACTGTTGAGCCTCCCAATTATTGTGTAGATTTCGTCTACCACCAGCGGAGCCAACCCCATGGAAGGTTCGTCAAGCATCATGATTCTCGGATGCGCCATCATGGCTCGTCCCATTGTAAGCATTTGTTGCTCTCCTCCGGACAAGTAGCCGCTCGTAGCATCTCGAAGGCGGACAAGTTTTGGAAAGTAATCATAGACTGCGTCCAAATCCTTTTTAGTGTTTTTGCCTCTCCGAATATATCCGCCCAGCCGAAGATTTTCTTCTACTGTTAAGTGCTCCAGCACCTGGCGGCCTTCCATCACCTGAATGATTCCCATCTTCGCGACTTCCTCGGGGTCTAATCTGTCTATTCTCCGCCCATCATATTCAATGGATCCAGCCGTCACCTCCCCGAGTTCCGTATGTAGGAGTCCGGAAACAGACTTGAGGGTAGTGGTCTTGCCTGCCCCATTGCTTCCGAGAAGGGCAACAATGGCCCCATTACTTACCTCTAGGGACACGCCGCGCAACACCAGAATGACGCCAGCGTACTTTACTTCGACGTTACTCAGCTTAAGCACATTGCCCTCCTGAGCCTGCACGCCAATGACGGCCAGCTTTGTTACCTGCATCTCTTTTGGCAACGCCAAACACAATCAAGTAGAGCGACCTACGACTTGTTCTCATCGTACACTGATCGTATCTTCAGGCTCGTTTGTACTATTCCTGTTCTCCCGTCTCTGTATTTTACTTCCGTTACAACTGGAACTTCCTTTTCGTCGCCATATATAGCCTCTATCAAGTCTCGATACCGATTTTGCAAGAAAGATCTTCTCAGTTTTCTCGTTCGGGTAAGCTCTCCCTCATCCGCATCAAACTCTTTGTGGAGTAACACGAACTTCCTCACTCTGGTAGGCTCTGGAAGAGTACTGTTTACTCTTTCCAGATCCATTTGGAGAAGGTCGCTCACCTCGCGCTTTTGCGATAGGTCGACAAACGTTGTGTAAGGAACGTGGTTCGCTTCGGCCCATTTCCCAATGCTTTCAAAATCTATATTGATTATTACCGAGAGATACTCTCTCGTCTTGCCGCCTATGGCCATAACATCTTGAATGAACCTGCTGAACTTCAGCTTTCCCTCGATATAGGCTGGCGCGTACCTGTGCCCGCTGCTCAGCTCATCGAGGTTATCAATTCGATCGAGGTAAAAGAGATGGTTCCTTTCATCGATGTGTCCCGAATCCCCACTGTGGAACCACCCTTGCTTTATTGCCTCAGCGGTTTTCTCGGGATTCTTGTAATAACCGGAGAAAATACTAGGTCCTCTCACCAGAATTTCCTGTTGGTCGGATATTGCGACTTCCACCCCGCGACAGATTTTCCCGACGCTGTCATTATCAATGTCGTCCTGCGTGTGCATGCTCACGACCCCGGATTCTGTGCTGCCATAGATCTGCGAAAGATTAATGCCGAGGGCTTGGAAGAATTTGAAAAAATCCGGGCTAAGGAACGCGCTTCCGGTCAGAGGGTATTTGGTTCTTGTGAACCCGAGTTTGTCCCTGAGTGGAGCAAATACAAGTATCTCGGCAATCTTATGAAGCAGGTTCCAGCCCAAACTGGTGGGCTTCTGGGAGGAGCGCAACTCAGCCACTTTGTAACCTACGGGCAGTAGACGATTGTAACAGAATCTTTTGAGCAGGCCGGCGTCGTTCACTCGTATTTGGGTCATTGAGGCAAGGCTCTCCCATTGGCGGGGCGTTATGAGTATAAAGCGTGGGGATATTTCGCGATAATCTTGCATCAGGGTTTCCGGTTCTTCAGGGAAATGTATTATCACGCCACTTATGTAATTATACCCGGCGAACCACGAATGAAACACGGAAGCAGACGCCAGGGTCGTAATGACGTCGTCCCCTTGTTCAAGAGGGGCGCACTCCTCCATTCGTTTCGCTGAGGCTATGATGGCGTTGTGGGTTATCATGGCGCCCTTGGGCAGGCTGGTGGTCCCCGAAGTATAGGATATTTGAGCCACATCCGTCCCCTTTGTTGCGGCCACCAGAGCTTCAAACAATTCAGGCTCTGTCTCTGCCCGCTTCGCGCCAACCGCTCGCAGGTCATCGTAGCTCAACAGGAGTGGGTCTCTATACTTCCTCATGCCTTTGGGATCCCAGTATATCAACTTTTGCACCGAGGGAATATCGCCTTTGATTTCCAGTATCTTGTCAACCTGCTCCTGATCTTCAGCTATGACGAACTTCGAGTCGGAATGTTTTATGATATAGGCGACCTCCGATGGGATCGAATCACTCCACAGCGCAACTACCACCCCTCCCGCTGCTTGGATAGCCGCCTCGGCCCAATAGCCTTCAGGTTCGTCATCTCCTATCAGAGAGACCTTGTCGCCAGGCTTTAGACCCAAATCTACGAGACCCAAGCAGAGATATTTTACCTGCTCATAGAATTCCTTCCAGGTGTAATTCTGCCAAATTCCCATATCTTTTCGCCGCAGGGCTACTCTGTCGCCCCAAAGCCTGCTGTTTCGCTCGAGAAATTTGGGATAAGTGTCATCTTGCGGCACGATGGCCCCTCCTTTTGCGGCGAGTTATCTCTCGCCCAGATAGGCTTTGATAACTCTTTTATTCTCTTTGATCTCGCGAGGAAGACCCTCAGCAATCTTGACTCCAAAATCAAAGACTATAAGCCTATCACAGATATCCATAACTATATCCATGTCGTGCTCGACCAGGATGATCGTGGTTCCGTTCTCTTCGTTTATGTCTAAAACGAATCTTACCATGTCCTCTTTTTCTTCTATGTTCATCCCTGCTGTTGGTTCATCAAGGAGGAGTATCTCTGGCTCCAGGGCGAGAGCTCTGCCCAACTCTACTCTCTTCCGTTGTCCGTAAGGGAGAATTCCTACCTCTTGTTTTCTTATGGCTTCCATTTCAAGAAAATCGATAATTTCTTCGACCACTTTTCTCTCTTTGATTTCTTCGCGTTGAGCAAGCCCAAAGTATAGAGCGCTTGATAAGAGATTACTTTTCAAATATATATGTCTGGACGCAAGTAGGTTGTCTAACACGCTCAGCCCGGTGAAGAGTTCGATATTCTGAAAGGTCCTCGCGATCCCAAGGGCGCAGACCTTATGGGGCGGTAGACCCGTGATTTCACGTCCTTTGAAATGTATATGTCCTTGCTGAGGTTGATAAAAGCCCGTAATCGTATTGATGATGCAGGTCTTGCCTGCTCCGTTGGGGCCTATGATGCCAACTATACTGCCCTTTTCAACCTCAAGGGAAATATTGGACAGAGCTTCGACGCCGCCAAACCTCAGGCTAATGCGCTCACACCGTAGAAATGAAGAGTTAGCGTTCTCTCTCTTCAGCATGGCTTTCCCTCATATTTTCTGGGCAATCAAAACATTCTTGAGCTGTGCGAGAGTAAGAGGCAACGCCATTTCTGGCTTGTTACCGGGACGGGAAATCCTTACAGGTCGGATACCAATGATACGCGCCCAGGGGGGCTTCCAACGGGTCTGACTGAACCTCCAATGACATCGTACCAAATCCTTGGCCCGGAGTTCCCCGATCCGTGCACATGGCGTTCGTGACACTCACCGCTCTGTCCTGGTCCTCCTGGAGATCGCTTTGGCGACTCCATCGGACTAACAGGCACGCGCAACAGGGGATGTTCTCGCGCCCTCAAGTGTGCTTCATCCAGCTCTCGAGCACTTGGCCCGAGAGGTGGGGTAACCTGATGAGCTGCAGGAAAATGATGCGGTTCGTCCGGAAGAACCGGGCAATGCATCAATCATTGTGGGCCTTTTATCCCGCGAACGGGCACGCTTCTCCAGTCGTACCGATTTAGATTGCCCCGGCACTTGAAGAGTTCACGGGTGTGGCAGATTAGCCTCCATGCCTCTTGTACTCCGTCGAAGTCTGTCAGAAGCAAGGCTTTGATGCCTCTGTCCCCTTCGATTTGTCCGCAACCGCGGTCAACGCTGTCTTTCCGCTTGGAGCACGTCTCTCGACCAGTCCACGCTCATCGTTGTGTCCGATGCTGAAAAAAGCTGGCAACGCTATCGAGCGCAACCCGGCTGTCTGTATAGGTGGAGTTACGTCGTCTGGGATCCTTGGCCTTCGCCCTGTAAGTAGCCGCTTGTCCTGGCGCCTCCACTGAAGATACAGTTATGTCCTCGGTGCTTCGCAAAAGTCGGACATGGCAAGCACCTGCCTGATGCAGAGTGCAAAGTGATCCCCGACCCACGATTCCCCGATATCCGCCGCAGGCTCCAGGGCCTGCCCCGACCACACGGTGTAAATCGCCGGTCTCTCATGACGGCCACTCATGTTAGCCCCAGCCCCATTGTGCGGGGGTGCCGCGGCTTCTTAGGGGAGGTGCAGGGCCCCACCGCATAGCATCATGGCGGCCTCACCCATTCCCTCAGAGACGGTTGGATGAGGGTGCATTGTGTGCGCCAATTCCTCCGCCGTGGCTTCCATCTCAATGGCAAGCACGGCTTCAGCAACCAATTCTGTCGCATGAGGCCCAATAATATGAACTCCTAAAATTTCTCCATGCTTCTTATCAGCAATGATCTTAATCATCCCTTCTGTTTCTTCCTCCACTAAAGCCCTGCCTATAGCATGAAATGGGAACCGGCTAACCTGCACCGCACCTCTCTCTTCTCTGGCATCTTCCTCAGTCAAGCCGACGCATGCGACCTCCGGTGAAGTGTAGACACAGCGTGGCACTGCGCGATAAGTCAGAGCGGCCTGGTATCCCAAGGCATTACGGGCAGCGCACCCCGCTTCCGCCATTGCCACATGCGCCAGCATGATTCCCCCTGTGACATCTCCGACTGCATACACGTGGGGAATATTGGTTTCCATTTTGTCATTTACCATTATTCTTCCCCTCTCTATTCTCACACCAACCTTTTCAACATTCATACCCGAGTAGTAAGGGTTTCTACCAACCGACTGAGCAACCTCCGAAGCTACAATTTCTCTCTTGCCCTCCGGGGTCGCAAGAGTCACTTTCTTATTGTTCCCTGCTTTCCCAATACTCTCCACGGTAGACTGAGTGAAAATGTTAATCCCCTCATTTGCCAACTCCGCTTGCAGTGCCTTGCTAATCTCTTCATCCTCCGTAGGAATGATCCTATTCAACATTTCCACAATTGATACCGTAACTCCCATTCTGCTGTAAAATTGGCCAAGCTCCACTCCGATGTACCCTCCGCCGATGATAAGCAGACTACCTGGCAGGGAATCCATCGTCAGGAGATCATCGCTTGTCAGAATAGGAACGTTTGTGCTGCCAGCAATCTTAACCAGGGCAGGAGCGGAACCCGTAGCCAAAATGAATTTGTCCCCCTTGACGACCTCCCCGGTGTCCATAATTTCCAGGCTATTTGCATCTCTGAAGGCCGCTGTTCCCTTCAAGACAGATACCTTCTTATGTTTCAAAAGGCTCGTGACTCCTGCTGTCAGCCTGTCGACGATTCTGTTCTTCCTGGCCGATACTTTCCTGAAGTCAATACCCAGCTTCCCCGTATTTATACCAAAGAGGGAGCTCCTTTTGGCTTCCTCATAAAGCCACGCTGATTGAAGAAACACCTTTGTCGGAATACACCCCTTGTTGAGGCACACGCCTCCTATCTTCTCCTTTTCGATAAGGGTAACATTCGCCCCTAGACTCGCCGCCCGGAGAGCCGCAGGATACCCTCCAACACCACCGCCGACTACTACCACTCGTTCTCGTTTCATTTTGGGCCCGTCATGAAAGAATTAGGATTGGGTCTTCCATCAGTTCTCTCAACGTGTTCAAGAACTGTGCCGCTTTAGCACCATCAATCACTCGGTGGTCGTAGCTCAATGTCAATTTCATCACAGGACGAATCACCAACTCCTTGTTAATAACCACTGGCTTGTCTAAAATTGCACCGACGGCAAGAATCGCGGTCTCAGGCAGATTTATGTTAGCGGTAAACTCCTCAATGCCAAACATCCCCAAGGAGGAGAGGGTAAAGGTACTCCCTTTCATGTCGTCAGGTGTCAGCTTCCCAGCCTTTCCCTTTTGGACTATTTCAGACCTCGCCTTGGCAATCTCGGAAAGAGATCTCTTTGTTATATCCCAAATAACCGGAACAATGAGGCCCTCGTCGAGCGCCATTGCCATTCCCATGTGGATTGTATCAAGCCAAAGTATCCCATCCGGTGTCCATCTCGTGTTGATTACTGGATGCCGCGAAATAGCCGAGGCGGTGATTTTCATGATGATATCGTTAATAGTAAGGCGAACGCCCACCAGCTTGTCTACAATCGACACCAGCTTGTCCCTCGATTCCACTATTTTTGTAGCGTCAACCGAAACGGTCATATAGGTCTGCGCCGTCTCTATCTTGGCTGCCAGCATTTTTTTGGCAATGATCTCTCTCATACCCGACAATTTTACCAATTTGCCGTCGCCCGCCGCAGGTAAGACCGCACCAGTCGATTTCTTATCGAGAGCCGCCTCGACGTCACTCACCCTGATTCTTCCTCCACTACCGGATCCAGAGATGCTTTTTAGGTCGAGACCGTGCTCCTTTGCGATCCTCTTGGCCAGTGGAGTAGCCCTGATTTTATCCCTTTCGCCCACCCTGTCCTCCGATGAGCGTTGTTCCGTGTCATCCCGTTTTTCTTGGGCCCTCTCGGCCGTCAGTTCCACCTGCTCCTTTTTATCTGTCGAGAGCAGACCGACGACTTTTCCAACAGCAACAGTTTCGTCCTTCTGGGCCAGGATTTTGGACAGAAATCCCGACTGTTGCGCCTCTACCTCAAAGGCCACCTTTTCCGTCTCGAACACAAAAAGAATTTCTCCCTTTTCAACCCAGTCTCCTTCTCTTTTTCGCCACTCAAGGATCTTGCCTTCTGTCATGGTAAGCCCGATCTTGGGCATAAATATTTCAACTGCCATAGCTCCCTTTCCTCAAGCTTGCGAGTGGCTGCAAAAAGTCACGGACGCGATAGCAGCCGTTGGCCGATGTTACCTGTATGAAAGCCATTCGCTTCAACATTCCATGATTCGTTTCACGGCCTTGACCACATCCTGCGCATTCGGAAGGTAGACGTGCTCCAGGTTAAACGGAATCGGCACAAACGGGGCACCCACCCTTATAACAGGCGCATCCAAGTAGTCGAGCATTTCCTCGCTAATTGTAGCTGCGATTTCGGCTCCAAATCCGAATGCCTTAACTGCCTCATGCGCTACAACCAGTTTCGAAGTTTTCTCTACAGAGCTAAAAATTGTTTCTTTGTCCATCGGGCTGATCGTCCTTAAATCGATCACCTCTACGTCGATCCCTTCTGTTGACAGAATATTAGCTGCCTCAAGCACCTGATGGACCATACGGGATGCGGAAACGACGGTGACATCTTTCCCCGTTTTCTTCACATCGGCTTTTCCAATCGGAACAAGATACTCTTCATCAGGTATTTCTCCCTTCAATCCGTAAAGGGCCTTGTTCTCCAGGAAGAGTACGGGATTGTCTTCTCGAATCGCAGATTTGAGCAACCCTTTCACGTCGTATGGCGTTGCCGGCATGACGACCTTCAATCCGGGAACATGCGCAAACCAGGACTCAACGCTTTGGGAATGCTGAGGCCCTGCATTGAGGCCTGCCCCGCCTGGAGCTCGGATGACAACCGGCAGTTTGTACATGCCGCCGAACATATACCGATTCTTAGCCAGCTGATTGACTATCTGATCCATGCAAATGGTTAGGAAATCTGCGAACATAATCTCCGCCACGGGCCTAAGGCCCTGTGTTGCAGCTCCTATGGCAAGCCCCACGATGGCTGATTCGCTGATGGGCGTGTCCCTGACCCGCCTTTCTCCATACGTTTCCAAAAGCCCTCTCGTGGCGCTGAACGCACCCCCAGGGCCCCCTACATCCTCACCAACGATGAAGACATCCTCATCTCTCGCCATTTCTTCATTCAAGGCTTCCGATATTGCTCTGATATATCGTGTCTCTCTCATTTCATCCAACTCCACTTAACTCTTACTCGTACACGTCGGTGAAGAGTTCCTCCGGGCCCGCCACCGGGCTGCTCTCGGCAAAGGCAATAGCTTCCTCAATCTCCGATTTGATCTTTGCTTCCAGCCTAACGAGGTACTCACGGTCAATATGCTTGGCTTTGAGCAGGAATTTCTCAAACTTGTTTATGGGGTCATACTCTCTCGCTTCGTCAACTTCTTCCGGAGCCCTGTACTTCTGCGGGTCTCCGACGTAATGGCCAAACCAGCGGTGGGTCTTGCACTCGAGGAGGGTGGGCCCTTCGCCTTTCCGGGCCCTCACCGCTGCCTTTTCTGCCTCTTCACGGACCTTGAGCACATCGTCTCCGTCAACGGTTACCCCAATCATTCCGTACGATTCTGCCCGCTTGCTGATATTTTCCAGCCTCATATAGACCTTTTGAGGTGTGAATTGGGCCCATCCATTGTTTTCACAACAGAAAACAATCGGAAGATTCCATAGTGCTGCCAGGTTGAGTGATTCGTGAAAAGTACCCGCGTTTGAAGCGCCATCACCAAAAAAACAGACCGTGACTCTGTCCTTTTCGCGGTACGTGGAAGCAAACGCAGTGCCGACAGCAATCGGAAGGCCTCCCCCAACGATGCCGTTGGAACCGGCAACACCCACTTCCCTGGAGGCGATGTGCATGGAACCGGCCTTTCCTTTACAGAAGCCATCTTTTCGGCCGAAGATCTCTGCCATGAATCGGTTCAGATCAATCCCTTTGGCTAATGCCTGTCCGTGCCCTCTGTGAGTGGTGAAGATGAGGTCGTCTTCTCTCAGGATCGAACAAACTCCGGCAGCCACTCCTTCCTGCCCAATCCCCACGTGGATAAAACCTGGAATTTTCCCTTGGGAAAATACATCCATGAGACATTCCTCGACCCGCCTGACCTTTACCATCAAATAGTGAAGTTTTAAGAGTTCCTCTTTGCTAAGCATGATTATATCCCCTATGAATGCGACTTATCGTTCAAATGGAGATCGTCTTTCTGAAGCCCTACCTCGATCAGCGGGTGATGCTTCTTACAAGGCTTGGCACGAGGCCACGATTGGCACCTCGAGACTGAAGAAGCACCTGCGAAGTGAAGGGTTGTGCCGCACATCCTCTCTCCCACTATGACCAGTCGAAAACTTCGAAGCGTGGTAAACGTGTGAGAGTCGATACCTCGTCCCAAGGCGCATCCCAAAATCGGACGCCCCCTAGACTGTAATTTCTTCAGAGCCGGCTAACCACTAGATGGAACCGGCTTTGCGTTTGGCTGTCGTCTCATCATCGATTACCCATGAGAATCGATGAAGTGTCTTCTCAATCAGGTCAATATGAGACACAACAGGTCCTTGACGGTGGGCTGATTCGTGTATTTGGGACGTACCGACGGGATAAGAGATTTGGCTTTTTTCAGCATACACTCCGTGCCCTTAGCAACCAGCTAACCTCTTGAGATGGTTGGCTAACTTATTCACACACATCAACTGCTATTCTTTTCGGGGCCCAAGCGTCAGGCAATGCCGCGGTGCGCGAAACTTGCCACCGTAACTTTTTCCTGACACGTTCCGCTGCCGGCTCAGGAAAGACCCCAATCTCCTCGTCCAAGCGGAACTCCTCGCCAGCGTGACGGTAATCCCCTTTAGGAAAAACTGACAATCAACGGCTTCCACTTAGATGGAGTCGTCTCAGTTCTTTTGGATATGAAATAAAGAAAAGCGACTTTGGGAAAACGCTTCAACTGTGTTTTGGACCTCGGGTCGCCTTCCTTTTGTCATCACTTGCCCGTGGCACGCACACCCCGCTTTCTCACGTCGGGCGATTCGTGTGTTGCGAGGAATGCCGGCGCAAATCTTCTTTGCCGGAACTGTTCTGGGCATCTGATGGTGCCTGATCAAAACAGTTGATTCCATTCATGAAAATGTCATAGGAAATCCGAGATAGTTCTTCGATCGTGATGGGCCCTTCAGGGTCGTACCAGTACATGATTGCATTGCAGATTCCAAACATAGTGTAACTCATAGCTTTAATTCTGTCCTTGGCGATACTGCCATGAAAGTAATCGGAAAGGACAGTGGTTGCTATGTGCGCATATTTCTTTTCTTTTTGGGCAATGACCTTGAAGTATTCCGAAGGCAGGTTGCGGGAATCAATGAGGAGAGCTCGGGCCTCTGGAGAGTTCTCAATGTAGCACCTCAAATGGCGGAATAAGATGAATTGAATCTTTGAGCCATTCTCGGAAATCCCTTTTAATTGATCCTCCAAGCCTTCGAGAAGCAGATCCATATAGCCATCCAAGACAAAGTAAAGGATCTCATGTTTACTGGCAAAATAGTGGTAAATACCTCCTTTGCTCAATTTCGCTACAGTGGAGATATCCTTGAGGCTCGTTTCCAAGTACCCTTTCTCATCAAACAGCTTTGCCGCGGCTCTCCCAATGGCACGCCGTTTGTGCATGTCTCTGTGCTTAAAATTTGCAGCTTCTGGATCCATAAAAGCCAGCCCCCAAGGCGCCTTGTTGAAGTTAAACCGGCTGGCCGGTCGGAAAAATACAAAATTACCGATAGCATGCTTGCGGTCCGTTGTCAAGAAGAAAACGCACGGCTGTGGCAGAAAAATCGGTTGGGCCGCGTGGAGAGTTCAGTGACGACTTTTCTCCTGTCTCGCGTCCCGCCTGGGTACGAGTAAAGTAACCTTTTTTCAACTGATTGTCATTTCAACAGGATGCGACTGGTACTTTGCTGTGATGGGTTATGGTGACCGTGCGGCGGTCTCGAGGAGGTTTCCATGGAGGTCAGGGGTGAGGGTTTGGTCATATCCTATAGAAGTTTCACCCATTTGTAGCTCCCACTGCTGGCCTACGAGATGGAGGGGAGTCCTCGCCGGGCCGTGCGTGCCATGCTCCTCAATGCTCTCTCAGCGGGGAGTCCGCTTTGTCGCCTGGAGCAGGTCTTTCTGGACGCGGAGGGAGACCAGCTTCTCGGCGGGGAGATTTCCCCGGAAAAGACCATTCGCTCCAGAAGTTCATAACGGGTTAACGTGGGCTCAGACTTGCTCACGGTTCATCTCCCTTCAAAGAGGTAGCGCCGATCTCTCTCGCACCGCTTGATTCACTTATTTTAACGGAAAATCTGGAACCCGGAACGGTGCGGCCGAAGTCTGCCCGGTGATCAGACCAGAGTACTGAGGAGATGAAACGATCACGCGAACGATAAGAATATCAAGAGGATGTTTCGATATAGTGGCTTTCTATGACAAGACCTATCAGTGTCTGAAGGAACATATGTCCCCCAAGGTAGACCCCTTGTATGCCATAGTCTTGCTTCAGAGGTTTGGCAACGTTGGCGGAGTCGCTGGTGACTCGGGCTTGAACGTCCTCTCTGAGCTTAAAGACGAAGGAAAGACGACCTTATTCCCGTTTGCATAGACTGATGGCACGGACTGATAGCCACGGCCGACGGCAACACGAACGGAGCCGCATCCGACTGTAACGGCATGACCGAAAGGAAGAAGATCTTGACTCACAACCGGAAAAGGACTTAGTTATGCGAGACGAGCGGCGGCTTTCGACCTGCGTATGCATCTCCGCCGCTGGAACGACCAGGAGAGCTTCCAAGATGCCAATCAAGATCCTTTCCGAGTCTCGCTGGCTGGGCGTTCGGTACAAACCTCAACCCGGAGAGCGATCGTTTATCAAGAGAGCACAGGCCAAGCAAGACGAGGAAGTTGCAGTCAGCGCATCAGTCCCGGATGACAAGGAAAGCGAACTTTTTTTCGGGGTTCCGTTGTCTCGTAGAGGGATTCAGCCCGTCTGGCTCCGGTTCACGAATAATGGTGAGCAGTCCTACCGTCTCGATCTTGGCAGTGTTGACCCTAACTATTATTCGCCTTTGGAAGCAGCGTTCGTGAACCATTTCGCCACAGGAAAGCGGCTCGCCGCATTTGGTCTGCTGGCTTGGTTCTTTTTCCCGTTGCTCATTTTCGTGCCGCTGAAATACCTCGGGGCCCGTGCCGCCAACCGTCGGATGAACGCTTACTTTCAGGAATACGGTGTTGGATGGGGGCTTATAAGACCCGGTAGCGAGATCTCGGGTTTTATTTTCACTCCGCGGGACCAGGGCACGAAGGAATTCACGGTCAGGCTCATGGGCTCTGAGAGCGCTAAGCAATTCTTCTTCTCAATACGAGTTCCCGGCCCCAGAGTGGACCATGGCAACAAGGTATTCGACGGGTATTACCACCCCGAGGAGACTCTCGAATGTGACGACGCCGTGCTCCGCAAGCAACTGGAGGCGCTTCCTCGGAGCACGACAAACAAGCGTGGGACAGTCGAGGGAGACCCCCTCAATTTGGTCGTGATAGGCAATTTCGACACGTTACTCACCGCCTTTGGCGCCAGGTGGGATGAGACGGAGAAGATTGGCCTCAGGTCTTGCTGGATGACCATTCAATCCTTTTTGCTTGGTACGAGTTATAGATACTGCCCGGTCAGTTCCCTTTACTTCCAAGGACGGAGCCAGGACTTTGCTCTGCAGAGGACCCGGCAACATATCAACGAAAGGCTGCACCTGCGACTTTGGATTACGCCCTTGCAGTTTATGAAGAAACCGGTCTGGGTTGGCCAGATAAGCCGAGACATCGGCGTTCGGTTCACTCCGAAGGCCTGGAATCTTACTACACACAAGATCGATCCCGACGTCGACGACGCGAGAGATTATGTCCTTAGCGATCTGATGCAGGCCGGCAGAGTCTCTCAAGTAGCCTACGTAAAAGGAGTGCAAGCTGCCTCCCAAAATGCTCCAAGAAGGAATCTCACAGGCGATCCTTACTTCACTGACGGGCTGAGAGCAGTTGCAGTAATCTCTGAAACCCGCACCAAACCGAGACTCCTCAATTGGGCTTGACCCCCGGTATGCAAGAGTAAAAGCGGAATGCTGTGATGGGAGGTACTGTGCTGATGACGGTCGGGAGCGGTGATACAGTCCATCGTAGCCGGAAACTCCTTTAGGACTCAAAACAATATGCCTAATCGGCAGAACTCAACAATATCAGCGGACGTTAACAACCTCCGCGAGTGCTCGAAGGGAGGAAACTCATCATCGAGAAGAACCTGCGCAACCTGACTTGATCAAACGTCAAGTCTGTATTCGCAACCCTGTACCAGAAAGAGCTGGTCCAGTTGTCTGGAGCCCTCTACCGCTTGTCCAAAGAGAACAAAGACTTCTTTGAGGCTCGTTTTCCCCTACGTGCGGACGCGCCCCTCACAAGAAAACAGTAAAGGAGTGTATGTATCCAGAAGCTTACCGGGACAAGCCCATTCAGGTTTCAAAGGCAAAGAGGGCCATCGCCAGCTATTCCCAGTCCGTGGCTGCCCCGTCCTCACCCAAGCCTATGGCCATAGCCCGCCGAGGCTTGCTACTGGCGCCGGTCAAGACTGCAATCCGACCCGTGAGATCGAAAAGTCTCACATCATTAGCCCCGGCCTGCACTCCAGGAGAGCATCAGGCTGATCCTCCGCTCTCCTGGCATGAATCGTTCACAAGAACTCCCTGGAACTTCCTCACGTGACCAAAGTATTCAGTCTCTGAATGGCCGCAGTCGCTTCCTCCATTATCCTCTTCATAAGATCCTCCACCGCGGGTATATCTTGAATGCTCATGGAGCACTGGCCCGCGGCTACCTCACCGCGGGTCACGTCTCCATCGCGTTCTGCCATAAGGAGCTTTTCGTCCACCATTTCAGTCACTTCGTCATGAGAATACTTTCCCGACTTTTGCACCTCGATGGCTTTCAACGCCCCTTCACCCTTCAGGGCTCGCAAATCGCTGTAAGCCCCAGGACACAGTATGTCGCCGAACTCCTGGCAATCTACGACGGCCATCTTGTAATTTTCATGGAACTCGCATTCCTTCGTAGCTATGAATCGGGTCCCCATTTGGACCCCTATGGCACCCATGCACAGGGCGCCTGCGAGAGTCTTGCCGTCGCACACGCCTCCAGACGCGATGACCGGAACACTGACTGCCTCTACCACAGCAGGCAACAAAACGAACGTGTGGATGACGTCCGGCCAGCGATGAGTATGGCCTCCCATTTCATAACCGGAGGCAATGACTCCATCCACGCCAAGGCTCTCCGCCTTCTTCGCCTGCCGTACTGATCCGGCGACGTGAAAATGGAGTAATCCGGTCTCCTTTTGATCCTTGATTTCTTCCGCGTAGCGACTCGGATCGCCCGCGGACGTAATAAGGAGCTTGAGTCGCTGGGCTACCTCTCGGTCTTTCCTGGCATCAAAGATGGCCCCAAGATAGGCATCCGTGGTTTTCAGGAATCTTTCTCCGATTCGAGCACCTATCGGAACATTACATGCGAAATTCTTACTGGACTTCTCCATGATGTAATCGATATTTGATCGATAGATCTCGTAGGCTTGCTCTGGAGGGGTACTCATTTTGAAAATACTGAGCGTTCCCAATCCACCTGCGTTGGAGACACTCGCGCCGAGTTGCTTCGTATTCAACGGCCCCATACCTCCTTGGATAATGGGGTATTCAATATCAAACATGTCACACAATGGCGTCCTAATCATGAACCTTCTTCCTTGTAAAGATAATCCGATACGCCTCCAGTGCTCGGCCGACGTTCAGCACGCGGCCTGCATAATACACATGATTGCCGCAGACGTGTTAATCGTTGGCGAATCCCGGCCCGGCATTGGCAAGCTGATCGTCGCAAACCACACGAGTGACGGGACCCCTTCTCATACTAAGGTGCCCCCATTCACCTGCGAACGAAAAATTCCTGGACGACAAGACCGTTGGGCCTTCCGTTCCCGCGATTCCGGTGACCAACGCGATCTCCGGCCGATTACTTGTCCGGCGCTCGTCTCCCTGTGGCCGGCGGTTTCCTTTATTTGGACCTTTGGAAATCCGGCGGCAACTCGCGTTCGGCGACACCAGTATAGGTTCCGTTCACCGTTCTCAGGCCGGTGCTCGCAGATACCTCTTCAACCGTGTGAGCAATGAGGCCGGGCATAAAGGATATTGCCGCAATGCCTGGCATCTCCCTGGGAATAAAGCCAAGCTCAGTCAGTACGCAGCCCATCATGCCATCAATATTGATCGGCAATTGTTTGCCCAAGGCCGCGACGAACTCATCTCTGAGGGCTTCGTACAGCTCGCTCTTTTCGCTCCACAAACCGTTTTCCACTGCCACCTTCTTCAATGATATGGCTCGTGGGTCTCCCGTTGGATGCAGTGGATGCCCGATACCCGGCATCCGCTGTCTCTTGGCGAGCATTTCCTCCGCAACTTGGCGAGCAGTGTCTTCCTTGGTTAGGTTGTGATCCTTCATCCTCTTGTAGGCATACAGTATCAGTTCGGCCGAATCTTGAGGCGATACGGTGACTGCCCCCACGGTCAAGAGACCACCCGCCACTCCGGGCATGATGGTCTGAGGGGCTGCGGAGGCAATCAGTCGTGCTGCAACCGTGGTAGGGGCGAAGAAACCGTGCTCCAGGATGCCGCACAAGACCGCGTCCAGGACGCGGGACTGAGCCTTCGTGGGCAATTCCCCACGGATCGTGAGGAATACGGCCTCGGAAAAGGTCAGATTCTCGATGATACTGGAAAGCTTGTAACCTCGAACGTTGATCTTGTGTAACCTTACGTCTCCAACTGCCGTCGACCAACCCATGGGCTCCGGTGCCTCGCGTGCTGTCATCAGATCAGACCTCCCTGTGTCCGCTATTTTGCTTCGCGACAAGCATTTTCCAGGTGCTGACGGCGAGATCCTCACCATGCTGATTCTTGATGACCTGCTTTGAAGTCACCAGACCCGACGATTCATTGCGCTCCTCTTTGGCAATGACCTCTGTTTCAACGTGAATGGTATCGCCGATCTTGGTGGCTCTCATGAACCGGAGTCTGTCCATCCCGTAGAAGGCGAGTACCGGACCGGCAGCCAAGGGGGTCAGCCCTGACGCCACCGAGAGCACCAGTAGGCCGTGGGCAATCCGCTCACCGAAAGGTCCCGATTTCGCGTACTCCGCGTCCGTGTGCAAGGGATGCCAATCGCCCGTAAACATGGCGAAGTTGACGATGTCCCCCTCAGTTATGGTTCTGCCGGCTGTTACGTTCTTTTCACCAACCTTAATCTCGTCAAAGTACTTCGAAATCATGTCTCGCACATCTCCTTGATGTAACGGCATGCTGACAACCGGTGATTCAGAATCCTCCGAGTCGCCGGCAGCATGCGCTTCCACGAATCCCAAGATTCCCTGGTCGAGCCGCTATCAAAGATCCTCCATCTCGGCCCTATGCTCTCCAACCTTGAAGGCAAAAGCGTCTTTCTTTTCCTGGTTCCACTGTGAGCAGTAAGCTGGTTTTCCTCTTGCTGTTCTCCTTTGGCACAAGGAGCAGCTCGGTTCACATGTAACGATCGGTTCTGCAATAACGCCCAAGGCCTTCTTCGGCCACAAGGGATCTGCCAACAGCACGCGGGCCAAAGCAATTAGGTCGGCTTGACCTTTGTGCAAGATTTGTTCGGCAAATTCCGGGGTCTGTATACGGCCTGCCGTAATAACCGGCATGTTCGGCACTTCCCGCTTAATAAGAGCAGCCCAATGAGTCATGTATCCTTCCTGTTTCCTCTTTTCGGCATATTCGGGAAGTGCGTACGAATCGTACGTTCCGGCAACGACCGACAGATACGCTAAGCCTCTCCGGACCAGCTCCTTGGCGTACACGGTTGTTTCATCTGGGTGCAGCCCGTCAGGGTGTTCTTCTTCAGCCAAAAAACGGTACCCTACGGGAAAGCTGTCGCCCACTGCTGAGACAACTCCTTCCACGACATCCAAGGGGAAACGCATCCTATTCTCAAGCTTTCCACCGTAGCCGTCTCTTCGGTGATTCGTTCGAGGCGACAGAAACTGCACGAGGAGGTAGCCCATTCCTCCGTGAAGTTCGACGCCGTCAAAACCCGCCTGCTTAGCTCGCAGCGCTGCGGCAGCATATCCCTGAACGATTTCCTGGATCTGAGCCACACTCATTTCCTTGGCGATCACTTCTCCAGTTGGAAACGGCGAGGGAGCCAGCCTGTCCGGCCCGAACGCGTATCGTCCTGTGTGGTTGATCTGGAGGAAAGCGAGTGTTCCTTGTGCCTTGATAGCTTCTGCCAATCGGGAGAGACCTGGGATGTAGCGATCGTCGTCAGCCCTCAACATGAACGGTGATCCCAGACCACTCGCGTGCACAGCCGTGTGCTCCACTACGATGAGTCCTGCACCCGAGCCTGCCATTTCTCTATAATGGTCCAGCATGAGATCACTCACGGCACCATCCGCGCCGGCGTAGCCCAAGTAGAGTGGAGCCATAGTGATGCGGTTTGAAACGGAAAGGCCCTTGATCTGAAAACTCGAAGAAAGCATTGATGTCGTATCCATAGGAACACCCCGTGGGCTGGATTTGGCTGTCCTTGGTTAGTAGGCGCGAGTTCCGGCGTCGGTGCAATCCTTCGTCGTGGCTTCGATGCTACCCCTCGTTTGTGGCCTCCTTCAACACGGGAGAATACTTCCACGTGACGACCGGCCTCGGATCAATGACCAACTCCTCGCCTCTTTAAGAATTCCTCTCGCGGCAGGCGCACTTGGACTTCACAGACTACTTGCCGAAGCCGGAAAGCATCACGTCTTCCCCAGCAACACATCTCGCCTTCATGATTTCCAAAATCTTCTCGACAATCTCAGCGGCTTCCCCTTTCAGGAAAGCGTAGTCATCAGCCACCTTTTGAGCCAGATCGGCCTTGGTCGCGGGTATCAACCACTCTCCTACAGTTTCACAGAACTGGATAAAAGAGACAGACGAGAACGATAACAGACAAGTCATAGTAAATCAAGACACTTGTGGATATTTAGGTCCTGCGTGCCCAGCCAGTCATGTACGCCCATTTCATTGGTCGAGAGTTGCCGCCAAGAGGGTTCATCAACAGACCCACCGGGAGTCCCCGTGAGCGGCTGCCGGAAGGCAGATAACGCTTGGCAAGAAAGGCAAGTGAAACCGGATGGATAAACTAAGTGCTATCCATTACTTATGAAAGCCCGTGAATCGGGAATGTCGGACCATTCTCTCCCCCAGAAACTCGTTCAGAATTGATCTCCGCGCGTTTGAGAACAAATCTCGCGTCTCCAAAGACATGTGTTTCTCGTCTATCTCCGTGTACGGAAGCGACAGCACCTTGACCGCTTCGGTGATACCGGTTACAAATGGCAGACTGGGTGGCAGCAAACCTAACCTTCAGGATTTCTGCATTCGCAGGAATGACTCCTTCCGACGCGGGGCATTGGTCGGGAAGAATCAAGCGAAAGCAGGAAAATGAACGACAAAAAGTTCAAAAACGGCACAAGTGGCGGAGAGGTGTTTGAGGTCGGTTCTTTTCGCCCGGAAGACGCAGAGGGAATAGCGGCGCTCTTTAGAGCTGTATACGGCGAAGCTTACCCGGTCAGGATTTTCTACGATCCCCACGCTCTGACGGAGGCCAACTTGGCCGGAACATACTATTCCATTCTTGCTCGCAACGCAGACGGCAACGTAGTGGGCGCCGTACATCTGTTCAGATCCGCACCATACGAGGGTTTATACGAGGTGGGTTCGGGCCTCGTTTTGCGGCAATACCGCAAACTAGGATTGAACAGACGCATGTTCCAGTTTGTTTTTGATCAATGGCTTCCCCAACAGCGGGGAATCGAGGAAGCGTGGGGTGAACCGGTCTGTAACCACGTGGCCAATCAGAAGGCGGTTGTTGAATTTCACTATATTGAGACCGCCCTGGAAGTTGCGCTAATGCCCGCCGCAGCCTATGACAAGGAGAAAAGTGCGGCGAGCAGGGTGGCGGCCTTGCCCGCGTTCCGATGCTACAAACCGAAACCCCATACCGTTTACCTGCCATCCGTGTACGAGAAAGAGCTGACGTTTCTCTATTCAGCTTTGGACGATCAGCGGACCATTCTCATTTCTAACCAGAGCCTGCCTGACTCGATTGAATCCCATGCGGACATGACGGTATTCGACTTTGCCGGCGTTTGCCGTATAGCCGTGCGCAGCATGGGCTCTGATTTTGCTACGTACATGGGAAAGCTTGAGAGCACGGCGCGTGATCAGAAACTTGTAGTGCTTCAAGTATGGCTCAACCTTGGTTCCCCTTGGGTAGGTGTTGCCGTGAATGTTCTGAGGGACCGGGGCTATTTCTTGGGGGGCCTGTTACCGCGCTGGTTTGGTGAAGACGGGCTTCTCATGCAAAAAATCATGGTCGACCCTGACTTTGAGGCTGTTCAGCTTTATTCGGATCGAGCAAGGCAAATCTTTGGGATGGTCCAGGCGGATTGGCTGCGATCTCGGTAATAACAAACCATGGAAATCAGCCTGCGAAAGGAGTAATATTGGTATATGCCGCCAATGACCCACCTATTTCAAAAGACGATCAGTGACTTTTTTCATGTTCCAGGTTTCCGGTGCTACATGCAAACTGGGTGAGCCGGTCCGTTTTGACTGTATGGTCAATTCGGATGGGTGAGAGGTCACGCGAACACGCCTGCAGGTATTGTTGCTGATGAGGAGGATCCGAAATGAAGTGCCTGATGGACCACATCGTCTTTAACGTCGAAGATGACGAGAAGATGATCGCCTTCTATAAAGAAGTGCTCCAGTTGCCGACTGAGCGCCTAGAGGAATATCGCGCGGGCGATGTCCCGTTCGCATCCTTGCGATTGAACGCTGACACCATCATCGACCTCTTCCCGAAAGAGTTGTGGCAGAAGACCGCCTCCCGGGGGGAGGGTCGAGAAAACCTCAACCACTTCTGCATATCCGTCACGAGAGCCGACTGGGACGCCCTTGTCAAACGGCTTGAGACGAGGGGCATTTCGATAGAAAGGGGGCCGGTCCGACTGTGGGGAGCCCAGGGAATGGGAACGTCGATCTATTTCCGAGACCCGGAGAACAATCTCATTGAAGCCCGGCATTACGAAGGCCCCCGCGACCAACAGCCGTGACTCTTTGTGCCCTGAGAAAGCTGTCTGGCGATGGGTATCTTTGAGAGACGACCCTTAAAGGGTTTTCCCTGAAAGATCTTTCTCCTCCAACTATTGCACCAGCACTCGGAATCGCCTTCTGGTCGCCTCGCGCCCGTGACCGGATGAGACAATCAAGATCGCGCAGATGGGCTCTCACGTGCCTTACCGTCCGTTCCCCTGTGGCGTGATGGTTGCAAAGGCCTTCTCCATAGTCAATGAGTCCGTGACTTCGCTCCAACTGATCTGGCGAAGCCCGAGAAAAGACCTCACACGTACGACAATCCCGTTTCACTGAAGACGATGCCGTGTTAGACTCCTGCGCAGCAGAAGCCATCGTGAGCCCTGAGATTGTCATCTCCCTTTCTCTTCGCTGAGCGCGAGCGCCGTGGAGTCAGCTTGAGAGTTACCAACCATTCGTCTAGCCGCATTCCTCTGACCGGAGTGGTTCTCCTCACCGTCCTCTGTCTCATCTGGGGAGGGAACGCGGTCTCCATCAAGGTGAGCAACCAGGGCGTCTCCCCCGTCTTGGCGGCGGCAATCCGGTCTGTTGTCGCGAGCCTGCTGCTCTGGTTCTATGCACTGGCGTTACGGGAACGGGTCTTTCTCCCAAAAGGTCTCTTGAAACACGGGGTGGCCATCGGGTTGTTGTTCGGGACCGAGTTTCTTTTCCTGTTTTGGGGAATCAAGTTCACCGATGCGTCGAGAGCCGTGATATTTCTCTATACCCAACCACTTTGGACCGTTCTCCTCGCCCACCTGTTCTTGCACGACGAAAGGCTGGGGCTATCGAAAAGCGCGGGCGTAATCATTGCCTTGGTCGGCATTTGTCTGGTCTTCGGGTCACGGCCGGTAAAGCTGGCTCCGTCCCACTGGGTAGGAGACCTCATGGAGGTCGCAGCAGGCTTTCTCTGGGCTGCCACCACCGTATACATCAAAAGGTTCATCGGGAACACGCCGATCACACATTACCAGACGCTTTTTTCTCAGCTCCTCTACTCCATTCCCGTGCTCGTCCTGGGATGGCTCCTGTTCGAGAGGGGGTTGCCGATCTCCCTTTCCGGGCCAGTGATCGCAGCCCTCTTCTACCAATCTGCCATCGTGGCCTTCGCCAGCTACTTGGCTTGGTTCTGGCTACTCCACCGGTTCCAGGCGGGCCGCCTCTCCGCTTTCACTTTTTTGACTCCCATCTTTGGCGTCATTCTGGCCGCGATATTCCTTCACGAGCAGTTGACGGCTTTTCTCGGGATTGGACTTGTCATGGTTACGGGCGGAATTTACCTCGTAAATAGGGCGTAGGATTTCTCAGGCTTCTCACCGTCATGTGCATTCACACGCCAACTCGCTGGGCTTCGGAGGTATTAGTCTCTCCACTCGCGGATCGGAGCACAAACTGCGCCCGCACCACCACGTCGTGAGGGGCGGTCCGAGATCTCCTCAAGGCAAATCAACGTCCTCCACTTAGAATCCCTCAGAAGCATCTCTCATTTCTTCGGCCTGCCCAGGGCTCCGTACCGACTGCGTTTTTCTCAGTTACGCCGGACCGTTTGGCGACATTAGAAGATCGTTCAAAAGGGCTTGCCCGGTGGCTGGATTGGAGGATTTCACGTTTCATGACCTTTGTCATTGCGCCATCAACAATCTCAGATTGGCAGGCAATGACTGCTTCAAGATTATCGCCGCCTCAGGCCACAAAACGATGTCCGTATTCAAGCGCTACAGCCTCGTGACCGAGGAAGAGCTGAGCAACGTAAGTTGGGGAGACGAGGTATCCGGAGAAGGTGAGCAACCACAGCGTCAATTTCATGAAAATATGGACCCGAAGGACTCAGTGATCACGGTCGGCGTGTCGATTGACTTGATTGGGCATACAGGGAGATGAAGTCCAGGATGAATCCAATCTTTCCTCCAAGCGCGTTGGGCTCAAAGGGAGGTCCTCATGACCAGACTTTTGAGCATAGGCCCAACACGCCATTGAACAGCGGTGATAACTACTGCCGGACTGTTGGATTCCCAACCTGGCAACCGGTCTGCCAGACAGGCGCAAAAGAAGTGGCATCGCGTCAACTCAAGGCACGGAGGAAGGTGAGGACCGGGTTCATCGCCCCGCACTCCCCCATAGAAAGTCGCCGGACAATTCGACCAGTGTCAGCACAAACGACCATCTCGAAACTGCTGACGCGAACCCTAGACACCTATGTGGACACCAACGAAGAAAGGGTCACAGATGAAAACCTGTAACCCTTTGATTTCTTTGGTACGCCCTGAGAGATTCGAACTCCCGACCTTCTGATCCGTAGACTCAGGATGCAGTTAACCAGTCAATGAAATCAACAAGTTACCCTTACCTCCCGTTGCCAAAAAGCAGGACAAAGCATAACGAATCACGACAGATGGACACAAAATGGCCACACAGAATTTCCTTGAGGATCGGCGAGAATCACCGTGAGGAAATCACCGTATCTTCTCCCAGGCGTCCGAACCGACCTTGAGTGAATATCGGGATTCTTTCCCCTGGTCATCATCTTGCAGCCCCTCAGACCCGCTCAACCCAATCTCCGTGCCATAACCATAGTCTCCGCAAGCCCGGCGATAGCGCGCATCTGATGTTCCTCCAGTGGACCGCTTCAATGGCTACGTTGACCGAACCTTGAACGGCGTTCACTGCGCAAGGCAGGAATTGTTGTAGCTAGCTGTTTTCTGTTAAGAGGACAGGAGTAAGTCTTCCAGGGCCTTCTGTGAGTCAGGAGTCACCTGGAACTCCTCCAATTGAGCCGCTTGGCAAATGACGTCCGCCGCACCCTCCAGGGACAGCCTGTCAACTCGAACTACCAGGTCGTACGAGTCCAGATTCCATGGGTCTTCACCCCAAATCGTCAGAATCCACTGTCTTCGATCGTTATCCATTCTCTCGATGATCTTGAGAGCTTTTGTTTCTGAAATAGGATATTGTCGCATTACCATCCGAAGACGTCGCTGCATGCCGGCCAAAACGCATACCCTGAGCACATGACCAACGCCGGGAAGCATCAGATGACCTGCCAGGCCGTGATAGACAATATTGTTCTTCTTGGCGTGTTCAAGGAAAATGGGCTGAATGAGCGCCTTGTACTCATCTTTAATCTGCGCGATGCGCTTCAGATATGCGCCACCATCGTCGGTGGTACCGACAAGTTGGGCTTCCGGGACATTGAACTTCTCAGAGGACTTTAGGAGCATGCCGCGAGAAACGGCCTCATAGCCAAGCTTTTCTGCGACAAGCTGTGCAATCTTTCTTCCGTGGGTGTACGATCTCCTTGATATGGTGATAATGCACATAATCCACCTCCTCTCATCTGATTAGCCATCCAGGGATGAACCCATAGCGTGCGCATCTGACTAACGAGTCGGTGCAAAAAAAGAACGAGTGCTCTTCAGAGTGCTGTGCTCGGCCAACGGTCGCACTATCACCCAGTCTTGTCAAGATATTCCGTAGCCCGAATCCGCGATTGACACAGTGAAAGTTACAGCCATATCCTAAAATAGATTCACCACACAAACACCCATCTAGCCAGATTATTTGGGCTTCGCAGACCCCAAACACACAAGCCTTTTAGACCCTCTCAGCCTCTCCTGCCGTGCCATAGTCCCCCCAGATCCGACGAGCGGGCCACTTCCTGGGAGCTTTCCCCCATCGACTGCGAAGCTGGAGGTTATCTCCATAATTGGTATCGGCAATTCCTATCTCCTGGGATTGAGTGCCCAATATTTTGACACTCATCTCATACCCAGATCACCAGTTAATCCAGTATCAGAGCTGTCAATCAAGAGATCCGCCCCCACTCATAAAGTCGGTCTAAGGTGGTTATCGTTAATAACATCAAGACCATATCAGCCATTTTTCCGCGTGTATTCCCAGTGAGATAGCCTGCGCCTTTCATAGTTAACCGCGCGAAAGTACTCTAGTTTCCCGGTACACTTGACAATTCCAGTAGACACCTGGCATTATAGGGGGGACCCACTGCATTCGGGAATCTTCCCCGCTCCTATCCCTTGCATCAGCCTCTTATTCAGGGCCCTTCAACGGCGAGCCCCCGAAGAAGCTATTACCTCTGACGGAGGTCTCGTCGCGGATTGCCTAGGAAAGAAGAGTGATCACTGGGAAGGTCGAACGGTACGGATCCCATGGGGGCTCTCGATGAGGGGGCCTTTTTTCTTCTCGGAACCTCTCGACCGCAAGGATTGAATTTCTTCTCACCGGCTCGCGCAGGAAAAGCGGGCAGGAGCCTGGACCTGTGGCCGTGAGCGAGGCGGTGCACTGAGGGGCTGGCTTCGACGTTTCCGTGAGCTCGACATTACCGCGCCTTGTTCGGGTGACCACCAGACTGGGATAACGCTTGACGGAGTGGCGGAGGGTAAAGTACGCTCAGAAATAGAGCAAAACGTGTCTTCTGATCAATCTCACGAGCGTTTTGCCTGGATCAGGTGGTGAAGCCTCGCTGGGGCGACTCCCTTGGGACAAGCTGAGAAACACTTCTACCTCTGGACGGTGCCAAGAGGGTCACCATGGTAAGACTGCCGTCAAATTCCGGTTAGGATGACAAGATGCTTGATCCAGACGAACCGATAAAAGAAAAGAAACAGGATGAGTTGCGTCGACTGGACGGTGCTCAGGCACTCGCAGACATCATTGTTAAGGCCCCCTCCGATGCCAGCTTCGTGATAGGAATCGAGGGGTCATGGGGTTCGGGAAAGACCTCGTTTGTGAATCTTGTCAAGCAGTATCTTAGGCCACCGATAATATTGATGAATTACAATCCGTGGTATTTCACAGACCTGCTTTCTTTGCTCACTGATTTCTTCTTGACACTGTCGCGTGGACTCGGGCCAAAGGTTAAAGACAGCCAAAAGTTTGCTCGCACCCTGGGGAGCTATGTTAACAAAATCGGACCATTATTTCTGGCGGGAATCACCGTCGGCGTGACTGGCGTTTCCTTAAAGCCGGTCGCTGGCGTCGAAGAGTTTTTCAAGAAGCGCCCCCCCGCTATACTTTCGCCATTTTTGTAAGGTATTATGGCGATTTTCGCGGAAAGA
>CAZCDS010000048.1:0-51589 GCA_964497585.1 uncultured Syntrophaceae bacterium
CCCTCGTAGCTGTCAGGTAACTCACCACTGTCAGATGAAGTCCCATCTATTACATTTCAGTCCAAGCTCTATGCGCCCAAGCTATCGGACTCCGTATTTGACTATGGCCCAGATTGCTCTCAACCCGTCTCTCCAGCTCACCTTCTTACCTTCTTGGTAAGTTCGACCGTGATAGGAGATGCCGACCTCGTAGATCCTGCAGCCAATTCCTGCTATTTTCGACGTTATTTCAGCATCAAAACCGAACCGATCTTCTTCAATAGTCAAGGACTGAAGGACTTCTCGCCTGAAAACTTTGTAACAAGTCTCCATGTCGCTCAAATTGAGGTTCGTAAAGGCGTTTGACAACAGTGTCAGAAAGCAATTACCGACATAATGCCAGAAAAACAAGACCCGGTGCGGGTCCGCCCCTCTAAACCTGGATCCGTACACCACGTCCGCTCTCCCCTCGACTATTGGTTGCAGAAGCCTCTGATACTCGCGCGGATCGTATTCCAGATCCGCATCCTGAATAATAACTACCTCACCCGAGGCGACGGATAAGCCCGTCCTCAACGCAGCGCCCTTGCCTCGATTTCTATCATGATGAACAATCCTCTGAACCATAGGCCGTATCTTGCTCTCTAGTACTTGATGGGTCCCGTCGGTGGAGCCATCGTTCACCACGATCACCTCCTTTGTAGGGACAGGTGATGCGACAACAGCTTCGACGATCGGCACAATCGTCGCTTGCTCGTTGTAAACGGGGATAATGATGGATACCTTCACCTCCTCCTTGACCTCCCTACGTCAATCTGCCCATGAGCCGAGGTGCCTGTCGCGTATGTTGGTACGCAAATAAACAGTCCGTCTCTCTCCAAGGCATACAGACGCTCCAGCTCTTCCACCGCACGTGATAGAACAGTGTACGATTCACGCCTTGTACCACGATCTTCCCAGTCACCTCCAGCGAAAAATCCCCGGTCGCGTCGGACGGGCCTTTGCCTCCTACCGAGATGCCCACACACTCTCCCTGGGCGTGTTCACCCGAAGAGGAAGACCTTGGAGTACTGCTGCCGTGTCGAGCCGTCGTACGGAATGAGGTGCCTCCAGTAAGCGATCATCTATACAAGAGACATGGCCGCGCTGACAACAGTGAACGGAATGAGCACACGTCGAGCGAAACTCTTGCCCAGGATCGTCCACACCGAGGCGAATCCGAGTGCAAAAATGGGTACGCTTTCAACAAAGGGGCGTTGCCCGAAGCTGCCTCCATACCACCAAATACAATAGCTGGAAATAATGTAAAGGTTTAACGGCATGAAAATGACGGTGGCAACGAAAGGTTCGCGCACGTGCCTCCTGAGATAGTACAGGCCTGCCGTAGAAGCCATGAGCAATGGCTATCAGAAAAAGAGTCCTTGCTTGACGCTGAACTACACGTTGATGATTTGTGGTGAGCACCAATGTAAATATAGGCCTCCATAGCTGTAAATGAACCCGCCATTCCGCATAGGTTGAGGCGTTTTTTGGTTATTTTTTCATTCGGGCCTGATGGTGGGGGGACTTCGGATAGGGTTTGAGAAAGGTCTCATATCAATTCGTGATTCAGTTTGGAATGTGCTGTAGGCATCGCCACGTAGAATCTTGGGGAGGTATATGATGGGCAGAGTGACGTCGATTTAGCCGCATCTTTCTGAGTTTGAGTTGTCAATACGGCTCAAGGAGACGAGGGGAAGAGAGTATCGCAGGTGGTTGGTGGTTTGGAACGCCCTGGTAGACCCGCGTCCGGCCCGGGAGATCGCTATTCATACGGGTGTTTCCGTTTCCACGGTACACAACGTCATATCCGGGTACAACGGATTCAGTCCGCAAGCGATAGAAGGGTCTGAGTTCGGCAAGAGGCGCAGAGCCTATTTGACCAGAGAGCAGGAAGCCGAGTTTCTCAAGCCGTTTCTTGAGCTCGCCCCAACCGGGGAGATCTGCGTCGCCAGACAGATCAGGAAGGCCCGGGACGAGTTGTTGGATCATGAGGTCCATCATTCCACTTTTTACCGCATGCTTCACAGAAACGGATGGCGGGAAATCGTGCCTCGCCCGGTTCATCCCCAAGCCAAAGAGGAAACTCAGGAGACCTTCAAAAAAAAATCCCGGAACTCGCGGCCAAGATAGTCAAGGAAAGAAACCCGGAGGACACAAGACCCGACGTGATAATGGCCCAAGACAAGGGACGATTCGGACGGATCACGGATATTCACAAGTGCTGGGCACCGAAAGGGATCAGGCCCAAGGTTGGAAAGCAGAGTGCAAGGACATTCCACTACGTCTATGCGGCCGTGTGCCTGGCCTCTGAGCAAGATGACTTCTTTGA
This sequence comes from uncultured Syntrophaceae bacterium, assembly GCA_964497585.1. Lineage (GTDB taxonomy): Bacteria > Desulfobacterota > Desulfomonilia > Desulfomonilales > Desulfomonilaceae > CAZCDS01. The sequence goes on from CAZCDS010000048.1 coordinate 2,351, forward strand.
TACTGCCCTCTGCGAACACGCAGATGATGAACCTGTTCTTGGAGGAAGTCGCTCATGATTTCAAGACCTACTTCGTGATCATGCTGGTCGATGGCGCGGGATGGCACAGATCCAACGATCCGAAGATCCCAGAGAACATAAGGCTGATACAGCAGCCCTCACACAGCCCTGAACTCAATCCGACAGAGCATCTGTGGGAGGAGTTGAGGGAAAACTACCTCCAGAACAAAGTCTTCGGGTCACTCGATGCCGTCGAGGAAGCTCTCTGCCAAGGACTGCGAGATCTGCACGACGATCCCCAGAGGGTCAGTTCCATGACCAACTTCCCCTATCTCCAAGTTACTTGGTGAATTGCGAAATGGTATAAGGATGCTCAGAAAGCACATAAAAGGCACCTTTTCATCAACGTGACGACGGTTTGGCTTGCGTCCAGTCGAGAGCGTTACCCCAGCGAAGCCTTTTTGGGGTTATCGAGCCGACCTTTCTGCGTCTCAGGTCTGCTAAGAAGGCAGAATGGCGAGACCGCGACATAACTCCGGTTGGTATGTCGGATTTTGTTAAGAGGAGATGGACATGAAAAAGACCTCCATGATTCTGTTTGCGTTTCTTTTAGTGCTCTGCCTTTCTTTCGGGAATTGCCTAGCCCACGATGAGGCCCGAATCCTGGCGGATCAAGGGAAGCGTGACGAATTCTTCATGGCGCAAGCGTTGGATCTCGCGCGCTCAGCCGTTCGGCACGGGAATTATCCTTTTGGTGCCATCTTGGTCAAGGGCGGCCGAGTCGTGGTCCGAGCAGAGAATACTGCTATTACCGACAGAACAGTCTCCCACCACGCGGAAATAAACGCGGTTGATAAGGCGTTTCGTGATTTGGGAATCAAGACACTCAAGGGGTACACCTTGTATGCCAGCAGTGAACCCTGCCCCATGTGCAGCGGCGCTATCTTCATCACTGAAGTTAGCACGGTAGTGTACGGAGCACCGCAGAGATATCTAGAAAGTCTGATCCACGGTTATAAAGCGATTGGCCTGACGCGCATGACGAACCTGCCTGACCAGTACGTCCGGCTCCGGGGACCCGTTCTCCGGGAAGCCGCGGAGAAGATCCTCAAAAACTACGTGGAAGCGAAAAGGCGGAAGCGAACGAAGTAGTGAGGGCCGTCGTCTTGGGCTTACACGCCAAGGAGTGTATGCGCATACATTTACTCACGCAACGCACCAGAGTCACAGGGTGACCACCAAACCTTATTTTGCTCCGCCATGCCGTTCCCCATTTTGCAAAAGTGTTTGCTTTTTCGCCTGGGTGGTTGCGTGGGATAGGGTTACGACTTCCGTTCGGCATCGGTTCAGTGGCACGTGAACTGGTTGAACTCCGTATGCAGCAATAAATAGAGGTCACGATAGGGTTTCCCGACGCGAAACGTGATTGGCACAGGTATTAGATTCGTTCTCAGGCTTCGTGAGATCAATTCTGAGCAATTTTCGGAGCAAGGGAATAATCCGGTCATACCGAAGCAGAATTTCATGAGTAATGATTATGAGTTGGTGTATCTTGTCTTAACTTGTAACCTGGCTGCAACAAGTCTCACGAGTAAAAAACAGCAGCACAAAGCCCAGAGCCAACCAGGCCAGCATTAGGGAGAATCCTGCTTGGTAGGCCGCCAGCGGATACACCCGGACTCCGGCAACCGCGGTCCCCTGCCAATTCTGATCGAGTATCCAGCCAACGACCGGCTGCAGGATCATCGGTCCCATCATGACCCCCATGTTCACAACACCTGAAACTGTGCCAGCCAAGTTCAAAGGCACCGATTCCTTGGCATAGGCAAAGCCAATAATCATGCAGCCCGAACAAAAGCCGGTGATCACCAGCAGACCAGCGAGAAGGGGAACCGGAAGGTTCACAAGAAAGATTATCGTGCCCCATCCGACCAGCGAGAGGCCACATCCCAGAAGGTAGAAGGGCTTTCTCCGACCAATGCGGTCCGAAATCCAGCCAAAGGTCGGCCCGCCAACGGCCCAGGCCACCATGAGTGCCGTTGAAAGCATAGAAGCCCCGGTGGTTGTCAGCTTATGGTGCGTGGCAAGGTAGGGCACTCCCCAGAGCCCGGAAAACGTGAGTACACAGCCCACGATGCCACCGGGAACGACACACAGGAGCGCCGTGTTGGGATACCGCAACACTTCTCCAATACTTCCGATGATTCCGAGCCGCGTGTTTGCTGGTCCCGGGTTTCCGGCGTGCTGAAAGTCCGCGTACCCTTTCTCGGTCGGAGTGTCCCGGACAAAAAACCAGATCCCGGCAGAGATAAAGAAGGTGAAAACGGCTGACCCGGTTAAGATGCTTCGCCAACTGTACCAGCTCATCAGTATTCTCAATGGCGGACCGGCAAGAACAGCTCCGACGATTCCGATGAATAGGGCCAGGCCGGATACAAAGGCGAACTGCCGGGGCGGGAACCAATTGCCCGCAACTTTCAACAGGCCCACAAAGGCCACGGCGACGCTCCCGCCGATCAGCAGTCGCCCCGTACCGGCCCAAAGAATTCCAGGGGCCAGAGCAAACAGCAAGGTGCCCACACCAGCGACAAAGGCGCCCGCGGCCAGCAGACGCCGCGGACCCCACCGGTCGGCAAGTAAACCGGTGGGAACCTGCATGGCAACGTAACTGTAGAAATAGAAGGCGGAAAGATGACCCAACCACGCGGCACTTATCCCGAAGTCTCCCATCAGCTCTTTTGTCATAACCGCGGGGGCCACACGCTGGAAGAACCCCATAAGGTATAGGAGAGCTCCCAGTCCCCAGACCAGCCAGGAGACTCGAAGCGGCGGTGTTGTCATACGAGTCATCTATGTGATCGCTTCCCTTCCTTTTCAGCGCGGACTTCTGCTCGGACATAAAATCTGAGAACTCAGGTCCTTAGACGTACCTGCCTCTACCAGCTTATTCCGTTCCTCATCACGGTCTTTGGAATCGTCCATCGTAAGGCTCCCGCTGGCTGTTGCCGCAGGAGTTTAGCACGGTATCGTCTTCCGTGAAACGGGATTGCCACAGGCCTGAGATTCGTTGTCAGAAGCCGAGAGCCGCGAACCGAGCGAAGTCATCCGCATGGGAATACCGAGGCGTGCCCATTTCGCGGTATTTCATAAATAATAATTATCCGTTAGTGTATCTATCCGCCTTCGCTGGTTTTGCTGTTCATGGGGTGTTTCTCCCAGGCGCGGGTTCGCAGCCGCTTTGTCATGGAAATCGACGAGGAGGCACCTAATAAGCGATCTCAACGATTTTCGCGTTTCGCGGCCGAACGGACGCACCCACAGCAAGGCGGTCGTCTGTTCTGGAGGACAAGCCGGTCCTCCCACCTCGCACGCAACGGTGGTACCGAGCGCCTCGAAAAAAAGTTCGGGCATGAAATGGATGTCATGTTCCAGGCTTACGCTATAAAATAACTACTGTTTATAAACATGGAAACCTTTCCATCCCTCAGGTAACACAGGCCCTGCTCGGACAGGTCGGTATTCGATTCCGATCTTACGCCCGCCTGATCCGTTGTCTGACTTTTCGTTTGACCCCAGATTTGCTCCATTGTAGTTCGGTCTGGAAACCCACGTCCTCTGGACGTGGTCGGAGACCGGTCCCCTTGCCTGTGGATTCTTGCTTCTTAGGGGGTGGTTCGTCTCATCCCTGAACCACGGCAGTGTTACCGGCGACAATCGTCGTCTTTCCGAGTTATTGCAGCCGATGAGTGTTGATACAGGCGACCAACTCCAAGGATGCCGGGCGCCAAGCCACCCACTGAGGGGCTATCTCAAAGCCACGTGCTCGGCACGTGGATATTTACTTAAGACTTCGTCTGACATCCCTCCTTCAAAATTCCGACTGCTTATAGCAGAAATGTCAGATGAGGTCTTAACTAAAACATGACCAGAAGACGAAAAAAGACCATTCGCCCAGGGGCCCTGATCGTCAGGGAAATGAGACTGCACACGAAGCCCGGTCCCGCACAAGGATCGCCGGAAGGAAGCCGGCCGGCTGAAGTGCCGAGAGTTTCGACGCCGGCGGGGGGACATCGACCAAGACTGAACCATGGAAAGCCTGCTGACCGCACAGCAAGCTGCCGCACACTTGGCCGTCTCGGTCAAGCTGATTCATGCGCTTTGCCGAGAAGGCTGGCTGTCCTACGTTCAGATCAGCTTCCGGGGTGAGCGAAGATTTCTCCCCCAACAGATTCATGCATTTATCGAGGCCCAGACGGTTCAAGCGCCGAAGCTGGTTGACAAGCAAAAACCCCGAAAGCTACCCTTCCTCCCGAGGAAAGCGGGCGAGGAGGAGCTTGTTGGGGTTACGGGATCTGGTCTCAGAAAGAAGATTCGAGACCTATGTCAGTAATGAAGAGAGGGAATGTCTACTCTCTCCGGCTGCGTCTGTTCGGTAAGCATATCATGGTGCGGACATCGGCACAGACAAAGAGTGAAGCGAAGCGAGTTGAAATGGCCGTGCTGACTGCCTGCAGGTCTAGTGAGAACCGGACCCTTGACCCGACGAGTCGGGAAACATGCCGCCGGATATTGCGAAACCAAGGGTGGAAGTTGCTGGCGGATCTCGGGGGAGGGGAGAAGGTCAGGAAAGAGTTGATTATGTGGGAGGCCGTGGAGATCTTCCTGAAATATCCAACGGTGAAGGATTGCAAAGCCAGAGAGCGTTACGTCTTCTGTCTGGCGAACCTCGTCGAGAAGTCGGGCAAGGATCGGCCGGTCAAAGGGATCTGGGTTCCGGATATCAGGCGGTATCAGGCTGGGAGGTTATCGGACGGAGTCAAGTCGGCAACGATCAACTGGGAGACATCGACTTTGAGCCGCCTTTTCGGAGTACTCGTAGAGCTTCAGTACGTGCGAACGAACCCGCCTCGTGTTATCAAGCGCCTGTCAACCAAGGCTGGTGAGCGCCAAGCCTACATCGGCCATGAGGACTTCAAAGAGATCGTGAGACGGTCTGAGGCCCTCCTGCTCACAAGGAAGCGCCTTGACCTACGTTCCCCGATCATCTACCCCGGGCCGGAACACACCAAAGAAGGGCATTTCAAGCGAGTGCCAGTTCACCGGGATCTCGTCTCCCATCTGGAAGATGCCATGAGGGTCACTTCTCTGACGAGCGACCGGGTTTTCTTGGTCAAGGACTCAAGAGGGGTCCGGCCACCTTGTCATGAAGCGGTCAAGAATCCTTGGCGACGCGCGCTCAAGAAGATGGACATGGACCCCAAGCCGAGGCTCCATGACATCCGGCACACTTGGCGGACGAACGCCCGAAGGTCCAAGATGGACCCGGGGATCGCGGAGAGCATCCTTGGTCACTGGCACAGAGAGCGAACGGTCAACGAGCGGTACGGTCTGATTTCCGACGAGGAGCTTGTGGAAGCCATCGACTCGATGACGTTCGATCACGGAAAAACGAAGGTATGGGGGGCCGGTCAGTGAAAAGATGTCATCAAAATGTGATCAAAACGGCTTTCCAAGAAAAAAGGCTCCGTTCACACAGGGCCTAACTCCTTGATGTTACTGGTCGGGACGACTGGATTTGAACCAGCGACCCCTGCATCCCGAATGCTGTGTACCACCCACTCCCAGAGCCGTCTTGCTGAGATTCCGCTAAAAAATCAAACCCCATGGAACCCCATCGGTATCCGTCGGTACTCACGAAGAGGCCAAAAGGGGCCAAGAAAGTGCCAAAGGATCTAAGCTCGACGCAAACGGCAAGTTCAGAACCTACAACAAGGCTATGCCGCCAATTGGGCTCGCTTTCTCATGGGAGTCCTGGCCTACAACCTCCTTCACATGCTCCGGGAAAACTACCTCGTGGGTGAAGAGATCAAGCGGCCAATGGAATAGCTGTTCAAGCGTCTGATCAAGGTCGGAGCGAAAGTCTCCTACCAGGATCGGAAGTGGCAAGCGCATGTGGCGTCAGCGTTCTCGTTGGCCCATCACTATCGGGCCGTGTTTGGGTGAAGGCGCACACTCAAGATTGTGTTTGACCTGAGAGCCGAGGGAGTAGTATAATAAAATTTTGGGGAAAGAACCGCTGATCTGACACAAATGTACAAATTAGAGTGGCTGAGCCATTTTCGGAAGCGCGGGGAGGCCGATTCGTGGAGCGAAATCCCTCGGAGATCGGTATTTCGGTATGAAACGACCGGAATCTCCGGGATCGCGGAGTGAAGGCTCCACCACCTGCAAAGTGGTGGCTTCGGCGGCCTGGTTCGCTCGGCCGGATGAAATCTGGCCATCGCAGCCGCCTTAGAACCGTCGCTTTCAAGCGGCGGTAGTCCATGCAAGAGACGGAAAACCGTCGACTTCAGTCGGAGGATGCCCGATTTCGTCCCTTCGGGCCTGCTAAAGCACTCGCCTGAAGACGAGGGGTTGTCCCCCGTTCCCCGAGGGGGGACAATAATTCCGGATCAATAGCATAGTTCGCCTTTGTGATGGATTAGTTCAGCTACAGCGAAAGGATAAAGGAAATGATGCGTCTTGTCCTTTGCATGTGCCTAGCAGCGACAGTCCTCCTGATGCCCCTCGGGTCGTCGAACGTTGACGCGCTGGGGCCTTCTTGTCGCCACGAGTCTCCTCAGATCCCGGTCTGCCAACCACCTTTCGTTTCGATCGCCCCTTGTTGCGTCCCGTCTCCCCTCTTTCCTCCGCCTCCACCGAAGGTCGCATCGATCATTCTGCCACCGGCCGTACCCCTATGTCCAGCCCCGGTGTGTGCGCCGCCGGTCTTTCCTTGGGCGATACGAAAGGTGCCTCCTCCCGGCTTCCGGCCCTATTGAGCCGAGAGGGGGTAAGAGTTGACAAATAGCGAGGCTTACTGCCTTCCGAGAAAGTGAAGAGGTCACGAGACCATGAGGCACCCCAAGAGCATCGATCACAGAGAGATCCGGCGTCACTACCCTTCCAAGGCTAATGGGGGTCGTCCTGTGGATGTGCAAGAGATTGAAGAACTCCGCATCGAGAAGGACTTCTTCAATCATCCTCGTCCGTGGAGGCCGGTTCTCGGCGCCTCCGGTGGAACGCGGCGGGACGGTCCCCGACCTCGCCGCGGCTGCGGGGAGAGAATCGCTCCGCGATTCCACACCGTTTCCTCGAACCCTCCCAATTCCCATGAAATTCTCCATCCCGAAGGCGGTGACCTGGAGGTCCCAACGGATTCACACCTGCGCCGCGGAGTGTCGGCCGAACGCGGTTCCAGGGGGGGACGACCACGTCTTCCTGTCTGGGGGACGCTGGTCCTGCTGGCCGGGATATGCCTGCTCACCTGCGCGGCCTGCTTGTCGCTTTGCGTACGCATGCCGGACGACCGGTCGACGCGCCAACCTGTTCTCAGCCAAGCGCCGAAGGGATCTTTCGATAATCCTGAGGGTCAAGGGAGAAAGGATCAATCGATCCCACGGGCGTCGATGGGGGCCTTTTCAGCTTCTCGGCCGGTGCTCTCGGCATCGGCTTCCCTGCGTCCCCATTGGCCGGCGCTCTCGGAACCAAGCACCCGGAGCAGCAGGGGCTTCGGTTCTCAGCCGGCGATGAGTGAATTCTTCAGGCAGGCAAGCACGACGAGCGCTGAGGGTGAGCCAATCATGCAATTGGTCGCCTTTCCGTCCCAGAGTCGACCGACCCGTCCCGATCTGGACCCCCTGGCAACGAAAGACGGCGGAGAATGGTACAGGGGAATGGGGACAAGAGATCACTCATTCCTTACGCGATCTCTCGCCCGCATCGACACCCAGTTGGGGAAACTGGACGTTCAGGGGAAGGAGTACGATCTCCTGCTCAATCTGATAGCTTCCCGCCGGGTAGTCTTCAGAGGTTTTATCCCGGAAGGCCAAGCTCCCGAACTGTCGTTCCTTCCGATTTTCCAGTCCAAGATAGTGGAGCTGGAAATCAAGAAGAGGGCTCTGGCGGTCAGGTACAAACCGAAGAGCAGAGAGATTCGGGCTGTGGCTCAGGAAATCGACGGCGTCAGGGACGCGATGAAGGAATATGTCGGAGAGAATCGGGTCTTCGTCAAGAAGCAGAAGGAAACCCTTATGGCCCGAAGAGCCGAACTCGAGGGATTGCTGCAAACGATGCGCCCGATCAGAAAGGCAGAGAGGGCCCCCAATCTCAGGAAGACATTCCCCGCCCGCGCCGCGCCCGCGATCTTTCCGCGGCAGAACAATATGCACCGCGCATCCGCGAAACGCCGGTCTGGTTTTGGTATGACCTAAGACCTTGCCGCGACGTTCCTTACGAGACTGTCTTCGGGCATTGACCGTCTCTTTTCGGAGACGAGAAACACACGAAAGCCGATTCCTCCTACCATGACGAAAGAATTCCTGGGCCAAATCGCGTCCTTGGGGGCCGCCGGAGAATTGTCCGCATCTCCAAGGTGGGCCGTACGCATGAATTCGGGATGGTCAGAGGACGCTATGTGGGCGGGGATCGGCTCGAATAGCGGGAACATTGAAAGAAGACTCCGGTCTTGTCTTGCGGCGGATTTCGATAGTGGCCGCCCCGAGAGAAGATGGCCGGGAACGGATTGACAGCCATGATCACTAGTCCAGGCTTCGGTGTGAAAAAAAGGGCGGTCAAGCTCTGTCTGGCAGCGACGCTGGCGGCCTTGCTGGCCTTTGGGCTCCCTCTTGCGTCGGACGCAGCCCCCATCGAGTACGCCCCATTCGCTTCCGTCGAATTCGAAGGCTTCTTCGGGTCGGCGGAAGGGAGGGCCGGGTTCGAGCGCGAGACGGGGGCGACAGGGACACTCAACGATCTGCAGGCGGACCTGGGATTGCCTTCCGAGCGCCGGTCTTACCGGCTCTTGTTCTCTGTCCGGCCGCTGGAGCACCATGTACTCCGGTTCTATGGGACAGCGCCCGAACATTACAAAGGCTCCAAAGTCCTCACCCGTGAGCTGAGAACCCGAAACGCGGTCTATCTGCCCGGCACCGAGGTTGAATCGCAATTGGAGACCGCGGCCTTCGGCTTCGGGTACGACCTTGACTTCATCGTCGGCCCGAGGTGGTACGCGGGGTTCAACGGAGATCTCAGGTACATCCGCATCATGGTCAGGATCGAGGGAGCCGGCCAGGGATTCGAAGACACTCTGGCCGTCGATGAGATGGTACCCTGCTTGGGAGTCCATTTCTCTGGCAAGATGAGCGGACTCAGAGGCCGGTTGGGGCTTCCCCTCGGGCTTGGTGGAACCGCGCGCATGACGTACGGCATGACGCCGAACTTCGTCAACTACGTGGACCTCTTTGCGGGCTTGACCATTGATTTCACCAGTTCCATGGGGCCGACATTCAACGCGAAGGTCGGCTTCCAACATGAGATTTTCTTCCACGACCTGGAGCCCTTCTCGGGACGGATCGTGGAAACGAGTCGAAACGGCGTCTTTTTCACCGTCGGCGCGGCCTTCTAGGGTCTGACGCACGCCCCTGGCCGGGTGGCGCTCGCTCGAAACCGGGACCGATGCCGGAATAGGTTTTGTAGACAGGAAGCTGCATCATGAAGACGAACAGCGGCGCAATATCTCGCAAAGTAGCTTATCTCGCGAAAGCCCTCATTCCGCTGGCTATCCTCATCATCGGCGGGTGCGTAATCCCCAAGCACAGGGCCGTTGTCAGCGAAACTCCTCCTCATGTCGCGCAGTGCGTTACCATGAACTTTCCGTTCAACTTGTACCGGCTGACTGAGGGAGATGTTCTGGAATTCCTGTACCTTACGATTCCAACCGTCACAAAGGCGCCCTACAGACTCTCTGTTAGCGATCAGATCGACGTTGAGTTTGCATTCCATCCGGAAATGAATCGTACCGTTCGGATCCGCCCGGACGGCCAGATCAGCATTCCCAGAAAGGACGACATCGAGGTTGCGGGACTTACCGCGAACGAGGTCAAACGCAAGTTGACCAGGATCTACGCGGATCTGCTCAGGAAGCCGGTGATCACCGTGACCGTCCGGGAATTCAACGCCAGGCTCGCCGAGCTGCAACGAGCGATCGCAACAGCGCCCTACGGGCAGGCTCGGTTGATCACCATTCGACCGGACGGCCTGGTTTCTTTGCCGCTCATTCAGGATCAGCGGGCCGCAGGGCTGACCCTTGCTCAGCTCACCCAAGAGGTGAACAGACGGTACCGAAAGCTCATCGGCGACATCAAGGTCTCCGTGATGCTCCGAGAAGTCGTAGGAAACAAGGTCTTTGTCGACGGCGAAGTGGGCCGCAAAGGCGTATTCACGGTCAAGGGTCCCACGACCGTTCAACAGGCGATCGCTTTGGCCGGCGGCACCCTAGAGACTGCTGAACCTCGGTCGGTTCTCGTTGTCTCCAGGGGGCCTGACGGCAGATTCATAACCCGAACCACAGACCTCACCGCGCTCGGGTCTGCTCAGGATTATTACCTCGGCGCGAACGACCTAGTCTATGTTCCCCGCAGCAGGATAGCTCGAGCCGATATCTGGGTCGACCAGAACATCAGGAAACTGATCATGTTCACCGGCTGGACCCTCGGCATCCAGTCCGACCTCGGACGAGTCACCACGAGATAGGTCAAATCTCTTGATCATTCCGGGGGCTTTGTTCGTTTCTCTCGAATGGTCCCAGCGATTTCTACATTCAAACAGCTCTCTGACGCACGGGAAGAGCGGAAGAAATGGGGTTCATCGCGTAATCGCGCACCTCACCTTTTTGGTCTTCATCCAATAAGTTGGTACCTGGTCTGATGGAGCGCATAGATCTTGAGGATGAAGAAAGCCCGGTCTCGGAAGCCGTATGCCTGCCTTTGTAGGGTCTTGATCTTGTTGTTGGTTCCCTCCAGTGGTCCGGTGGAGATGGGACAGTCGTAATAGGCGAGGATTCCCTTGCTGTGGGTCCGTAAAGTCTTGGCGAAATCCTTGAGTATTCGGACGCCGGATGCTTCGGCCCGTAGTATCCAATCGTCAAGGTGAGACTCGGCAGCTGTCTTGTTGGACAGACCCCACAGGAGGCGGAGATCCTCCTTCATGTAGGAGGCCGTAGCCAACGGCTTGTTGAGCCTCAGAGCCTCTTCGAGACATTCACGACGGAGGATGAGACGGCTTCGGTCACAACCCGGGTAGCTCTCGGGGAGCATTGCGAGAATGTGGGGCAACTGGCCGAGTCATTTGGTCAGCGCTGCGGCTTCCCGCAGGAAATAGTTCACAGCCTGAAGCTGAGCGGCAAGGGGCACGACATAGGAAAGGGCGATATTCGGTATCAAGCATTCCTTCACGGTGGGAGCCTTCTCCGTGCCACGTTGGCGTCAGAGAGCTACGCGAAATCGTCGGGGCTCATCGAAAGCCGAGCTGAACAACGCACAGCTTGGAGGAAAAGCAACCTACCGGACGGCTTTCGCCACGAACAGCTTTCAGTGTCTCTCGTACAACATCTTCCGGAGCTTCTGGATGGGATCTATGACCGAGACCTGGTCCTGCATCTCATCGGGTCTCATCATGGTCGCTGACGTTGCACAGAACGCCGGAAAGAGGGGGCTTCGTCCGGAACGATTAACTGGGAGCTGAGCAGCCTGTCAAGGCTGTTCGAGACGTTGAGAGAGTTGCAGTACGTGGACGTCAATCCGGCTCGCATGGTCAAACGGCTTCCTCGAGAATCCGGTGAGCGGTCTGCCTACATCGCGTTGTCGGATGTTCAGGCCATTGCCGACCGGGTACCCGAGTGGTTGCGGCCGATCATCTGGACGGCTTTCTACTCCGGCATGAGGCGTGGAGAGATCCTAGGCCTCAGAAGGCAGAGCGTGAACCTTCCTCGGCGGATCATCACCTTGACGCCAAAGGAGACAAAGGAAGGTCATTGGAAACGGGTTCCAATCCACGCAAAGCTGGTATTGGCTCTTGAGGCAGCAATGCGGGTGACTTCCCTGGGGACCGACCGGGTATTCTTGTTGCGGGATCGAAAAGGGGTGAGACCTCCCCATTTTGAATCGCTCAAGAACCCATGGCGGAAAGCCTGTGCTGCTGTGGGACTCGACCCTCGTCCGAGATTCCATGACCTTCGTCACACATGGCGTGCCAATGCTCGTCGGTCACGGGTTGACCCGGCGATTGCTGAAGCCATTCTGGGGCACTGGTCCAGGGAAAAGCCTGTGCATGAGCGCTACGGTATGATTTCTGACGAGGAGCTTGTTGAAGCCATCGACTCCATGACCTTCGATCATGGTCCGACGGAAATCCACGTAGCGGGGAGGTGAACAGTTGGGAAAAAGGGAAACAAAAAGGAAACAAATCGGCTTCCCAAGAAAAAAGGCCCTGTGTCGGCAGGGCCTAACTCCTTGATGTTACTGGTCGGGACGACTGGATTTGAACCAGCGACCCCTGCATCCCGGATGCGTTTTCAGGGGTAACAATAACAGGACCTTGTCCCAAAACCCCAACAATTTCAATCCCCATTGTTCCCGTTCAATCCCGATTGATCCCGTTCAGTCCAAAAAAGTGTGATCAAAATCCGAATTCGCGTAGGCCCGAAACCTCAAGTGACGCTATGAGGAATCATTTTTCGGACGCGTGAGCGAATTTTGTCCCTCCTTCGCCATGCCGATTAATGTTTTCATTGCTCTGACAGCTCACTTCACCACTCTTCCTTCTTCTCGGTCCGGGTCCAAGAAAGGCTCACAGTCTTGACTCGTGCTCACGGTAGAGCCTATTGATTGAATCCGCTGGAGGTCGGTACCCCAGGGACTGGCGTGCTGAGTTCGAGACATGAGGAGGGGGACCGCGCAGCCTAGCAGGAGCGCCCTGGGACGAGTTGGAAAGGAGTGGACACATGAGCGCTTACCTTGTTGGCCATATCATCGTCAAGGATGCAGACAAGTGGGCGGAATACCGTCGACAGGTTCCATCGACCCTCGAGCCGTGGGGAGCTGAGGTCGTCCTTCGGGGCAGCCGAGCAGAGGTCCTGGCCGGTGAGCACCACCATACGGACACGGTCGTTCTCCGGTTCCCGGATAGGGGGGCCGTTCGCAAGTGGTATGATTCTTCAGCCTATCAGGCCCTCATTCCCCTCCGAGAACAGGCAGCGGACGTGGTACTGGTGAGCTATGATGATTAGCGGCCGGCATTTCCGGAGCGGAGCCTCAGGAGAAGAGCAAAGCAGAGCGCAGAAGACGGGGAGTTGAGTAACGTGTTCCACAGGAAGATGGCTCTGCGCATTCCCGACGGTGGGGGGGTATCCGGGATAAGGGGCCGCACTCGCGGCTCGCGGCAAAGCTTTTCATTTCCATTAGCCGCCCTGACTAGGGCGCAGCTTTGATCCTCTGTCCCTCAGGGAGAGTGGGTGAGGACGGGGCAAACGTAGGCTTAGTAACGGTTCATTATGCCCACCCCGGGATGGCGATCGAGTCATCAAGAGTTGACTTTTGACCAGAGTGGTGCAATATACGATATCCGCTTTCGGAATGCGAATCTCACCACCCCGTAGAAAGGTGGAGTACTGTGACACAGCGCCAATCAAAAGGGAGCACAGTCAAATCTCTGGTTAAGGCATTGGACTTATTAAAACTCTTTACTCCCGTCAAAGACGAATGGAGTGTCAGCGAGATGGTGGACACACTTGGCTACCACAAGAGTTCCGTTCAGCGTCTCGTGACGACCCTTCAGCAAGAAGGTTTCCTGGAAAGGGCCCACCCCACCTTGAGCCGCTTCCGGCTCGGCCCCATGGTGCTCAGGCTGGGAAACGTCATGTCCCAGGGCACGGACCTGCAACGCGTAGCTCGGCCCCACCTCGAACGCTTAGTCGATCAAACCCAGGAAACGTCACACTTGTGCGTCGTCGACCGGTCTCAATGCTACTACCTGGACAAAATTGATTCGAAGCAGGCAATACGCTTATCGACATATATTGGACAAAGGCTGCATCTCCACTGCAGCGCGGTTGGCAAGACGCTATTGAGCGGGATGAGCGTCGAAGAGGTGGACCGAATCATATCTGAACGAGGTCTGCCTCGTTTCACCGATAACACCATCACTGACCGGGACCGCCTTCTGGAGCAGTTGGACCGGATTCGTGAGACAGGGTTTTCCTTCGACAACGAGGAATATGAGCCAGGTCTAAGATGTGTGGCAGCGCCGGTCAGGAACAGCAGTGGTGCAGTGGTGGCTGCCGTCAGCATTTCCGGGCCAATCCAGCGGTTGAGGCAGGCAGTGCTTGCCCGGCACAGGATTCACGTGCAAGAGGCTGCTCGGGCAATCTCGGAGAAATTGGGATACACGCCCGATGACGCTTCTTACGACGTCCCCTCCAGCTAGCCTGATGGCCGTCCGCCGCGAAGAGGGTTGGGGTTCTGCCCTTGGCGACCAGTGACGGTCTCCCGGATTCGGGCGCTCTCGCCTTGAAAATCGCCGAAGCGTGACCGATACTCCGTACACTCCCGAGGAATCCCCTGAACCACAGACGCTCATTCCAGAGGCCAGCGCTCCCCAGAGGTGAATATGCTCCGGCCTTGTGAGAAGAATTGATACGAACATAGCAGAAGAATATCGCAATGCGAAATTATGAATCGCCAAGCGAGTTTTTTCTTGACACCCCTTTTACCGTGATGTTAAGTTTATGAGAGGATGCAGAATCTATAAAGCTGCTCCCATGGACGCGTCGCAGATCGTCTGAAGCAGGGAACCAGAGATCGTTCGGCGGGCGGTCTCACCGAGGCGGGACAAAAAACCAACCCAGGCGGTGTCTGAAGTCCATTTAGCCCACTGACAGTCCCGGTTTTCACTCTCGGACAAACGGTCCCCCCGCCATCTGAGAAAACTCGGTCGAAGGTCCGTTCAAGGGTTCTTCAACGACAGGAACCGGATTGAGTCTTCGCACCGCGGGCCTTGCCTCCTACCAAAAGGGCTGGCATCCACGAACCATCCGGGCAAGAAGGCCCGAGACTTTTCTAACCAACGAATTCGGAGGGACGCCAATGAAAGTCGTAGATCTCCGTCCTCAAGTGGATATGGAACTCTGCAAGGGATGCAAGAACTGTGAGATGGTTTGTCCCGTTTATGCAGTGAAAGTGAGTCGCAAAGGCAAAAAGGTCAGAGTAGACCTCGACGAAGAACGATGCGTTGGATGTTGGAACTGCGAGCAGCGGTGTCCCGAGCACGCGATCGAGATGGTGCCGTGCGAGCCGCGTACGCTGAGCACGGACGTGTCTCAGTTTGACTACGCGGAGATCGAGGAACTGTGTCGCAAAGCGCGGTTTCACCCCAAGCAGGCCGTTTGCTACTGCACCGCGAGTCGGGCCGAAGAAATTGCGGCTGCAATACTTGCGGGGGCAAAGACGCCCGACGCCATCGTGCTTGCCACAGGTGTGGGTGCAGGCTGCGGAATAGAATGCAACCAGCCGATCCTCCGATTCCTGGAGGCCGCGGGCTGCATTTTCGAACGGCCCAAGAACAGCCATCAATGGTACGGCAGGACATGCACCGCTTGGGATGTTCCCGAGGCTGTCAAAGAGTCCTATCCCGTTTTTCGCTTTGACGGAGATCGGGAGCTGTTCGAACGGGTGATTAATGCCCCTGTGAGATCCTGAACTTGTACCGCCTCATCCCGAAGGGAGAAAAGATCATGGCGACAAAGACATTGCTCCCGGCCGCGCCGAGAAAATCGCAGTACGGCGTGGATCCCACCCATGTGTCAATGCGTGGCGCAGAACTCGATGGAATGACAAGTGTAACCCTTGCCGAGCTCTTCCCGGACCTGCCCGAGGTCATTTATCCCGGAGAAGGCGGCCCAGAGGTAATAAGGAAGGCAACCGAGGAGGCTATGACTCGGGTCGATCTGTCAAAGATAGAGGCGGGTTCGACCGTGAACATACTCGCGTCACATCACGGATTCACCTTTCTTGGCGGCGTCCCATACGCCGAGATGCTGCGAACGATCAAAGACGTGGTGGAGCGTGAGACCCGTGCCAAGGAAGTGCGGCTTCGTGCCGGTTTGGGAATGCGGTTCAGAGAGACCGAAGAGTATATCAAGAGCCACGGGTTAGATGAGTACTTCCAGGGCAAGGCCCTCGGCATCGCGCCCATAGACGCGGGCATCCCCATTGAGACTCAGATTGGAACCCTCTACGGGCTCCGACGGGCCTACGATGCTGACTACATCATACACGCGCACAACAGCGATGTACGGGAAGTCCATTTCCACCGGCAGGTTGACCGCGCGGTGAAGCCGTTCGGAATGAGTTATGCCAGGGTCGAGACGAGGTCGACCTATCATTGGAACCTGGGTCCCCGAGCAGCAAACTTTGTGGCCAGGTCGATTTTCGACTCGGAATTCGTCCAGAGCAAGTACGTGGTATCGGTCTTTGCGATCATGTCTCCGGGAGGACTGGTCACGGTCGACTGTGACAATGACCTCTACGCGCTTAACGAGCGGGTTACCGTGGGCGGCATGAAGAACTACGGGAAGATTATCACCCTTCTCGGCGAGATTGACGAATGCATCGTGGTGCTGGATTTCCCCTGCCCGGTTCCGTACGTGTTCGCGGGAGGCGTCATCTACGCAAACATGGTTGGAGCCAACAGGGACCTCTTCGACTTGGACAACCCCCTGCCCGCGTATACCTGGTACACGGAAACCTACTACGACCACCGCGGTCGGCCGTTGATCGAGGATATTCCGCCTGTCAATCCGGCAATTCGGGCGGCTGTTCACAACTATGCATGGACTGGCTATCCGTCGGCCTTCTTCGCGGAGCACACTCCTACCATAGTGGTGGGCAAGGAGCAGGCGGACCACTTCAGGCGCGATCCTATGAATCAGGCCTATATGAAATACGCTCTCTCGGCGTCGAATTTGAATGCCGCGATGGAGTTCGCATACCGAACCACAAAGACCGACAAGGTCCTCGTCTTCGACGGCGCGGCCGGTGGGCTTAACGTCAGCGAGTCTCTGGCCGATTACCTGAGGGCCACGGTCGGTCCCATCAGCGAACGAGTTGATAAAGAGTTGATGCCAAAATGGCTTGATCAGCGAAACATCGATGCCGATTTTGTGTCCCGAGTCGCCTGAGGAAGGTCTATGGAATCGAGGGGGCAAGACATACGCGAACAAATCTTCCGGGACCATATGCACAGACGGATATCTGCCGTGGTGAAGGCGGAGGCCGCCGGCGTTGTTAGCGGCGTGGCCCGTGCTGCGAAATTCTCCGAAGAACTGGGGCTGGGGTTCAGCTCTCATCTGGAGGACGGCGACGATCTGGAAGAAGGTTCGCAAGTTGTCGCGTTAACCGGTGATCCCTGTTCCATTGTCCGAGCTGAAGATTCCGTCATCGGAATCCTGTCCAAATCGTCGGGCATCGCCACTGCTGCACGGCGGGCACGTGAGAAAGCCGGTTCACATTTCCGGGTGGTATCCGGGGGATTCAAGAAGATGCCTTCGGAGATAAAGGATCTCGTCCGCCAGGCGGCTCACGATGGCGGCATAGGGATTCGCATCACGGATAAGCCTTTTGTGTACCTAGACAAAAACTATGTCAGGATCATGGGTGGAATCAGCCTGTCGCTGGAGGCGGTGGCTGATCTAGGCCGGAACCCGGCGATCCAGATTCGCGGTGAGACCGGATCGATTGAGGAAGAAGCCGTAGAGGCGGCTGAGAATGGCGCCTCCATAATTATGGTAGATACCGGACGGTACGATGATTTGAGCGCCGTGTCTCGGACACTCAGGGACCGAGGACTACGTTCCCGTATTCAATTGGCCTTCGCAGGAAACGTCTCGTTTGACGACCTCGATCATCTCGTTCACGAGGATCTGGACGTCGTAGACATGGGGTACGCCATTTTGGATGCACCATGCTTGCCGATGACGTTTGACGTCTGTGATGCGGCCTGAGAGTGGAATTCGATGGACTATAGACTCCTTGAAAAGACTGAGATTTGGATCAGTCCTTTGAGGCTTTCAGGAGCGGACCTGGGTGAATGCGCCGCGGCGGTGGGAAAGGCTTTGGCCCTGAGCCCGGAAGAGATTATGGTGACGGACGCTCTCGACGACCGTCTCACGCTGGATGTTCTGGTGCCCACAGTGAAGGCCGAACAGATCGTCTCCCGTGAAAAGGCAGTTATCAGAGCGCTTGCCGGCATCCCCGGCGTGGAGCTTTTATCTGAAACTTCGATCCATTCCGAGGGAATCCTTGGTCTTATCAGCTTGGACCCGAAGAGTGGAGCTGAGATGCTGCAACGGTCCCAAGTCATGGGGATGGAGATAGCCGAAAAGATACGAAAGAGAGCTATCGTGATAGCCACGGGGCCGGAGGTCCTCGACGGACGGATCAAGGATACCAACACGCCGTTCCTGATTGAGGCCCTGACTGCGGCCGGATATCGAGCCGACCGGGGTCGGACGCTCCCGGACGACCGTTCCCGCATTGCACGAACTCTTCGGTGGGCTGGGGAGAACGCCTACGGGCTTGTCATCACTACCGGCGGCATCGGGGCCGAGGGTAAGGACCAAACGTTAGAAGCGCTGACCAGTTTGGATCCGCAGGCCGCTACGCCGTACGTGCTGAAGTTTCAAAAAGGTCACGGCCGTCATGAGAAAGACGGAGTCCGGCTGGGTGTAGGACATTGGGAACAGACGATGATCGTCTGCCTGCCCGGCCCCCACGACGAAGTCGAGTTACTTTGGCCCATTCTGGAAAGAGAGTTAGACGCCGACAGTGGCAAGAGGGCTTTGGCCGACGCTCTAGCAAGTGCCCTCCGCGAGAAGTTCTTGTCGCGAAGCGGCGATGACTCAGAACTTACCGAAGGGCAGTTCAAGGAGGTTATCCATGGCTCTCACTGAAGCTCAGATCACGGAATGGGCCGAGACACTGATTCTGGCAAGCGAGAAAGCCCAACCTGTGGCTCCACTGACGGAGCAACACCCAGACATTTCAGTGGACGAGGCTTACAGGATTCAACTGGCTACCGTGGAGCGCCGTGTGAATGCGGGCCGCAGGATTATAGGCAAGAAGATCGGCCTTACCAGCCCAGCTATGCAGCAGATGTTCAACGTGGGAGAACCGGATTATGGACACCTGCTCGATGACATGATTGCGTACCAGGGCGAGCCGATTCCTTTCTCAGGATTGCTCCAACCGCGGATAGAGGGCGAGATCGCCTTCATACTTGAACGGGACTTGACCGGACCGGGAGTCATGCCCAGTGATGTCCTGCGGGCAACGTCCGGCGTTGCCGCGGCCTTCGAGATAATCGATAGTCGGATCGAGGATTGGAAGATCAAAATTCAGGACACCATCGCAGATAACGCATCGAGCGGCGCGTTCGTGCTCGGTTCCAAGTTGGCGCCCGTAACCGGCCTGGACCTGAGACACGTCGGTTTTGTGTTGACAAAGAATGGCGCGCTGGCCGGGACCGGCGCGGGCGCGGCGGTCCTTGGAAGTCCAGCACAGTCGGTGGCCTGGCTGGCCAACAAGATGGGCGAGTACGGAATAGGGCTTAAAGCCGGAGAGATTGTCCTGTCAGGGGCACCGGCGGCGGCGGTACCCATCGCTCCAGGCGATTCGGCACACCTGGTGGTGGACCGAATCGGAGAGGTGACGTGTTTCTTCCAGTGAACTGAGTGAATGATGGCACACCGGTACAGTGATAACCCGTCGCGTTCCGAGTAAGAAACCAATATCCGAAGAAGAGCCGCTCCCCAAGGAACCCTGTCAGATGGAAGCCAAGATAATCATCACCGTGATATTGCATGGCCTGACCCTTGCCATGGTCCTCATGTTGGTTGCAGGCGGCCTGACCATCATATTCGGCATGATGGATGTGCTGAACTTCGCACACGGGTCCCTGTACATGCTAGGCGCCTATATGGGCTACACGGTAGCCTCTGCGACAGGCAGCTTCACGTTGGCATTGATCCTGGCGCCCTTGGCCGTAGGGGTGATCGGCTTTTTCATTGAGTATTTCTCGCTTCGACCACTTTACGGCAGGCCCCCACTGCACCATCTCCTGCTGACCTTCGGTATTAGTCTCATTGCTCAGAACGCCATAAAGCTCGTCTGGGGTAGTGACATTTATTCGGTGGAAACCCCGCAGGTGCTCTCGGGAGCGGTGAATATCTTAGATCTGTACTATCCGACGTATCGCATCTTTGTTCTCATATTCAGCGCGTGCCTTGCCATCCTTATCTGGTACCTGATCACAAAGACCCGTTACGGAGTCGTGGTACGGGCCGGGACTGAGGACGTCGAAACGTTGGAAGCCCACGGCATAGACACGAAGAAGGTGTTCACAACAGTATTTGTAGCCTGCTCTGCACTCGCCGCGGCCGGAGGAGCCGTCATCGCCCCGATGAGAACGGTCTATCCGCAGATGGGAGTGGATATCATTATCGATGCTTTCATCGTGGTTATTGTCGGCGGGCTGGGTAGTATCCGCGGTGCAGTGATCGGGGCTCTTATTTTGGGACAGGCAATCGAGTGGGGCGCGGTTTACCTTACCGGATTCGGCGACGCGGCAATATACATAGTCATGGCGGCCATACTCCTCTTCAAACCGAGTGGATTGGTTCCGGAGTCCACTTGATCTTCTTGCGAGCTGAGACACGCATGAGCCTCATGTCAAGCAAATATGCGTTTCTGATAGGGGTAGTCGTGTTGACGCTTCTCCCATTGCTGTCGCCGAGCCTGATTTCATCCTATTACCTCGATTTCTTGACCAAAGTACTGATATTCGGCATCGCCCTGCTGGGCTACGACATTCTCGCAGGTTACACCGGACTTGTGAGCCTCGGCCACGCGCTGTTCTTTGGGTTGGGCGGCTATTGTGCGGCATACGTGATCAACGACTATTCTACCAACCTTGTGCCTGCACTCCTCTTCGCTCTGTTGACATCGACGATCGTAGGTCTGGTCGTGGGTTACTTCTCTACTCAGACAAAAGACATATTCTTCGTTTTTCTGACACTCGCTTTCGCCCAATTCTTTTATCTTGCGGCATTCAATCTTACGACCGTCACCGGCGGTGACAATGGCATAACTATTCAAAAAGTTACCCTGGGCGTCCCCGGAGTCTGGGAAACCGGGGTACCGAGACCTTTCGGCTTCTACTACTTGACGGTTTTCTTCTTTTCGACAACCTACTTGATATGCTGGAAGGTCATAAACAGCCCGTTCGGAAAGGTTCTTGTCGCCATTCGTGAAAACGAGCAGAGAGTCAGCTTTCTTGGATACAATATTCGTAAACTGAAAATCAAGAGTTACATGATCTCCGCCAGTCTGCCCACCCTTGCCGGTGTTCTCTTCGCCACGTACCAGGACTTTGTGTCGCCGGGGATGCTTCACTGGACAATCTCCGGTGATTTTATCCTCATGGCCCTCCTGGGCGGGATGGGGACCTTAATCGGCCCGGTTCTGGGAGGCGGAATCGTCATGTTCCTGGGTGATGAACTCAGTTCGTACACAGAGAACTGGATGATTTTCATCGGCGCGTTCTTTGTAGTGATGATCATATTTGCCCCCAATGGAGTTGTGGGATTCTTCACCAAGAATAGGCGGAATGGCAAGTAAATGCTGCTCGACGTTCAAAATCTGAGCAAGAGTTTCGGGCATCTCCTGGTGCTGACTGATCTCTCTTTCCAGATCAAGGAGGGCCAACTCAAGGCCATCATCGGCCCGAACGGCGCGGGCAAAACCACGTTGTTCAACGTGATCACCGGACAATTTCCCCCTGAGACCGGCACCATACGATTTCGTGGCAAGAACGTCACGGGAGCCAAACCTCACGTCCTGTCCGCGATGGGGCTTGCCAGGTCATTCCAGATCAATAACTTCTTTCTCAATTTGACTGTGGAAGAAAATGTAAGACTTGCAGTGCAATCGAGACTCAAGCATCGGACGGCAATATTACGAAACCCGCTTTCTTCGAACTCGGTGAAGGAGAAAATCGAGGAAGTGATGGAATGGATAGGGATTTCAGATCTGCGCAACGAGTTGTCGCAGAACCTTTCCTACGGTGATCAGAGAAAGCTGGAAATCGCCCTGGCTCTCGGTACGGACCCGGCCCTGTTAATGCTCGATGAACCGACATCGGGGATGAGTCGATTTGAAAGCCAAGCCATGATTGAATTGGTAAAGGAGCTTTCCCGCCGAGTGACCGTCGTTGTTATCGAACACGACATCGATTTTGTGATGGCCGTATCCGAAAGCATCATGGTCATCCATTACGGGCGGAAAATAGCTGAAGGATCACCGGAAGAGATTGCAGGAAACCAAGAAGTCCAGAGCGTGTACTTGGGAGGTCTGTAGGTCATGCTTGAGGTGAGGAATGTGCATACCTTTTACGGGCCGAGTCACATCCTGCACGGTGTTGAGATGACCCTGAAAAAAGGTGAGGCCGTATCCCTGATAGGAAGAAACGGGGCGGGTAAGACCACCTTGATGCGGACGATAATGCAGCTGACACCCCCGGCGGAAGGGACCATCAAATCCGGCGGAGTGGACTTGACCAAACTGAGACCCCACGATGTCTACCGGATGGGAATTAAGCTGGTTCCCCAGGGACGCGGGGTATTGCCAAGACTGACCGTGGAAGAGAACCTCCAGCTTGCCCTAATTGGGCAAAAGGTGAGCGACTCTACATCAGAACTCAACAAGGCCTATGAACGTTTTGAAATTCTCGGAAAGAGGAAGAACCAAAAGGTCAGAGGGTTGAGCGGCGGTGAAAGGCAAATGTTGGCCATCGCCCGAGCCCTGCTGGGGCATACGACCCTGGTATTGATGGATGAGCCGAGTGAAGGCCTGGCCCCCATCGTGGTTCGTGAAGTGCGGGATTCCATACTTGATTTAAAGAAAACCGGCGTGGCCATATTCCTCGCTGAACAGAATGTGAAAATGGCCTTGTCAGCCTGTGATAGACACTACATCCTTGAAAAGGGTGAAGTACGTTTCTCCGGCTCAACCCAAGAGTTGACCAGTAATGGTGATGTACTGATGCAGACCGTTGGGGTCATAAGCAAGAGCCAATCGTGACAACCGTAAAACTGAAAGGAGCTATCATGGAACAAAAGAAGAAAGGTGTAACCAGGAGGACCTTCCTTAAGGACACGGCGACAATGGGAGGCGCCGCCGCGCTGGCTGGTTTGACTGGCAGTATCGGCGGTTCACCCGCGTTCGCCTCAGAGAGCTCCAAGCCGATCAAGATCGGCGTGGTCTTGCCGTTCTCACGGGTGTACAAGGTGATCGGGGATCGCGTCACCGCCGGCTTGGAACTGGCTCTGAATCAAGCGGGCAATAAGTTTAAGGGGCGTCCCATCGAGCTCATCAAAGAAGACTCCGAAATGAAGCCCAACGTCGGCCTGACCAAGACTCGTAAGCTGGTGGACAAGGACCGAGTCGATTTCCTAGTAGGACCGGTGAGCAGCGCCGTCTGCGTCGCAATGCGCAACTACGCGCACGAAAAGAAAGTTCCCATGATCATCCCGACCGCGGGTAACGTTGAGCTGGCGGGAAACCTCTTCAGCCCCTATGTCTTTCGGTCTTCAATAAGCCACTGGATCTTTGCCCACCCAATCGGCCATTGGGTCAAGAAAAAGCTTGGGGACGAGTGTTTTGTTGCCGGCGCCAACTACGCGGCCGGTCAGCATCAGGTCTGGGCTTTCACCATGGCTTTCAGGGGTGAGGGCGGCAAGATCGTAGGCGCCACGTATCCCCCCCTCGGCAATAAGGATTACGCACCATATATCACAAAAATAGCCAATTCCGGGGCAAAGATCTACTTCGGCTGGTTCGCTGGCAACGATGCTGTCAACTTCTGCCGTCAGGCCGCGGAATTCGGTCTGAGCAAGAAAATGAAGATGACCACCACCGGCTGGTTCTTTGAGAGATATCTGCTGACCGCTCAGAAAGAAGCTGCACAAGGGTGGTACTGTTGCTTCAATTGGGCCATTACACTCGATAACCCGGTGAACAAGGAATTCGTCAAGGCATACAACAAATTCACCAAGAACAATCCTTCCGTCGCCGTTTCAATGAGTTCGGTCCACGGGTACGACGCTGGCCAGATGATCATCAAAGCCCTCAAGAAAACCGGTGGCGACACAAAGGCAGACAAGATCGCCGCGGCCTTGGACGGCATGAAGCTCGACAGTCCGCGCGGGAAGGTCGAGCTGGATTCCAATCACGAGATGGTCCAGCCCATGTACATCGGTGAGATAGTCAAGTCCGGCAACGAATACGTTCCCAAGATTATCGAGAATCTTGGACGGTGGACCACTCCCTTCCTCGGCGCACGGGGAATTAACGCGGTAATTCAACCATTTATCGTCAAGTAGATGAATCGAGACCTAATCGACTAACTATTGGGGTTCTTTGTGACCGTATCATGGTAAAAACCTGCCCCGCCCCGGCGAAGTCCCTGGCGACTTCGCCGGGGACCGGTCCAGCCGACTCTAATTCCGAAGAATCGGTGCATATTGTAACCAGGAGATTGGAGTGGCCAGCATGGTGCTCAAACACGAGGACAGACTATACCGAGAATTCTTATTGGGCAACGAGTCAATAGTTCAGGGGGCCCTGGAGGCCGGAGTGAACTTCGCCTCGGGATATCCCGGCACTCCCTCCTCCGAAATAGTGGAGACTTTGGCGAAATACGCCGAGGAATTGAATCTCTATGTGGAATGGTCTACCAATGAGAAAGTAGCTGCCGAAGGCGCTGCTGCTGCGGCTTTCTCCGGCTTGCGATCCATGGTAGCCATGAAAAATGCGGGACTCAGCGTTGCGCTGGACTTTCTGACCCATTTGAGTCTCACTGGCCTTGGAGATAAGGGCGGCGCCATGGTGGCGGCGGTGTGTGACGATCCCGATGCCCATTCCAGCGGTGATGAGACCGATTCTCGCTGGCTCGCCAAGTTCGCCTACGCACCACTGATGGAACCCAGTTCAGTTCAGGAAGCCCGAGAGATGGCGAAGGCGGCGTACGAGATCTCGGAGAGGTATAAATGCTTTGTCATGCTACGGAGCTACACGAGGCTCTCCCATGGCAGCAGCGTGGTAGAGTTGGGCGAAGTTACCGCAAGTGACCGAAAAGCCTCTTCCGACACGCAATCGTGTATAACACCATATTTGGCCAAACCCAAGCACGAACAGGTCCTCAAAAAGCTGGCCGCACTGAAGGAAGACTTCGAATCTTCTCCCTTTAACGATTACAGGGGACCGGAGAATCCCACGCTGGTTGTCGTTGCCAGTGGAAGCGCTGTCGCCTGTGCCGCCGAGGCGCTTGAACTACTCGGGCTGGAAGAGTCCGTGGGACTATTGAAGTTGGGAACCCTGTGGCCTTTTCCCAGGTATTTTGTCCAAAAGCACCTGAGTGGAGTTTCCCAGATTCTCGTTGTGGAGGAAGTGGATCCCTTTGTGGAAACCCACATCAAGGAAGCGCTCTACGAGACCGGCATCCCCGGTCAGGCGGTGTACGGGAAGTTGACCGAGCACATTCCCGGTTTCGGGGAGATCAACCCGGACCGAATAACCAGTGCCCTGTGCAGGATTCTCGACATGAGCTACAGGCCGAGGTCCGAGCAATACACCAAGGCTCTGGATGAAGCGGTGGAGGCCATGATGGGGAGTCGTGGTCTTACCTGGTGCGCCGGATGTCCTCATCGGGCAAGCTTCTGGTCTTTGGGCAAGGCACTGAAGGGCGCCGGTCTGGACGCCTACGTCACGGGGGATATCGGCTGTTACACCCTCGATGTTTTCCCTGAGGGCAAGTGCCAGATGAATCTGCTTCACGCCATGGGATCGAGCATAGGCCTAGCAGCCGGGCTCGGGCAACTTGGGCGCTTTGGCCACAGTCAACCGGTCATTTCCATTTGCGGCGATTCGACATTCTTCCACGCTGCAATTCCTGCCTTGATCAATGCGGTTTACAACAACTCTAACCTGGTTCATATCGTGCTGGACAATGATGCCACAGCCATGACCGGATTCCAGGCACATCCGGGGGCCGGGTACAACGCTCGGGGTGAACCTGCTCCACGGATTGACATCCAAGATCTTTGCCGGTCCATGGGCATTACCGTTGAAACGGTGGATCCGTTCGAAATCAAACTATCTATCAAGAAGATCCGTGAGCTGGTCAATATGGATGGAGGGGTTCGAGTGCTGATAATGAAAAGGGCCTGTGAACTCCTCCGAATGAAGAGGGAGAAGGTCAAGCCTTGGACGGTCGAGGTAAATGCGGAGAAATGCCTAGGGTCTAAATGCGCCGTCTGTTATGCCAAGTTTCGCTGTCCCGCTTTTGTACGGGACGAGGAAACCGGTGAGGCCGTGATCAAGCAGACCGCATGTTCCGGTTGCGGCGTCTGTGCGACCATCTGCCCGGGCCAAGCCATAACCCTGGAGGAAACCGCATGAGAAATCCCGAGGTTGATCCTCTAAACCTGGTAGTTTGCGGCACCGGTGGTCAGGGAAATATACTCATATCGAGGTTGATCGGCCGAGTCCTATTTCGCAACGGATACTTCGTGTCAATAGGTGAGACTTTTGGAGCGGCCCAGCGTGGGGGAGCAGTGCACAGCAGCATGCGGATCTCCAAGAAACGCTACTATGGTCCGCTGATTCCCGAGGGGAAAGCGCACTTGATACTGAGTCTTGAGCCCTTGGAGACTCTCCGAGCGCTTGCAGCGTACGGCAACGAAGACGTCTTGGTCGTAAGCAACACCGAACCCATTCATCCGGTCGGTGTGCTGACGGGGCGAACGGAATATCCTGACCTCGACGAACTCACACGAACCATCACGGAATTATCCAAACAAGCATGGTTCCTCAATGTGTTCGAGATGGCATCCACTCTCGGAGCCCCGATTGTGGCCAACATCATGTTGCTGGGGGGTCTGTTGGGGGTCGACAAGATGCCACTGAGCGTGAGCGACGTGGAGGAAGAGATCAGATCGACTTTCCCCGAATCCAAAGTAGAACTCAATCTCACCGCCCTGAGTCTTGGAATGCAAGAGGTAGGAGGCGCCTGATTGACGTGTTTGCGAGACGTGATAAGGTGCCCTGAGGATGGCTACGAATTTTCTGTACGGGAAAGAACCCTGACCGCACCCCTACAGCAATGCCCGGCTAAGATCCTGAATTGCCTCGGACATATGCGGTGGTGTACAATTTCCTGAGCACAACCGGTCAGGATTATGGCCGGAGAGGAAGAATAGGCTCAGCGTCCGGTTCAGCCGGACCGGAGCGACCTAAACGAATGCCGAGAAGGATCCCGGAATCCACCGCACCCTGGGGAGCGCCTTGGATTCAGGACACAGTTGGCGACGGCTCGAAATCTGACAGTGGCTTCGACGCTCTTTCCGGCGCGCCTGAGCGGGGGGAGGACAGCTTATACCCTTTCACTGACGATGCAGTGTCCGGCAACACCTGTGGTCAGCGCCTAGGGGTAACTCTTTGCCGCGCTTCGCCCGCGGGCCGGCCGGGGCATCACTGTTTTTGTGCTTGCCGGTAGGGGACTCTGTTCACCGAGCAGTGCTCGATGTGGATGGAAGCTGGACAGCTTGGTAGGTTTCATGCAAGTAAGAGCAGACAGATTCAGACAGGGCATGGTTGAAGCCGGGATAGATGCGGCTTTTCTCGTCAAGCCGCATAATGTTTTCTATTTGGCGGGATACTCGTCCGTGTGCTCCGGTGTACTGGTGCTTTCTGATTCGGAACCGATCCTCTGCACGCTATGGCTGGACACTCCCGAGGCAAGGGGCGTATGCCCCCTACCACGAGTTACCGGTTACGTTTTCCCCAAAGAAACTCTTATGGGGAGAATGATCAAGCTTTCGGGATTGCACGAACGCAACGTCGGCAGGATCGGCATCGAAAAGGATTTCTTGCTGGTGAGAGACTATGAGTTACTCTTGAACGCGTTTCCCCGGGCAGAGATTGTTGATGTGACGCCGATCGTCAATCGCCTGCGAGCAATAAAGAGCCCGGACGAGATCGCAAAGATGAGAACGTCGGCTTCCATAGCAGACAAGGCTATGGAAGCGGCTTTGAAGGCCGTTCGCCCGGGAGTCACGGAAATCGAAATAGCCGCAGAGGCTGAGTATGTTATGCGGAAACTCGGTTCGGAACGCCCTGCCTTCGGCACTTTTGTGGCTTCCGGGGAACGAACGTTGCTCGCGCACCCGTATGCCTCAAAGCGTGAAATACTACCGAACGATCCGGTCGTCATCGATCTGGGAGCCACCTGGGAGGGCTATGCCTCCGACTTGTGCCGCACTACCTTTGCCGGCCGGCCCACCGCAAAACAACAAGCGTATCTTGACGTGGTGATTCGGGCGCAAGAGGCTGCCGTTTCGGAGTTGAGAGATGGGGCTGTCTCACATGACGTATTCAACGCAGCTTGCGAGGTTTTTCAGAGGCATAAATTGGGCTCCTTGTTGCCGAACGACATTGGGTATGGTGTGGGACTGCGACAGTCCGAGTTCTTTCCTATCATCGAGAGAAACAGCAAGACCGTGCTGAAGAAGGACATGGTTGTCGCTCTTCTACAAACCACCGCCTACAAGAGGGACATGGGCGGACTGAGAGTTGAAGATACCTACCGGGTAACAAAGGACGGGGCGGAGAGACTGACGAGTCACACCCAACCCCGATTTGAGTGAGGCGCTAAGAAAGGCTGAGCATATCGACGGGGACAGTCAATCTGCACGACGGCAACCGTATCGGATTCGGTTTCTCAGTCTGGGAGGTTGTCGTCCGATGCGCACACGAGAGAAAGGAGCACGCTGATGACTGAAATACGAGTACCCTATGAGACTGCCGAAGAGATCGGAACCTATCTCACTCTCGACATACCGGATCGGAATCTGGTGAAGAGCTTTGTGCCCGAAGAGCCTACCAAGTTGCCGGATATAGCGTCTGCCACAACGTACGCGGTGGAACATCCTCTGAACACGGCACCACTTTCCAAGCTGGTGCAACCGGGTTCCAAGGTTGTCATTATCACTGAGAATCAATTCAGGGCAGCACCGGCGAAGCTGATACTTCCCCCTTTGCTCGAGATCATTCGCAGCGCCGGAGGAGAACCAGCCATAGCAATCGGAAACGGCAAAGTACCTGGGCTTAGCCCTGAAGAGATCGAAGAGAAGCTTGGCAAAGATGTCGTAGCTACAGGTATTCCCATCGTCTGCAACGATGTAGGCCAGCCGGAAAATTATGTGTACATTGGCAACACCACGCGCGGAGTGCCACTTTTCGTGCTGGAGCCGGTGGCAACAGCTGACATCAAGATCGCCATCTCCACCACTCAGGCTACCCTTTGGGGCTACGGCGGATCAGGGATGATCATTCCCGCTGTTACGGGTGACGAAACAATCGAGCTGAACCACATGTTTTCTTTGCCCAACGACTGCTGTCCGGGCAACAATGATTGTCACATGCAGGAAGACAAATACGAGGCAGCGAGAATGGTCGGCCTGGACATGGGCATTCATGTAATCGTCAGCAATCGGTTCGAAGTCACATATCTTGGCGCCGGAGATTATGTGGAAGCACACAAGGCAGCAATCAAGGCTTATGATAAGGTTTATCGTTTCGATGCGGCGGAATACGCGGGCGCTCCTGCTGATATCGTGATCACCGGATCAAGCTCGCCAACCAACCATCTGTTCTTCCACACGGGCTGGGCAGTGGTAAATTGCGATCCAATCTGCAAGGACGGCGGAACGATCATCCAGGCTACGCCCTGCCCCGGATACGGAGATTGGCCGGGATTCGCGTTGATGGATCTGCTTAAGGAATACGTGCCGCCATCACCGGGGAACAAGGCCAAGGCAATGAGGGCCTTCTACAGAAGGGATAAGGAGTTGTGGGCCGGATGTATCTGGTGGAAGATCTACGAGGTCATGACAAGGAAGCACGTGGTGATTGTCACGAATGAAGACAATTTGGAAATGAGCCGCTCTTCGGGCTTGCATACAATGTCCTCGCTACAAGAAGCTTTTGATGAAGCGATGCGGCGCCACGGTACGGATGCCCGAGTAGCCTTCGTACCATATGGCCGCTACTCAGTGTTCGACGTGTAGTATTGTATCTTACAGTTTTCCGTATCGAAATACGCGCTGAACAGCTCCACTATCGTCGCAGGCATCTGGATTCACGGCAGCAATCAAGCAACAGTAGGACCGGCATCTTGCCGGTCCATCAACGGTTGGACAGAATCGACTGCATCGGAGTCAGGGCAAGTTTCAGAGCGGAGCACCACATCAATTTGCACGGTGACCCAACAAGGAAAGCTGGTTACTCCGGCTGCTTGACTCATGGCGAAAAACGGTAAGCCCCGGCTTTGCCTGCGGTCATCTGACTCCACAGTTCAGGGCCTCCCACGTCGCGAACAGGACCTCGATTGTGGCCTCGGAGCATGATCATTGTGAGTGGTTGCGCCTGAAAGACGGATCCCGTATAAGGTCCCAGTGAAAGCTACCGTTGATCTGGGCTGTCAATCAACGCAACTCGCTTTTTCAAAGCAGGACTGCCTCACGTGAAGACGTGTACGGAGGCCAACAGGAGACAGAATAGTGGACCTGGATGAATCGGCTGTGTCATCGCTTAGATCAGAGTTTCCTGCTCTTCAGCAGACCGAGGACGACAAGCAGATAATATTCTTCGACGGTCCCGGCGGAACCCAGGTTCATGTGTCGGTCATTCAGGCCATGCAGCGATACCTTGTAGAAGCGAACAGCAATGCCCACGGTTCTTTCCTGTTCAGCCACCGCACTGACGAAGCTACCCACGAGGCCAGAATCGCGCTGGCTGACTTTGTCAACGCGTCTCGGGCTGAAGAAATCATTTTCGGTCCAAATATGACCACGCTGACTTTCAGGATCAGCCAGGCCATAGGCAACACTTTAAGCCCCGGCGATGAAGTCGTGGTGACTCGGCTGGATCACGACGCGAACATCGCTCCATGGGTGGCGCTCCGGAATCGAGGTGTTGTAGTACGCCATGTGGATTTCGATCTCAGAGACTGCACCCTGGACATGGGTTCCCTCGAAAGATCCATTAACGAACGAACCAAAGTAGTCGCCGTCGGATATGCCTCAAACGCGTTGGGCACTGTCAACAATGTGCCGACCATAGTCGCCATGGCCCACGACGTAGGAGCGCTTGTGTTTGTTGACGCAGTCCACTACGCGCCGCACGGCCCCATCGACGTCGCTAAGCTCGGGTGCGATTTTCTGGCCTGCTCGGCTTACAAGTTTTTCGGGCCTCATCTCGGTGTGCTTTACGGGCGATACGACTTGCTAGATGGTTTGCCCGCCCGGAAAGTTGTTCCCGCGGGCAATGCCCCGCCACACAAGTTTGAAACAGGAACAAACAACTTCGAGGGGATAGTCGGAGCGGCGGCCGCGGTTGATTACCTGGCTTCAGTGGGAGATCGTTTCGGTAGTGAGCATGCAATCGAATTCTCCGGTCTGGGGGGACGCCGAAAGAATTTGAAAATGGGCATGGCGGCTATCCGAGCCCGTGAGAAGGGGTTGTGCGGGGAGCTCTTGGAAGGCCTGCTGGAGATACCGGGTGTTCGCGTTTTTGGTATCGTCGACCGCGAGGCGCTCGATGATCGCGTCCCGACAGTCTCTTTCACCGTTGATAATCTTTCCTCGCGGAGAGTTGCCCGCGCATTGAATGAGCAAAACATCTTCGTATGGGACGGGCATTTCTATGCAGTGGAGGCGATTGAACGCCTGGGACTGGGCAGTCGTGGGGGGCTAGTCCGGGTCGGCCTCTGCCATTACAATACGCTTGAAGAAGTCAGAATCCTCCTCCAAGCACTTTCGCCAATACGCCCAGAATGAGGAAAGCCCTCTCAAGGCCAAGTCGTTAGGCAGGTCTACCCGACAGGCCTGGATGCCTCCCGTAATCCATCGGATATTCTTGCTGTCAGATCAGGTGCTCGCCCCTCTCGTGTTTGAGAATCCATTGTTCGAGGGATTGGATTTCGTCTGTATCATTGAGAGTAGTAGAAGCCACTACTTCACGCTCAGTGTTCGTGGTCTTACGGTTCAGGGTAACTTCTATTCTTGAATCGCTGGGTTCCAGATTCCAGTCGAACTTAACCGTATGACTCTCAGAGCAGTATAGGGCATACATATGTGCCTCGCCCTTTCGTACTCCATGATGAAACGTGTAGCCAGCTCTTGACATCGTGTCCCCAACCATCTCGCGCAGTTGACCCATCGTATCAGAAAACAGCGCCATGCGGTTCATCCATATGGGGTCTGTGACGTCTCGGATTTTCATCGATTTGACCTCCCTGTGGAGTTTTCCCTCTCTTATGAGAGTCTTGGCATATCATTCAACCAGATCTCGTGCCAAGCGTTACCGAGGTGACTGCCTAGCGACGACGGGTAAGGGGGGCCTCGAAACGCCCGACACTTATGGCTGTGACCTATTCTCTTGGCAGGCCTGCTAGTGTTGCCTCAGCCGCCCGTCGCCCGTTGCCGCACCGTGCCTTCACCTCTCAAACGCTCTTGTACTCTCGCCTTCATAACCCCTTAAGTGATCTGCCCTATAACCTGGGCCACTTTCTAGGTCAGAGTCTTCTGTGTACGGGCTTCCCTCGGAGATGATATCATCTCCGGCATATTCTGGACAATGAACGTTTTAAAGAAGGCTTCCGGAGCCGGCAGTCTGTATCCTGCTTCCCGAATGCAGTGCTAACCCTTTGATATATCAACTGCTTAGGCCGAATCCCCAATGATTTCAATCCCGATCGATTCCGATTGATCCCGATCGGTCTCGTTTGTTTCCAAAAAAGGAAACAAAATGGAAACAAAATCTGACGCCCCTCCAACGAGTGAGAAGTTGACAGCCATGATTCCGCTCTGTAGAATGAGGCAACCGTATCAAATCACGAGCTGAATTTCCTGTTGAACATCGCACGCAGGTCGGCCCGTTGTTAAATCGGACGTCTCTTCATAAAAACCGCCATTCCTTCTCGTGCCTAACAGGGGGGAACGATGGAATGCCCGGAATGCACGTTCGAGAATCCCGCAGGAATGAATTTCTGCGGGAAGTGCGGGCATAAACTGGAGAAGGTGTGCCCCAGTTGCAGCTTCGGCAATCCACCTGAGTTTGAATTCTGCGGCGGCTGTGGCCAAAGGTTGCTCCAGTCCGAAGCCCCCCCACCCAAAGACCTCTCCTTCGACGAGAAACTTGCCAAGATTCAGAAGTACCTTCCGAGCGGTCTTACCGAGAAAGTGCTTTCCCAGAGGGACAAGATCGAGGGCGAAAAGCGCCAGGTCACCATTATGTTCGTGGACATGAAGGGCTTCACGCCGCTCACCGAGAAACTTGGACCTGAAGAGACCTTTTCCCTCATGGATCAGGTCTTTGAGCTGATGATCCACAAGGTCCATGATTACGAAGGCACTGTGAATGAGCTGCGAGGAGACGGTATGCTAGCCTTCTTCGGCGCCCCCATTGCGCTGGAGGATGCGCCGCAGAGGGCCATCAGATCCGCTCTTTCGATTCACCGGGAAATGACCCGTTTCAACGAGAAGCTTAAGGACGAGAAGAAGATCCCGCCTCTTCTCGTGCGGATCGGCATCAATTCCGGGCCGGTCGTGGTCGGTACGGTTGGGAACGATCTTCGAGTCCAATTCACGGCCGTAGGAGACACCATCAACATGGCGGCTCGGATGGAACAACTGGCCGAGCCGGGGACCACCTATGTAACGGAGGACACATTCAATCTCACCGAGGGATTCTTCAGGTTCCAGGCCCTGGGCGAAAAGGAGATTAAGGGTAAGGAAAGACCCATGAGGGTGTATCAGGTGATTGCCCCGAGCACCCGAAGAACCAGATTTGATGTGAGTGCTGAACGAGGTCTCACTCGGTTTGTCGGACGGGAACGAGAGCTGGAGATAATGCTCGATGCCTTTGCGAGGGCCAAGGAAGGCAGGGGGCAGGCGGTCTCTATCGTGGGCGAAGCAGGAGTGGGCAAGTCGAGGCTGTTGTACGAGTTCAGGAAGGCAGTGGCCAACGAGGACATTGTGTTCATGGAAGGAAAGTGCCTCTCCTATGGGCGGGGGACTGCCTATCACCCGTACATAGACGTGCTCAAAGCAAACTTTGGACTGGAGGACGGCGACGCGGACGCTGATGTTGCACGCAAAGTCAACCGAGGGCTCACAACGTTGGGGGTGGATGAGACGGCCACCCTCCCTTATTTTCTGGAACTGCTCTCCGTGAAAGACAGCGGCATCGACAAGATTTCCATGAGTCCCGAGGCGAGAAAGGATCGGATTCATGAAGCGCTGCAGCGCATTACTCTCAAAGGCTCGGAGCGTCGACCGCTGGTATTCGCGTTCGAAGACCTGCACTGGATGGATAAGAGCTCGCAGGAGGCAACCAAGATGCTTCTGCAGAGTATCCCGGGCGCTCGGGTGCTTATGATATTTACATACCGGCCGGAGTTCCTTCACACATGGGGAGGCAAGTCGTTTCACAGCCACGTCACGTTGAACCGCCTTTCCAACCGCGAATGCCTGGCCATGGTTGCTGGCTTGCTGGGCAGCGACAACATGGCACCTGACCTGCCGGATCTCATACTCGAAAAGACCGAGGGAGTGCCATTTTTCATAGAGGAGTTCGTGCGCTCACTCAGGGACATGGGAATCATAGAGCGCACAAACGACATGTACCATTTGTCCAAAGACGTGGACCGGGTGACCATTCCTTCCACAATCCAGGACGTGCTCATGGCCCGGGTGGATTCGTTGCCGGATGCTGCGAAGGAAGTGCTCCAGGCTGGGTCAGTCATAGAGAGAGAATTCAGCTACGAGTTGATCGAGGCAGTTACGGGATTGCCGGAGCAAGAGTTGCGCTCGCTTCTGTCTACTCTTAAGGACGCGGAACTTCTCTATGAGCGTGGCATTTTCCCGCGGTCCGTCTTCATCTTTAAGCATGCGCTCACCCGTGACGTGGTCTATGATTCCATTCTCAGCGGCAGAAAGAAGAAGCTTCATGAAGAGATCGCCAACACGATTGAGGAGCGGTACAGAGAAAACATTGAGGAGCATTATAGGGTGTTGGCCGAGCACTACGTCATTGCCGACAACTGGGAAAAGGGAGCTCATTACGCCAAGTTGGCCGGGAAGAAGGCTGCGATGACGGGGGCGCTGACTGATGTGGTGGATTGCGCCAAGAAGGCACTGTCCTGTCTCGAACGTTCACCCCGTACGGATCAGGTGCTAAGGAAGATAATCGCCCTGAGGTGTGTACTTGCCACCCATTTGATTGAAATGAACTATTTTGTGGAAGCAAGGAAAACTACAGACCCCATAGTTGAACAGGCCATAGAGAAGGGTGACAAGAAACGTATCTCTCAGATATTTACAGTCGCCGGAGGCACTGAATGTTGCGTCGAAGAGAATTTCCCGGTGGCTTTCGAGCACTTGGAAAAAGGCTTGAAGACCTCGGAGGAGCTTGGCGATCTAGGTGCCATGCAGGTGGCTAACTCGGGGTTTTGGCTGGCGTATGCTCTCTCCCTGGATTGTCAATTTGAAAGGGCCGTTCGCTGCCTTGAGAAGTCGACTGACATCATCTTCAGTGCTGAGATGCTCTGGCGAAAGTCGTCAATGAGGAGCCTGATAAGCTTTCAGTGTTATTATTTTCAGGGCAGACTTGATTTGGCGCTCCAAACCAGTCTTGCCGCTCTCCAGATGGCTGAAGAAAGTGGCGACATATACTCAACCACCTTTGCTCATACTGCCTGTGGAATCTCCTATTATGGAAAGGGTGTGTTGAATGCATCGAAAGGACATCTCCTGAACGGGCTGAATCATTCTAAACGAATGGATCTATTCTATTGCGGCGCCATGACCAGCCACTTCCTTGGAGAACTGTTTTCCGATATTGGGGAATATCAATCCGCCGCACATCATTATGAAAACGCAATAATCTCGTGGCAGAGTATTCAGTGGCTTCCGTCATGGGTCAACTTCAATAGAATCGGCGTCGTACGATCCAAGCTCATGCGCAATGAGTCGGATGCGGACCTCCAATCGCTTCGATCACTCGTGCGTGAAAACAAAATCAGGCAGTTAGAAGGCTGGATACGCCGATATCTCGGCGAAATCCTCCTGAACATCGGCGACCAGCACTTCTCCGAAGCCCAACACTGGATCGAAGAGGCCATCGAAGCAGACGAGCGCAACGGCATGAGGTTCCACCTCGGAAGAGATTACGCCGTCTACGCGGAGCTTTTCAAACGAAAAGGCGACAGGGTCGGAGCCAAAGAACAACTGGGCAAAGCGATAGAGATCTACAGGGAATGCGGTGCGGATGGATGGGTGACGAAGGCGGAAGAGGAACTGGCGAGGATGTCTTGATCAATGGCCTCTGGATTTGTCCAAAGGGGGAGAGATGATTTGTCCGCAGTGTCAGACTGAACTACCTGATGACGCCCGGTTCTGCAATGAATGCGGAAGGAAGCTTGAATCGGTATGCTCAGAATGCGGCAAAGGCAACCCTCCTACCAGCAAGTTCTGCCTCGAATGCGGTCACGATCTGCGCACTCCTCCCGCCGCATCCCCGCTGAAAGACCTCTCTTTCGACGAGAAGCTGGCCAACATCCAGAAATATCTCCCAAGTGGTCTGACCGAGAAGGTTCTCTCCCAAAGAGGCAGGATCGAGGGCGAGCGGCGGCAAGTGACCATCATGTTCGTGGACATGAAAGGATTCACGCCGCTGACTGAGAAGTTGGGGCCTGAGGAGACGTTTACCCTCATGGACCAGGTCTTTGAGCTGATGATCCACAAGGTCCATGATTACGAAGGCACGGTGAACGAGCTGCGAGGAGACGGTATGCTCGCCTTCTTCGGTGCCCCCATTGCGCTGGAAGATGCTCCCCAGAGGGCGATCAGATCATCCTTGGCCATCCATCGGGAGATGACCAAGTTCAGCGACAAGCTGAAAGACCGCACAGATATTCCTCCAGTTCAACTACGGATCGGGATTAACACCGGACCGGTCGTGGTAGGGACTCTGGGGAATGACCTGCGAGTTCAGTTCACTGCTGTCGGCGACACGATCAACATGGCGGCCCGGATGGAGCAGCTCGCTGAACCTGGCACAACGTACGTAACAGAGGACGCATTCAAGATCACCGAGGGGTACTTCCGGTTTGAGGCACTGGGGGAAAAGGAGGTCAAGGGCAAGGAACAGCCCATAAAGGTCTATCGGGTAATAGCCCCGAGCACGAGAAAGACAAGATTTGATGTCAGCGCTGAAAGGGGACTGACCCGGTTCGTGGGAAGGGAGCGGGAACTGGAGATCATGCTCGACGCATTTGAGCGGGCCAAAGCGGGCCGGGGACAAGCAGTCTCCATCGTGGGTGAAGCAGGCGTGGGCAAGTCCAGGCTCTTGTACGAGTTTCGCAAGGCGGTGGCCAACGAAGACGTGACCTTCTTAGAAGGGAAATGCCTCTCTTACGGAAGAAACGTTTCTTATCACCCGATCATAGACATCTTGAACGCGAATTTCGATCTGGGAGAGGGCGATGAAGATAAGGATGTTAGAGAAAAGGTCACACACGGCTTGAAAGCGCTTGGAGTCGATGAATCCGCTACCCTGCCGTATCTCTTGGAGCTCTTGTCTGTTAAGAACAGCGGCATAGACAAGATCCAAATGAGTCCTGAAGGGAAGAGGGACAGGGTCGTTGAAGCAATCAAAGGGATTTCGCTTAAAGGTTCGGAGATTAGGCCACTGATCATCGCCATTGAAGACCTTCACTGGATAGACAAGAATTCCGAAGATGTATCAAAGTACCTTTTGGAGAACGTCCCTGGGGCCAGGGTCCTGCTGCTATTCACGTACCGGCCTGAGTTTGTCCACACCTGGGGAGGCAGGTCCTTTCATAGCCAGGTAACCCTCAACCGCCTGTCTAATCGGGAGAGCCTTGCTATGGTGGCCCATTTTTTGGGCACAGAGAATATCCCCACAGATCTTGAAGACCTGATCCTGGAGAAGACAGAAGGGGTTCCCTTCTTCCTAGAGGAGTTCGTGAAGTCCCTTATGGATCTGAAAATCATAGAGAGAAAGGACCAAGAATACCATCTAGCCCAAGCTGGTGCAGCGTTGACGATTCCTTCTACAATCCAAGACATGATTATGCCCAGGGTTGACGGCCTGCCCGAAGGTCCGAAACAGGTCCTTCAAACCGGCTCCGTGATCGAGCGAGAATTCAGTTATGAGTTGATCAACGCTGTCACGCACATACCGGAACCGGAACTACTGTCGCATTTGTCCGCTCTTAAGAACTCGGAGCTTCTCTACGAGCGAGGAGTACATCCTGAATCAACCTTTGTTTTCAGACATGCGTTGACCCGTGAGGTAGTGTACGACTCGATGTTAGCCAAGAATAGGGAGAAAACCCATGGGGAAATTGGAAAGGCCATAGAAGATGTGTACAAGGACAATATTGCCCAGTACTATGGCATACTTGCCGAACATTTCATCAGAGCCACGAATTATGAAAAAGGCTCGTACTATTCAAGACTTGCAGGCAAGAAGGCTGCCAAGACGGCGTCAATGGATGATGCAATTGCCTACCTAAAGAGAACTTTGGGATGTCTTCAAGAGCTACCTTGCACAGATGATGTGCAGAAGAAGATTATCGACGCAAGGACCATCCTGGGGCTTTACTATACTCAGAAGAACTGTCATTTAGAAGCTCAAGAGGCAGTGAGTCCAATAATTGATTTGGCTGAAAAGCTCAATTATGAAAGAAGGCTCTCTGAAATATATACCATAGTCGGGATATACTTCTGTTTTGTAGTAGAGGAATATCCAAAGGGAATTCGTTACTTGGATGACGCATTGAAAATTGCAGACATGGTCAAAGAGGTTATTTCTCTGTTCTTTGCTAACTATTGGCTAGGGCCTGCGCTCGTATATCACTGTGAATTTGATAGGGGCTTCCATCATTTTCAAAAGGCACTCGATATTAATGTTGCGGCAAACAATCTCTGGGCTATCTCAGCTGTGAAAAGCACCCAAAGCATATGCTATCCTTGGCCCGGAGTAGTTAATCTGTCCTACCAAATTGGTGATGAAGCCCTCCGGATTGCCGAGAAAAGTGGGGACATGCATTCAAAATCCATGGCCTCGGTCGCTTATGGAATTGGTTGTTTTTGCAAGGGGTTGTTGGAGGAAGCAAAAACAATGCTTGTGAAGGCAGTCCACTTATGCAAGACGACCGGTCTACTTATGTGGGAGGGCTTTGCGGAAAGTACGCTAGGGGAGGCCTGCTTCGAAATGGGAGAGTATTTTGAAGCAAGGGATCATCATGAAAAGGCAGTTCATGTTCTGGAGCGTAGTAGGCTACTTCCGTCCTGGGTGAATCTAAACACGATCGCTGCGGCAAGAGCGGCATTGTGCGGCGGGGAGAAGGACTTGGATGTTAAGTCGATGTACACCCTCGTGGATGAAAATAAAACAAAGATTTATGGAGGACTAATACGACGATATGTGGGCGAAATCCTCCTGAACATCGGCGACCAGCACTTCTCCGAAGCCCAACACTGGATCGAAGAGGCCATCGAAGCAGACGAGCGCAACGGCATGAGGTTCCACCTCGGAAGAGATTACGCCGTCTACGCGGAGCTTTTCAAACGAAAAGGCGACAGGGTCGGAGCCAAAGAACAACTGGGCAAAGCGATAGAGATCTACAGGGAATGCGGTGCGGATGGATGGGTGACGAAGGCGGAAGAGGAACTGGCGAGGATGTCTTGATCAATGGCCTCTGGATTTGTCCAAAGGGGGAGAGATGATTTGTCCGCAGTGTCAGACTGAACTACCTGATGACGCCCGGTTCTGCAATGAATGCGGAAGGAAGCTTGAATCGGTATGCTCAGAATGCGGCAAAGGCAACCCTCCTACCAGCAAGTTCTGCCTCGAATGCGGTCACGATCTGCGCACTCCTCCCGCCGCATCCCCGCTGAAAGACCTCTCTTTCGACGAGAAGCTGGCCAACATCCAGAAATATCTCCCAAGTGGTCTGACCGAGAAGGTTCTCTCCCAAAGAGGCAGGATCGAGGGCGAGCGGCGGCAAGTGACCATCATGTTCGTGGACATGAAAGGATTCACGCCGCTGACTGAGAAGTTGGGGCCTGAGGAGACGTTTACCCTCATGGACCAGGTCTTTGAGCTGATGATCCACAAGGTCCATGATTACGAAGGCACGGTGAACGAGCTGCGAGGAGACGGTATGCTCGCCTTCTTCGGTGCCCCCATTGCGCTGGAAGATGCTCCCCAGAGGGCGATCAGATCATCCTTGGCCATCCATCGGGAGATGACCAAGTTCAGCGACAAGCTGAAAGACCGCACAGATATTCCTCCAGTTCAACTACGGATCGGGATTAACACCGGACCGGTCGTGGTAGGGACTCTGGGGAATGACCTGCGAGTTCAGTTCACTGCTGTCGGCGACACGATCAACATGGCGGCCCGGATGGAGCAGCTCGCTGAACCTGGCACAACGTACGTAACAGAGGACGCATTCAAGATCACCGAGGGGTACTTCCGGTTTGAGGCACTGGGGGAAAAGGAGGTCAAGGGCAAGGAACAGCCCATAAAGGTCTATCGGGTACTTGCTGCCAGCACAAGAAGGACCAGGTTCGACGTGGATGCTGAAAGAGGCCTTACTCGATTCATCGGGAGGGAGAGAGAGCTTGAACTCCTGATGGACGCTTTTGAGCGGGCCAAGTCGGGGAGAGGCCAAGCGGTCTCAATCATGGGAGAGGCGGGCGTGGGCAAGTCGAGGCTGCTATACGAGTTCAGAAAGGCCATTTCAAACGAAGACGTCACTTTTCTCGAAGGCAAGTGCCTCTCCTACGGCAAGGACTTGGCTTACCATCCGATCATAGACATTCTCAAAGCGAACTTCGGCATAGAAGGCGGAGACACGGATTCGGAGATCACAGCGAAGGTCAGGAGAGGCTTGACCCTATTGGGAGCTGATGAAGCCTCTACGCTCCCATACCTACTCGAGCTGCTTTCTGTAGAAGACAGCGGCGTGGGCGAGATGTCAATGAGCCCGGAGGCCGCAAAAGACAGGATTATTGGAGCGCTCCAGCGGATAATCTTAAAGGGTTCAGAGATTCGACCCTCAATATTCGCTTTCGAAGACCTTCACTGGACGGATAAGACCTCAGAAGAGGCCAGCAAGTATCTTCTAGAGAGTATCCCGGGCTCGAGAGTCTTGATGATATTTACGTATAGGCCTGAGTTCGTGCACACATGGGGTGGCAAGTCGTACCACAGCCAGATTAGTCTGAACCGCCTCTCCAATCGTGAAAGCTTAGCTCTGGTGACTCAACTGTTGGGTTCTCGAGAGATCCACTCGGATCTCGAAGAATTCATACTTCAGAAAACGGAAGGGATCCCTCTCTTCATCGAGGAATTCGTGAGATCGTTTCGGGATATGAAAATCATTAGGCTAACGAACGAGAAATATCATTTGGCCGAGGACGTGGATCAGGTGGGCATTCCCTCAACGATCCAGGACGTGATCTTGGCGCGGGTTGATGGCCTGCCCGAGGGCGCGAAGGAGCTTCTCCAGACAGGCTCCGTCATCGAGAGGGAGTTCAGCTACGAATTGATAAAGCACGTTACGGGACTCCAGGAACATCAATTGCTGAACCGTTTGGCTGTATTGAAGGATTCGGAACTTGTCTACGAAAGAGGCGTATACCCACACTCCACCTACATCTTCAAACATGCCCTCACCCGTGAGGTGGTATATGACTCCATCCTTACGCGGAGAAGGAAAGAGCTCCACGAGAAGATAGGCGGTGCCATTGAGGAATTATGCGCAGAAACCCTTTCTGAGAATTACGGAATTCTGAGTGAGCATTATCTCACGGCTGAGAATTTTGAGAAGGGTGCTCATTATTGCGGTTTCGCAGGCCAGAGGGCTACAAGAATAGGGTCATTCCACGATGCAATCATGTATGCGGACAAGAGAATTGCTTGTCTGGAGAAGTTGCCTCAGACGCATGATGTGTTACGGCGGATAATCAACATGAGGTCAATACTCGGACTTCTGTATGCTCAGACGAACTACGTGGTCGAGGCGAAGCAGGCCATCGATCCGATCATGGCTTTGGGCGAGAATATTGGGCATGACCAAGCCCTCCCTCGGATACATGTAATAATGGGAATCTACAGAGGATGGGTCGAGGAGGATTTTCAGGATGCGCTGCAACATTTCCAGCAAGCCACGAGCATCTCCGAGTCGAAGAACGACCCCGCTTCTATGCTGCACGCAACATATTGGTCTGGACTCTTTCTGTTTTTCATTTGTGATTTTGACAATGGGTTGGAACATTTGAAAAATGTGCTCGGCGAGTATCTCGTTTCGAACAACATATGGGGCGAATCCGCAGTCCGAAGCGTCACGAGCATTTTTGGTCACTATTTCCAAGGGGCACTTGACCAAGCCCACAAAGCCAGTGAAGAGGCCACCCGAGTAGCAGAAGAAAGCGGCGCGGCTTATTCAAAGTGCCGGGCCTACATCAGCCGTGGAATCAGCTGTTTCGGCAAGGGTGATTTCCCACAGGCCAGGGAACATCTTTCGATGGGGATCCATTTCTGTGAGAAGATTGATGCCTTCTTTTGGGATGCATTTGCTCGCATCTTCCTGGGCGAGATCTGTTTCGAAAACGGAGAATATGAATCAGCCGAAAACCATCATGAAAAGGCAATTTGGCTTCTGAAGCAAATCAAAGGGGGCCCAAGCTGGGCAAACTTCAACAGAATTGCTTTGAACCTGGCGAAAGTGATGATCCACGCGAACGGTGTTCATCCGGAGTCACTTTATGATTATGCCTCAGGGATCAAGGCTAAGATCTTTGAAGGCTGGGCCTCAAGATACGTGGCAAAGATTCTTCTGAACATTGACGACAAGCACATGTCGGAAGCGCAAGATTGGCTCGAGAAGGCGATCGCCGCTGACAGGCGAAACGGCATGACGTTCCACGTGGGCAGAGATTTTGCACTGCACTCTGAACTGTGCAAAAAACAAGGTGATCAAGCAAAAGCCAAAGACAACCTGCGCAAGGCAATCGAAATCTACAAAGCGTGCGGCGCCGATGGATGGGTGTCAAGGGCTGAACGGAAACTGGCTGACTTCGCATAGCGCGGTCCCACGCATGCCGCAAGGATACTCAATCTGACAAAGGAATCCACCCGACAGTTCGGGCCACAAGGAGGACATGATGGTAAGCCAAGTCTATCATGAATTACGGGAACAGTTGGACAACTACTCGGTAGGTTTCCCGTCCACGGAGTCCGGTGTCGAAATGAAGCTTCTTCAGAAGCTGTTCAGCGAGGAAGAGGCTCGGTTGTTTCTGAATCTGAGCCTGGTGGCCGAAGCACCTGAAGCGGTGGCTGCTCGCACCAAAGGTGACCTGGCCAGGACAACCGGCCTACTGGAGCGGATGGCGCAAAAGGGCCTCATCTTCAGTATTCGGAAAGGAGATTCGGTAAAGTATGCTGCGATACCTTTTGTAGTCGGTTCTTACGATTATCAGGTCGGGACCATGGACCTGGAGCTAGCGCAATTGTTCGAACAATACCTGCAGGAAGGCTTTGGCAAGGAAGCCGTCGGACAGTGTCCTCCGTTGAGAACGATCCCGGTAAATCAATCTTTGGATTATTCATGGCCTGTGGCCCCGTACGAGGATGTGCGGCAAATCATCAGGAGCAAAGACCGGATCTCGGTTGCCAACTGCATCTGCAGAGTGAAGAAAGGACTGCTGGAAAAGAGTTGTGACAAACCACTCGAGGTTTGTTTCAGCTTTGGATCGGCCGCCCAATACTACGTTGAAAACGGTATGGGTCGGTGGATAAGTCAAGATGAGGCGCTTGAAATTCTTCAAAGGTGCGAGGAGGCTGCTCTGGTGCCTCAACCATTCAACGCCCAGAACCCTGGGGTTGTGTGCAATTGCTGCGGGGATTGCTGCGATATACTTCGTTCAATCAAGCTTTATCCCAAACCTGCCGAAATGGTAATATGCAACTACCATGCATCAGTAGATCCGGACCTTTGTGACGCATGTGAGACTTGTCTGGATCGATGTCAGATGGAGGCCATTGCCATCGGAAAGGAGGGAATGGCCAAAGTTGATCCGGATCGGTGCATCGGCTGTGGTCTGTGTGTCACGACTTGTACGACCGGCGCGTTGACGCTTCAGCCCAAACCGGAACGGGAGCGTCGCGAGCCCCCATCTAAGCCGCAGGACTTCATGATGCAGTTGGCTGGGAAGAGAGGCAAGTCGCTGGTTCCGATTGCCTTGCAGGGAGCCTCAAAGGGTGGCTTTTGAACAGACCATGGGCTTGATGCAAGCAGGGAAAAGGAATGCGGCGCTGATGGATGGGTGACAAAGGCTGAGGAGGAGCTGGCGAG
Organism: uncultured Syntrophaceae bacterium; assembly: GCA_964497585.1. Taxonomy (GTDB): domain Bacteria; phylum Desulfobacterota; class Desulfomonilia; order Desulfomonilales; family Desulfomonilaceae; genus CAZCDS01. The sequence continues at coordinate 46,793 of CAZCDS010000048.1, forward strand.
GATGTCTTGAAACAGGGCCCCGCCGCCTGCCCAAAGGGGGGAGCAATGGAATGTCCGAAGTGCCACGCAGAAAATCGTGAAACGAGGAAGTTTTGCGCCAAATGTGGTGAAAAGCTTCTGATCCTCTGCCCTCAATGCTCTTCGGAGAATCTGCCCGACGAACAATTCTGTGGAGAATGCGGCCATGAGCTCCGCAAGCCCAAAGAACCCGTGGCCATCGACTACCAGCAGCCCCGCTCGTACACCCCCAAGTTCCTCGCCGACAAGATCCTAACCTCCCGCAGCGCCATCGAGGGGGAACGGAAACTGGTCACAGTCCTCTTTGCGGACGTAGCTGGCTTCACCTCCATGTCGGAGAAGCTGGACCCTGAGGATGTACACGAGATCATGGACGGCTGCTTCCGAATTCTCATGGATGAGATCCACCGGTATGAAGGTACCGTCAATGAGTTCAGGGGTGATGGAGTCATGGCCCTCTTCGGTGCCCCGGTCTCTCATGAGGATCATGCTCAGCGGGCGTGCCATGCAGCTCTCGCTGCTCAGAAAGCTCTCGTTCCCTACGCAGAGAGGCTCCACAGGGAGTACGGTATCGATTTCAAGATACGCATCGGCCTCAACTCCGGTCCTGTTGTAGTCGGTTCCATCGGGGACGATCTACGCATGGACTACACGGCTCAAGGGGACACGGCCAATCTGGCTGCCAGGATGGAGAGCAACGCCGAACCTGGTTCCGTGCTCGCTTCCAAGCATACGTACTGGCCCACAAGAGATTTCTTCCAGTTTGAGTTCCTTGGACCGCTCGCAGTCAAAGGAAAAGAAGAACCGGTTAAGGCCTACCGGCTTCTCAAGGTCGGCGATGTGGAGACAAGAATCGAGGCTGCAGCAGGGAGGGGATTCACGAGATTCGTCGGTCGAAAACGTGAGCTCGAGACCCTGACGGAAGCATTTGAACAAGTCAAATCAGGGCACGGACAGGTCGTAGGCATCGTGGGCGAAGCTGGGGTGGGCAAATCCAGAATCCTTAACGAGTTTCGAAACCACTTGCCGCAGGGCCAGTACACCTACCTGGAAGGGCGATGCTTGCATTACGGCGGATCAATGCCCTATTTGCCGATACTCGACGTGTTCAGATCCTTTGCTGGTATCAAGGAAGGTGACGCCGAAACGGCGATCAAGAGCAAGATGCAAGAGAAGATTATCAGACTTGACGAGGATCTGAAAAGGATAATTCCGCCCTTTCAGGATCTCTTGTCCTTAAAGGTGGAGGATGAAGCCTATTTGAAACTTGAGCCAGGACAGAAGAAAGAGAGAATATTCGAAGCGATCAGGGACCTTTTTGTACGGGGAAGTCAAAACGTCCCGATTGTTCTGGCTATCGAGGATCTTCACTGGATTGACAAGACGACTGAGGAGCTCTCGGCCTATCTCATCGGGGCGATACCCACCACACGAATCATGCTTATTCTCCTGTATCGGCCGGAGTACACCCATGCGTGGGGGAGCAAATCGTACTACACCAAGGTTGGCGTGGACCAGCTCTCTGCTAGCACAAGCGCTGAGCTGGTGCAGGCCATTCTTGAAGGTGGAGACGTTGAACCCGAACTGAGGGAACTTATCCTGGGCAGAACTTCGGGGAACCCGCTCTTTATGGAGGAGCTCACCCATAGCCTGTTGGAAAACGGTTCTATTCAAAAGAGAAACCAGCAGTTCATTTTAGCAGGGAAACTCAGTGAAATACAGGTGCCGGATACCATTCAGGGCATCATAGCTTCTCGAATAGACCGCCTCGAGGAAACGCTGAAGCGTCTGTTGCAGGTTGCCTCTGTGATTGGACGGGAGTTCTTCTTCCGCATTCTCCAGGCTATCACGGGCATGAGGGAAGATCTCAAAACCCATCTGCTCAACTTGCAGGGCCTGGAGTTCATATATGAGAAGACGCTGTTCCCTGAGCTGGAATACATCTTCAAGCATGCCCTCACGCAAGAGGTTGCGTACAACAGCCTCCTTCTCAAACGAAGGAAGGAAATTCATGAACGGATAGGCCAAGCCATAGAAGAACTCTATCCTGGACGTCTGGAAGAATTCTACGAGATGCTCGCCTATCACTACGTGAAAAGCGGAAACAAGGTCAGAACACTTCACTATCTCAAATTGTCGGGGAAAAAGGCTGTCCAAAAGGAGTCACTTTGGGAAGCCTTTCGTTTCTACAGAGACGTATGGGAAATCTTGAAACAAAGGCCGGACACCGATGCCAACAGAGAAGAACGAATGCAAGTCTTTCTCCACATGGCTAGTCCGATGCGACTGCTCGTTTACCCAGAAGACTCTGAGCTGCTTCTCGATGAGGCCGAAGAGTTAGCCAAGGCGATCGGTGATCGCAGGATATTGGCCAGCATTTACGGTTGGAGAGCCTTGTTTCGCACGCAGAAAGGTTCCCCGCTCCTGGCTAGGCCGGATCTCGAAAGGTGCTATGAGGAAGCTATAGCGGCTGGTGATCTCGAGTTGACTGTACAAAGCGCATTTGACCTATGCGTTTCATTCTGCGCTACTGGAGACTGGCGCAAGCTGATAAATCTCGCTCCCAAAATATCCAATTTGCTTGAGGAAAGTGGAAACGAATTCGAGTTCTTTGGGAAACCAGCCCACCCCTATTCTATTTTTCCGGCCTTTCACGCCATAGGCCTAACAATGATGGGAGACTTCCACAATGGGGCTCGTCTCTTGGACAGCGCGTTCTCTCGAGTTGAACGGGTGGGCAATCTTTACACCACAGGTGTCCTGGAGATGTTTCGAGCAATATGGTTTGGTCTGCGCGGCGACGGAACTAATACCCTCATACATAGCCTACGAGCCAGTAAATGTTACGAAGATTCGCAAGCGCGTCTATACCTTCCCCTTTCACAAATAACGTCCGCCTACGGACATTACCTGCTGGGCGACTTGAAAGCCGCCGATATGGAGATCAAGCAAGCTCTTGAACTTCAGAGGGAAATTGGGACGAGGTTTTGGGTTTCCTCCAACTACCTTTACTTGGCTCTCGTAAATCTTGATTCTTCCAACATAGACCGGGCAATGCTCTACGCTGAGCAGGCCATAAGCCTTTCACAAGAGACTCAGGCAAAGCACTTAGAAGGACGGTCACGGGTACTTCTGGGCAAAATAATAGGGAAGATTGATCAGGCCAGGATACGCGACGCCGAAGACTCGATTCTGCATGGTATGAAGATCTCAGACCAAATCGGGGCTCGGCCGGATTCCTCTATTGGATATCTGTATCTCGGTGAGCTCTACGCTGACAGAGGTGAGAAAGAGAAGGCCCTTGAAAACCTGCAAAAGGCCGAGTCCATGTTCCAGGAGATGGGCATGGATTATTGGTTGGGCAAGACGCAGGAGGTTTTGGCGAGGTTGTGATGTAATCCGGGCTAAAACCACATATGCCGAACCGAAGGTTGGAGGGCGGTTAGATTCTGACACAGAAACAGAAATAAATATCATCTCACCCTATGCTGAATCGCCAGGAACAGAACTGGTCCTCAGGGAGAGCGTCTGGAGGGCAGTATATGCATTCCGTTTTGATGCGAGGATCTACAGTCTTGGCGAAGCCGGTATACTGAGCCATGCCCGCTGATTTGCACGGGTAATCATCCATTTTCTTGCGCCGCCGGGCAGCCTGCACTCGACATTCGTTGATCGTGAACACCAGGCTCCCGTCCTTCTCCCAGATAGCCGTGTGAGCGCTGATAGTAGAGTACACCTCAAGATGCAAAGCCCTCTCCAGTGCCACCAAGCCGCCACCAGGATCTAGCGCCAGATGCTCCGACATTTTGAAAGCTTCGAGCCGGCCGAAGTGGGACCAGCAAGTGTCGTTCACCATCTTCGCCGCGGCCATTCCAAACAACGATTCCACAGCTTGGAACCATAGGCCATCACTGATCACCCAGGTTTTGCCTATCTCTTTCAGCAAGAGCAGGAGTTCTTCTCGGGATTTGGACGCCAGCGCGCGCGGCACAGCGCCGTCCATTTCAATTCCGAGGTGGGGGGCCAGTCTCTTTGCTGCCAGGGGAAAATACTTCTGCAAAACGTCTCTTTCCAATCGCACAGCCGTTTCTGCACCGTGATGATGCACGACCTCAGTAAACCACATGCCGTAATGAACAAGCAAATATCCGAAGAACGTTTCCACTAGTCTCAGCAGCTCTTCCGTCGGCAGCTCGGTGAAATCCAAACCAGTCTCACAGCATTTCATGAGCAGACCTCTTGACCGGGATTATGCGGCGGTCTTGCCATTTTGAACCTGTTGGCCCACAGCGTCAACCGTCTTTTCCACTGCGCTTGTCCCCCGAACACGGCGGGCAATGTCTTGCCGAAGGGAATGCAGAAGCCACGCGCCTATGGAGCCGAGTTCGGTGTATTCGTGCCAAATGCCTAGAATGACCAGACGCGAAGAAGCCAAACCAATCAATTTCGGGATCATCTTTGGACAGAGGGCGCGGGCGTTGGCCAGAGAGATCAACGACTCTTGGAAGGAGCCAGGAAATCTGCAAATCGTGGATGAAGACCACGCGCAGGAGTACATCGACACCTTCTTCGGCACGTACAAGGGAATTCTGCCCTACTTCCAAGCCGAGTACGACAAACTGACGAAGCTGAAGATCTCAGAGCGGGTGCTCAAGAATCCTGACCTGTCCCCCAAAAAGTGGTCCAGGTACTGAGTTAGTCTGTGGCAGTATCTGGACCTCAAAGGGAGGTCAGGATGAAACGCAAGCGATACAGCGTTGAGCAGATCATCGGGAAGCT
>CAZCDS010000049.1:0-48959 GCA_964497585.1 uncultured Syntrophaceae bacterium
GACTTGCAGTCGACACGTTGAAGCCACCGCCTTGCAGGCGGTGGAGCCTTCACTCCGCAGATAGACAAAGAAAAGTATGTTCTTCCCCGCAAGGATCTGATATGGTGAACGAAATAGACCGCTATTGAGGGACATCGGATGGTAGGCAATGGTGAAAAGGAAAGAAAGACAATTCGCCCTGAATTTGATCGTTCAATCATGATTGATTTTCAGGGGGCCAAGATCACCTCGGACACGGGTTTCCTGTTGCTGAGGGCCATAGACGAGCGTTTCGGGATCTTGGGTCCAATCGAGAGTGAACTAGAGGATACCAGGTCCTGGATTCACAGCAACCATACCCAGCTTCAGATGGTCCGGCAGAGGGTATATCAGGTAGCTGCCGGGTATGAGGACTGCAACGATGCTGACTTTCTGCGAATTGATCCCGCTCTTCGACTCGCCATTGGCAAAGGAGACGAGGCCGGGGCCGGTCAGTCGCGTCTATCGAGGCTTGAGAATGAGGTCTTGGGGACTGAAGCCGGATTGACGGCGCTCGAAAATGCTCTTACGAGGTCCAATGATGCGCTCATGAGGAGAAAGAAGAAGCGGCGGCTGATTGTAGACGTTGATTCAACGGAAGATCCGGCTCACGGCAAGCAGGAGAACGTGGCGTTCAACGGTCATTTTGGGAAGAACTGCTTTCATCCGCTCTTTGCGTTTACCAGTGAGGGGGACTGCCTGAGGGCTAAACTCAGGCCCGGCAACGTTCATTCAGCCGATGGTGTTGTGGGCTTTCTCGATCCGATTGTGAAGCGGTATCGATCCCGCTTCATTCTGTTTTGGCTTCGGGGTGACGCGGCGTTTGCTGCTCCTGAGGTCTACGAGTATTGCGAGGGTGAGCGGGTCACGTACTTCATCAGGCTTCCGGCCAATGCGGTGCTGAACAGACTCATCGACCCGTACTTGACACGCCCCGTGGGTAGGCCCCCGAAGAGTGGGATTCAGATCAGGCTGGTTGACTTCCGGTACCAGGCACAGACCTGGGAGAGGGAGCGTAGAGTGGTCGCCAAGACCGAGTGGCACGCTGGAGAGGTCTTCCCACGGATCGGCTTCATTGTGACCAATTCCAAGCTGCCTGCCGGGAAGGTGGTCAAGGTGTACAACGGACGCGGCGATGTTGAGAACAGGATCAAGGAGGGGAAGAACACGCTGCGTTGGGACAAAACGAGTTGCCATCGTTTCGCAGCCAACGAGGCCCGGTTGCTTGTGGGAGTCCTAGCCTACAACCTCCTGCACATGCTTCGGCAATTGTACCTCACGGGCGAAGAGGTTAAGCGGTCCATTGAATGGCTCATCAAGCGCCTGATCAAGGTGGGAGCGAAAGTTGCGTATCATGGTCGGAAGTGGCAAGTCCATGTGGCGTCGGCCTTCCCCTTGGCCCCATACTACCGAGCTGTCTTCGGGTGACGAGTACGGTGGAAAAGGCTTGACAGGGAGGCGGAGGGTCAAGTACGCCCAGAATAAGGAGAAAAGGGGATTCTCTGGTACCATGGCGGAGGTTTTGTGGCTGTCTGGCCTTCCGTCGGACCATCCGAGGGCCTATTCGGTGTGAAGGGGACCTGCTTGGGACCGGATTGCAGGTCAAACACCCCGGAATCGGGAAGACCACCGCATAATTCCATTTCATAAGCGTGTGCAAAGAGTGATCCTGCCCGTCGAGATTGCTGGAACCGGATATTTCGAGGCCTGATTCCGTATCAATTGGGGGCAGGTCAGGATCATATTGCACAAGAGAGTCGTCTGAGCTATTTTCAGAGCCAGGTGCTTCAATGCAGACGGTCTGTTTGCTTTCAGGAGGTTGCCATGAATGGATTTCTTGCTGCCATCTGCCTCGGTCTGCTCGTTGGTGTGGCGGTGTCAGCCGAGGGTTCGCCCATCCCTGCACTGCCAGAGGAAGTTCAGGAAGCGCAAGAGGCGCTTACTGCTTGGCTTAATAACTTCAGAGACAAGACCCAGGACCAAATCGAAAAGCAACTCGGGTCTTCATCCGACAAAGGGACGTGGGAGTTGAGAGGAAGGCAAGAACTCATTCTCCGCTACAAGACTTCGGAGACCACTACTCTCCTTCTGCACTTCTTCGGTAACCAGGTGATTAAAGCATCTCTCCAAGTACTGTCAGAGTAAGTCACCTGTATGTTATAGGCCCTGATAGTTGAAGGCACAGTTTTCAGCTGACCTGAATTATGCGGAGGTCTTGCCATTCTGGGCCTTTTGGCACCCGCAAAGGGTGGAGAGATTGCTCCTCCGACCACGAAAAGGTGTGTGTGGAGTGTCCCACGTGACCTGAAAGACTAAAGGGGACTCGCATGAACATATCAGATGAGATGAAGATTGACCTCAGTAAAAAGAAATGTCTGTTGTACATCGTGGGCTCGGCTGTGTTCGTGGTCCTTGGGTTTTGGTTGCTCAGTCTTGACTCGGAAGCAATCAGACCATTGCGGCTTTTTCTGAGTCCAATCCTGGTGCACGGGATCGGATGGGCCGGGGTGGTCTTCTTTGGTTTGTGTGGGATCGTTGGGGTGAGAAAGCTCTTCGACAAAAGGCCTGGACTCCGATTCACGAAGACCGGGCTCATTGATAACTCCAGCGGCGTTTCTGTCGGCCTGATTCCCTGGTCGGATATTTTGGGCACGGAAATTTACAGGATCCAGCGTCAACGGATCTTGTTAGTTAAGGTCGCGAATCCGGAAAAGTACATCGAAACTGGGGGCCCCCTGAAACGTTGGGCCAAGAAGGCCAATTTCAAAATGTATGGGAGTCCAATTTCGATCTCATCCAATGCATTGAAAATTGACTTCGACAAACTTGTAGATGTATTCAATGCCTACATCTCAAGGTACGGCGTCAATGCCTGACAACTAGCTGAACCCGACCGGCTCGCTGCAGAGAGGTGCGGTATTCTTGTCCTTAGGGCGGCGGCCAATGTTCTCGAGCCTGCTATTGGATAAGAAAAGGGGAAAGAAAAGCGGTCAGGTCTCGCCTTGGCTTATCTTTGGGAGCTCAGGCGGGATCTTGGTCAATCCACGGACGCTAACGCCAATTGGCTATGGTGTCACCCGATTTCGTGTGACCGGCGCATAATTCGGAATACCACCTCTGACCATGAACCGAGACTTTGGCCCCGACCTTGATCGGACGCTTGATGGTGCTAAAAGGGGCGGTCTTTCTCTTCTTGGCCACGGAGATCCGATTGCTTGGTTCCGTTGAGAAGAAGGCCAGTTTCAAAATCCAGAATTGCTCAGATCGTCTCTCAGGTGGCTTCTCGTCCGTTTCCGTCTTCGTGACGGCGCTCAGTCTTTGCCTCTCCAAACAGGCGATGAGCAGAAACGCATGTGAAGACACATAGATGCGCTAAGTAATAGTTATTATGTAAGTATTGGGTTGAAACGGGTATGTTGAACTATTCCCGATCTTAGAACATCGCTCAGAATTCAGCGGACGGCCTCTCAGAACGAATCTCAGGCTTTGCCAGCCTATGAATCTTCAGCTTTTCGGCCTGGTCGGTCTTCGTCATGGCTATAGATTCCAAAACAGAGCCTTAAATCCCAGCGGAGAAAAGCTGAACGTTGCCCTATTCGGATGAGGGGGAACAAGCTGACACCTCCACCGACCTACGGCCGACCGTCAATCCTAACGGGTCACACTGATCTCATTCCTTGGCGCCTGAGGCCCTCAGAATCGACTCCACTCCCTTTTGATTCTCCATGGCAGCCAATTGCAGCGCTGTCCACCGATACCTGTTCTCAATGCTCAGGTCCGCGCCCTTTTCCACGAGGAGCTTCACCATGTCTTCATGTCCGTTCTTGGCCGCAAACATCAGTGCGGTGGCTCCCTGTTTCCATTCTCGAGTATCAATCTTGGCGCCGTGGGAGAGGAGAGCTCGGCAAACCTCCACGTTTCCCGTCTTTGATGCCGCCATGAGCGGCGTTCGTCCACCTGCCGCCACTGAGTTGGCATCCGCTCCTTCAGACAGGAGCCTTCTCACAGTTTCAGTGTCTCCAGCCAAGCAGGCTTTATAAAGAGCAGCACTCTGGGAGGGCTTGTTTAGCTTGTGGGTTCTTCCGGTCCCAGTGTCCTTCACAGAGCCAATCCCGTAGAGAAACTCGTACCCTTCTGGAGTCACGCGGAATGTGAGCGGATCCCTTGGATCGGAATCGTATTCGTAGCAAAACATGGAAACCTTGCCTACAATTTTGTGAATGGCCCCTCCTTTCTTGACACACCACTCCTTGATCCACGCGCCTCCGCTGAAATTGGGCTTGAGTTCCAGATCCACGGGAATGCCGCCGCCCTCGATCCTCACCTCGATCCCAGAGTACACAAGAACCGTGCAATCGTTGGCCCCATAAATCATCGTTGTGGGTAAGCCGAATCTCGTATAGCCCGATACGACATGCCGGCGTTTTACGTCATTGGTCACATACGTGTAGTCCATTGTCTTCTCAGAGCGGAGCTCCATCACGAGATCCGTCCTGGAACTTGGAGTTGCGACAGGCTTCTCTAGCACCAGTGGCTTACCGTCTGCCGACAATGCCACAAGAGCGGTCAACACCAGTCCTGTGAACACGACAGTCAAGATTCCCGCAACCCCTGCGTTGGTTCGCCAACGGCACGATTCCCCCTCCGATGCAATCATGTTTGCCTCCCACGAGCCGGAATTATGCCGCGGTCTTGGCAATTCTGGGGCGTTTCCCCCTGAGTCAGGTCATGGCAGTCTGGACCAGCCGGGTAGAAAGACCCCCCATGGCCTCTCAAGAGGCAGGAGGCTGGCAAGGCCAGCGGCATATTACTGAAAAGGCTTTTTGTTTTGCTGTTCTGGAGCGTACCTCATGCTCCCTCCCATGGTCAACCGGATTGTTCCACCACGGTCGTCACTCGAACACAGCCCGGCAATGAAGGGTTTAAGGGCCCGCCGACGCAACGCGAACATACCATCTCCGACCATGATTCGGGGCTTTGGCTCCCACGTCGGTCAGACAATTGATAAGTGTGGATGCTGGCTGTATGACTAAGTTCACTATCCGGTACAACTGCACAACGGCGTCCAGACATGCTCTCGACCTCTATTCCACACGACAAATCGTTCAGATCGCGTCTCACGGCTTGTGAGAGCGAGTCTCAGGCCTCAACCGATGCCAAATCTCAAAGGCGACGAGCTGAAGGAATCCTGCGACACTCCGTGCTCAGACGCCGGCCGAACAACCTTGAACATTTTCCGCTGTGATAATCTCAACGGGGGAGACCAAATTCCTTTGATAATCGCAAAAGCGCTTTCAGAATTCCTTTGATTATCACACATCTCATATATGTACCATCTGTCTGGCTCTAATTTGCGAATCTATTATTGTGCTGCTTCAATCAGTTCCGGGAATAACTCCAGTTGTGTGTAGCCCCCGAATTCCTTCTCGTTATGAACAGACCTGGATTTATTGAACTGGATGATGTTCGGGTAGTGACAGTAGCCCGGCAAAGGGCCATCGTAACAGGGAGTTCCATCCTCGTTGAACAGAGCACCGGAGTTGTAGGTGCGCCAGCGGTCAGAGTATCTGAACCGACCTGCCTTGACGAAGGTTCCTGTTTGAACCACGTCCAAGAATCCCAACTCGACGAGCTTCCTCTTAGCCTTGCTGATAGTCTCCTCTCCTTTGATTCCTCGCTCCTGCAAATATTTCGTGGGAAGGCCGAACTCTCCCAGGTTCAGCAAGTAGCCAAGCCCGCATTTCAATAGACTGTCTCTCGGGATGCTCTCCCGTTTCTTGGCGCTTCTCGGAGCGTATCGGATCTGAGCCATGGATTCCAGTAGTACGAGCTTCTCTGATTTGCTGAGGGCGTGGAAGGCTTCGCCGTTCCACATCTCCATGGGGACAAGGATGAACCCGCCCTCCTGCTTTGCTTTCCTCCTCCTTTCTGATCGCCATTCTTCAATGGTCTTCGGTCTACCTTTTTGGTTGGTTGCCATAGTTGCCTCCTTGGGCGGCGGGGCCATAGGGCTTAGCACCGCCCGCTCTTTCCTCTATTTATTTCTCCGCGTTGTTCACACGGATTTGTGCGAACGCCTTCTGAATAGGCGTTCCTGAGTTGATGAGATCGGTCACCTCTCTCAAGCGCTCGATTTCTTCCTCAGTGAGCAGTCGTGCTTCCACGTCACCGAGTAGCGCCCGATACTCGGGCTGGAAATGGCCGTAGCTCAGCGAACGCTGCAACCGGGCTGGGTTGATGTTCAGCAGCCGAGCGGCTGCCGTTGCGCTGTATAAGGTCTTCATTCTACTCCTCCTTGGGACTACAATTGCCCATGTGTGTGAGCTGTGTCCCTCCGCCATAGGCACAAGGTTAGTTCTTGCGGGTGCATTGGCTTGTGCGGTCCCGCCCGCCACATGGCGGACATGCCGACAAGAAGGCACGCAGACAACTGGACTTGGATATGAGTCAGATCTGAATATCGGAAAATCGGTGATAAAGAATAAAGATATCTTAGAGTTAAAGGCGAGTATCTTGATGTGCTTGTTGAGACGCCTCAGCTCCGGGAAGGTTCCCAAGAGAACGAAAAAACAATAAAGATATCTTACCTTTAATCTGCGGATAGTCCCGTGTATCAGATTGGGTTCTGTCCCCTCAGCTGTGGAGCCAACATCCCGCCCGTTACGCATGTTCGTGCACCACTCGAAATCGGGTGACTGAATGACTGAACACAAGCCCCAAAGTCGAAGGGTTTCTCGTCAACAGAGGACAGATTCCTTCAACTGCCCTCAAAATGAGTGAGTTGCTTCACGTTCTTTTTGACCGGCATCTTCAGGGGTCGTCAATTTGACGATCCCCCATCAGCTCGACGGTAGTCGTCTTACCTGCACCGCCAAATTGACGGTGCAGGTGACATCATCGGCGAAGCCCTTTAGATTGTTTTCTCTTAGCTTGATAGTTGGTTTCCCCCCCGTGGTCCTCGATACGAGGACACGGCTGATATCATAAGTGAATTCATACATCAGGAGTCAAAAATTTGGTACTCCATCCCATCCTCAGCCACCCTTCTACAGTGAATTCAGCCATGACGGGCCAACCCTTCAAAAAAAGACGGTTTTCATGGAACTATGAGGTACTTTGCCCGGTATGCTCCGAAGAAAAAGCCGATCCGCTCCGATTTTGTCCCATCTTCGCCTCACCATAGTAACCCGAGAGTTCCTGTCGGCCTACTGAACCTTATCCTGGAAGTGATCCTGGATGTTCCAGGTTTACATGGTTCTTGTCCATGCCCTTGATATACCAGCCTTTTGAGGGCTCGGCGGCGAGCGGGGACGGGTCGGCAGGAAGACCGCAAAACCCGGGTCCGCAGAAAAATTTGTCACAACGACCCAGGATGTGAGAATATTATTACTAGGAAAAAGGCTTCAATCAGATGAGGCCGTCCCAACTCGTCTACCAAAATCACCTTAGTCCCGAATCTTCGCGGAGGGAATCGATGAAGGGAGTGACTGCCGCGCTCGGACTCCTTTTTCTGGGACTCTGCCTTCTGCCGCATCCCGTTTTGTCGAATGACAAGGAGCAGGCCACCGCCCTCTTCGATGAAGCCAAGAAGCTCCAGGAAAAGGCCCAATCCAAAGAGGACCTCCAAAAGGCTCTGAACAAATACGAAGAGGCGTTGAAGATCTTCTCGGTGACCGGACTCGACGAGCAGAAGGGAAAGGTGCTGAACAACATCGGCAAGATCTACCTGACTTGGAGCAAGTATGACACAGCACTTGAATTTTTCCAGAAGGCGCTATTAGTGCGCAAGCAGTCTGGAGACAGAAAGGGAATAGCTGAAAGCCTCAAAAAAGTCGGAGATGTCCATCTGAACCAAGGGCATTACGACCAAGCCCTCCGACACTTCCAAAAGGCAGTGCAAATTGCCCAAGCCTGTGGGGCTTTCGAACAAGAGGCTGCCGCTCTCACCGGCATTGGCGTAGTTCACGGCCTCTTCGCTAGGCATAGGAAGGCTCTCGAATTCTATAGAAAGTCCCTGAAACTGAATAAGAAGATTAGCAACCGGAGGGGTGAAGGCGACAGCCTCAACAGTCTGGGCAATGCCCACTATTCGTTGAGTGAGCTGGCAAAGGCGGAAACCTATTACAGGCGGTCGCTGGCATTGAGGAAAGAAGTGGGCGACACCTATGGCCGGGCCCTGACCCTCGGCGACCTTGGAGACATCTATAGTGACAAGGGAGAATATCGAAGAGCGTTGAAATATTACAAGCAAGCCGGAGACCTTTTTGGAAAGCTTGGGTCCGAATGGGGCACGGCCTCCGTGGCGCGAAGAATTGCAAGTCTAAAGAGAAAGACCGGAGATTATGATTCCTCGTTAAGATTTTACCGAAGTGCCCTCGATACAGCCAAGAAGATAGGCGATTCATATGAGGAACTATTTGTACACAACTGTCTCGGTCACGTGTACTGCAATCGGGGTCAGTATGAAAAGGCCTTGCAGCACTACCGCGAGGAGTTCCTGCTGGCTGAGAAGATGGGAATCCAGAGAGAGAAGACCGTTGCACTCTCATGCATCGCCAACGTCAATAGGCATAAGGGGAAATTTGCCGAAGCGCTCAGCCAGTACCAAGAATCGTTGAAGATATACCTAAGTACCGGGGATCTCAGAGAGCAGATTAAAACGTACAACCGTATGGGGCACATCTACTCGGACAAGGCTCAATACGAGAAGGCTCTCGAGTATTATGGAAAGCAGCTTTCCATAGCAGTCAAGATGGGTATTGAACGAGAGGTGGCTGTTGCCGAGGATTGCAGGGCAGGTGTTTATGGCAATCTGGGCAAATATGGAGACGCGCTGGATCTGTACAAGAAAGCGCTGCGAGCCTATGTGAAGATCGGCGATCGGAGCCAGGAGGCAGGTGCTTACGACAGCATCGGTTCGGCCTACCGTCATCTGAGCCGATACCAACAGGCTTTGGAGTACTATCGGAAATCGCTCGCCATAACGCGAAAGATCGGCGAACTAGATCATGAAGGAGCGACCCTCAACAACATCGGACTAGCGTACCAGAATCTCGCCGAATACGGCAAGGCAGTCCTTTACTTCAAGAAGGCGCTTGCTATCTCCAGAAAGATCGGGGATGTGAGCGGCGAAGGAGCACAACTGGCTAACTTGGGTGGGGTGTGCTTCGATCGAGGTGAATACAAGAAAGCCCTGTCGTACTACGGAAAAGCAATGACGATATTACGGAAGCTTGGTGACCTAAGGGGCGAAGGGACCACGCTGAGTCACATGGGCCTCGTGTACAACAATCTCGGTCAGTACAAGATAGCCCTGTCCAACTACGACAAGGCGCTTGCTATCTCCAGAAAGATCGGCGATGTGGATGGCGAAGGGACGACGTTGAGCAACATGGGCCTCGTGTACTCAGGGCTCGGTCAATACAAGAAAGCGCTCGAACACTACGGGCGACCTCTGGCGATCCGCAGGAAGATCGGAGACGTGAAGGGCGAAAGTGTAACACTCGGCAATGTCGCGGGCGTATACAGTTTTCTCGGTCAATACAAGAAGGCTCTGAAACTCTACAAGGAGGCTCTCAAGATCGCGAAGAGGATCGGAGTACCGTACGACGACACAGAGAGTTCCATCGGAGATGTGTACCTCGATATAGGGGACCTCAAGAAGGCGGAACCCATCTTGAGACGAACAAGGATGTTCGTATCCCTCGGACGGCTGGCCCTGAGAAAAGGGGAGTATCGAGAAGCGATAGGAAGCTTCCGGGGGCAATTGGAGGCGTCGAAGAAAGACAGGAATGCCAACGGTCTTTTCTGCGGGCATGCGGGTCTCGGGATCGCGTACGAAGCCGCTGGGCAATATGACAAGGCGATCCATTATTACAAGAAAGCCATCGACCTTACCGAGCGAATTCGGGACAGCCTGACCGAGGCACAGCGGGTCAATTTTTACGACGTGAAGATCTGGGGCATCATCCCCCGGATAGCACCCTACGAGGGTCTTGCCAGGGTGCTGCTGCGCACGAGCAAGCAGGGTGAGTCCCTCAGGCGTGCCGAGGCGACCCGGGCACGGTCATTTGCAGAAGCGCTGAGTCACCGTGGGGAGATGCTCTCCTCAAAAGTGCCATTGGACGTGATGGAAAAGGATCTGGAACTCAACAACCGGCTGGCCGCACTGCTCAAGGGTCTTCAGAAAGCCCGGGAAAAGGCGAGCAAAGATGCCATAGAGTCCTTCGAAAAACAGGTCGAGCAGGCACGGGCCGAAAAGAAGGCCCACATCGCCCGGCTGAGAAAGGACTACCCGCTCTTTGCTGCAACCAAGTACCCCCAACCAATGGGCCTCGATGAGACAGCACTGAAAGAGAACGAATGGGTCCTCGAATATGAGGTGACGGATTCAGGGATATGCATCTATCTGTGCAAAGGGAAAGAGATCGTCAAGGCGCTCTTCAAACCAATGGAAAGATCGAAGCTTGATGCTCTCGTGCGGCGGTTCCGGGAACCGCTGGAACTTCGGGGTCGTGCCGCGGCGTCGAAGCTCAAAGCATTCGATTTCGTCGCGGGGGAACAACTGAGCGATCTTCTGCTCGCAGAAGTACTGCCTCATTTGCCTGCCGGTAAGCCTCTGATTATCGTGCCTGATGATTCCCTCGGGGTGCTCCCCTTCGAGATGCTCGTCCTCAACGAGGGAGGTAAGGTCAGGTCGAACAAGGAGATTCCGTACGTCACCGGAGCAGACTTTTTCGGAGATCGCAATCCGATATCGTACTACCAGTCGATCACTGCGCTGACCCTGGCTCGAACGCTGGGGAAGCAGAAGAAGCCCCAAGAGAGACTCCTCGTGATGGCCGATCCCGTCTTCAGGTTGCAGGATGCGAGGGCGCAACAAGCCCGGCGAGTCAAGGTGGCCCGGAAGGACAAGGAATACTATGCGGACCTCATGGTTGCGGTGGAAGAAGCCGGTGGTGGAGATTTTGTCTTCAACCGGCTCCCGCTCACTGGGGAGCTGGCCGAGAAGCTGGAGAAGATCTACGGGAGCAATGCGGACATCTTCACAGGCTTGAAGGCGAGCAAGAAGCTCTTCCTTGGCGAGATCGCACCGAAGCTCTCTCGATACGGAACGGTGGTGCTCGGCACTCACGGGTATTTCAACAAGGACAATCCGGGGTTCAAGGAACCCATCCTGGCGCTTACCATGGTTCCTCCGGGAACGGATGGCTTCCTGAGATTGAGTGAGGTGATGGGCTTGAAGATGAACTCCGACATCGTGGCCTTGACTGCTTGCCAGACAGGCCTGGGCCGAAGGATCTCCGGTGAGGGCGTTATGGGGATGGGCCGTGCGTTCCAGTACGCCGGGGCAAAATCAGTGCTCACGAGCTTGTGGTCCGTCGCCGAGGTGTCGTCGGCGAAGCTGGTCGAGAGCTTCTTCCGTCATCTCAAGGAAGGCAAGAGCAAGCTGGAATCGTTGAGACTGGCGAGAATAGAGATCCGAAAAGCAGGATATGATCATCCCTTCTTCTGGGCTCCGTTTATTCTGGTGGGAGAGGTCAAATGATTTTCCGGTGATTACTGTGAACGACCAGAAGCGCAGTGTTTCTGTGACAGATGGCCGCCGATGCTCTTTCAACATACAGACAATGACCTGAAATGAAGTTGGAGGGACAACCGTGAAAAAGATACTGACCCAGGTGACCTTGTTGGCTCTGGCTTTTGCGATCGTGCCGTCAATGGGATGGGCGCAGTCGAAACAGGAGGGGATACGTCTGTTCAAAGCTGCACACGCCCTCCAAAGGAAAGCTCGGTCGAACGAGGATCTGAAGAAAGCCGTGCGGAAGTACGAAGAAGCGCTGAAGATTTTCGAGAAGGAGGGCTTCAAGAAGGGAATAGGCCCGACAGCGAACAACCTCGGCATGCTCTATGCGAACTGGGGCAAATATGCCAAGGCAGTGGAGTTCTACGAGAAGTCACTGGCAATCGATCTGGAACTGAAGGAGCGCAGGGGACAAGGCAGGACCCTGAATAACCTCGGGCTTGTCTACGCGCGTTGGGGCGACTATGACAGGGCGGTGGATTTGTACAAGAAGTCGTTGGCAATCTGGAGGCAACTCAAGGATCGAAGAGGTGAAGGGAGCGCCTTGAACAACCTTGGCATGGTCTATGCGAACTGGGGCCAGTATGACAAGGCGGTGGCGTACTACGAGAAGTCACTGGCAATCAAACAGGCGCTCAACGACCGCAGGGGGGAAGGCAGCACTCTCAACAACCTTGGTAATATCTATACGCGTTGGGGCCAGTATGACAAGGCGGTGGCGTACTACGAGCAGTCACTTGCCATAGACAAGGAGATGAACCACCGCAGGGGGGAAGGCCAAACCCTGAACAACCTAGGCAATGTTTTTCAGGACTGGGGCCAGTATGACAAGGCGGTGGCGTACTTCGAGAAGTCACTGGCAATCAAACGGGCACTCAATGACCGCAGGGGGGAAGGCGGGACTCTGAACAACCTAGGCAACGTGTACAAGGAACTGGGCGAGAATGACAAGGCTGTTGCGTACTACGAGAAGTCACTGGCAATCAAACGGGCACTCAATGACCGCAGGGGGGAAGGCCAAACCCTGAACAACCTCGGTGTCGTTTATATGAACTGGGGAAAGGTTGACGAGGCGGTGAATCATCTTTCGAGGTCGATGGCAATCAGCCGAGAATTGAAGAATCGGAGGGGGGAACGCCTTACCCTGACCAACCTAGGTGTTATCTATGCTGGATCGGGTCAATATGACAAGGCGGTGGAGTACGACGAGAAGGCCCTGGCAATCAGCCGGGATCTCAAGGATCGAGGAGGGGAAGGCTCAATCCTGATGTATCTTGGTAACATCCACCACAAATGGGGCCAGTATGACAAGGCTGTGGAGTTCCACGAGAAAGCTTTAGGTCTATTCAGAGATGTCAGACTTCGAAGGGAGGAAGGACTAACTCTCATATACATTGGCACGGTCTATGCCGCGAGGGGAGAGTATGACCGAGCGCTCAACAACCTCGAAGAGGGTCTCGCCATTTACCGGGAGATCCGCGTTCCAACTGGCTGGCCAATGTATCTCATTGGCAACCTCTACCTGGACATGGGTGATATCGATAGGGCGGAATTGGTCATCAAAGCAGATAAGGATTCCCGGTCATTGGGGCGGCTATGTATCGCCAAGAAAGACTTTGCAAAAGCAAAGGAACATTATGGGAAGTTGTTCCGATCTGCTCAAAAGAACCGGGATGCAGATGACCTCTTTGTAGCCTACACTGGTCTCGGCAAAGCCTATGAGGGTGTGGGAGACAACAAAAACGCAGCAGAGTATTACCGAAAAGCGGTCGAGCATACCGAGGATCTCCGGTCGAGCCTTGCAAGAACTGAGAGAGAGAAGTTCTTCGATGTGAAGATTGGCGGCTTCCGTAGGACAGCGCCCTACGAGGGTCTTGCCCGTGTGCTGATGAAAACGAACAAACCCATCGAAGCATTGAAGGGGTCGGAATACACCAAGGCCCGCGTATTTGCCGAGGCAATGTCGAGAAGGGCCGAGGGTCAGAAGCTCGATGTCTCGGCAGAGGTCTTGAAGCAGGATGAACGGATCAACGGTCAACTCGCTGCCCTGAAGAAGAGCAGACAGAAGGCGTTTGAGAAACAAAATCAGCTCACCATCAAATCCCTCGAACCTCAGATCGAAGACCTGGAGAAGAAACTCGAGGCCCACATTGAGATGCTCCGGGACAAGTACCCGCTCTTTGCTGCTACGAAGTATCCGAGACCGATGCCTCTGGCAGAAAGCGCACTCCGAGAAAACGAATGGGTACTCTCCTACGATGTGACCGATTCGGGCGTACTGATCTACCTCACCAAAGGTAAACAGCTCCTGAATGCCTGGTTCAAACCCATCCCGAGGAAGGAACTGGACGCTCTTGTAAGGAAGTTCAGAGAGCCGATGGAGGTCGTCCCCCGCACGGCGAGCCTCGCTGAGAAACTGAAGAGCTTTGACTTCGCTTCAGGGAGGAAGCTTACGCAGATCCTCCTCCAGGATGTACTGGCTCATCTTCCCAAAGACACACCGGTTATCGTTGTTCCGGACGATTCCCTTGGGGTTCTCCCCTTTGAAGCCCTGGTCTTGAACGATGCCGGAAAAGTCACAGCCGAAAGGAAGATTCCCTCCGTGAAAGGAGCCGAGTTTTTCGGAGATCGGAATCCCATCTCCTATTACCAGTCGATCACAGCGCTCACCCTTGCCAGGACCTACGGAAAGAGAAAGACTCAAGGGAAGAAGCTCCTGGTCATGGCGGACCCCGTTTTCGAGCTCAGGGACGTACGCGCGCAAAAGTCAAACCCCAAAAGAAAGCTCGCCGGTGCAGAGGCCGACATGTACAAGAATCTCATGGTGGCGGTCGAGGAAGGCGAGCTGGGTACTGTCCGGTTCAATCGCCTGCCCTTAACCGGTGATCTGGCTCGGGAACTCTCCACGACCTACAAAGATGATTCTGTCGTGTACACCGGCCTCGATGCCACCAAGAAGCGGTTCATGGGAAAGGTGGCTCCAAACCTCTCCAGATATCGCAACATCGTCTTTGCAACCCACGGTTACTTTGGAAAGAATCTTCCTGGTATCATGGAACCGGTCTTGGTACTGAGCCTTGTCCCACCCGGCACGGACGGATTCCTCCGCCTGTCCGAGGTGATGGGCCTGAAAATGAACTCCGATATCGTAGCCTTGACTGCTTGCCAGACAGGATTGGGGAGGAGAATCTCCGGCGAAGGCGTTATGGGGATGGGAAGAGCGTTCCAGTACGCGGGTGGAAAATCAGTACTCATGAGCCTCTGGTCGGTGGCCGAGGTGTCGTCAGTGAAACTGGTCGAGAGCTTCTTCCAGCATCTCAAAGAGGGAAAGAGCAAGCTGGAAGCGTTGCGGCTCGCTCGAAAGGAGATCCGGGAAGGGGGATATGACCATCCGTTCTTCTGGGCTCCGTTCATTCTGGTGGGAGAGGTTGGCTAATGCAGATTTTGCTTATTACGAGGACGATGCGACCTTGCAACCAGGATTTGTCAGGAAGGGAGATTCCCCATTCCTCCCTTTATTGAAGAAGGGATTACGGCGCGTTCATCTCCTCCATGAAGGGGACATACAGCGCCTTCCCCCATTTTGCTCAAGGGGAGAAGAAGAAAGGCCACGCCTGACTGAAGGGGGCGTCTGGGAATAAGGCTTGCAAGAACAAAACGGCATTCACGAAAGGAGCATGTTTCTTGGTCACATTTCCGGCCGACGAGAGAATACTTGTACGGTGTTCGGGGTCACAGGTGTCTCGGAGCGCCGTGTCCTAGCCATAATCAGGTTGAGGAGGCTCAAATGAAAACAGTCGGTACGTTTCTGACGGTTATGGTCGTGGCGCTTCTGCTTATGGGTGCTCCGGTCTCGGCCCAGCACAGCAACATCCTGCAATTCAAGAATGAGACTGGAGATGACGCGGTCGTGCGGGTGTTCTCCAGTAACACGAACAGCCGAGTGGCAGAAGTCAGAGTTCCGAACGGCAAGACTCGAGGGACCCGAATCCGTCGCGGAGGCTATTACATCGTTGTGAAGTACCCCGCGCCCAACGGCACAGCACGGTACGGAAAGGGCGACCCCTTCCGCATCAACCCGCCGAGTGGGCAATGGTCGAGGGCTACCATCACGCTGCATAGCGTTTTCAACGGCAATTACCAAATAGGAGGCGGCAGCAGAGAAGAGTTTGAACGGTGAGTTGCTGTGACTGTGAAGCACAGAGCGCGCCAACGAAGAGACCCCTAAAGGAGGCTCGACATGAAACATAGCGCCGTATTTCTGCTTTCGCTTTTGTGTTTTGTTCTCGTTTCTGGGTGCCTGGTGTATGCACAGGCGTCTGAGTCCGACTGGTATGAGAAGACTCTGGCACTCAAGTACGCTGCCAAGGAGGGCCGTGTTAACGACGTCTGCAAGCTGCTGGACGAAGGAGCAAGAATTGACGAGGAAATTGGCGGATGGAACGCGCTCGTAGCTGCTACCTCTGAAGGGCATCTGGATGTAGTCAAGCTGCTGATTGACAGGGGCGCTGATGTCAATATGGAAACCTTTTATGGCGGGAGGGCCCTCCTGAGGGCAGCAGAGAAAGGCGACCTTGCCATGTCATATCTCCTGGTTAAGAAGGGAGCTGACGTGAATGCCCAAAGCCAGGCTGGCGTTACCGCTCTCATGATAGCATCGTCAAATGGAGCCAAAGACCTTGTCAAAATGCTTCTGAACAGAGGTGCTGATGTGAATGCGCGAACAAAGAAAGGTACGACCGCTTTGGACAGCGTGTACATGCTGGGAGTTACAGCCGATCGCGTTTACGGAGCCGGGCAGGTACCTTTGTGGCCCGCGCGTAAGCGTATCACGGTCGACCACCGAGAAGTGGCAAGGCTGCTGCTTGAGCACAACGCAAAATGTAGCGATCCAGATATTGCAGCGTGGCTAAGGGAGCTGAACAAAGATGTGGAAACGGCTGCTGAAACCAGGAACAGGCTTCGCATGGAAAAGGTAAAAAAGATGCTGGAAGAGTCAGGACGTACTGGAACCAGGAAATAGGCTTCAGCTGGCCTGTCTTTGTGACCTGCGGGAGGGGGTCTTTAAAGGCGGTAAGGGAAAGGTTCGTAAATCAAGCGGAGAAGAGATCAATCTGGATAATAGCAACAAGGGGCTGGTAATCGGCCATCCAGCCAAGTGACTCTGTGAGGAGATGTTTTATCGAGCTGTTACCTGATGTGGGAGATAACGAGGTGCGGTAGTCTCTCATCCTCGGAAGCGAAAAAAGTAGCAGGCCTGATCGTGGAGGTTAATTTAACCGCCTGCCAGACTGGTTTGGGTCGCCAGATCTCAGGCGAAGGCGTAATGGGAATGGGCCGGGCCTTCCAATATGCCGGGGCCAAGAGCGTTCTGATGAGTCTCTGGTCCGTAGCAGAAAGTTCTTCGGTCATGCTGGTCGAGAGCTTCTTCAGACATTTGAAGGATGGAAAAAGCAAGCTGGAAGCCTTGAGGCTGGCTCGAATGGAGATCAAAGAAGCGGGATATGATCACCCGTTCTTCCGGACTCCGTTTATCCTGGTGGGAGAGGTTGATTGATTCTTCGCTGAACCTGCAACTGTATTCTGGGAGGTTGAAAATGAATCTGGGGCGTTTCTGGATATTCACAATTCTTCTTTTTGCAATACCGGCCGTACACAGTTTAGCGCTGGAAGGTCACACGAAGCGGGGCGAACTCACGCTTCCCAGAATAGTGGCTGAATCAGGGGAAAAGACCAACCTCGTCGCGGAGCTGAGCAGTGGGGATAAGTCCGAGTTCTGCATTCGTTGCCCCGACTCGACGAAAATTGAGTGCTGGAAACACATCCACATCTCAGGTGAGCCACCCATTCTTGTTTCGGGTTGTGAAAATGCCACCAAAGTCAGTTTGCAGAGTTTTCTGTCCACTTCCTCGGGAATGCCCCGAACGGTGTCCTGTGTTTTGATCAAGGGGAGCTTGCCCGTAGACAGTAGACTAAACATCCAGTCGTCTGGCTTAGGCGGGGAATGGGATGGTAAGAAGGAAGGAGCCATTCACAGGCTCATGGGAAAGGTCAAGCTCTTTGACTACGAGTTCGATTCTGATCCGAAAGATCCCTTGACCTTCAAGATGACCAGCGAAGGCTACAGGTACCTACGAGGCTCAGGCATTGTGACGGACGCCACGACCGGTAAGACCTTTGAATTGCCCCCTTCAGGACGGATGGCTGACAAAAAGGATGACGTGGGAACCGGGACGATACCGAAAAGGAGATCACCGCCCCCAACCGAACAGGCCCAATCCCTTCAGACTGCACTCAAAGATCCTGATCCAAACGCCCGGTACGAGGCGGTTCGGAAACTGAACAATCAGAAGTTTCTGGCCCAAGCGGCCGAGACCGATCCGGACCGACACGTCCGTTGGGCAGCGGTCGACAGGCTCAAGGATCAACCGTCTCTCTCACGCGTTGCCCTCAATGACCCCGACCAGTTGGTGAGACTTCGAGCTGTTCACCGATTGACGGATTTGGAATTTCTCCGTGCCGTTGCTAAGAAAAGCTCGGACCAAAAGGTGGCCCAGCAAGCACGGGACGAGACTGATAAGATTGCACGAGAGCGGCAGGCGCCCCCTTCGGAGGCCAAAAGCGCTGAGAATGCCCTGAAGAGTGTTGACCCGGACGTTCGATACAAGGCCGTAGAAAAGCTGACGGATGAGAAGCGTCTCGCACGGATAGCAAAGAGTGATCCGAGTCACCACGTTCGCTGGGCCGCAGTTGAGCGGCTAAGGATCGACCAGGCTACCTTGGCTCAGATAGCTCTCCATGACCCGGATGAGCTGGTGAGACTTAGAGCGGTTCACAGGTTGAACGACCGAACACTCCTGCAGGAGGTGGCTAAGAAAAGCTCCGATGAAAGCGTTGCGAAGCAAGCTCGGGAAAAGATAACGGATGAGAAGCGGTCAGGGGGTGAGGAAAAGCGTAAGGAAGAACCGGCCAAACAGCCGGACAAGAAGAAGCGCTCGAAACCGAGCCTCGAAGACCCTGACCCGGATGTCCGCCTTAGGGCGGTTCAAGCTCTTACTGACCAAAACGTTCTTGCCAGGGTTGCCAAGAATGATTCCAGCCATTTTGTGCGGTGGGCTGCAGTGGACCGTCTAACGGATCAGGACGCTCTGGCCGAGGTAGCTAGCAAGGATCCGAACGAGATGGTCAGGCTGAGAGCCGTGAACAGACTTACGGATCCAAAAGCGCTCGGAGCAGCGGCCAAGGGAGCGAGAGACAAGGGCACAATCAAGGCCCTCCTGGGGAAGCTCAGTGACACTGACATGCTGATCTCATTCGCACAAGAACGGACCAACAGGATGCTTAGTCGTGCCGCTGCCCTGCGTTTGCTGGAATTGGCTGGAATGAATCCTTCAACCACATCCACCCATAAAGAGAAGGCTGTGGACTTGAGGTTGGCCGTTCTGGATCCAGTGATCACTCGACACTATGGGCAATTGCTCGTTGAATACGCCTATCGGGTAACCGGTCGATCATACGGTTTCGGGACAATGCCGTTCGGTAGTGTCTGGAGAGAGCATGTGACAATCAGAATCAAGGACAGGCGAGGTAATTTGATAACGAAACAAGAATTCAGCGGTGCGCCGTTTCCAAAGACGATACGGGTCCGTCTTGTACCTGGAGGGGGACAGAGAAATGTGGCACTCGTTGATATTCATGAAGTATGCAAGGACGTGCTCAAGCGCATGGGCCGTGCGAAGGTGGAACTGGCTGCGAAGTCTGAAGACCGGTATGTGAGTGGTGCTTCGAAAAGTCTTCTGGAGGCTGGGTATTTTGACCGCAAGACTCCCGTGCAGGAGATTCCTGACGACCAAAAAGAACTTGTGAAGATGGTCATGTCAAGCCGCGATGCGGATCTGCGTTGGAAGGCGGTACAGAAGCTCACCATCCAGAAGGTGTTGACCAGAATTGCCAAAGAGGACTCGGATCGTCATGTTCGCTGGGCAGCGGTAGACAAACTGAACGACCAGGAGGCATTGGCGTCCATCGCCATGCGAGATTCGGATGAATTGATTCGCCTTCGCGCTGTCCATCGGTTGTCCGACCCGAAACTCCTGGAGAAGCTCTCCGCGAACACCCCCCGCCCGAAAGTGGCCCTTGCGGCATTGAACAAGAGGTGGGAGCTAGCCAGAGAGAAGCCGAAATCGAAAAAGAGGATCACCCGGCGCCAAAGGACACCGGAGAAGATCCACAGTGCGGGCAATGCAGTAAACGTCCCTGCCGCGGGCAGGGAAGAAAAGTCGCGTTGGGGTGATTACGTGATGGGAATTGCCGTATCCAGCTCAAGACTCAACGAGATTGAGCGAAATCTCATCTCTGAGGTCGAAAGGAGGAGTCAGGACGCTGGAGAATTCTCGTCCACGGGAGTGGTGTTTGCTCAGTGCAAGTGCCGGGATCACAGGAGAATGGCCTATGGATACTCAACTGCTTTTACCTACTCTAAAGAAATGACGGGCTTCGCCATGGAACTCGCCAAGGAACTCACCGAATACGCCAAAAGGAACTCATGCGGATGCACGACGGTGACCTCAAGGGTTATCGAATAGGCCGGTCATGCCCGAAGTCGGCCAGAGAAGAGGGGGTCAACATGATGCAGAGGCAACATCTCGCGATTCTTGCAGCAATTCTGTTCCTTGCTTTGGCCTGCTCGGCCGGCGCTGCCGAAGAGAAGCCTCCGGCGGATCAGGAAAGATTAGCCCAGATCGCCCTGAACCATCCTGATTCGGAGAAACGAAGACAGGCGGTCTTGGATCTCACGGACAAATCCAGTCTGAAGCGAGTTGTTCTTCATGATTCCAATTCCAACGTCCGTTGTGAGGCTGCATGCAGGCTGTTTGGTGTCGACCCGCAGCTGCCTGACAATCATAGAAAGAACGTGCTAACCATAGCGCTCATCCTTTTGGAGCCGGAGATCGACGAATACTACGGGGGACTTGCGCTTGAGTATCGACTTCATCAGTGGCCCTACACCTACTCTCGCCAGCCCGGTTGGCGGCCGGAAGATGTTAATGTTGACGGCGTAGTCCAAGAGCAGGTATGGGTAAAGATATCCCTGCCGACCGGACAGATTTTGTGCGATCGAACCTTTCTGGGCGAAGCTCCTCCAATGACCATCTCTCCGGGAGAGGACATAACAAGATACCGCGTCGCCGAAGTTGAAATACCAAAGATAGTCACGGACGTCCTTCAACCCATGGACAGGGAAAGCCTTGCGGTACTCTCCAAATGTCGGAACGAGCTTGTGAGTTCCAGAGCCAGAGCAGTTCTTGACTCGGGGAAATAGCTCAAGCTATCCGACCTTAAACTCGCTAGAGGTGGTTGCAAAACCTCATAGACATTTTCCCAGCGTTATCATGACACAGGCCAACTGGAAGAAGGCCACGAACATATTGATATAATTTTCATATCTGACCCCGATGCGCCGGTAGGCCGTGATGCAACTGAAGGTTCGCTCAACTGTATAGCGTTTCCTGTACCGATCCCAGAGTCTGTCGTTCTGTCGGTTAACGTTTCTGTGATTCTTTCTGTGCGGAACCAGCGGGCTGGTCGCGTGTCTTTTCAAGCGTCTTCGACCCGGGTCGCTATCGGAGGCCTTGTCGCCGATCACCCTTTTGGGTCGGGTCATGGGTCTTCCGGGTCCTCCTTTGGGAACTGGGATCTCTCCAAGAGTCTTATCAAGGAGCGTGATCTCAGCTGGCGAGGCACTGTCGGTATGGCTTCCGAGAGGAACACCCGTACCATCGACCAATACCACGGACTTCGATCCCTTTCCCCGCTTGGTCTTCCCGACTCCCGCGCCCCTTTTTTTTGCCGGAAAGAAGCTCGCATCCACGAACACTTCATCCCACGCAAGGATGCCCTCGTGGTCCAATTCTGAGAGAAAGGCACGCCACATCTCCTTGAGAACCTCGGTCTCATACCATTCTCTCAGGCGACGCCAACAGGTTGAGGGATTGGGATACCGGTCCGGAAGATCCTTCCATCTGGCCCGGTTCTCAGTATCCAGAGTATCCCCTCAAAGACCAACCGATCATCGGCCCTCGGGCGACCGCCCTTTGGGCCAATCGGCTTCTTCGGAATGAGGGGCTCGATCTTACGCCACTGCTCATCCGTCACATACACGACTCGTTTGCTCACCGGACTTACCGCCGGTGACATGCACATACCAAAGAATCAATGAGTACAATACCTTATTGGCTACGCGATATCGCGCGCTTACAGGATGACGGGGGTTTTGCAACCGCCTGTAGCGGTTCTGAAAGGGCTTTGGGCAATGCGCATATTCAGCGTTCTCTTGGCCACGGCCTGCATTTTTTTGATCTTCGCCGGCGACTCTACCCAGCCAGCCGCAGGGGATTCCTCAAGTAATCAAAGCACTTTTGGGCTCTACCCTGAGGAGTTTATCCAGGGACTCAAACGTCTACGTCCCAACTCCGATTCGCCAAAGATCAATCTCACAATAGATTTGAAGCCTTCTCAGGATGGCGAGGGAAAGGACTTCAGAGCTATTTTTAGTACGGACAGGGACTGTCGTCTCAGGCTTTTCACGACCTGCAAGGGAGCCCAGCACCTGATGCTTCTGTTCCCCAACAAATGGCACGAGTCTACCAAGGTCCAGGGCGGAAGAGAGTGTAAGGTTCCCGGCAAATACAGCCGACTCCGCATGACACTCACCTCTCCTCGCAATGATGGAATCATCTTTGCTATTGCTTGGACGGAGACGGTACAGGTACTTGAGGCACGGAAGACCGTGGAGGTGGGAAGAAAACCATTCCTGCTCTTCGGAGCTTTCAAGATATTTCTCGAGCCCAACCGATATCTGAGAGACCTGCTTGATCAACTGAAGCAGCGCCACGGCTGGGGGTATGCCGAGGTAACCGGTTTACCCAGACCCGATAACATCGAAACGACGCCCGCCATGGGCACAACGAATTCGGGAGACGGGCCCTCTAAGAACCTCGGACGACAGTGAATCGTGGGATCGCAGAACGTATCAGAGGGAGTCCCGGTTTGCCTGCTTCCGGTCGCGTTATACGCCCCTCGGATACTTTTCTTGGGGGCAGCAGGCCGACCTCTCTGCTCCTCAATGGTGCCAAGATCGTCAAAATGGTGTGCAACGTCAGCGAAAGTGCTATAGAGGCCTCGGTGAAACGTGTGAACTAGTAATCATGAGCAGGACTGAAACGGAGCGACGCGCTGAGAGATTTTCGCCGCTATTACGCGATCGTCGGCCCGTGCGTATCGCTCTTTTCAGGCTCAACCTAACGAGGTCGTATTCAACCACTAAAAAATCAAAGGCTTGTCTGACGTGATCGGAAAGGCCAGCGTGCTTATGCCTCAAAGAACGGAGGCGTGACAGGCCAATGCAGGCCCTAAATAAATCAAGAGCTTGTCGAGAAACCTCCACGATTTCAATCCTTCTCAGGATATTTCAGTCCTTTTCGATCCCTGTCGAGTCTTCAAATCCCATCTCGACCGGCCATCGAAAGGAACCGACGCCAAAATCTAGATCTGCAAAGATAGACACACCACTTTCGAGGCCGTGTTATCTTGCGAGGGGACTGAGAGGCTGAGCAGCCAGTACCGATTCAGTCCGTATGCCACCCGCCCCAACCCCACCTATCCTGGAAGCCATAGGGATCGTAGAAGGGGCGAACGGAGTCGGGCTTGACGTTATTGGGAGGGACAGCAGCGGGCTCTCTGTCGCGTGGAGTCGAGGGCCCGTTGAGGTCACCAGCGGTTTCCGAAGGCACCACTGTCGCGGATCGTATGGGAGGTGGGTTCTCAATGCGCAAGGCATCGGGCATTACCGTGCTTTGAGGGCGAACCGGGTCTACGTGGAGCGTGGGCATCGTCTCCCTGGTGTCAGTGGTTTCCGGAACC
This sequence comes from uncultured Syntrophaceae bacterium, assembly GCA_964497585.1. GTDB lineage: Bacteria > Desulfobacterota > Desulfomonilia > Desulfomonilales > Desulfomonilaceae > CAZCDS01. The sequence continues at coordinate 23,525 of CAZCDS010000049.1, forward strand.
CCTGCGGTTGCAGATCGTGTGGCGGGAGCCGCCCTCGCGGGTTGACCGGTCGTAACTCCAAGGAGTTGCAGGACCTCTCTGTGTCTTCCCACAGAAGCTCTCAATGCAGCCGTCTCGCCGTAAACGTTTCGAGCCTCTTTGTCTGCACCTTTCAGCAGGAGGAGTTTTACCATGTCTGCGTGGCCATTGTTTGCTGCCATCATCAACGGTGTCCAACCAAGATTGTCTTTGGCGTTCACGTTACCTCCCTTTGCAATGCAGAGGTTTGCGATTTTGATTCTGTTTTTCGAGGCAGCGTACATCAGGGCGGTCCAACCCCGAGAGTCCGAGGCATTTATATTGATACCCGTGGCGAGGAGTTTCTTCACCGTAGCCGGGTCCCCGGCCTTGATAGCTCTGAATAGCTGCTCCTGTCGCTTTTTCCTGGCGATTCTCGCGTCGTGTCTTTCGATCCTTTCCGCGGACCCTCGTACCAGTTCGTACAGTGGGCCGGGTGTCCCAGCAGGAGGCACGACAGTCGCCATTCTTTTCAAACGAATCTTCGGAGTCTGGTAGACCCTGCTCTCGTGCGAAACGGGAATGGTTACGGTCGCCTTCTTATCATGGAATCCTTTCTTCCGTATAGTGAAAGCGTGGGGGACACCGACCTGCACGTCGTCCAGTATCAGCATTCCCTCTCCACTGGTCTCGCCCACTGGTTTGTCGTTCATTCTCACGGAGGCTTTTGGGCAATTGGTCCGTAAGACGAGAAAGCTGAGCGCCGGCTCCAGCTTGACAACCGGATGTTTCAGGTATGGCTCGTCTTTCGAGAAAACGAGAGGATTCAGAATTACATCCTTCCAGCCGGCCTTGCTGATCCTGACGATAATGGGCTTTCCGAAAGGCAAGTGCCTCAACAGGACCCGCCCTTGGGCATCGCTCCTCGCGACGGATTTGAACGCTGACTTGTCCTTGAGATATACATTTGCCATGGAAGGCCTTGTGACCAGCTCCAGTTGGGCCGCGGTCGGACCGACGAACGACACGGGAAAGGCTCCGACTACCCGCCCCTCGAACTGAGGGTGCTGGGCTCCGCTCGTGAGATCCTTGGTTCGGTCGTATACGTATTCATAGGCCTCTCTCACGGTGACTATGCCGTCGCGGTTCCTGTCTGCCTTACCTCTGAGCCCCCTAAGAAGGCAATGGGTGAAAACAGCGTTTTTCAATTCAGGCAATTCCAAGGAATATTCGTCAGGCTTGCTCGACGTAATTATCACCCTTCCGGAAGAATCACGGAATTCCCCCATGAGTTTGTTCAGGGACGGCGTCACCGTCTTAGATGACTCGGGAGCAAATCCGCCGGCATGGCAAGCATCGGCGATCAAAAGGAGGCGCTTGGCGTTGAGGAACTTGAGAAATCTCAAACCGGTCATCCGTACCGCTGTCCCCTGAAGGTTATCATGAACCGAATCGCTTGCCACGAAGTAGAATTCGCCAGGCATGTAGGGATCATCGGTACCGTGGCCACTGAAGAACAGTATCAGACTGTCGTCTTTGCCTACCTTACGCAGGTCGTAATAGAGGTTCCGTTCGATTTCGGCCTTTGTCGCTTGGTCATTGATGAGGAGGGTGACATGAATGTTTGTGAAAAGCTTCGTCTGAGTCTTCAGAAAGTCCGCGAAGCTCGTCGCGTCCCGGTCCGAAAACTTTAGATCGGTAATCCGAGGATCACGGTATTTGGATACTCCCACGACCAGAGCGTAGAGGTCCCCTCTATCCGGCTCAACACCGTTTGCGGGTCTTGATTCTTTTACCCGTGCGACGGACTTGCCCGTTTCTAATTCCGCATATGACCGTTGAGAAAAAAGCCCTGGACCCAGGAGAAGGACGAGAGCCAGAAGGAGGCACAAGAAACGTGGCTGCGAAAGCCAAGCCGGAAAGCTTGGAACCGTCACACGCAGGTTCCTGGTCTTACGTTCTCCCCTCATAACCCGCCTCTTCCGTTCCGAAGGCTGTTCCGGGAGATTCGCCGAGTTGATCGCTCCTGTTGGGATTCTACAGACGCGACGTTCGATCGTCAAGTGCAAAGGCCTGCCATAATCCGCCACTGGTTTTTCGCAGATGCGCATTGAACGGCCTTATCCAATCAGTTTCACCGATGTTGGCCGCACAGCGATCACGTTCCCGGTGCACTGTGGCACGCGTGGCCACCCTGAAGTCATGTAGCTTCTCACGAACACAGGCGTTAGCTGGGTCCCTATGAACCATGCTAATGCCTCTTCTCTCTAAGTGACAAACGGGAATTTCCTGTCAAAGAAGTCAGGGGCATCTTCAATCTCACCAGTGAAGCGCTCGCCAAGGTTGCCCTTACATCTGCTCCGGTAATCCGCCCTCAAGATCCGCCCTTATATTCTTGCTCGGCTCTCTTGATGTCCACCGCGCAAAGGTCACCATGATAAGTGCCAAAATATATGACCCCATCAAGCACCAGCGGATGTCGCGACATCCAGCAGTTTGCTTGAAAACTCCAGTTCTTCGTTCCGGTTTTGATGTCAAACGCGTGCAGTCCTTGCTCACAGGGAACAAACACAACCCCCTCAGCGACCGTCAAGCCATAGAAGGATGGACGGTCTGAAAGGCGAGTGTTCCACAATATTCGGCCGGTTTCCGCCTGAACGGCGTAGAGGTAACTTGCCGCCTCCCCCTTGGGCCCTCCAACAAAACAGACGACGCCGTCACCGATCACGGGCCAAGCGCCTTGTGCTTCAAGGTCCAGGCTCCATTTCCTCCGCCCGGTCTCTATGTCCCACGCTTTGATAGGCCCGAAATGCAGACCCAAACCGGACAGAATCTTGCCTTCTGTCCAAGGATTAACGCACCACTCTCGTCGCTGCCATCTCCGCCTCCCTGTCCGAATGTCCATGGCATATAACTCACGACCCTCATGGAACACAACGGTGTGATTGCTCACGGCTGGATGGTCAGACGAAGCTCCAGTGTGTTTGAATCGCCAACGTTCTTTTCCTGTACGTGCGTCTATCGCAAGATACCGTCCGGTCCCATCGGATAGAACGAAAAGGACGCCTCCACCAACAACAGCGTATTGGCGAAAGATTTGATGAACGTCCGGGACTCGCCATTTTTCGCGGCGTGTGTTTATCTCAGTGGCCACGAGAGCCAATCCTTTTCTTTTCCTTTGTTCGGCGTTGTGAAATACCAGCCCGTACCCGGCTGCTATTCCGCCACACCATGCGTCATCCCTGGACCACTTGAGGCGGCCCGTTGCAGCGCTTGTAGCTTTGAGGGTGGATTGGTCGCCATAAGTAAAAAGCAGCCCACCTTCGTGGACGATCTGCGTTTCGGCGAAATAACTTCCCTTCGCAACCCATTTCAAGCCGGGAGTCTGCTTGCTTTTCCTGATAACTTCTTTCAATCGGACCGTATCATGCGGGTAAACGTTGCCTGCGTAAGAACTCGGAACCTGAAGCGTTAACTTCCTTGATTCATATCCTTCTTTCTCGAACCTGAGACTGTGATCCGTCCCGACCTTTACTCCGTGAAGGATCATAGCACCATCTTTGTCCGTTAAACCGACTTGCTTGGATCCAAGGCGAACCTTCACGGCGCCGGGATCCGTCTTCAGCAGGACCGATGACGTGTCTGCCACAGGCTCTACAGATGGCCTTGGCAACGGGAGGAGTCTGAGGCTCGTCAGGGCCATGGGGAACTCGCCGACCAGTCTTCCTCTCATTTGGGGGCTCTGAAGCCCATTGGAGTCCTTCTTTGTCTTCTCGTACACGTAGTCGTAGAGTTCCTTCAGCGCAACCAAACCGTCCTTGTTCGCGTCGCCGGCCCCTTTCAAGCCCTCTATCAGATGGTAGGTGAAGAGGCTGTTGCCGTATTCCGGCTTCTCCCGGGAATGTTCATCAGCCCTCGATGATGTCAGTATCAGCTCGCCTTCGGATTCCTTGAACCTGGCCAGGAGGCTGTCGATTGCCGCATTGCGAGCGACTGCCTTTGTTCCGTCGTACGAATAACCGCCGGCCTGACATGCATCGGCAATCAAGAGAATCTTCTTGGCATCGAGCCTCTTGATGAAACGGGTCTTGGTTATATTGACCGCGGTGGATTCAAGGCTTTCTGGATCGGCATCGTAAGTCAGGAAGTAATGTTCTCCGGGCGTCGTGGGGTCCTCCATCCCGTGTCCGCTCAGGAAGATTATTACCGTGTCGCGCTTGTGGGCCTTCCTGAGGCCCTGGAACAGGTGGTGAGTCACTCGTCGCTTGGTCGCCTGCCTATTGGTAAGCAGCTTTACGTGCGACTTACGGAAGAGCTTTCCTTCCTGACTCTTGAGAAATCGGGCGAAATCCTCCGCGTCCTTGGCCGAGAGCTTGAGCCGGCGTACCTTCGCACTGTGGTAGTCCGATACCCCCACTACGAGGGCGTGCAGGTCTCCAAGACCCACCGGCGACGCGACAACCGCAGGTTTCGCACGAGCGACAGCCTTGTCCCTCGCTTCCGAATCACATGACAGACAGGAAAGAAGGAGCAATGCAATGACTGCAATGCCCGACGCCTTCATGGTCCCTCCAAATGCATTGCTACGGCCACTGAGAGATTAGTCGTATTTTGACAGATTATGTTGCAGCCTGCCACAGGAAAGAGGAGTTCCTAGGACTAATCACTCAATTCTTCTGGCCTTTCAGATGTGGGCTCAATCAGGGTCAACGAGGGAGCCGCTTGCAACACCCCCAAGGCACCTTCTCACGGTTATCAGGACCCAGGGTACCTCGATGGGGGCAACGAACATACAGATGTGATTCTCGTATCTGACGACAAGCCTTCTCAAATCGCTGGCAGCCGTCCGCCTTTGGGCACCTTCGATCTCTTGGAAATCGGCGGTTCCAGCTTCGCTCATGGCTCAGGTTACAGCATCGGTTCGCGCACGCCTATCGCGTCATCTGCCATGAACGTAGTTCGCAAAATAGCAGCCACCTACAAGGCCATGCTTCAGCCACGACATCACGCGTTTTCACGCTCGCTCGTTTTGCAACTGACTGCGGCTCTTGGACTCACGGCAATCGTGCGCCTGAGTCAGGGTGGCTCGCGTGGCCACCGTCATATTGAGATGTTTCACACGAACACATGCTTGGCCGCGTTGAAGTCAATGAAGTCGGGGGAACCCCTCCCGAGGAAAGGTTCCTCCCGGTTCGGTCTATGGATGCTAATTCGTGTTGTTACGACCTTGAATTCCCCGCGCGTTGTCAGCCGAGACGGAATCCGAGATTGAGTCTACTCTTGTCGACCTGGATCTTGAGGTGAATCACGCCGTTCTTCTTCGCTGCCGCAACTGCGTTGTGGAAGGAACAGAGGCTTTTGATTTTTTTGCCGTCGACTTCGAGCACGACGAAGCCCCTCTTGAGTCCCATTCTCGCTCCGAGCCCAACCGGGTCAGTGGATTTCACCCGTACACCCTGACCTTCCCTAATGTCCATCTTTTCTGCCAAAGCCTTGGGAACGGACTCGACTATGATTCCCAGTGCGTCGGAGCGATGCGCACAGCCCCCACCTGATCGAGAAGCCAGCCGATCCTTGCCCTTACGCTCACCGATATCCGTGGAGACCACTATTTGCGCACCATTCCTGAAAATGGTTAGTTTAGCCTGGGAGCCAGGCCTCGCTCTCCCGACCAGATTCCTCAGCTCCGCTGGGCCTGACACGTCCTTACTATTGAATTTGAGGATGATGTCACCGGACCGGACTCCCGCCTTTTCCGCCGGGCTGCCGGAAAAGGCTTCGACTACGAGCGAGCCGTCGACGGTTTTTCTATGAATGGACTTGGCCAGCGACTGGGTGACCTTGCACTGGCAGACGCCGAGCCATCCGCGTCTGACGCTTTTTGCACCGTAGCGTCTAAGAAGCTTCGCGATTGCCTCATAGCCGTTGGCGTAACTCGGTTGTTCTTTGCGACGCCACTCCGCGGCCTTACGATAGGCCACTTCCAGAGCCGTACCATTCTTCGAGTCTATGTTTGGGTCGGCACCGCCCTGGAGGAGGCGTTCCACCAGTTCGATATGCCTTCGCATTGTGGCCACGATTAACGCGGTGCAACACCCATAATCCATATTGCGACGCTTTGCACGAGCATTGATGTCTGCGCCGTGACTTAACAGGATCGAGACCACTTCCGGGTCAGTTCCGCTCCAACGGCTACAAGCCGCTATCAAAGGCGTTTCGCCCGTATTGTCCCTTGCGTTTGCGTAGGCTCCCGACTGCAGCAGCAATTTTACCCCTTCGGCAAATTGATCGTATGCAGCTCGCCATAGGGCAGTGCGGCCATCTTTGTCTTTCGCGTTTATGTCCGCGCCATTTGCGAGTAGCAGTGAAACCACTCTTGCCTTCCTGGCCGAGGCATCCTTAAGAGGCCCTGTTCCCAATTGAGCAAAAGACTCTCCCGACCATGAACGGCAAGCCCGAATTAGAGCTGTCGAAATAGCGGCTTGGGCGTTGACTTTCGCTCCCTTTTTCAACAGCAGATCTACAAATTCCGGTCTGCCCCAATATGAAGCCAGCCCCAATGCTGTGGCACCACGTGCTGTCGCGATATTTGGATCTGCTCCATTCTCCAAGAGGAATCGCGCGACCCGCATTCTGCCTTTCAAAAGGATTCGAGCTCGGTCCGGGAAATAATCAAATGAAAGGCCAATTCCACTTTGCGGCAGCGCGTCGCAGGTCTTGATCAAAGCCGTCACACCATCTCTTACTTCCCAGACGGGCTGCTTGCCTCGGCCCTTGGAAGTCGCATTTATGTCTGCCCCACTCGCCAGAGCTCGCTTCGCTCCTTCAAGGTCTCCTTGATAGGCAGCTTTAAGGAGCACTTCGTCCTGCCGAGGGTCATGCCGCATCTGCATGAGTATTTGCTTATGCTGATAGACCCTACCCGCGTACGATGCCGGAATACGCACGGTAATTGACTTTGGTCGGAACCCCTCTTTCCTTAGATTCAAGGTGTGAGGAACGCCGACCTGAAGGCGGCTGACAACCAGCAATTGATCCTCTCCTGTCCGCCCTACCGAGCGAGATCCCAAATACACCTCTACGCCGGCGGGCACTGTATTCAGAAGCAAGGCCGCGAAGTGAGGCGGTTTTTCACCGGGCCTCGGCCTTGGCAACGGGAGGAGTCTGAGGCTCGTCAATGCCATGGGGAATTCTCCGACCAGTCTTCCTCTCATTTGGGGGCTCTGAAGCCCATTAGAATCGTTCTTTGTTTTCTCGTACACATAGCCGTAGAGTTCCTTCAGCGCAACCAAACCGTCCTTGTTTGCGTCACCCGCCCCCTTCAAGCCCTCTATCAGATGGTAGGTGAAGAGACTGTTGCCGTACTCCGGCTTCTCCCGGGAATATTCATCAGCCCTCGATGATGTAAGTATCAGCTCCCCTTCGGATTCCTTGAACCTGTCCAGGAGGCTGTCGATTGCCGCATTGCGACCGGCTGCCTTGGTTCCCTCGTACGAATAACCGCCGGCCTGACACGCATCGGCAATCAAGAGAATCTTCTTGGCATCGAGCCTGTTGACGAAGCGGGTCCGGGTTATATTGACCGCTGTGGATTCAAGGCTCCCGGGGTCGGCATCGTAGGTCAGGAAGTAATGTTCTCCGGGCGTGGTGGGGTCCTCCATCCCGTGTCCGCTCAGGAAGATTATTACCGTGTCGCGCTTGTGGGCCTTCCTGAGGCCCTGGAACAGGTGGTGAGTCACTCGTCGCTTGGTCGCCTGCCTATTGGTAAGCAGCTTTACGTGCGACTTACGGAAGAGCTTTCCTTCCTGACTCTTGAGAAATCGGGCGAAATCCTCCGCGTCCTTGGCCGAGAGCTTCAACCGCCGTATCTGCGTGCTCTGGTAATCCGATATTCCCACCACGAGGGCGTGCAGGTCTCCGAGGCCCACCCGCGACCCGACCGCCGTGGGTTTGACGCGAGCGACAGCCTTGTCCCTCGCTGCCGAATCACATGACAGACAGGAAAGAACGAGCAATGCAATGACTGTAACGACCGTCGTTCTCATAATTCCCCCAAATGCATTGCTACGGCTTCTGAGAGATTAGTCGTATTTTGACAGATTATGTGACAACGTGCCACGGGAAAGAGGGGTTCCTAGGACTAATCACTCAATTTTTTCTAGCCTTTCAGATGCCGGCTCGGTCGCGGTCATTGCCGGACATGTCCATGGCATGCCGGATTTGTTGCTACGGACGGGCACCTGTTGCGATTCCTATGGTGCACGCGACGGGCGAAGGAAATCCGAGTCCAATGGGCGCTCCAATTTTGGTTTACCGTGGGAATCTATTGATGATATGGTGCAACATGGGAAGAATGAATTGGGGGCATCTTGGTCTCGAACCCCATGGATCGTCGCGGGCACAATGAAGATTTCGAGTTGATCAGGGATTGCCTGGCAGGCTCTCAACAAGCTTGGAACCGATTCTATTGTCGGTTCGTCGGATTGGTGCGGAATGTGGTGTACAGAAAGGCAGGATTCCTGGGCCAGGATTTGGAGGATGTGGTTCAGGAGGCTTTCCTTGCTCTTACCAAGGCCTTGAAAGGATATGATTGCTCCTATCCACTGAGAAGCCTAGTCAGCGCGGTTGCCGATCATGTCTGCGCGGACGAACTTCGACGGCGGCTGGCCGGAAAGCGCCGCGGCGAAACGGTGCCCATTGAACATCATGACGACGGCGGGGAACATGCGACCGTGATCGCATCTCATGACAATCGACCTGACAGCCAGGTGAGCCGGGCGGAAAGGGTTGAACTTCTCAGAAGAGCTTTCCGCAGGCTGAGCAGGGACTGTCGGAAACTCTTGCACTTTAGATTTGTAGAGGGATTGGAGTACAAGGAATTCTCGGAGCAGTTCGGCCTAAAGACGGCCAGCTTGAGGCCAATGGTCCAACGTTGTCTCAAGGTGCTCCGAGCTGAATTTGATGAGCTGGCAAGAAAGGGCTTGAGACGGTGAGTAACTCCAAGGAAAATCGCCCCGAAGAGCACGTGGACGATATGCTGGTTGCATATCTGGAGCACTCGCTTGGACCCGAGGAACGCACCTTGGTGAAAGATCACCTGAGGACCTGCGAGAAGTGCGCACAGGAAGCGCAATCCCTGGGCGAGATGATGGGCATGCTTGGGGAATACGGCGCGGATTTGTGCCCGGAGCCCGAGAAATTGCACGAATATGTTGAGACCGGAACGGATCCGGAGGGCAAGATCGCTGCCCATATCAACGAATGCGCGTTGTGCGGCAAAGAGATTGAGACTCTGAAAGCAGCATGTCAGCTTGAATCAATGCCTTCGCCACTCTGGGAGCGGGTACGGAAAAGGATATCCCCCCTACCGGCCACTGAGAGCGCTCAGCGCCCACCTGGTACGATTCGGCAGTCGGTGCTCGAACGAGTGCGTTCTCTCTTCGAAGCACCAATCGTTCGATGGGCCGCGGCTGCAGTTACTGTGGCAGTCCTGTTCATCGTGGTGTACCCCCGAGGTACACCTCGGCCCATAATGGGGTTGAGTACGATCACATGGGAAGAACAGGGCGTTCTTATCCCCAAAACCGAACCTCTTGCGCCTCCTAAACCGAAGGTGGCAATTATGCTTTTCTTCGAAGGATTCGAAAAGCGCTTGCCTCAGGCAGAGGTGGACGCATTGTACCGATCGCTGGGCCCTGTCGTAGCTAATCTGGAGAGCCTGAACGTTGTCGATCCAAGCGATGTCAGGGAAGTATTGCTGGCGGCCCGCTTCACCCACGAACGAAGACGTGCCCTGCTGTCGCTTCTTGCGAAGAGACTCAAGGTGTCCTACTCACTTTTCCTAACGATCAGGAATCTCCGGGGGAGGTACGAAATCGGAGCCGAATTAGTCGAAATATCTTCACAGAGGACTCTCCGGACTGAAGCTGTCGCCCCTATCAGCCGTAGCGACCTTCAACGAAAGCTCAGCGAAACGGTCAAAGTGATTCTCGGCATTCTACCGACCCAAGAAACCCATTAATCCGGCACGAGCCGGCAGATTTTCTTGCTACGTTCTTCTCTGCTCTGCGAATCAGAAGTCAGACAAGCGAATTCACGGCGTGCGCGTATAGTTCGGGACTTCCGCAGCCGTATGGAAAGACGGCCGACGAGCCGCCGGGAGGGAACTCAGACACATCACTGTCACTCTGGGAGGGTAGTCGAAATGTTTTGCTTCAGGAGAGACCTAACGATAGCTCTGGCATTCTGCATGGTATTCTTGTCGTTGCCGACTTTCGAGGCTTCAGCCCGAGATCTTGTGTCAACTGCGGACTGGAAGGATATCTCGATTCTCCCGACAAACGGAGACGCGGGGACGAACATCAAGATATCACTCACCGTGGACAAAACCCGTGTCCGGCCCGGAGAGAGGATTGTGCTCACCTTTCATGCTGATAGGGAATGCTATGTGACAATCATGGACGCTGGGACTTCAGGCAGAATCATTCGACTCTGGCCGAACAGATACTCCGGAATGAACAACAGGATCCCGGCGAATACCCGGATGAGTTTCCCCTCCGCCCGCGATAGGTTTGCGTATGAGATCGGGGGTCCGAACGGCGTCGAGAGAATCATCGCCTATGCCACCTCCGAGCCTGGCAAGATCCTGTCAGAGCAAGAGTTCAAAGCTCTCGGCAAAACCGGATTCACCCAGTACAAAGGCGGACTGAAGGACCTGGAGTCTCGAGTGAGGAAGTGCACAGGTGAGTTTTCTCAGAGGATCCATTGGGGGACGGCACAGCTCAACATCCCCGTAGGCCCGGCAATACCCACGCGTGTCCCCGAGACTCTTACGGGGACCACCTATATGCTTGCAGTGGGGGTCCCGACCGGAAATCTCAAATACTGCAAGCGTGACGCGCAGGCATTTGCTGACACACTGATTCGGAAGGTGGGCGTCAAAAGAGCGAACGTACGACTCATCCTCGGGTCTGCCGCCACATATGACGGTATGGCTTCCGGCCTGCGATGGCTGGCCAAGAGCACTCAACCGGAAGATGCCGCAGTTATTTTCTTCAGCGGCCATGGTACCTCCATCCCTGATGAGGCTCCCTTGGACGAGGATGACGGTCGTGACGAGTGTTTCGTCCTCCACTACACCCGCCGTCCAGCCAATAACAGAGAAGCGCTAAAACGGAAGATACTCATGAAGGACGACGATTTCAACAAATTCGTTAAGTTGATACCGGCCCGGAAGAAACTCATCGTAGTCGACGCCTGTCACAGCGGAACCATAAACAAGTGGAAGGGACTGGAATCGGGAGATCTGGTTTCAAAATTCCTTCCTTTGAAGAGCGCCCTGACAGGAGAAACGATGTGGATGCTCAAGCAGGATGCTCAAAGCGTCAGCTACGGCAATGACCATGAGGCACTCATTTCCGCCTGCCTGGACAACCAGGCCGCCTATGAGAACCGAAAACTCAAGGGTGGGGTGTTCATAACGCATTTCATTCGTGCCATTAACGGCGGAGCGCGAAACATGGAGGAAGCATTCTTCAAGGCACGAACTGCTGTGATTGAAACGAGCACGGAAGCACAACGTCAATCGCGAGGGAAAAGCAAAATACAAACCCCCAGCCTCACTGATCCTCACCGTATTGCACGGCATTTCACATTTTCGGACTCACGCGAGCCTGGGCAAAAGGAGCTAGACCGATGAAAACTTTCAAGACTTTTGTTGGCTTCTGCACCATCTTGATCTTCGTTGGCTTGACGTACACGGGCCAAGCGAAGAACAACTGCGCCACCGAACCTAATGCCATCCCGGCTATTTCAAAGCCTGCGCTCGTTCTCCAGGACAGCGGTCTCTTGAATAGGGCGCAACTCAGTGGGATCGAAGCAATTCCTCCTTCGGCAGCGACAAAGCCAGCCGCCTGCGCAAGATCGACGAAACCCGCACAGGAGTCAACCTCTGTGGTCCCGCAAGCGAGCAAACGCGACGAATCGTTCGCTATTACTCTCAAGTTGGCTGATCGGAAGTCCGAGTACGCCGTCGGAGACACCATAAGCTTTGTGTTTGAGAGTAATCGCGACTGCACAGTGACGCTTATCGCCATTGGCACGAGCGGCCGCGTGGAACAGATCTTTCCCAACGCATGGCATCCGTACAACAAAGTCAAGAAGGGTGAGAGCTTCAGAATCCCCGCGACGGACAGTCCCATGCGATTCACCGTAACAGGTCCACCGGGAACAGAATGTGTCAAGGCAATTGCGACGGTGCAGCCCTGCGGACCTCTTTCCAAGGCCCCAGAGTCGCTCGGGTGCGAAAGCTGCAAGAGCAGGTGTTTCGAGAGGCCTTCAGCTCATTCCCCGCGGACAACAGCTCGGGAAGAGAGCGGCACCTGGAAAGAGACATCGCTCACGTTCAAAGTTGTTCAGCCGAGGAAGCAGTCCTGCTGCGGTCTCGGCGCCCCGGCCCAGGAGACTCCTAAATGACTGGAGTTGAGTTCAGCTCCCAAAACGGTTCTGTTCCGCTCGCCATAAAACACGCTTGCACGGAAGGAGATATGTCATGAAGAGACTGCTCGCTTGTATACTGGCCTGTCTTCTCCTGATTCCCGTATTCGCATTAGCGGAATCGTACGAACAGTTCAAGAAACTGAAGGCCGAAGAGGAAACCCCCACTTTGGCGCCCAAAGAAGAACCGAAGATCATTCCAAAAGACGTGATCATCCGGGATCTCACGCGAGCCGTGGCTCCGGGCCGCGCCGCGGCGGTAGTCTTTTCCAGTGAACTCATTCTCTTCGATTACGGCTCTTCCCGGCTGAGAGAGAGTTCCTACCGCCAGTTGATCGAAATTGCTGCCGCGTTGCGGGCTTCCGCTCTTGCTTACATTCCCCATTTCTTCGTTGATGGTCACACGTGCAGCATCGGAAGCGATGCAAACAACTGCCGTCTCTCCTGGCGCAGGGCTAACAGCGTGGTTCGATATCTTGTTGAATACGGGGGCGTGCCACCTAGCAAGCTGATTCCCCGCGGCTTCGGTGAGTGTTGCCCAGTAGCGCCCAATGACAATGAGTACAGCAGGAGACTCAATCGACGAGTGGTTCTCAAGAGCGGCTTGACGGTCGTGGCAAGAGACCTGGCCGACAAGTGCTCCGGTGACTACAGGTAGCCCCGTTGAGTGCTCAGCTTGGGTACAATTACCTGGAAAAGAGATGGAATCTCAACCTGAAAGACACAAGTCGGATGAGAGAGTCCATTATAGCGACGGCGATACCGGTTGCATCCGAAGGCTTCTGAACGAAGATTGGCGAGTCTTCAAATCTGAATGGCCGATATGGTATGGTCCCAGTAACACTCTTCGCCTGTGATCGGATACCGTCGTACGGGCTGCATGGGGGCAAGGTGTTTTTCGCGCAATGATCCGATAGACGTGGTTGCAGTTGGTCACCTTATCCCATATGTTGGGAACGAAGACCTCGACGGTCCCTCTGAACGGTATAGGCCGGCTGACATGCTCATACGGATTCTTCTCACCTTAGGCTGTCTTTTCTTGATGGGATCGGTAACTCTTGCCGAGACCTGGGAAGCGTTTCTGAAGCTCAAGGCCGCGGACGAGCGATGGGACGCGGCCGTCAAGGATACCCCGAGTATCAAGACGAAAGACGTTATCATCAGGGATCTGCTGAGGCCCGATGAACTGGAAGCGAAGCGGGAGGCGGTTTTCCCGAGCAACCTGATCCTCTTCGGGTACGGGTCCTGGACCATCCGGCAACAATCGCATCGACAATTGAAGGAGATAGCCGAGGCGCTGCGAGCCCCCGCGCTCCGACACGTTCCCTACTTCTATGTTGACGGTCACACATGCAGCATTGGAAGCGATGCAAACAACCTGCGTTTATCGCGGAACCGAGCCCATGCTGTGGTATCGACGCTCGTGCGCACGTACGGGATAAGCCGGGACCGGCTACGGCCCCGGGGTTTTGGCGAAAGCCGGGCCATAGCACCCAACGAAACCCGTGTCGGTCGTCGCCTCAACCGTCGGGTCGTGCTGAAGCCGGGGCCTCCGGGGCAAACATATTCTCATCCCGTCGGCCCGCCCATGGTCGCTCCCAGGGGCCGTAAGGCGCTCATCATAGGAATAGAGGAATATTCGGATGACAAGCTGACGAATCTTAACGGGGTACGAAACGATGTCCGGATCCTCATGCAGGCCCTCACCGCGAACGGCATCTTCTCACGGAACGAGATTCTCACACTCACGGACCGGGAAGCCACCAAGGAGGGAATCGTCAGGAAGTTCAGACAGTGGCTCGTGGAGGGGACTCGACCTGGAGATCTCGCACTGTTCTACTTCAGTGGTCACGGGGTTCAGGTGTGGGATCGGAACGGGGACGAAGTTCTTGACGGCAGGGACGAGGCCTTGGTGTGCAGCGATACGGTCATTAGGGCCCGCAAGGTGCATCGTTCCTATCGGGGCATCATGGGCAGCGCATTCGAACCGCACGATATCGGGAACGTCCTGTTGGACGATGAAATCGCGGAACTCCTCAGGGAACTGAACGGTCGGACAATCATTTTCATCAGCGATTCCTGCCACTCGGGAACTGTGCACAAGGCGATGGATCCGTTCTTCGTCCGGAACAAGACTCCGGAACAACCCGTCTCGTACAAAAGCGTCTTCGACGAGAGAGTGAGCACACCCGCGATCAAAGGTCTCGTCAGCGCAAAGACTAATATGGGAAGCGACCTGAGCGGTGGTTCCCTGAGCCTCGCAGTCTTCACCGCGTCCCAGGACGGACGGCCCTCACAGATAGTTCCGTTCCACAGAGATCCCAAAGGCGAGCACAGCGTCTTTACGTGGCATCTCTACCATGGTCTGAACGGGAAGGCCGATCTGAACCGGGATGGGAATATCACGCTTGGCGAATTAGCTAGCTACGTGAAATCGGAGGTCCAGAGTCACGGGTTCAACCAGGTCCCGCAACATGAGTTTCAACCGGTCGCCCTTGCTCGAGTCGCTATCGTGTCCGAGGCCTCTCCCGAGCCTCAGCGCATTGCACGGACCGAAAGAATCCCGTGCCACCTCAGGACCGGCACTGGCTTGACAAACAGCGAAGCGGACAAGCTGCGATCGGAGATAACGCGGGCCCTCCCACGAATCCATTGGACTTCCGAGACCACACCGATCGTATGCCTCGTGACGGTCGAAAAGCGGGGCGGTTCTTTCGCAGTTCGGCTCTCGGATTCTACGGGCACGTACTGGGAGCCGCACGTCGGATCGACCATGGCCGAAGTGCTGCCCGGCCTGATCGGGAACATCAGAGCGTACGTCATCCAGACCGAAATCGCGGATTTGCGCAACCGAGCAGCGGGGGAGCGGTTTCATCTCGCGTACGCGGTCAAGGGTCCAAAACCGAGGGCCACCGGCGAAGCCGTGGACGGGGACACAATCTCCTTCAGAGCCGCCGCGGACACTCAGGGGTACGCATATATCCTCAATGTGGATACGCTCGGAGTCATCCATCCACTCTACCCCGAACCGCATCATCGCCCCGGGCGGGTGAGTGCCACGAGAATAGTAGAGCTGGGTTCTGAAGGCGCTTTCAAAATCAAGCCACCCTTTGGCCGCGAGATGATCGTAGGGATCCTGCTCAATCAACCTTCAGCACGGCTGACCCGCCTCTGGGGAAAGGACAAGATCGGCTGCGCCCGCGACCGTGACATGAAGGAACAGCAGCGGTTTCTGGACGCATTGTGGGATGAACTCGTTCAATCTGGATCGCCAAGAGGTACCTGGACATCGTGCACCCTGTTTCTCACGTCTTTCAGGAGGTGAACTCTCGCCGAACGCTCGGCTACGAAGGATCCAAGAAGAGGAAGAAGGGAAGACATTTGAACTGCAGAGGCACGAAGGCTCGGAGAAGACAAATGTCTCCCGGTGAACTTCCGAGAAAAAAGGGACCGACGGCAGTGCCGCCGGTCCCTTGAAGCAGTAGCATACTGGTAAGACGAATGCTCAACGAGCAATATATTTCATTACCGTGGTTCCTCCCGCGGAGTTCTGGAACACGTGGGCAGGCCGTCCGACGGCATTCAGACCCACATCGACGATCTGGCTGTGACCTCCCGTGATCGTGCTGTATTCGTTGTACGTAGGCTGACCCCCTAACCGTGCAGGCCCGGTCCAGTATCCTATTCTGCTGGGAAAACAAGGTCTTTCAGTCAGGCCACAGACCGGCGGAGGACACGCGGGAACACGTACCCGCGGAGGACATGTTTGAGGCACACATGGCGCGGGCGTCACCGTAATGTCAACGGGCACCACCGATGCGTACCACAGCCCGGCATATGCAGAGACGGTTCCGATTGCCACGACGGTAGCAATCACAAACCCCATGCCGACAACTCTTGTCACCTTTTTCATTCCTGATTACCTCCCTTTCTTTTCGCGGCTCTTTCTGAGATTCCGCTTGCCTCCCGTCTCGGGTCAAGCAGCGGCCAATCCTGAGACCCCTTGCCCGGACGGGCGTTTGTTGTTTCTTCCAGAAGCCGCTGTCCTATGAATCGAAATCGAATGCGATGCGTAACAAAAGTAGTCGGGTCGGCGCATACAGCATGGCTCTGATGAACTCTTGCCAGTTTTTTTGCTACGTCCGACGATCTCCTACGAACCATGCTTTCAGAGGCCGAAGGACATTAACCATACGTGGGTAGGTCTTGGCCGGTAGGGGAGCGGTGCAGCAATAGTCCCCATTTTATCTCGGTCGCTCCACGCGTACTCCACTCGCTCGACAAAATATCAGGCTCAGGAGGCTATGGAGAGTGTTGAATTCCGCCTGAAGAAAGGAACGATCATGTACGAAATAAATGGGAACTTGCATAATTTGCCTGAGTTTGTCACCTGGGACACACTTCTTGACACATTCGGGATCTATATCGTTGTTTCCGGTGCTGTTATGTTGGGCACAGCGCTCATCGTAATCATTCTCAGGTATTTCATGTCACGTAGAAGCTGCGAGAGAGACGAAAAGATAACATGAGGGCTTCTCTTGTTCATCATAAGCTCTGTTTGCTCCTCATTACACAGGAGACTTGAGGTTACCGAAGGTAGAATCCGACGATTTCGGGATTTGAATCCGCGGGTCAAGCGTCAGAAGAGATCTCATGTGGTGATCGCCAGTGACAGTCCACCTCATGTTGAAACTCGGTCGGAGGTTACTACGATGAGTCAGGGAATCGACAAGTTCAGCGGCAGCAAGCATAAGAATCCTCCTTCCAAGAAGGGAAACGGCGACTATGAGGGCGTTCAAAATGAGAAAGAATCATCTTGCAACGGCAACAGCGAATCGATGGGCCTGCACTCCACGCCTGATTGCTTCTTTCTTGAAACGCAGAAACTAAAGCAGATGTATCGTCATTTCAGGGAACGCGATGACGGGAAGTCAATTGAGGATCGCTTGTATGAGATAGACCAGGCCTTTCTGCAACTGGAACAAATCCAAGGACAGTACTCTGAAGCGGTGCTGGCTCAGGATCTGACACGCCTACTCTGTAGACTAATCCCCCTGATGCAGATTGCGCAAGAGGCCGGTATGAGCCGATACAGGATTCGCCAACAGATCCTGAACGCATGGCGAATCCATGGACTATCTTCGTTTGGTCGTCACGTTCAGCAATGGCCCAGAGGGTATCCTGGTGATTTTGAAATAATAGACATGATTGTGGATCGCCGTGAACGTCAGCCGGCGAATTCCATAGGAGGCTCACTGGGTACAATCGCTGTGAATTCGCCTATTGCGAGGCAGCATCGAGAGAAGCTCCTCATTCAGGCTGACGAAGTCCGGCAAGCCTGTGAAACACTGATGAATCCCAGAATCCTTTCCGTCGCCTGCGGGTCCTCCCGAGATCTCGAAAGTGTGCAGGAAGAGATCAAGTCTTCCGGCGCTGAAATCTGGCTGGTAGATCTCGATGACGAGGCTCTCGCCGAGTCTTCGAAAAGGCTTTCAGGGATTCAAAGAAACATCAGAGTCGTCCACGCCAACATTCTGAGTGAGACCGAGCATCTTTTCGAATTACTGGGGCAGACAGACGGTTTTCACCTGGTCTATGCCGGAGGACTATTTGACTATCTGAGCAACAAGTTCATTCGGGAACTTATAGTAAGGTTTTGCCAAATTGTTTTGCCCGGAGGAACCCTCATGTTCAACAACATCGGAACCGGGAACCCTTACCGGCCATGGATTGAGATCACAGCTCGATGGCGGTTGAAGCATCGCGGCAGACGGGAAATGGAGAGTTTTCTCGAATTGACCGGTTTTGAAAACACCAGCCTTGAGCCGGATCCAAGTGAACTCACCTGGATAGCCAAGGCCCGCCGCAAACATGAGTCCATCAGGACGGAGCTGACCGCGAAAGGAATGTTTATGATCGCTCATGAAAGTCGGAATGGACCGGTAAATGGAGCCTGTAAATCGGACATTCCCGATGCACCATCGCCGGCGCACGACACTCTGGCAACAAAGCCTGAGCCCGAATCATCGAGACGGAGAAAATCCGTTGGAACCACGGTCAAACGAACTGTCGCGTTTTGGGGACGATTTGCAGCCTTTATGACGGTGAGCTATGTCTTTTGGATTCCCGTCCATTGGGTACTGTCCATGTTGCAAGCTTGGGGAATCTTCTCGCCTGATTTCCTCTTTCTCGTCTATCCGGGCACGCCTTCGGATATTCGCTTTGCGGGCCCGCCTGGATTGATGCGTCGGTTGCTTCATGGAACGGCACGCCCCGGCGGCATAATTTGGGGTAAGGATCTCCGCGCAATCACCCTCGTGACGCCGAACGTTCCGGCGGAATTCGTGGGAGACGCCGGCCTCTGTACGCAGATTGTGGATCAACTTCTGGACCTCCAGAGGTCGTGGGGAGCCAAAACGATTGCCGTAGCCGGGACGTTGCCAAAGATCCTTCAAGAGCGAGAGCCACGAACCGGAACGATGCCGTTCTGTTCGGGCATTCTGGGAACGGTCTTCTGTGTTGTCTCCACGGTAAAGGCAATACTGAGAGGTAGAGGTCTCGATTCGCAGGATCTTGCGCTTATGATCGTGGGGGCTCGCGGATTCATTGGCGCTCCGATCGCTGAGCACCTCAGTAATCTCGGATTCCGGCGAGTGGTGAAGACGGATCTGACCGCCAAAGACGGGTGCCTCCCGCCGCAAGATGCTGTAGGAATTATTTCCGAGATGAACATGGTCGTAGTCGTAACCGCTCGCGGGGAAGATTTCACACCGTACGCGGAACATCTAACCTCGGGAACAACTGTCATCGACGATACGCATCCGAAGATTCGGGGAGAACTGCGCAACACAATCATCAGAAAAGGCTGCTTGTTTTACAAAGTAGCCGTATGCAAAGAGGGTACGATGTTTCGGCCCGGTCTGCCGGGGTACGGGCCGGTGGAGAGCGTCCCTTATTCCAGGTGGCCGGGATGCGCGGTAGAAGCATTTGTGAAGGCGTCGTCCAAACGAGGTCATGAAATCACCGAACAAACTGAATTCGATTTGGAGGCTGAAAGACTCGGATTGCGTCCTGTGCTTACTTCCTGACGAATCCTCGTCCGCCTCTACTGGCGTGGCATTGTCGACTCGTCAATTGCACGGGAAGAAAGTCTCACAAAAGGAGGACCTCATGGCAAAAATGTCAATCTTGTTGAGGATGGCAATGATTGTTCCTCTCACAGCTGTGGTTCTGGTATTGTTACCTGTTGGGGCGATTCTCCTGTCGATCCTATGGCCTGTCGCCTGGATAGTCGACGCTATTGCGGCTTTGCGCTACAAACTCGTACCCAAACCTGACGATCCTGAGATATTCGTCGTCGAGCAGACCGCTTTCGGCCGTATCCTTGAGAAGAGTTGGCTCGAATGGACCTGCCATTGGTTAGGTACGGGTCTCTTGGCGGCGTTCATGGCAAGCACGGCGCTTTTCGGAGCAGTATTGTCGGCGATCAGGTCAATACTCAAGGGAATTCCTAGCTTCAAGACGATTAGCCGCAACACAAGCAAGTTGAAGGGTCATTGAAAAGGAGTAGGGGACACAAGTTATTCGGTCCGCCCTCGTTCTTTTCAACCCGTTTTAAGCTCAAAATCACTCGGATCGCATCTCAACTGCCTTCTCGTCCATTTCTGTGTTCCTGCCGGTGCGCGGACCTTCCACGCTCAAGGGGGCCGTGACCAGAAACACCAGTGAAGACAAGAAGATGAACTAAATAATAGTTATTAGTTGTGATTTTCCCTGAAACGGCTATGCTAGACTATTGCCGACTTCAGAAACTTGCTCAGAATTAGGCTGAGGGCTTCTGAGCAAGAATCTCTAGCTTGGGACAATCCCGTTTCGCTGAACTCGACGGCGTGATAGACTCCTGTAGAGGCAATCGGCGGACCCCAAACGGTCATCTCCCTTTGGGCACGATGAGCAATATCGAGGTGGAGTCAGCTTGAGCCACATCAACCAGTCGTCGACCAGTATTCCCTTGACCGGTGTAGTGCTCCTTGTCGTGCTCTGCCTAACCTGGGGCGGGAACCTGGTCACCATAAAGGTTAGCAACCAAGGCATTTCACCTATCATGGCGGCCACTATCCGCTCCATTGTAGCAAGCTTCTTGCTCTGGCTTTATGCAATGACGGTCAGGGAGCGGGTCTTTCTCCCGCGAGGTTTCTTGAGGCACGGACCGACCTTGGGCTTGTTATTCGGTGTCCAGTTTATCTTTCTCTATCGTGGGCTCGCGCTAACCGATGCATCCAGAGCTGTGATTTTTATCTATACCCAGCCGTTATGGACTTTGCTCCTTGCTCACCTGTTCTTGCACGACGAACAACTAGGAGTCTCGAAAGCCGCGGGGGCTATCATTTCCTTGGTAGGACTCTGTTTGGTCTTCGGGTCACGATCAATGACGCTAGGGCCCTCCTATTGGGTAGGGGATCTGATGGAGATTGGAACCGGCTTTCTCTGGGCCTCGACCACCATATACGTGAAGAGGTTCATTTGGAACGCCCCGATCACTCATTTCCAGACGCTCTTTGCGCAGCTCTTTTTCTCCATTCCCCTGCTGGTCGTCGCTTCACTGTCGTTCGAATGGGGAGTGCCCGTCTCCCTCACTGAGCCTGTGATAGCAGCCCTATTCTACCAATCGACAATCGTGGCCTTCGCCAGTTACTTGGCGTGGTTTTGGCTACTCCACCGATTCCAGGCTGGCCGTATCTCTGCGTTCACCTTCCTGACCCCCATATTTGGCGTCATTCTTAGCGCGGTTTTTCTTCACGAGCATCTGACGGTCTTACTATGGATCGGTCTCATCATGGTTGCCGGTGGAATCTACCTTGTGAATAGGGCGTAGACAGAAAATCTCGGCACCCTGACCTGACTGTAACGCGGTAATGATGGGCAACATGCATGCGCTCCAGATTGTCACGCGACATACTTTTCCCTTCTCTCATTAGATGAGACATCGCAGGTTCAAACCGGCAATCGCTTAGATCGCCTCTTGGACGCCTTTTCCTTCGTTTCCGTGATTTGCGGAGACGAGGGCTCATCCCGTGCGAGGAGTACACCGACGGATATCAGGTGTCATATCATCAAGTTATCTCCTATTCCGACTCGACTCGGTCCAAAACTTCCTAAAGCGGCCATCCCTCAACATGGCCAACTGCGGAGCTTCGCGCAGAAACGCTCTCACGGTGCTTCTCGTCCATTTCTCTGCGTGGTCTCGGACGTACCTAGAAGCTGTGGTAAGGTGGGAAACAGTGCCAGGCTGATTTGGAGACTCCCGCACGGACATGTCCCACGAAGAAAGAAAAGAAAAAGCCCGCATCTTTGATCTCTTGGTGAACAACTACGGTGTGCCGGTTTGGACAAGATGGCCTTTGACCGTGGGGCCAAAGGAGTGGTATGTCCGAATTCTTGGAAAAGACCGCTGATTCAAGACAAATGTGGAAATTCGGGTCGCCGGGTCATTTTCGGAAGCGCAGCAACGCCGATTTGCGGATCGAAATCCCACGGAAAGCTAGTTGATGAGTCAGAACAACGCGTATTCGGGATATCGCGGAATGATGCCGGTGAATATCGGGCACACCGCGCAACCTGTCGTGACTCCGGAAGACAGCGAGATCTATCATGGAAAGAATCACCGGATCGGATAGCGCAAGGAATGCAATCAAGGCGATCGTAACAATCGCCGACGCTGTTATGCTGGGAGGCGACTGCAATATGTCAGGCGAGTACGGGCAGGCGTTTGAGGAAGCCCTGCGTACACTCAGTCCCGAGATCTATGGAACCATGAATGACCCGAGGAGCGTAGAGCTTGACGGTTTGAGATTCGTTCTGGACAGACTTCCACGGGGTATTGAAGGCTGCAATCGCATTGTTCTCACCTCCCTGGACGACTTGGAAGGGGCCTCGTTTGAGAGGGTCCAAGCACCCAAGAGAAGGGCAATATCCTATCGGGTACATGAGAGAGAGAGAGATCTCCTCCGTCGTAACAAGGGGACGATCCGAAATCTACGATCTTCTGACACATCTGACCTTTCTCCACGTTGAAGCCAAGAAGATTTATCGCCGCACGGGAGACGAGTTAGGTAATACGACAGCGGAATGGAATGAACTGGAAGCGTATCTGGACCGCGAAGCCGAGTCACGTGGCCTGCCACTGGACCAGGCAATCTGGCATCTCAGCGTCATATTGGGCAGAACCTATAGTGAAACCAGGGAGACATACGACTACTTTGAAACGACCGGGCACGAAGGGAACGACAAGAGGAATTTTTTTGATATCATTTACAAACTGGGCAAACTTGGAGAGGAAAGCCTTGCAAAGGATCACCGCCTGATCGTTCATTTGGCGGTCGCTCTGTCCTCGAGCCTCCTGGGGAATCATATCTATGGGAGAAAATGGGCTGAGGCCATAAGAGACGAACTGTCTGCGCTCGGGTTGCAGGATCGGCCCTTTCACGTCATAAGCTCAAACCTGCACAGCGCAATGAACCTGTTGTACGGATATGCGGCAGTCGGACCCGGGAAGCATGGACGGTACGGCGAGAACGTGTATAGCTTCATCCAAAGGATTCGGAACGAAGAAGATCACGTGAGAGACTTTGCCCGAAATCACGGCTTCCATGAAATTCCGGACGCGAGCGGAACCATGGCTGACTGTCAGGTGGTGGACTCCTCGATGCTCACGACCCTTGATCATCACCCGGCGATGCGGTTCAACACCTGGATGATGCGGGAAGAGAAGCCCGTGATTCTCGTGATGGACCATGCTTTCGGTATTCAAGGCTATGAGTTGATGGTAGAACTTCTGAAATCCCTTCACTGGGGAGAGTCTTCAAAACGGTCCGGGGTTCGTTCCGTTTCCGTAATGGGGAAAGCGGGCACATTGGTCGGAAATAGGGGGGACATAATTCTTCCGTCGGCCCATACGCTGTGTGGGGCCCCTGTCAGCTTTTTCGTGGACAATGATTTGACCTGCGAAGATTTCGATGAGTCCGCAACGGTATATTCCGGACCAGTCCTGACGGCTCTCGGCACTTCGCTGCAGAATCGGGACGTGCTCGAAGGTTTTCGGACATCGGACTGGAAGGGTGTCGGAGTGGAGATGGAGGGCTTCCACTATCACAACGCCATCCATGTTGCCGTCATCAAGGGACACGTTTCCAGAGACGTACGAGTCAGATATGCCTACTACGCATCGGATAACCCGCTTGTCGAGGGCCAAACTCTGGCCGCTGCTCGCACGGGTGAGGAACTGTTCCAACCAACGTACATGGTAACAAAAGCCATTCTCCACAAGATTTTGGGTCTGTAACCGAAGATAGCCCTGAGATCTTATGAATCCGGGGTAATTGAGCGTGATACGAGTGATTTTTCAGGTTCTGGTAGACCAGTGAATCAGTCCTACAGGCTGATCGCCAAGCCCTCTACCGCCTGGAGGTCACTCCTCAGTGGCGTCTCTGGATGAGTCCAAGTTCGAAAAACGGCCTGTATCAGTTGCCACGTGACAAGTGATACGAGCAATTTTCTGTTTGCTCGGTATAGGAAGACTTCGGTCCTACCTTCTGCTTGAGCGGGCTCTTCTCTCAAGAAAAAGCTCTGAGTCCGCTGGGACCGAGAGGAACCATTCCAAATAGCGGGATGGTTCGGTTCTCTCCATGGTCCGCTCAAGCTCATCGGCGTCTCTCACCAGCTTCGTGACGATCTTTTCCAAAGCTTTCATCTGCCTATCCGATCTGTCCATGCGTCTCTGGTCCAGGCCGCCACGGCTCCCCAATGCGTCAAGCACTAATAATGACCATGCTCGGGGGCTTTATGTTGGAACCCGCGAGGAAAGAGACGTGACGGCTAGAATATTCGTACTCCTGCTGAATAGATCCGGTGTATCGGAAAGGGACTTGAGCCGTCGTACCCTTGCGGACCGACCTCAATGCTCGGGACCGAGGGTGAAAAAGGGTCGGTCCTCATTTTTTCTGCTGTCTGAAGAGACGGGCGCAGTTGCCGGAAGGCTGGAGGAAGGTACCATGAACCGTGCGGAAGCTTAAGGAATCATCTTCGTGCTGGGTCTTCAGCGTCCAGAAGACTCGGAGTCGGTAGGGTAAATGGGTCGTAATCCACGTTGAGGTTCTTGAGGACGGCTTTATAGGTATTTTCCATAAGGCTGGAAAGGTCCCGATCGGTGAGCCCTTCGGTGGGAATGGGGTCGCCTATGGTGACGGTAACATGGCCGGGTCTGAAGAGCGTCGCCTTCCTGGGCATGACCTTGAATGCGCCGTTAGTGGTAACAGGCAGAATCGGCACCCCGGTCTTGATGGCCAGCCTGAAAGCACCCTTCTTGAAGGGCATGAGGTTGCCGTCACGTGTTCGAGTGCCTTCAGGATAGATGATGACGCTCCACCCGTCGGACAATTTGTCGCTCGCCTGGTTAAGGCTCTTGACAGCCTGCTCCTTGTCGGCACGGTCCAGGGAAACCGTTCCCATCCTCCCGAGCGCCCATCCCAGGAAAGGTATCTGGAGAACTTCCCTCTTGATCACCCAGAGAAAAGGTACCGGCAGAGTCCTGATAAGCGCTAGGATATCGGCGTTTCCCTGGTGGTTCGGTGTTACGATGTAGGAATGGGATGGGACCACGTTCTTCTCACCCTCCAGTGAAAAGGTCAAACCCATTGCCCTGGAGACTATTGATGCCCATACGCGCATGATCGAAAACCCCATTCGATCCGACCGGGTGAAGATACTCGTCACAATGACGGGCAGGGCTAATATGGGAGTCGCAAGGGCCAGAGTCACAGCAGAAAGGGCTAGCCGAGCGGGATAGGTGAATGGGTGAGTCACGAGCAACTCCTTAGGAACCGGTTTTCATGCGCCTGCTTGATCAGCTCTGTTGAGTGTCCAGGAAGCAGGCCCGTTTATGGGA
>CAZCDS010000050.1:0-47931 GCA_964497585.1 uncultured Syntrophaceae bacterium
GAGTCTGGACCGTGTCTCAGTTCCAGTGTGGCTGATCATCCTCTCAGACCAGCTAACCATCTCGGCCTTGGTGAGCCGTTACCTCACCAACAAGCTAATGGTCCGCGGGCCCCTCCTCTGGCGCCAGCTTCATCGAGAGGCCGACTTTGGCCTCGGGAACCGAGGTTCCCGTGGTCTTATCCGGTATTAGCGGGCCTTTCGGCCAGTTATCCCGAACCACAGGGCAGGTTACCCACGTGTTACTCACC
Source organism: uncultured Syntrophaceae bacterium (assembly GCA_964497585.1). Classification (GTDB taxonomy): domain Bacteria; phylum Desulfobacterota; class Desulfomonilia; order Desulfomonilales; family Desulfomonilaceae; genus CAZCDS01. Next base: position 249 of record CAZCDS010000050.1, read on the forward strand.
CGTGCGCCACTTTACTCCATGCCCCGAAGGGCATGTTTCTCGTACGACTTGCATGTGTTAGGCACGCCGCCAGCGTTCGTTCTGAGCCAGGATCAAACTCTCCAGTTAAACTATATAACCGAAAAACGTTGACCCAAACGTTCTGCTATTCAGTTTTCAAAGATCGACGGGGACGGTTCGGACGATCATCTCCCGATTACCAGTGTAGGCACTCCCTCGATCGCTGTCAAGGGAAAAACCATCGCGGCCGAGAGAACATCTTCCCTCCGGCAGCGAATCCCTACTATTAGATCCCTTCGCAAAATCTGTCAAGCTCTTTTTTTTCGACAACGAAAAAATCGCCCGGTTCCCGATTCGTTCAGCCGTGTCCACAGCCTTCCGAAGCTGGGTCCGACCCTGGAACGGACTCACCGGTCACCCCCCCGCCCCGGCCAATTCCATTCCCGCGAGGAATCCCCCCAGAGCGCGTCCTCCAACGCAATAGACCGCGTTCGGGAGCAGTCCCCGGTGAAGGCACGCTGGCTTTGCCCGGCGTCCAGGAACCATTTATGACATTTCCCGAAAAAATACGAGCGGGAATTCTCATGGACGATTCGACAGGATTTCCCTGGACCAATACGCGTCGGGGGGGCCGGATGAGAGACGGGTCTCACCTCGGAATCCAGTGGATGACCACCTTACCGGCGACCACCGCGCAATCGCGGACGACGTCGCGGAGGATTCGAGCACTTACCCGCAGACTTTGGCGTGCCGTCAGGGCATAATGACACCCCTCCCCGCCGCAATGGGTCATTGTTTTGCCCGAACGCTCTCTGAGCCTCGATTCCCGCGCCTGCCCGGAACTCCGATCCGGGGTTCGCCGGCCTGACGCCTCCTGCGGCTCCGTTCAGGCCTCCTCACGGGGATGAACACGGGTGGAACAAATACGTGACTGGCCTTGCGAAAAAGAGCACCAAGTTTACGTCCGTGGATCTGCGGGAACCCCTCTCGCCGAAAGGGATTCCTCCGGATTATCCCCTGAAAAATCACGCGGATTTTTTTATCGGCTCGGGCCAGACAAGCTGGATTGCATGGACCGGGCATCCCTCTTCACAGAGGCCACACCCGACGCACGCCTTCGGGTCATAGAGCGCGGCAACGCTTTCATCGTCGACTTCCCCCATGCCGAGGGCCTCAAAGGGGCAGCACGCGACGCAGACCTCACACCCCACGCAATCTTCGACGAACACGTAGGGTTTAGGCCACAGGGCTCGTTTGATCCGTTTGGGAGTACCGCCTTGAGGATCCCGGATGGCGCCGTACGGGCAGGCTCTTCCGCAGACGCCGCACTCGATGCACTTCGTCACGTCAATGGAATGGGGTTGCTTCTTTTCTCCGCTCGAAGCCCGCATGGGGCAGACTCTCGCACAGGTTCCGCATCCTTTGCACACGTCCTGATCGATCGAATAAGGCATATACGTAGCTCCTCTTCGTTTAGTTGCGATGTGCTGAATATGAAGCAAGCGACGGGATCGGCACAATTCTCCGGAAATGGGCCGAGCACATACAAGATTACAGGCAGAGCCGCTTCCTGTCAAGAGCCCAACGATTCCTGGGGCTTCTCCAAATCCTGACGGCGACGCCTTTCCGAGAGTTTGCCGGGAGTCTTCGTCAGAAGACCAAGCGGCCGTTGAGGTGGTTTTCCTGTCCGGGTCCGCGTATGTAGCAAGCACAACAGCACATGTCCCGGCCTGCCATGATGTTTCGGGGAAAAGCCGGAACAACAGGGTTCCCACAAGCATGCCGTAACACGAGATTGGGTGCTCCAGACAAGCGACCAGAATTACTACACAACCTCTCCTCCAAGCAGGGTGAGCGGTTGCAGCACGGCCCCGAAAGCATCTTGCCTCGGATTTCCGATTCGTGTAAGAGTCAACGCTGAGTCCGGCAATGGGTAACCCAGTCTGTAGTAACCGCTACTGGTCCAAGACAGGTCTTTCTTGGCAGGCTGGAAATGGGAGCATATCAGATGTCGGCGGCACCGGAAGGGTATGACGCTGTCCTGGAAGAATACCGCAAAGCGGCACGCATAAAAGACATTCCGCACTACGAAGAACTCTACGGAAAATCGTTGGACTTCCCGGAGGAATTCTGGGGGGAGAAGGCCGAGGAATACCTCTCATGGGAAAAGCGCTGGGATCGCGTGCTCCGTTACGAGATGGAAGAAGCAAGGGTGGAGTGGTTCGGAGGCGGAGTGCTGAACGCGGCGTACAATTGTGTGGATCGTCACGCGGAAAGACAACCGGACAAGACGGCTTTTCTTTGGCAAGCGGATGACGCGGACCAGTCCGCGTCGATTACCTATGCGGACCTCTATGATCGGGTGAACAGGATCGCGGCGGCGCTCAAATCCAGAGGTGTCGAACGGGGCGACAGGGTCGTGCTCTATCTGCCCATGATCATCGAGTTGCCGGTGGCCATGCTCGCCTGCGCGCGCATCGGAGCCGTTCACTGTGTGGTCTTTGCCGGTTACAGCGCGGAATCTCTCGCCTACCGCATCAGTGACTGTGAAGCCAAGGCTGTTATCACTGCGGACGTGGGCATTGTCTCGGGGAAACGAGCGCCGCTGATGCCCAATGTGGATGTCGCTATCAGGGAATCACCCTCGGTGGAAACCGTCTTCGTGGTCAAGCGTTCGAGCGAATCAACCGAACTACGGGATCCGCGACAGATCTGGTGGCACGAGGCGATTGAAGACCAAACGTTGCCTGTTTCCGTGGCCCCGGAACCCATGGGAGCGGAAGATCCGCTGTTCATCCTCTACGTCGGCGGCGGGACCGGGAGACCCAAGGGATTAGTCCACACTCACGGCGGGTACTTGCTCTATGCCGCCATGACCACCTCTTTTGTCCTGGACATGAAAGATGAGGGCGTCCTGTGGCATTGCGAGGATATCGCCTGGATTTCCGGTCACAGCTATGCGGTGTACGGTCCGCTCCTCAACGGTCTGACGAGCCTACTTTTCGAGGGTTCCCCGGAGCGTGCCGGTCTGGACAGATTGCGCTCGATCATCTCACGGTGCAATGTGGACACCTTTTGCACATTGCCCAGCACCGTCCGATCGCTCATTTCGGGTGGAACTGGAAAGAACGGTGAGCGTGACCTGTCTTCCTTGAGGCTCCTGGCGCTTACTGAGGAAGTGGTCGGTGAGTCTACCTGGCAGTGGTTCTACGAGAACATCGGTGGTCAGCGCTGTCCCGTGGTGAATGCGTACTGCCTATCCGAGGCCGGCGGATATCTCATCTCTCCCTTGCCGGGCGTGGACGCCGCCGAACCGGGCTCTTGCGGTAGACCCTTTTTCGGCGTGGAACCCGTGATACTCGACCCTGATACAGGTGACGAGGTCAGATACCCGGACCAGGAAGGCGTCCTGTGCCTGCGCAGACCCTGGCCCGCAATTGCCAGGACGATATTCCGCGATCACGAACGATTCCGGGAAAGATATTTCAGCCGTGTTCCTGGGCTCTTCTTCACCGGAGACGGTGCCACGAGAGATCGGGACGGCTCCTATCGGATTACCGGGCGAATTGACGACACAATTAATGTAGCGGGCCACCGACTGGGTATTCCGGAGTTGGAGTCCGTACTTATCGGTCATGATCTCGTTGCTGAAGCTGCGGTGGTCGGTTTTCCTCATTCCCGCAAGGGCCGGGGGATATACGCGTTTGTACAGCCCGTGCCCGGCGCGCAGAAGAGGGACGAATTGAAGCGTGAGCTTGCCAATCTGATTCGTACCAAGATAGGCGGGCCTGCTGAGATTGATGTGATCCAGTGGGCCCACACATTGCCGAAGACCCCCAGTGGGAAGATGTTGCGAGTGCTCCTTCAGAGAATTGCGGCCGGAGAGGTCTACGATCTGGGCGACGCGGCTGCCCTTGCCGATGCCGATGTGGTTGAAAGTTTGGTAAAAGGTCGTTTGGAGCTACGCGAAGTGTGACCGGCGCCGAACAATAACCTGAGGCTCGGCACGGAGGCCGCCGTCCGTCGGAACCACGGTCCGGTTAGTATCCTGAGCACGCTCCGGCGAAGGAATGCCATGCACCGGGCGGAGAAAAAGGCCTATCATGATAACCTCGGCGACCCGTTTGCGGTGATGAGTTGCAGGTCCGAGGATATCCTGTTCCTGGTGGAGATGTACGACACCTTCATGCCCGAACCTGTCGCTCAGGGCCTCCCTCCGTTGGATCAACAGACCCGACGGAAGTGGATAAGAACACTCCTCAAACACGGTGAGAACTTCGTCGCGATCAGGGAAGGAAGGATCGTCGGACACGCCGCGTTGGTTCCCAACCTCGAAGGAAACGACGGGGAATACCTCATCTTCGTGGCATCCCCTCATCGCAAGAGAGGTCTGGCCACGGTGCTCACCGCCGTTGCCATTGAGAAGGCGGGCGAACTGGGGCTGAAATCGATCTGGTTGACCGTCGAGGCGGACAATTTCAGGGCTATCAGGCTCTACAGAAAGATGGGCTTCCAATTCTGTAACAGGGGTGTCTCCGAACGCAAGATGGTACTGAGGATCTGAGGCGTGACATGGCCCTCAAAGTAGGCATCGTCAGGGATGAGAGGTATCTGGAACACAAGCCCGGGATCATTCACCCGGAACACCCGAACCGTCTCAAGTACGTCTACAAGATGCTCGACACGGAATTTCCCGCGGGGTTGATCCGCGTCGAACCGAAACCGATTACGCTGGAAGACCTCGAGGCTGTCCATACACCCGCGTACGTGCGGACGGTTCTGCACACCGCGGGCCTGGAATTCACCCATTTGGCGCAGGACACTCCCTCCAGCCCCAGGACGTACATGGCCGCCTGGCTCGCGGCCGGGGGTTGCGTAACCGCGCTGGATGCGCTCAAAGAGGGGGTCTGCGACGCGTGCTTTGCCTTGGTTCGGCCGCCGGGACACCATGCCCAGCCCGACAGGGCGGGAGGCTTCTGCGTTTTCAACAACCTCGGCGTGACGGCTCGATACGCACAGAGGAGATACGGCTGCAGGAGGATTCTCATTGTTGACTGGGATATCCATCATGGTAATGCTATACAGGATCTGTTTTACGCGGAAGATGAGGTCCTGTACATATCGTCGCATTTCACGAACATCTTTCCCTACACGGGCGAATGGGAAGAGACGGGAACAGGAGATGGGGAGGGATTCAACGTAAATCTCGTTTTGGTGAAAGGGATCGAGGACCTTGACGTGGCACACCTTTATCGGGAGGTGGTCGGCAACGCAGTGGAGCGGTACCGTCCCGACCTGATCATGGTTGCGGCGGGATTCGACCTGCATAACCAGGATATCTTCAGCAGAACCCGAGTCACGGAACGCGCGTTCGGTTATTTGACAAGATTGCTATTGAAACTCAGGGCCGAGGTGGGCAATCCTCCTCTTCTGCTCGCTCTGGAAGGTGGGTACAGGATCCCTGCATTGGTCAATTCGGTAAAGAAAGTCTGCTTGGCCTTGACCGAAGCCGAACCACCGGAGGATCTTCCGAGCGAGCCGACGGCCCTTGGAGAGGAACTGCTCTCCATTGCCCGTCCCATCCACTCACCTTATCGCGTATGGGTAGGTTGATCAGACTCCGGAGAGACCACCGATGATGAGATCCAGAATCAAGGCGGCAAGATCCGACGCAAACCTCAGTTCCTATGCTGAAGCATACCGAACCTTTTCGTGGTCGGATATGGAATCCGAGTTCACCTGGAGAGACTCTAATCGAGTCAATATCGTGTACGAAGCCATCGATCGACGCGCCGATCTGCCCGATCAGGCCCAGCGAAAAGCCCTCATCTTTGAAAAGGGCGGAGAGATCAGGAGCTTCAGCTTTCTTGACCTCAAACGGATCTCTTGTCAGTGGGCCAACCTGCTCGTGGAATTCGGATTCGAGAAAGGGGATCGGCTCTTCCTGTACACGGAGCCCTGTCCAGAGTTCTATTTCGCTATGCTGGCTTGCGCGCGGATCGGTGTCATCTTCACTCCGCTCTATCCTACGCTCGGATTCGACGAATTGGAAGACCGCCTCCTCAATTCCACGCCAAAAGGGGTTCTTACCCAACCGGACCTCGCGGAAAACCTCCCACCCGAGACAATGGTTGGTGTGCAAAGGGTGCTGCTGACCCAGGGGCCGGCTCCCGGAATATGTCGCATCGAGTCGGTCATTGAGGATCGGGTCCGCGAGATGCCCGATGAATTTGACATCGTGTGGGTTGAGCAGGATGCACCGCTCTATCTGCTCTACACGTCCGGATCAACGGGCCCTCCCAAGGGGGTGGTGCATGCGCACCGGGACATGATCGGCCTAAAGATGACGGCCAGAAACGTGCTGGATCTGACCGAAGATACCGTCCTATGGACCGACGGCCATCCCGCGTGGGTTACCGGCACGGTGTACGGTACCTTCGGCCCGTGGCTGTGCGGAGCAACATCCGTGATATTAGGGGATCCCTTTTCCCCATCCACCTGGTACCGCACTCTTGAGCGTCACAAGGTGGCCGTATGGTACACCACACCCAACACCATTCGCAGGCTCAGGGAGGAAGGAGAGGATCTGCCGAGGCGGTATGATTTCTCAGCGCTGCGCCATATCAGCACCGTGGGTGAGACTCTGGGACTGGAACTTTTCCATTGGGTCCGCTCCAACATCGGCTTGCCCCCGCACGATACCTGGTGGATGACCGAGACGGGAATGATCTGCCTGGCCAATTTCGCCTCCCTGGACCTCAAACCGGGATCCATGGGAAAACCGCTGCCAGGCATCGAAGCGGCCATCATTAGCGAAGACGGGGAACCGTTGCCTCCGCTCACCCTCGGACAGTTGGCGCTGAAACCGGGGTGGCCCGCCATGATGAAAGAGATATGGCAGGATAAGGTGAGATACGATGCCTATTTCAGGCTGCCCGGCTGGTTCTTGACTGGAGATATGGCGCTGGAGGACGAAGAAGGTTACTTCTTCCATCAGGGGCGCATGGACGATCTTCTCAAGGTGGAAGAGGTATTTGTCGGTCCCTATGAAATCGAGCAGGTGCTCTGCAGGCATCCTGCGGTGCACGAGGCCGCGGTGATTTCGCTGGAGTCTGCCAAAGGAAAACCGTCCCTGAAGGCATTCGTCACGATCGCGGAGAGCTTCAAGCCTTCGGCACGGCTCAATCATGAAATCAGGCAGTTCGTCAGGGCAAGTCTCTCGTCCGCGGTATCCCTGAGTCAGCTCGCATTTCTCGAAGAGCTCCCCAAGACCCGCTCAGGAAAGCTCCTCCGGAGAGTGCTCAGGGCCAGAGAACTCGGACTTCCCGGGGGGGATCTCTTCAAATTGCAGGACGACGCGGTCTCCGAGCCCGGTACGTAGACCGACCATTTCGTCTTCACAGCCTGAGCATCATTGTACGTTCTCGTTCGCCCCCCTCGTCCGCAAAGACGAACCCCGCGTTGCGGTACAACCTTATTGCTCGAAAATTGTATGATTCGACCGTGAGCCAGATCTTCGTCAGTCCGATGGAGCCGGCGGTTTGCAAAGCCAGAGCGGTTAGCGCAGTGCCTATTCCCCGATTCCGATAGCGCTCGTTTACAAATATAATGTATTCCGCGTCTCCCCTGGCGAAATCCGGAATGATGGAGCAGTGGCCTATCGCCCTTCCCTCGTCCCAGGCAAGGAAGTTCCTTCCGCATTCGATGAGCCTGTCGATCCAGTTCTCACGATGGCTCCTGTTGGCAGGTGGGAGCCCCTGACTGATGGCGAGCCTTCCGAAATTGTCGTACATATCCCGCAGGTCAGCAGCGGATTCCAAACCGCATCCTCCCACCTCGAACACACATCCCAGCTTATCGATTCGTTGAATTCGATCGGCGGGTGCCATCGTGCTTTGCCACACTGAGACAAATGATTCCGATTCGGCTGAACGGCGTGTACCAAGCCGGCCGGCGATTCTTTTCGTAATTCGGAGTACCGTAGAAGAAACCGCCCGTACGGGCCGAGTAAACCACGCTGCAACCGGCTGCCGATGTCTAATAGTATACCACCGACTGTTCCTGGAGGGCAAATCAGGAGGGCAAAGAGAATGACGGCTATGACGGTGGCGCGGTTCGATGCCCCGAAAAGCAGGTGACAGTGGGTCAGAGGTCAGAGGTTCGATCGCTCCGGCTATCCGATTGGCCTCATTGGCCTATGGCTCCTGTGAGTGCGCGGCTTTGACACCTCCCATCTCATCTCTCTGCGGGGCACATCAGGGGGGACGCGCCAATGATGATCTGATCGGACGGTTATTCGATAACGATCCGCTCGCTAAGGAGGTTCTCCATAACCGTGGGATCGGCCATGGTGCTGATGTCTCCCAGGTTCTCCACGTCACCCGCGGCGATCTTCTTAAGAATGCGACGCATGATCTTTCCGCTTCGAGTCTTCGGGAGCGCGTCGGCCCACTGAATCGCATCGGGAGTAGCAATGGGTCCGATCTGGGTTCTTACCAGTTGAACAAGCTCTTTCTTGAGTTTATCGGTCTTCGGGGTTCCGGTGTTCAGCGTCACGAACGCGTAGATCCCCTGTCCCTTGATCGGATGGGGGAAGCCTACCACCGCAGCTTCTGCCACGTTGTGGTGGAGAACCAGCGCGGACTCCACCTCCGCGGTTCCCATACGGTGGCCCGAAACATTGATGACGTCGTCGATACGACCCGTGATCCAGTAGTATCCGTCCTCGTCTTTCCTGCATCCGTCCCCGGTGAAATACATTCCCGGAATCCTGGAGAGATACGTCTCCTTGAAACGCTCATGATCACCGAAAACCGTGCGAATCATGCCCGGCCACGGCTTCCTGATGAAGAGCGCGCCTTCCTGGTCAGGTATCTTGACTTCCTCCCCGGTGTCGGGATCGAGAATCACCGGGTCCACGCCGAAAAACGGAAAGGAACAGGAGCCGGGCTTGATGGGAGCAACGCCGGGCAACGGGGTTATCATGTGACCCCCTGTTTCCGTCTGCCACCAGGTATCGACGATGGGGCAGCGTCCGCCGCCGACCTGGTTGAAGTACCACCTCCACGCCTCGGGATTGATCGGCTCGCCCACCGTGCCAAGCAACATGAGCGAGGAAATATCGTGTTTCCTTACCGGGCCTTCCCCTTCCTTGGCGAGAGAGCGGATGGCGGTGGGAGCCGTGTAGAACTTCTCCACCCGATGCTTGGCCACGATCTGCCAGAATCGGTCAAATCCCGGGTAGGTTGGTACGCCCTCGAACAGGACGCTCGTATAGCCCTGGCTCAAGGGACCGTACACCGAGTACGTATGCCCCGTAACCCAGCCGATGTCAGCGGTGCACCAAAAGGTTTCGTTCTCTTTGAGATCGAAGGTCAGTTTGGTGGTCATGGCTGCGTAGAGCAGGTATCCGCCGTGAGTATGGAGAACGCCCTTGGGTTTGCCGGTACTGCCGCTGGTGTACAGGATAAAGAGCGGATCCTCCGCGTCCATCTTCTCCGGCTCAACGTAATCGGGAAGTGTCGGGTCCGCGATCAGTTCATGCCACCAGTATTCTTTTCCCGCCTGGAGTTCAGGCTTGAGCCCGCATCGGTCAAACACGATGACGGTTTCCACCTCGGGACGCTGTGCAAGGGCCTCGTCAACGTTTTTCTTCAGAGGTATGGGCTTGCCGGCTCGATAGCCGCCATCCACCGTCACGACCACCCTGGCCTGGGAATCTTGTATCCTGCTGGCGATGGATTCTGCACTGAACCCACCGAAGACCACGCAGTGGATCGCCCCGATTCTGGCGCAGGCGAGCATTGCCACAGGAAGTTCCACGATCATGGGCAGGTAGATAACGACACGGTCACCCTTTTTCACCCCCAGTTTCTTCAGGGCGGCCGCGAATTTGTTGACCCGCTTGTACAGCGAGAGGTAGGTGACCACCCGTGATTCGTCGGGACTATCTCCTTCCCACAGGTAGGCTACGCGGTTATTGAGCTTATCCACGTGTCTATCCAGGCAGGTATAGCTCGCGTTTATCAGGCCGCCTTTGAACCAGGAGATGTTCCCTTCCACGAGGTCGTACTCAAGCACCGAGTCCCATTCCTTGTACCAGGATAGGTACTGTTTGGCCTGCTCGGACCAGAAGGCGTCGACATCATCGATCGACCTCTTGTAGAGTTCCCGGTACTGCTCCATGCTGTTGATGTGAGCTACCTTGCGATACTCCTCCAGATGGGCGTCGTACCATTTGGGATCATTTCCCATCTCAGGTTCCTCCTTTGGCTTTTCCTGATCGTACCAAGGCGTATTCAGCGGAATGAGATTCTCCCTCAACCGTTCCCCAGGCGGCGGGAGGGCCGGAGTCCTAGTCGGCGGCGTCGGATGAACCGGATTCCGCTGGTGCTTCGCCGGACGCGTACCGCGAGGGGTCACAGATGAGAATTACGCTGATATTGTCCCGGCCTCCCCTCTCATTCGCCACGCGGGTAAGGATCCGGCAGGCCTCATCGGGATCGTTGCTATGGGTCACGATGTCCAGAATCTCGTGTTCCCAGAGCATGTCACTGAGTCCGTCCGAACAGAGCAACAGGCAGCCGTTCCCGTCCCAGGGCAGCGCCGAAGTATCCGGCTCGATATCGTCGTCTATCCCGACCGCCTGGGTGAGTCCGTGGCGAGCCCTATGCATTCTGGCTTCTTCCGGCGATATGGTCCCCTCTTTGAGCCACTCGTACACAAAGGAATGATCTTCGGTGAGTTGCCGGATCGTCCCATGCTCGATCAGATAGGCTCGGCTGTCGCCCACGTGAGCGATCACGACACGGTCGTTGTCGAAGAGGGCCGATACGACGGTCGTGCCCATGTCCTGCCATTCCGTTTTGAGTCGGGAACATCTCAAAACGGCCTGATGAGCACTCAGAATGGAGTCTCTGAGAAGGTGGGAGACTTCCTCCTCGGAGTTGAGCTTTTTCTCTACGGTTTCTGCGATCGTTTCAACCGCGATGGCGCTGGCCAATTCGCCCGCGTTGTGACCTCCCATGCCGTCGGCGACGATGAAAAGCCCGCGGTTCGGGTCCGCGTGAAGTCTGTCCTCATTCTTTTTTCCGGCGCATCCGGGATCCGTGTCGTAGCCGATACGAAACCTCTCTGCCGGACCTGAATTCCCCATGTTCTCAAACACCCATGCGCAAGCGGGACTTACACCGGAATTTGCGGCCGTCTTCCGCGAGAGACTGTATCATGCTTCCGTCTTGTTGCTTGGATCGGCGGTTTCGGGGTCCCCTGCGAGCGGGACCGGGCTCGTGACTAGATAGACCTCCAGTTCGCCGGAGATTCCCTTCACTTTGATCCGCTCGGGCCCCTTACATTGAATCTCATCTTTGACAAACGCATGAGTCCTCGCGCTGATCCGGATTCCCCCTGCCGGAGCGGTCGCCTCGAGTCGACTTGCAACATTCACTGCCGACCCCATTACAGTGTACTCCATTCTCCGATCAGTTCCAACGTTTCCCACAAGAACGAGGCCCGTATTGACGCCGATCCTTATCCTGAGGCCGTTGCGGAACTCTCTGATGCCGGATTCGGCCCATTTTGTGCTCAACCGGGACATCTTCTGCTGCATCTCCACGGCAGCTCTGACAGCCGACAGAGCATGGTTCTCCAGGGGAACCGGATCGCCGAAAAAGGCGAGAAGGCCGTCACCGAGGAACTTGTCCACGGTTCCACCATGGGTGAAAACCGCGTCTGCCATGGCCTCGTAGAATTCATTAAAAAAGTCCTTCACGTATTCGACCTCCGCGGTCTCGGAAATGCCAGTGGAGCCCTCTATGTCGACGAACATGACGCTCAGCTCTTTCCTTTTCGCGGGCAGCTCCGATGCGGCCGGGTCGGCCAGGACCTGTTTGATCACCTCTGCCGGAAAGTAACGCCGCAGAGCCCATGATGCCTTCATCCCTTCCAGTTCGGTCGCGACGGCCTTCACCGTCAGCAGGAGGCCCACGGCGGGCACAAAAATGAAGAGAGGTTCCGCCAGCCCGATATCCGTCAAGCCCCACAGGAAGACAGCCACCGTGACGGCCGCCAATCCGCCGCAGAGAGCCGCTGCAATGACAATGCTCCTCCCCAAGGGCATCCGGAGGGCCATCAGGAGAAAGAGCAACGTGACCAGTAAGGCCAGAGGCACGACCAAAGGGTACGGTTTGATCTCCCTGATGAACGGGCCGTTCATGATGGTGTTCAGCGAGTAGCTGTGGAGCCTGCTCAGCGGCGTGTCATGAGCCAGGGGACTTGCCCCGAAGTCGGTCATCCCGCTCGCCGTGAGTCCGACAAAAACAATTTTGTCCTTGTATCGCCCCGGCCTGTCCGGATCAGGCTTATTACTGAGCAGATCCGCTACCGAATAGTGGGAGAACTTCTTCAGCGGCCACGTCCAGTTGATGAGCATCATCCCCTGTGAATCGAGAGGTACCCTCAGCGTGTTACCGCCGTGTTTGATCTCCAGGTCTCCCTCCCCGTTGATCTTCATGGCCTGAGCAGGCAGGTCCCAATAGGCTGCAAGGGCAGCGAGCGCCAAACTTGGCACAAACCGGTCCTTCAGGGCTATCAAGGGTGCAGTACGCCGATGGATGCCGTCGGAATCTTCAGCCGCGATGATGTGACCTACATACCGGGAGCAGTCAGCCAGCGGAGCCAGTGGCACCAGAGTGTCCCGGAAGGTGCACGCTTTCGGGACCCGGGCCTCTTTCGGCACCTTGAGCTTCCAGGCCTTCTCTTTTACTGCTTTGAACTTCTTTTGGTCGACCCGATCTTTGGGCGTCTCCTGTCCCGGGCCGCGGATACCGAACGCTACCGAGGTGATCGTATTCCCGGCCGCAGCGACGGATCGTACGAAGGCCTTGTCGCCTTCCGTCCTTCTGGGCTGGGAATAGAGAATGTCGAAGACGACGAGCCTCGCGCCATACTCCCGGAGCCTATCGACGATTCTCGCACACACTTCCCGGTCCCATGGCCAGGTCCCGACGGCCTTGATAGCCTTGTCATCAATGTCCAAGTGAATGATCTCGGGCGACAAATCAGGAGGTCGGCACCGGACCAGCAGGGAAAGCTTCGAATCGTAAATGCGGTGATTGATCTCCCTAAAAGGCAAGGGCAAGAGAAGTACGATCAGCAGGGCAATGGGACACCAGACAACAGAGATGAAAAAGCCGGTGCGCAGCAGATGTGAGAAGGGCTCGGGAGATCGAGAAATCATCCTACTGCCCGATGTGTTTGCGCTTTGTCGAACCAGCTCGACCCTGGCCGCCGGTGACTCCGATCGGGCTTTCACTGTCCGGCCGTCCCATTAGTCGGAAACCTTTGGGTCGACCGCGCCCCTTGTTACAGGACTCAGCGAAGCAGTCGACCAGCTTGAGGCGCATCGGTAGGGCGATACGATTGAACCCCGGGGTCTCGGACATCGACCTGATGGTATCAGCGAGTTCTTTGATCCGGCTTGAGTCTTTTGACGAAACGCTCAGCCATCCTTTACCGGATGGGATCTGCTTAGCAGGAAGCGTGACGGGTTGACTACTCACATAGAAAACGATCCATGCGGCTTCCGGCTTCTTGGACGAGAAAGCCAGTATGCCCGACCTGCCTCCCGCCAGCGTGTAGTCGACGTCTGGCGATACCAGTGCCTTCGGATGTGACCGGTTCGGGAAAAGGATGTCCACTGACCCCTTGCCCGAGGTACCAAGGACCACCACGTATGCCTTTTTCTTCGTCCGGAAGGTTATCGTGCTCTCCTCACCGGACTTCGGGTACGTGCCTTTGGGTCCCTGTATTGACACCTTCAATTCTATGGGAGTTGAAGACACCTTCCCAATGGCCAGCAGCTCATCCATCCTCGAGGTCGCCGCGCCGCCCCCTCCCAGTGCGGGTCCGCCGCTTACCGTAGCGAATCCCATCAGGAAGCAGCCCACAAGGATTGCCCCGAGCTTCCTGTGCCTCATGTCGGCCCCCTTGGTTGAGAAGTTCCTTGGCGTCGATCTCCTCGGTTCACTGTCCCACGTTGGTTTTAGTTTACGCATGGTTACTTCTCCAGGTCAAGAAAATCACCGGCAACAGAATGGTTTTTGTCCCCACAGGCCGGCTAATTGAAGGACTTTCTCTCTCATCGGCTCTGCAAGAAGGTTTCATGGCATTCCGGCTCATTCCAGGTGGTCGAACCGGAGGTACCGCAACGCAGAGGAAAGCCGGTCATCAGGGTAATCGATGCGCGGCGTTTCATCTGCCTGACGAGACAGCCCACCCCGGAAGGCTCCGTTCGGTAGAGTAACACAAAGCGTTTCCGGGATACTCCCCTTCTTATGATCGAACCAGAGATACCGGAAAGCAGGGTCCTGCTCTATGGCGCCTGCTTCCATCAGTGGATTTCGCTCCGTTGGGGGTTCGGTCCCGGACGTTTTGCCGGCAAGGCTTCTTCGCCCTCGGTTCCTGCCTGAAACGGATGACCCGTTCGCGCGATGGACGAGTGACGAAGGTAGCGAGGAGATTTCATCGGTCACGGGATGCGGGCTTTTCGCTCTTGCACAGCAACGCCCCGCGGCGCTCGCAAGGAGTCTTGGCTTCGACAATTGGCCGGTTCGCATGGGCTCCGTTGCACCACTCGGGGTGGCATAAAGAAGCATGAGCGCGCACACTGCCGCGCGGGATATGGCGATAATAGTTCGGAACGTCCGCTCAGGGGATCCGTAAATGCCTTGTGCTCCATCTCCCATTGTTTGGTTCCCTCCAAGGTAGCGAAGCGTTCTGCGGAACACGGTACCCATGTTTGTCGCGGTTCGTAATAAAACATGACTGACCAATGCAGACAGGCATATACGAGTAGTTTCGTCATACTTTTTCATAGGTTATTGTGCCCATTGGCGAGCAAAGAACTCGGTGAATCAGATGCGGTTGGTACGACGAGGCAACAAAAGGTCATGCGTGCCCGGACTATGGTACTGGTGCTCTGTTGTCCCGATTTCTTTGTTGACATGTGTCAAGTGAAACTGTTAGCATCAAATATTCCTTTGCACAATCGAGGGGTGAAGCGAGTACTCACGTTCATGTGGAATCTGAAGCTGCCCCACACCTACACATCTTGTTCGCGCTGAATCTCCTTTTGGCGTTGCAACGCGTGTGGTGCCCCTCGATTGCGCTTCACCGGTTTTCCGAACAAAGGGGGGACGCATGGGTTGTGTTTATTGGATACTGGTGGTCGGCGCGGTTCTGCTGACAGTGTCGGCTCCCGCGGGGGCGTGGGAGTTCCGGATGCGGGGGGAGTTCGAATACCGCCATCGCTACTTCAGCAGGACAGGTGACCAGGACCTCTACGGTCAGGCCGCCGTCCAGGACGGCGCTGCTGTGCCGCAAGGGGCGGATGCTGTAGGATTCGGTGACCCATTTGTGGGGTTTGCTGGCCCACTCTACTACGGGACGGGAGCGACGAAGCCTTTTGTGGCCTCCAATCCACAATTTGCCTCGCGCGGTTTGCACGTGATAACTCGTGGGGGATTCTCCCGGTACGGATGCGATGCTCAGATAACTGATATGAGGCTCAGGCTGTATCCCACGATCCAGTTCAATAAGGCCGTGTCGCTCTATACGACGCTGAACATAGGGGGCTTTAGAAATAAATTTGCCGTACCAACAAGCGGGATTCCCTTTGAGTTCGTAAGGGGCGCGTACATTGAATGGCAGAGCATCTTCATCCCTCCCTTCGGTCCTACAATCCTCTATCCTTCATATTTTCAGGCGCTGTTCGGGAGGGTGCTTGCCGATGTCACGGCGGGGGTTCCTCCCTATGAGAGTTACTATATGTCTCAGACCAGCGATTCGGCATTTAATACTGCGTCCATTATCGGGGTGGAACAGTTGAAGGTGCTCTGGAAGACCCCGTGGGGTATTCTGTCATTCGGGACCAAGGACTTTCCAATCGGGACTGGCGCTACCTTTTCCAGGAATACGAGGGAAGAGTCAATATATCTCGTCGTGCCCTATGGATCGCTGAGTTTTCACACCTACTTCTTTCCCAGTGAACCGCCGAGACTGAAGTTCGTCAACCGCGGACTACAATTCCTGTCAGGCATTTTTGGTGGGTACCGACGCCCCTGGTCAGGATATGACACAGTACCTGATGCAGAGACAAAGAGCCAGCGGTTCATAGGACAGGCGGTTATGTACAGCTCGGGGCCACTTGAGCTGGGGGTGGCGGCCTTCAACCGTAGCTTGCATTTATCCAGAGGGTATACCAAGCTGGTTTTTGGTGCGGTCACGTCAGACGTCCCTTCCGTAACGCTCGGCAATCTCGACCAGGAGGCTTTAACAGGAGTTGCCTGGCTCAAGTACTTCAACGGGCGGTTTTTCTTTAACGCGGAGTATGCGATTGCCAATAGTGACTATCGGTGGAGCCGAGTAGAATTGACGGACATGGTGCAGCCCGTCTATTTTGTCGAATCGTATCATTTCTTTTCGGAATTCGGTTTCGTCGCAGGACCAGCAAGGGTATCTTTCATGTGGGCCCAATCATCCGGGCCGGTTTGGGGCGCCGGCCAGGACGTTGTTGTGTTTCCGCGGCCCACTTGGGCTTTCGCCCAGCTCTTTGTGCCCAAAAGGCCCAATCCGACGAAGCGGTATGAGGCGCTCCCAATAAACTACCAGGCCATGGAACCCTATAATTATCTGATGTTCTATACGTACGGGGGTGGCAACGATACCTTCAACGCGGATGGACATGGAGAAATGGGGGATGCTGTAGCCCTGGCCATCCGGGTCGATTACGCGGTCGCGGCGAACCTGCAAGTATGGGCCTCCTATATGTGGGCCCATCGCCTGGAAAAGCACGGCAGCTTCGCAGGAGAGTACGGAACGGCATCCCTGGACGAAGCGAGCGGGACGTTTGGAAACCAGACTGCCCGACTTGCCCAGGAATGGAAAGCGTTTGTCTTCACCGGGTCTTACACGGGCTATGAGAGCTTCAACCCCTTTCCGGACGACGGCTTTATCGGCTGGGAATTCAATGCAGGGGTCACCTGGCAGCTTATGGAAGGGGTGACGTGGCGCGTGCGATATGCCTACTGGCAACCAAGGGAGTGGTTCGACCAAGCGTACAAGGCATTCACAGGTAAGACAGGGGGCCAGGGACCATATTACCCTGGAAGTGGACTCATGGGGGACGGCATAATGATTGGCCGCAGTGCCATCCATGCGATTGTAAATTCGTTGACCTTTGAATTCTGAGATTGTCGCGGATTGAGTCCTGATCCGTTGGCTGCCTTCATAGAGCAAAGAGTGCTGGTATCAGCTCGACAAGACTCCCGGAACGCACACGATGTGCTTCGTGGCCGGCCAAGACCGCAACAAGACGTGGAAGAACTCTACCGTGAGCTCACTCCAGGCAGCACCCCCCAGAAACGTACTATCATCTCGAGCGTTGGGACGGAAGCAGGTTTTCCCACGGACCTCCAGGGAAGGGAATCGTCCCGTCGGTAGGCGTTGTGGCCGTGCGGATGGATATTGCGTCCTGACTACCGAGAGAAGATACAGTGGGCCTGTAGCTACGCTAAAGACTATGCAATAATAGGAAAGGGAGCGAACTTGGACCCTAAACTCATTGAAGCCTTTGACGCGGTCGGAGGTCAACTGGATCGACTGCGGCAGGAGTTATCCACGCTATAGAATGCCCGTGCCGGCCCCCCTCCGGCAGACGGCGGTTCCCTAGCAGAGCGGGGTTAAGCTCCAAAATGGGGCGAGGCGACTACGCGCAAGGGAATCATCCGACTCCGGATCGAGAGTGTAACGGAAATGCCTGATTCAAGAGCCGGAAGCACCTTGAAGAGCGGATTGCTGATCACGTTGGCCGCAGCACTGGCCGTTTTGTCCTCAGGGGAGTCTCACGGGGTTTCCGCGGCCGGAAGGGCACTGCTCGTGGGTGTGGAAGAATATCCCGCTCCCACGATGCGATTGAGGGGCGTCAGGGAAGACTTGAGACTTCTCCGGAGCGTTTTGATCGAGAAAGGGGTCTTCTCCGCCGACCAGATTAAGGTCCTTGCCGACGAGCAGGCCTCAAAAAAGAGCGTGATCAAGAGCTTCAAGGAATGGCTCATCGAACGAACACGACCGGGAGAGACCGCATTGTTCTATTTCAACGGCCACGGCATCCAAGTGTGGGACTCCAGCGGTGATGAGGTCCTCGATGGAATGGACGAGGCCTTGATGTGCTGGGATTCAGTCGTGATGGGGACGAAGAGCCGGGGGCGTTTCAAGGGGAGACGGGGTCTGGCGTATGCCCCGTCAGACACGGCCAGGATTCTCCTTGATGACGAACTGCATGACCTCCTGGCCCAAATGAAGGGGAGGCGAGTCCTTTTTATCAGCGACTCATGCCACTCCGGTTCGGTCTACAAGAGACTGGATCGCTCCTTCGTACAGAACAAGACCCTCGAGCAGCCGGTTACGTACAAGAGTGTCTTCGAAGCGAGATCCAGCACGACTCCGGCGCCGGCTGTTGGCAAGGAAAAGAACAACCTGGGCGATGACCTCATCGTAGAGGGAATCCGGATCGCCGCACTCACCGCATCCGACGACGCGCAGCCCGCGCAGGTCGTGGTCTTCAATGAAGAACCGAGTGGATACCACAGCGTTTTCTCCTGGTATCTCTATCACGGGCTCCGGGGAAAGGCCGATCTTAATTGCGACGGAGCGGTATCCCTCAAAGAGCTTTCCGATTTTGTGGCCGCAGAAGTGAAACGTAACGGGTACGCTCAGGTTCCTCAATCACAATTCGAGCCGAAGCAACTGGCCGACCTGCCACTTATCAAAGGTGTCACACGGGAAAGAGCTGTTCTGCGGCAGCCAACCGATATCGCGTGCTCCATTGTCACGCGAGCAGGGATCTCCAAAGCGGAATTGGAGCATGTGAAGTCTCTGCTCGCATGGTATGTGCCGAAGATCAGGTGGCTGTCCGACCCGGAGAAGATCTCGTGCCGGCTGGAACTGGAAAAGAAGAACGACCGATGGGGCGGAAGGATCTCTGATTCCACGGGAGCCTACTGGGAGTCTCACGAGTCGGAAAGCCTTGAGGACGTCATCGGCGGTCTCGGTGGGAATCTGAGGGCGCACTATATTCGGTCCTCTCTCAATCCGCTCGTGAATCGCGCTTCGGCAATGGATTTGCACGTGATGACAGAAGTCCGCGGCCTCAAGAAAAGGGTTCCCGGTGAGACCGTCAAGGGTGACAGGCTTATCTTCAAGGTGACGACGAAGAGCGGAGGAGTTCCCTACATTTTCAGTGTGGACGCGCTGGGGGTCATCCATCCTCTCTATCCCGATCCGGGCAAAGCGCCTGGTAAAATAGCTGCGGGAGAGTCGATCATACTGGGTGAGAAGCACAATTTCCTCGTCGGTCCTCCTTTCGGCCAGGAGATACTCTTCGCGCTCTTGCTCAAGGGTCCGTCCCGATCTCTCGACTCCCTCTGGGAGGAGGACGATATCGGCGCCCCCGACGCGCCGGGAAGCACCGCTCAGGTGAGATTTCTCGATCGAATCCGGGATGAATTGACGCAGGCGGGAGAACCGGTCGGCAAATGGGCGTCCCGGCTCATACTCCTACGATCCTTCAGTCACTAGATCAGCCCATCGAAGAGTTCAACATGGGAAGAGCACCCGCACGGACGTCACGAACGAAGATATCCAAAGAAGAACGAGATTTCCTTCTGAAGACAGAACTGCTGCTCGCGGCCCAGGAAAAGGCCGGGACTCGGCTGCTGCCTTCAATGACGCGGAAAATGGGTCAAAGCAGGCGAACGCTTCATTTCCCCTGGGGTGGCAGCGGAGGTTGCTTCTACGTAATCCAAAAGGGTTCCTGCACAGTAGCCATGAAGAAATCGGGCGCAATCCATCCCGCGGTTCGCATCCGGGAAGGAGATCTTGTCGGCGAGATGGCCGTACTGACCGGCGAGACCCGCAAGCACCTGGTGACGCGAAGACGGACATGGTGTCGTGGGAAATCGACCGGTCAGAGTTTGACCGACTCTGCGATTCCCATTCTGAACACAAGGGTTGTCATCTTGTGCTCCGGGCTGCCACAGAATCCATAGAGAGTTTCGCTCAGAAACGGGCAGTTTGAAGAGGGTCAGGTACTGATACCTTTGACGAAACAAAAACTGGGTCGGTTCAATTGGTCGTTGCGCTTGTTTCTCCTGACAGCCGGAACGACGTTGTGCCTGCTTTGGGTTCCCCTCCTGAACCATGGGCAACTGCCGCAGGCGGAGCAGCCCACCCTCCCGGTCCGTTCGAACGGCTCGGAATCCGGGCGCACTCCATCGTTCAAGAGTAAGGGGCCGGGCATTCACTCCGGCAGAAAGGTCCAGTTCTCTGCCGATCGAATGAGGCCAACATCCACTTCCCGATCGAACAGTGCCGACCCAATCCAAAGTGTGAAAGCCACCTTCCACCCGTTGGACTATTCCTCCGGCGACGGAGATCTCAGCGGGGTGCTCGAAGGAGACCCGGCCTTTTACTATCTTTTCTTCGACCACCTGCGTCATGCCCCACACACAACCGAGCCTGTGCACTCGACCGTTGTGACACCGAGGTTGCCCGAAGCCCCCTCTTTCAATGGGACGGACTGGCTTGCCGACCAGCCGGAACGATCGGGGGTCCTGAGGTACCTTTGGTTTGAGCATGAAGATAAACGACTCCCGCGGGAAGTCGCCGAGCCCCTTGTGGAAGCGACGAGGAAGCCACCGGAGGTGGAACCGGCAGCAGAGCCGACTCCGGTCGATACTCTGCAGCCGGAGAAGGATCCGGCCCTCAAGTACCTCTGGTTCGATCACTCGCCCTAGTCTTTCTCCAAGACGGCGGAGCGGTTTTCAGGGCCCAGGCCGAATAACTTGGCCTCGGCGTGTTCGTCGATCGTGAAACCTTTGATACCAGTTTATAGAAGATAGATTGAGTGGCACACAAGAAGCTCGATCGGCCCCATGGGGTCGATATGGGCGCAAAGACGTCCTGTGTTCCCCGGTACCATGGCCGCATTTCCATTTCCGCTTGCCGTCAACGCACAATGTTCGTACCGGTCATTTTTCCTTCATGGGGCGGCAATGGACGATGTCACTCGGCACAGCGGTGCGCCCGATGGGAATCCCATCTTGAACCGAATATCGAGCCAATTACGGATGGTCGAAGTGCAAATATCGGGTGGCCTGATCGGGTATGCCGAAGTTGCTTGAGAAATCCGTATCCCCGTCCCCGTAGGAAGAGGGCGCGCTTCTCTCCGGGACACGGGAGGCAGGTGCGGCGCTTTGCGGCGGTCTTGACGTACCTGCTTCATCTCGCTCTGTGCGGCGCGGCCGTCTCCGGACAGTTTCGGATTGCAGTCGAACCATCTCGGGCCGATAGGTTCTCCCTTCCTGCTCTGCCGGGATACTTATCGTCATTGATTCTGTTCGATATCCATCCTTTCGAAACTCAAGCGAGTGCGGGACCGTTACCTGAACATCACGGATCATCAGAGCGCCGTTGCGTCCCGTTCGACCGACTTCCCGGCCTCCGACCGTGACGACCACGTCCGGGGGATGGGTCCGCAGCTCCAATGCCGCGAGCATCGGCCTGAGTTCGAGCCGGCCGGGGGCAACGTGCAGCTTCTTTTTGGAGAAGACAAAGGGACCCGCCTCCGTGTCCTTCCATCCCTGCTTTTTCAGCCGGACCGTTATCTTTTCTCCCATGGGAAGATACTTCATGAAAAGTGCGCCTGACTGGTCTGTTCGACCTACCGGCGTACCGCCCACGAAGACGTCCGCGCCGGGTACATTGGTGGAAAGCTCCAAGGTCGTTACCGGTCCGGATTCCACGGCACCGGTAATAGCCAGCGGGAAGGATCCTTCGACCCTGCCGTCGAACTGAGGGTGCTGCGCGCCTTGCGTCTCGTTCTTTGTGTAATCGTACGCGTAACGATAGGCCTCATTAATCGTTATAACTCCGTTGGCGTCCTTATCCGCCCCTCCCCTCAGTCCTTCGAGGAGGAAATGCGTGAAGACGCTGTTGCCCAAATAGGACTTCTCCACCGAGTACTCTTCCGGCCGGCTCGAGGTCAGCACAACCCTTCCGACGGAGTCCGCAAACTCTCTGATAAATGTCTTGAGCGGAGATATGGTTGCCTTGGTTCGCTCTCGAGAGAATCCTCCCGAGTTGCACGCGTCAGCTATCAGGAGGATCCTTGGACAATCCATCCTTTTGAGGAACTTCAGCCCTGACATGTTCACGCCGCTGGCTGATAGGTAGTCCGGGTGGGAATCATAAGTAAGGAAGAAGAACTCGCCCGGCTGTGTCGGATCAACACTACCGTGACCGCTGAAGAATAATATGACCGTATCGTTTTTGCCGGCCTTTCTGATCTCGTGGTAGAGTTGCCTCTCCACTTCGATCCTTGTAGCTCGTTCATTGATCAGCAGGGTGATATGGGTTCTCCGGAACAGGTGCTTCTGGCTCTCGAGGAATTCCCGAAAATCTCGAGCATCCTTGTCGGATAGCCCCAGGGCGGGCACATCCTTACTCTCATACTTGGAGAGTCCTACTACGAGCGCATACAGGTCTCCCACTGCCAGGGTCGGAATGGCTTTGATGCTGGCCGCGGCGACGGGCTTGGGAGATCTCCGGACGGCCTTGGTTGGCGAGTCCCCGGCCGCGGCTACGGCAGCCACCATGAGCGACAAAAGCAGAATGCCGCCTGCGATCCGGGAACATATTAATGAGACCCGCAAAGCGCGTCGCGTTTCTCTTATCGGAGATATGGCCTCAGGGTTTGGGTATGCAACATTCATCTCGTTCCTCCCACCAGTCATCTCCACGTATAATGATCATCAGGAGGTCACGACCAAATGTCACGGCGCTCGCGTGAGGAATTGGTACAGGTAACTCTTTAGGTCCGGCGATTCCGTTTCGACGGTGACCAGAGCCGATACATCCGAAAGCCGGATCAATCGATGATTCGCCTTTCTCGGCAAACTTCCAGGATCAGTGTACGAGACGCCAGCCCTCGTGTCAACGTCCCATGCAACAATTCACCAGGAAAATATCGTCGAGGGAACGGTCTGTTACCGGGATACGAAGAAGATAGGAGAGTTAGGAACCGTTCCGCGGGAAGGGGTGATTATGCTCTCATTCGTCAGCTCAAAACCTGATTGAGGTACCATACAGCCAGGTATCCACTGCAAGCCCAGGAGAGACACAGAAAGGCAGATTCCGGTGGTGGTCGATTGTAATGCCGGGAGATTCCGGGGACATAATACCTATTTCATAGTGGCCTCCGAGGCGCTCTCGCCTGCAATTCCCTTATGCCGAGGCGGACTGGGGATAAGTTGTTTCTTGTAGTGTCCTGTCTCAGAAGTTTGCTGGGGAAATGCAGGATTGTGAGGAGAATATTGCCGTCTCCGTCCTGGACCGCGATGCAGGGGCCGCCGCCAACCGTCAACGACGGCTGTCGGGCGAACCTGACCAAAACTGTGGATTTTTTGGTGCTCAGCGATCCCGTCGAAGCATCGATGAGATTTTCGTAAATGATTTTTGGTAAATGCTCTCCAACGGTCAAAGAACTGACCGGCCAGGACCGGATCAAGGCAAGATCGGGAGGGCTGCGCAAACAGCCCCGGTGAAGAAAGGATTAGTTCCTCGGAAATGTGCCCGGTAAGTGCTTGATTGGAGGGAGCCTTCAGGATTGGGGTTCCAAAAAAAACGCCCGTTCGTAAACGGGCGAAAAAGGAAGGATTAGGTTTGGTTCGTCGCTGGTGGTGGAAATAATCATAATCTGAAACGGTTGTCAAGATTTTTTAATCCGTTTTCTGATTTTTTTTCGACACAGCTCGCGTAAATATATCTATCCCACTAATCTAACACTATTTTATTTGCGCAGTCCGTTGTGTCAATTGTCCGGTACAGACCCCATCCGGACTCCCCTCTGCGCAAGCCGTCGCCGTTCCGCCGTCAGCCCAGGGGGAGTTCCTCCCCCGCTCCCGTCGTTCCCCCCGGCCAGGCGTGCTCACCGACGCATCTGACGGATCGACGAGATACCCGTCTCGGTAAAAGATGTGTCAACGCGAGTAACGGGTTAAGAAGAGTGGTCGTTCCAGCGAATGGGATAGGGGGGAACACCCGACGTACATATCACGTCCACCATGTCTGTACATACCTCTGAATCCTAGAGGTAATGACAGATCCTGCCTCCTCCTGGACGACGACCGACCGCGTAATGATGGTTGCGCTCCCGGGGCAGGGGGCCTAGGTTGGGAGATGGCTGTGCGACTTGGGACGCAGATGAGTCACTTCCCTGGGCGTTCGCACACCGTCTTGCAATAGGGAGCCTCTTCAGGATCCTCTATGTCGCAGACGGGGCACTCGCAAACCTCTGGACTGTCTTCCGGCTTCTCGAAAGTGACGCCCTTTTGTTTGGCTCTGTAGTCTTCGATGGCCCGGTGCAGCGCGTCCGACCCTAGGTTAGAGCAGTGATGTTTCTTCTTCGGCAATCCGTCAAGCGCGGATATGACAGACCTCTGGTTGATCTCCATGGCCTCCTCAAGGGTCTTGCCCATGGCCATTTCCGTGACGATACTGGAGACCGCAATGGCCGCGCCGCATCCGAAGGTTTTAAACTTGATGTCTTCCAGACGATTGTCCTTCACCTTGATGTAGAACGTCATGATATCGCCGCAGGCGGGGTTACCCACTTCACCGATGCCGTCCGCGTCGGGGATT
Source organism: uncultured Syntrophaceae bacterium (assembly GCA_964497585.1). Lineage (GTDB taxonomy): Bacteria > Desulfobacterota > Desulfomonilia > Desulfomonilales > Desulfomonilaceae > CAZCDS01. Next base: position 25,005 of record CAZCDS010000050.1, read on the forward strand.
TCGCCGACATTACGCGGATTCTTGAAATGTTCCATAACGACTTCACTGTACATCTTTACGCTCCATGAATTGTCCGGCTATTGACTTCTCCGGGGCCGGTTGACCATTCATCCGTCAGGGACGAACGGTCTCAGGTTCGCCCGGCAAACTCACTCGGTGCCGAGGTTTATTTGTGCGCGGTTCTCTTGTAGAGCGGCGACATGTCCCGCAATCTCTGTACAATGGGCGGGAGGATTTTGAGAAAGTCGTTCACGTCCTCATCGGTATTGTCACTTCCCAGCGTCATCAGAAGTGATCCCTGAGCTGTTCCCGCGTCGATTCCCATGGCGAGCATGACGTGGGAAACCTTGAGGGAGCGGGAAATGCATGCGGAACCGCTGGCGATCTTCACGCCTTCCATATCCAGGAACAGGAGCATTGCCTCGCCCTCGATGTACTTGACGGTGACGCTCACATTTCCGGGAAGCCGCTCGGAAGGGTGTCCCATCAATTCGACCTCTTCGATGGCGTTCGGGAGTTCTTTGATGAGTCGGTCTCTCAGGGGTAGGAGATGGTCGGCTCGGTGTTGCATCTCCTTCGCTGCAATCTCGGCGGCCTTGCCCATACCGACGATGCCCATAACGTTCTCGGTGCCGGCTCTCCAACCGTTTTCCTGGATTCCCCCGTCGAGCAGCGGCGCGATTCTCACACCCTTTCTTATATAGAGCGCTCCGACGCCCTTGGGTCCGTAGAAGGGATTTGCGGCCATCGACAAGAGGTCGATGTTCATTGCCTGCACGTCCACCGGAATGACGCCCGCGGTGGCTACCGCGTCAGTGTGGAAAGGAACACCCTTATCTCGTGCTATTTTTCCGATTTCGGCAATCGGCTCTATGGTTCCCACTTCATTGTTCGCGTGCATGATCGAGATAAGCACGGTGCGATCCGTAACAGCTCGTGCCACATCATCGGGATCGACCATCCCGTACCTGTCCACGGGCAGGCGGGTGACTTCGACTCCTTCCTTTTCCAGAGCCTTGACCGCGTGCATGATGGAAAAATGTTCGATGGAAGAGGTGATGACATGGTCCCCGCGGACTTTGCTCGCGTGAACAACTCCTTTCAATACGAAGTTGTTGGATTCGGTTCCGCACGACGTGAAGACTATCTCCGAGGGGGTTCCATTGATGAGCGACGCGACCCTTTCTCTCGATTCGCTCATGGCTTCCTCGGCCTCTTCTCCGAGGCTATGGATACTTGAGGGATTTCCGTATTTCTCGGTCAAATAGGGGAGCATCTCCTCCACAACCTCTGGCAGCACCTTCGCTGCGCCCGTGTGATCCAGATTAATTGTTCTCATGGGTTCACTTCCTGAATAATGACCTCGGAGATATGGAACGAAAACCTTCATTCCTTACCGAATAAGTTAATAAGGCGTCCCACAAAAGTCAACGACGGATGCGAGCAGTAAGCTTTTGAGCTTGTAAAAGATCTGTACCATGTGTTAACAAACTCCACGGAAGGATCATTGGCAACCCGGGCCCTGGGGGTTCACCCGTCGACCTCAATTCGGACGTTGTTATCTTTCCTCGACCCGAAACTATCAGGAGAAAGGTGGTACTGTGGGAACCGAAGAATGGGGAATTTCTCGCGAGCAAGCCGAGGCGCTCATGGAAGAGTACCTGCAGGCCGAAAACATGCGCAAGCACTCTCTTGCATCGGAAGCCATCATGAGGGCGCTAGCCGAACGGTTCGGAGAAGACCCGGACAAATGGGGGCTTGTAGGACTGCTCCACGACGTGGATTACGCGGAGACCCGTGACCGGATGGATCAGCACACGCTTGTTACGGAACGGATACTCAGCGATAATGGGGTCGATTCTGAGATCGCGGACGCGATCAAGTACCACAATGCGGAAAACCTCGGTCTTCCGCGAAGCGAACCCATTCACTTCGCGCTGACGGCCGCTGAGACGATCACGGGAATGATCGTAGCAACCACTCTGGTCTATCCTGACAAGAAGGTGGCAAGCGTTAAGCCCAAGTCCGTCAAGAAGCGAATGAAGGCCAAAGAATTCGCCCGTTCGGTCAACAGGGACCGTATCCGGCTCTGCGAAGAGATGGGCATCCCGCTGGACGAGTTCATTATTATCAGTCTGGAGGCCATGCGCGGAATTAGCTATCGTCTCGGCCTCTAATCGGTTCGAGTGCCTGTCGACCGGTGGAGAAACGATTTGCGAAGGAGTTCAGTCATGAGGAGAAGATCGGCGCTGACCGGCTTTCTGGCGGTGTTTGTCCTGATCGCCGTGACAGTGTCCATATCGGACACTCAGTCTGCCGAGCGGACTATCATTCGGGTCAAGGGATCGAATATCATGGCTGCCGCGGTGGACAGGTTGGCTAAGTCGTTCACCGCGAGCAATCCGGGATACACGGTGGTTGTCAGTGGCGGGGGCACCCAGGCGGGCTTTGATGCTCTGCTCAAAGGCTCATGTGAGATCGCCCCCGCGTCACGCAAAATCACGCCATTCGAGCTGGACCTCGCGAAGCAACGACGACTCCGGATCCGCGAACGACTCGTCGGCCGTGAAGGAATCGGCATAATCGTCAATCCGAAGAATCCCGTTAAATCACTGACCATGGATCAGGTCCGCAGCATATTCACCGGGAAGTACTCCGTGTGGTCGCAGGTCGGGGGACCCGAAAACCTCATCATTCTCTTCTCCACCAAGCTCGAGAGGTCCGGGACCGCGGTCTACTTCAAGAGCTTTTGTCTCAAAGGAGACAAAATAGGGGTTGACACCAACACCAAATATTATTTCGATCACGTGATACGAGAGGTCGCGCAAACCGATGAGGCCGTTGGGTACTGTCCCTTGGTAAAGGCGATTCCCGCGGAGGAGGCCGGAAAAATAAGAATCCTCTCCCTGAAGAAGGACGAAAAATCACCCGCAGTAGTCCCCACTCCCGCCACCGTCGAGGATCGCAGTTATCCGCTCATAATGCCGCTCTATTTGTATTATATCGACCGTCCCGGCGGCAAAGTCGCGCGCTTCGTCGACTACTGTACGGGGACAGGTTTGAAGATGTATTAATCGTTCCTCCCTTCAGAGCCTGACTCCCTTAGACACGTGAGACGAGAAAGGTGGAGCCAATGCCTGATTTCATGACGGGAGCCGATCTCATTTCAATGGCGCAAGGCCTGATTTCAGCCAAGAAGCAGCAAGGATCCTTTTCACTGGATCTCACCGTCAGCGGTATCAGCCGGGTGAAATCGGGCGGCAGCCTCGATTTCGGCGGGAGCGAGTTTCACAAGGCGGACGTCGACCCGATTACCCCGGAGAAGAAAAGCCCGGACGAGCCCTACGGCTGGTGGAAACTGGCGTCAGGCCGATACCTGCTGAAATTCAACGAGCGTCTCGAGCCCTCTAAAGAAGCCGTGATCATGATTCTCCCCCACGAAAGACTCGTCGCGGCTGGAGGTGTTCACCCTCCGCTGTTCGTGGAGGCATTGGACGAGAACCTCTGCGTTCTCCTCCTGGTCGGGCCCGAAGGCCTCTCGATCAAGGAGAATGCTCGAGTCTCCAAGGCCGTGGCTACCGGCTGATGCCCTCACTTCACCCCCTCCCGGAGGGCTGACTTTCGGATACACATGACACCGTGGCTTTGGAATGCACAGCGAGGGTGGGTTTTCTTCGTACGGGCGTAGCACCGAAAGCGCTGTGATATCAGATCCACCCTACCTGTTTGTACCAGGCGGCGGTCTTTCGGATGGCCTCTTCGAGCGGGGTCCTCGGCGTCCAATCGAGTTCCGCGATTGCCTTTTCCGGTGAGCATACCCACGCGATTTGACTCATCTCGTCGACTTTCTCGGAACGGAAGAGTTGCGGCCGGTTGGTGAGCTTGCCGATGAGGTCGCCGATGTATCCGATCCCCCGCAAAAAGGGGAGTGGGACAGGCAGGCCGATAACCGATTGTCCCATCACCTTTGCAACCTCGAGTGCGAATTCTCGCCAGACCACTGGTTGCCGGTTGGACAGGAAGTACGTCTGACCTATCCCCTGGGGAGACAGGGCCGCCTTGAGGATGCCTTCCACGAGGTCCTCGACGTAGATGACGCTTACCAGCCGGTCAGGTCCGCCGATATACGCGACGATGCCGTAGCGGGGGGAGCTGAACAGACCCAAACAATCCACGTCTCGGGGGCCGAACACCGTACAGGGCCGGACAATGGTGATCGGCACCCGCTCAGCGTAGTTCCGGGCAACCTCTTCGGCCTCGAGCTTGGATCGGCCGTAGAGCGAGACAGGGTATGTGGGATCCGTCTCGCACACCGGCGTGCAATCGTCGGTACACGGACCGCAGGAAGCCTGTGAGCCTACCAGCACGAAGCGTTTGATCAACGACCCTGAAACGTCGCCGGAGAAAAGCTCGAGGAGTCGCTTGGTCAGGTCCACGTTCGCCGTCTTGTACCCCTCGTAATCCAGCGCCCGGGTCGCGCCGGCAAGGTGGATCACGTAGTCGAAGGACGGAGCCTCGGCCGTGTAGTCCTCTATCGATTTCAAGGGAATGACCTCGACCTCCGTCTCCTGGAGGTACCCGAGAGAAGCGGTATTTCGCACGGGGCAGACCACCTCCCAACCTTGGGAAAGGATGAGTTCCACCATGTGACTGCCGATGAACCCCGTACCGCCCGTTACGAAAAAGCGCATGAACGACATTCCCTCCGGCTGATGCGTTTACGGCCGGTTCAGAAGGTACCACATTCTCAGTGATCGAACGAGTTCTCAGATCCTCGCGCGTCACCGGCTGTACGATCTCTTCCCACATGATAGAGGCGGGCGATCGAGTCCGGCGGCACTCCTGCGAAATAGGCAAGAATCACAATCTGATTGATCAATGTTGTCGTCAGGACCCCCAGCCGTTTCCAGCGTCGAGCGGATGTCGTCGCGGGAACCGGCGCCAATGAGATATCCCCCTTCGCGCGCAGCCGACGAACGAACTCGAAGTCCTCCATGATGGGGATTTCAGGAAAGCCTCCCATTTTGCGCAAGAGATCGGCCTTGAGAAATATGGCCTGGTCCCCGTAGGGCATCTGAAGAATTCTGGACCGAGCATTGGCCAGCCTCTCAATGATCCGTGACCAAGGCAGCGTCTTGTCAAGCTTGAACTTGAACGCGCCGCCAACAATTCCCTGCCGCTCCGCTATCTCCCGTACAAGGGTGGTCCATCCGTCCGGCAGCAGCGTGTCTGCGTGAAGGAACACCAGCACCTCCCCGGAAGCTGCCGCGGCCCCCGCGTTCATCTGGACGGCTCGTCCCTTTTTCGATTCGACCACCGCCGCGCCCAGTGAACGGGCAATCTCCGCCGTCCCGTCGCTACTTCCCCCATCGGCCACGACGACCTCTACGCGGTCTAGCCTGAGGATTCTGTCCAATGTTGGCCAAATCGTGGCGGCCTCATTGAGTGTGGGCACAATCACGGAAATCGGAACTCCCAGAGGTCGGAGATGAGCCCTGAAGGACCTTTCTCCGTTTGTTGAAGTCTTTCCCGGGCGTTGAGCCAAATTGTCCAGCCGAGACACACGTATCACGGCCTCGTTCGATATGCTGAGATCCTCGGGCCGGTCAATGTCGTTGAGCGTTTCGAGCAGCTCTGTTTTCAAACCGAATGCATCCGCGATCCGGAGCGTTCTTTCCAGGACCGTGTCGCTCCCCCATTGCACGTCCTGGAACAAGGGAGGAACATGTCTTCGAAGACCGATCAGGTAGTACCCTCCGTCCTGGGCCGGCCCGAGCACCAGATCCTTCTTGCGTAGGCTCTCGAAAGCTCTCTCCATGATGCGGACCGTACGGTCCGGACAATCGGTACCCACGACCACGACCCGCTCCGTTCCTCTGGCGAAGGACTCTGCAAACGCCCGTGCCTGTCGGTCTCCAAGATCTCCATCGCCCTGAGCCGCGTAGTCTCGTTCCTTGCCGAGCCATTGCGCAATGCGTTGCTCATCGCAGCCGTCGTACCGGATTTCCACGGCGAGCGCGCGGTTCCGGGCCAGCGCGTCCGCGCGCAGGATCGTGTCCTCAGTCATCCGCTGGTGGAGTTCCGCCGCCCCATCCGCGCCAATGGCCGGAATGAGTCGCGTTTTGGTCTTGCCCGGTTCCGGATAACGGGTGAAGACTATCAATCGTTCGGGCCAACCTTGTCGTCTCGGAGCGAACCGGACTCCCAACGCAGAAAGAAAAATCGTGGAGAGTATCTTCGTGCCGGCCCCGAGAACCCCTCGGATTGTCCCTGAGACCTTTGATCTGCCGATGCGCCTCCGATAGGAGACCGGCACCTCAATAACGCGCAGCCCTTCCGCGGCAGCCCGTATTTGCATCTCCACGGTCCAGCCGTAGTCGGGGTCATGCATCCGAAGGCGCTCCAGGGATCCGTGATCGATAGCCCTGAAAGGGCCCAGGTCCGTATGTTCTACATTCCAGAAGAGCCGGATCAGGGCACACGCAAGCCGGTTTCCGAATATCGCCTGCGGCGTCAACGCGCCCGGTTCCCGGTTCCCGAGCACCCGGGAACCGACTACCATATCGGCTTCCCGTGCAGCTATCGGGTCTACCAGGAGCGGCATCTCCTCAGGGTGATCGCTGAAGTCTCCGTCGAGAAACACGACGATGTCGGTCTCTTCCAAGGCCCCAATCGCGGTCAGACACGCTGAGCCGTAACCGCGCCTGGGCTCGAAAATCACTTTCGCTCCGGAGCGCCTCGCCACAAACGGCGTCGCATCGGTTGAACCGTTGTCAACTACCACGACCTCGTCGACCCAATCGGGGATCGTGGAGAGCACTTTTCCGATGGACTGCTCCTCGTTGAGCGCGGGGATGATTACTGAGATCCTTGCGCCACCTCTCATAAAAGCAGTCCACCTTGGAGAAGATCATGAAACAGCTTACCCATAGCAGAGCTCCCGGGCAAAATCCACCGAGGCCGAGTGTGAGGCCGGGGAACCTGTGCTGGAGCCTGCTAGATGGGTCAACTCCGGGACGGGGGCTTCCCGCACGGAACGGGCCTATCCGCGGTCCCCTTGACAAAAGAATTTTTGTCGTTTAAAGATTCCATCCCCAGGAGCTTCGAGTACCTATTCGAGCTGAACACACTGAGTTGAAACACGTGATATTCCCTCATGTTTGACAGCTCCAACGGGAAAAATCCTTCATTGCCCCTATGGGAGCGGATCGGGTGAAGCGCACCATTCATCGGAGAGAGATTTCCGCAGGTGTCGCGATAGCGGAATCAGCCCACCCGAGCCGTGAGAGGGATTTTGCTTGAAGGTATTTCACTTACCCTGCAGGGCGCTTCGAGGGATAAGCGTCACCAGGAATCCGGACGGGAGGTAGTTGCAGGAAAAATGGAACCTTCTCCTGTTTTGCGGAAAGGTAACCGAGACTCGGACAGACCCTACAGAAAAGTGGACTGCGACAATTACGGCAAATGCCTCGATATCGCACTCAAGAGTCGTTGGTCCGACTTCTCCTGCGAGGAGTGCCGCGCGTACTCGAGGACTCGATTCGTAGAGCAGGCCACCGGTTCGGACGACTACTGGTAGTGTTCTTTCCCCTGCCCCTCACTGGGACACCCCCTGACGTGAACTCCTGGCGCTCATCGTGGAATCTTGGAGCCGCTGGTACAAGCACCGTCTCTTATCTCTCCATCGAACAGTGATTCCAGGGAGGGTTTTCCTGGGAAAAGGCCCCCCGGCAAGTCCTTCGGAAGCCGAGAGGGGCGGGCAGAAACACCCGCCCCAGCATCACAAGAATCCTAAGCTTTTTCTGTGAAGTGGCCTAGCATGCTATCCTTTACCGCTTGAGGGCAGGCGGCCAGCGCTGGGAGCTGCAGGAGCACTGCATGCTGTGAGCACATTAACGGTACCTTCTCAAGCAGACTCGGTTTGAGTCCCGGTCCGCAAGTTCGTCAGCTCACTAGTACCGGTTGCACGAACTTGACAAAGGGGAGCCTGACCAAATCTTCGAGCTTGTCGATCTCGATGGCGCCGATGACGGTCTTCCCCGTCGAAGCCTTGAAGGTAATCTTCAACCCGGCCTTTTCCAGCTTCTTGACGATTTCTTTCGTCAGTTTTTCAATCCATACCTGGACGGTGACTTTGCCGTCCGTCACAACAATCTTGCCATGCCGGAAGTCGCCGGTCTTGGTCTTGAGGCTCATGAGAGTACGCAACTGAGCCGCAAGCTTCACCAGGTGTCTCATGTTATTTTGCTCCCACTTCTCCAGCTCGCCGGACCCCTCTCTATCGGCTAATTCGATGGGCTTTGCTTCCTCCCTGGCCGCGCCGGGAACACCGGCGATAGGGACGCGCTGAGGAGCGTGCTTATAGGAGGAGAAGGACCGACCAACCGTGCTCACGGACTGGGCCATTCTCGTCAGGAGACCACCCTTGCCTGGCCTGCTTCCTCTGTAGGATTTGAGCGCGGGGGTCGGCAAGGCCCGTTTCATGGCCATTTTGTCATTGGCCTTACCGAAGACTCCCTCTCGGCTCACCCCGTCGGGCATCTCAACCGGGACCGTTACCCGTGTCGGTTTGCCCCCCACGGTGACCACCGTCTCCTCGACCGCGACAAAGCTTGTGAACTGTGTCATGATGTTGTGAGCAAGAGCGACTCGAATGATCTCTTCTTTGGTCTCTTTTTTAAGCGTGCCACGCTGGACTCCGATGAGATCCGCGTCCATGAGATCGTCAACTTTTGCACGAGCCCAGAGCGAACCGAGCGCGCTATTGGCCTTCTCCTTATCCGGGAGAGTCACTTCGAGGCTCTGCTCGTAGGGCTTGCCGGCGCTGAACCCTTTGACAGTGATCTTACCCTTGCCGGGAGACGCATAACGGCCCTTGAAAACAAGCGGTTTGCGGTCCCAGAGGTCGGAGACCTCTCCGGGGAACATCTCTTCGAGTGTGATCCCCTCCACGGATAGACGGATATCAGTAAGGACCGGCGTGGCTATACGGGTATAGAATTTCTTCGCTATTTCCTCTCCGGGACTGTTGAGCAGAATGTACTCCACTTCTCCGCCTCCCACTCGCGCCATGTTGTCAAGAAGGAAACGGTTAACGGAATTTCCCGTTCCGAATGGGAACCAGCGACTCTTTCCCCGGAGTTGCTTAACCAGGCCGATGATCTGGAAGTCGTTGCCCACGTACCCGTCGGTCATGAAGGTCACGATCCTCAGGCGATTTTCCGGTGCCGGAGTCTCGAAGACCTTGCGGACGGCCGGGCCCATCCAGGTTCCGCCCCGGGCGCTAAGCGATGCGAGGTATTTCTGTGCCTTGGCTCTTGTTTCGGGGGTATTCTTTTTCGGCTCTGAGAAGAGCATCCGGGTGCCCTGATTGAAATCGATGATGTTGAAGGTGTCATTGGGGTTCATGTGATCGATGACGTACTTCATGGTCTCCTTAGCCTTCTGCAGAGGTCTGCCGCGCTGCGAACCCGAACAATCGATCACAAAGATCATCTCCTTGGGCGCGATCTGTTCCGGTTTCACCCGCTTGGGAGGAATCATAATGACCGTGACGTATCCGTCCTTTCCGTCCTTGTGCGTGAGGACCCCCGACCGAACCTCCTCTCCGGCCACGAGGTATCTGAGGACAAAGTCCCTGTTGGGGATCTCCTTTTTGGTTTTCAGCGAGACGACAGCGCGGTTCTTTCCCTTGCGCGCTATGTCCACCGCGTGGAGGAGTGACTTGATTCGTCGGATGGGCACTCCCGCATCGATTGATACGGTCAGATCGATGTCGTGACCCGCCCGGGTTCCCTCGGGGGTGACCGGGGGAGTGATGCGGCTGGCGTCCGGCACATCAGTGGTATCCGGAGCCCAGCCGGTCCCTTGCTTGCCGGTCGGCCGGCCGGGAATGAACCTGGGGCCCACAACCATGGGGAAGACGAATTTGAACGCGCCGTCGTCAAAGGGGAGCAATTCCACATATTGGATCGTGATCTCAACCTTCTGCTGCGGCATGATATTGGCAACGTGCTGGGTGAATATGTTCGGCCGCTCCTGATCGAGGAGTGAAGCCACATGTCCCTTCTCCCTCGCTCTCTCGTAGATTTGCCGAGCCTCCTCACGGCGCTTTATCAAGCCCCGAACCACGCGGTCACCGACGCGCATCACCATGGAATCGACCGCTCCGTCGGCTGAGAGCGGAAACGTGTAAACCGCTTCAATCTTCTTCTTCGTGGGATTGCGGAAGATCTGTGTCACCGAGACCCGAGCCACGAAGCCGGAAACCTCGGCCTTCACCGACGTGTGTTGCAAAGGACATCCCTCGACCGGTTTGCCGTCCGGGTCGATGATCGTGAGTTCTCCTGACTTGGTGGCATCGGCGAGACCGATGCCCAAGGCGGTGAGGCACACCGCACACAGAATTATTATCGCCCAGTTCCCGTATGCCTGTCTTGTCCTCATTTTCAGAACCTCCATGTTTGATGCCCTTCTTCTCGGATCGGAAGCGTCCGGGCTCTTGGGTGAGGATTCGCAGCGCGGCCGAGAACGTTACACCTGAGGCTGATTCGGGTTCGGGTTCAAAGAGGTCTCTGAGGAGGCGTTGACCTGGCGAGAAAGCGTGGGTGTAGGGGAAGCCGTATGAGGAATCAAAGGGAGCAGAGTTGACGTCTCTGAGGAGTCATCCTGTCGAAGATGATTGGCCCACTGCTCTGATGGGCCTATGGGCCTCAATCAGGGCTGCCGGTAATGAGGAGACCCGTTCATATGCGTGGGAACCTGCCGTTTGGATTGGAAGGTGGCCCCGAAAAGGGGCCCTTGGTCAGGAGCTGTTCAGCCACTGCCTGATGTATGATCGGAGTTTGTGCATTTTTTCAGGCGGAAAATTCTCGATGATCCTCTTGATCTCAGCGTATCTGGGATGTTCACGGAGGGTACGGTAAGGTTGACTCCTGTCCTTGGAGCCGCACGTGTTGAAGCTAGCCATTTCAATACTCCTCAAAACTGTCGTGCTCAGGTTCCCTGCCGATGGTCCCGCTAATAGTCCACTTGCGGCCTTTTGTCAACGGGAAAAGCGCTTCAGGAAAGTCGCTCTGCGAGTGCAGAACCCGCGGCCGGACACCGGGAGGCGCGCGAGGACAAGACCAACCGCGGCGAAAAAATTGGGACCACGTTCCTTCTCGCCGCAAGGGCCCACTCTGCCCCCGGAGGGTGGTCTCTGATCGGATGGCCGTGGTCGAAAGCGTTCCATGTCAGGGGTCCTGGACAGTACGTCGGCTCATTTCTTTGGCCGATTTAGTGAGCTCGGCGCATAATTTAAATTGAAATCTTATTGAAATGCTGTAACGTTTTTCTTTGACAGGATAAATTAGATTTGATATTGCTTCGGAAAGAACGAGAGTCGGGGTTATGCATGTTTTCATTTGGTACGGGACGCGCGAGGGATGTGATAAAATTGCCGAATCACGCCCTCGTCTATGGATTGATTCTGACGGCGCTCGGGGTCTTCGTATCTCTGGGTTCACTGACCCGCCTCTACGAGTTGCGGGAGTTCCTTCCCCTCAGGCTGCCCAAAGAGGTGAACCAGTACATATTGGACTATGTTCCCTTTATCCTGGGGACCTTCATCACCACGGTTGCGGCTCTGGCCGGGCTAATTGTCGGTCTGAGCTGGCTGTTGGGAGGAATGCGTGAGATTTCCCGGCTTCGCATCCCGGTCCAGTGGGCCGGTGATTTCTATCGGCCCGAATCGGTTTCTCTTGGCCTGAAAGAGGGGAGTATTCGGTCCTATGATCGGCCCCCAACGGTTCTCTTTTCGATTCTCGGCAAGTTCTGGGCAAACGCCAGGTACATCTCGGAGATTCCCGGGGAGATTGTCCGTCAGAATACGCGGTTCATCTGGCTGGCAGTGGTACTGGCAATCACGGTAAATTTCTTCTTCAGGCTCCTGGAGCTTCTTCCTCCCTACCTGGAGAGTTGGGGATTGGGTGCGGGATACGTGGTGCCATCCGCGGGACCTTTTTACAATCTGCTCCTTCTGGTTTGTCTCCTCAAGCTTGCCGTCACGCTGAGCCTAATCCCGCTCAGGAAGCCCGGAGCAAGCCGGGAAATGGATTCCATGATCGTCGAGGGCAAAGGTCACCCGTCCATCTTCTTTGCGATTCTGGAAGAGGGATCAAAGATTTTCGCGTACAAGGGCTTTCTCAACAGGATTTCTCGGTCGAGACCGGTGACCTGCGAGGACGGGGAAACGCTTATCGGGACTTTGATCGAGAGTTTCCCTGAACACGTGAGGACCTCCGCGCGGGTGGCAGCTTTTCTTTGTCTTTTGCTGGGATCGGTGATGGTTCTGGTGGGTTTCCTGCAGATCATCCTCACGCAGTATCCGACGTTCTCGGTAGGCTATGCGGACTTCTTTCGGCTCCACCTGTTGAGCCTTATCATGGATATTATGCTCAACGTGTTCATCATCCTTTTCGGAAAGGGTTTTATGGAGCAAGGCCGCTCGTTGACCTCGATCTATCGATTTCGTTCCAGGCTGGTGTACGCTGAGGCGAAGGGCGACTTCGACAAGGAAGTGCTTCCCGATCTCGGTGCAATCATCTCTTCGGAGCGCCTATTCAATCCCTTGAATCCGACCGCGTTCAATGTCAGGTACTTTTCCGCGGAGGCCATTTCCGAAGCGGTGACGCCGGAGGGTGTCAGAGAGTTGGTAGGGCTCGAAACCTCGGCGAGACTGGCTAAAGATGTTGCGCGGCTAAAATACCTCCCATTTCAAGTAGACTTCCGGGAGCGGTACCCTTCCGCGTGGACCTCCACTGAACGGGCCGTTCTGCAAGGCGATCAAGATGAGGTAGCTCATGCCGATCTCGGATATGAAGAATTGGAAGAGCACGACCCGAATCCCGTGGTCGTGGTCCCGAGCGAGTAGGCGGGGCGGAACGGCCAAGCGCGTTTCGACCGCGAAATCGAAGGACCAATGAACAAACACGACACGGTGCGGACTCGCAGGGCCATACTCCCTTCAGGGGAAACCGACAGGGTCCGCTGTCGCCTATTCAACCCTTTGCTTTTCGGATGTTTTCGGGAACAATAGAGTTGGAGTGCCTGTCATGATCAGTAGGTTCCTGCCAATGAGTTTCACAGCGCGGATACGCGGGGCAAGCTGGTACCATGGACCAACCCTGAAGCGAGATGCTATGTGTACGGGGCGCGATCCGGTCTTCTCGGTCGGCGGGAATGGCTCAGGCGGGCTCTCGTCACGCCGGAATGAGGTGAGAAGATGAGATCTTCGTACCTGCGAATCACCTTTGCGCTCATAGCCGCAATATTGTTTACCTTTGTCGTTACCAGCTTCGGTGAGGATTACCTCGTCATCAAGAAGAAGGACGGCACCACTCAGAAAGTACCCCTGAACTTCTCGCCTGAAGATATCGAGTCGTTCAAGGTAGAGCCGTCCACCGAAGCTGGTGCTCCGCCTGCCAAGCCCCCCACCAAGGAGCCTGAGGCCAAGCCTCTCGAGATAACCCCGCGAGGCCCCGCTCCGGGCAGGGCACCACGAGAAAGGCCCGGCGAACCCGCAACGCCCTTTGGGCGACCGGAGGGAACCAAACCCGTGCGTCCGGCACGGGAGCGAGCCGAGGGACCCCCGCCACCGGCGCCCGGAGGCCCGAAGGCATTGAAGCCCGGGAAGCCTGAAGCGCGGCCGGTAACTCCCCCCGCCGTCGGTGGAGGAGTAGGCCGCTTCATCGTGAACATCTACAAGCTCCCGGACGACATTCGGGAACTCCCCGATTTCAGCGCGTTGCGACCTGAGAAAATCGTTACCACCGACAGGATAAATCTTCAGACCTCCACGGGGGGGGAAGAGCCCCGTGGGCTGCCGGAGAAAACCGCAGGGATGGGGCTACGCTTCGTCGGGATGTTCCACGTTGCGGGAGAGGGCATATTCCGGTGGCGCGTCAGGTCCAAGGACGGCATCAGGTTTCACATAGACGACAAGACGCTGATCGAGAACGACGGGGTACACGGTCCTGCCTCCAAGTCCGGGTATGTCCATCTTGGCCAGGGCACGCATTCCATCCTCCTTGACAGCTTCAATTCGTCCGGGCGTCCGGTGCTCCAGCTCTTCGCGATGGGTCCCGCGGGCCCCGAGCACCTGTTCTCCATCGGCCAGGGACTCAAGGGATGGAAAGAGCCGGACAAACCCTATGACGTGCTCTGGGGACAGGTATACTTCGTACCAAAGGGCAAGTATCCGAAAGGACCTGATTTCCGTAAGATAAGCCCGATCGGAAGGCTGATAGCCCATGACCTCGCAATCGGGGGTGGCGAAGGCTTCCCAGGTCTTCCAGGGCGGACGGACATGGTGGGCATCCGGTACGAGGGGTTCTTCACTGTCAAGGGCGCGGGAATCTTCGCGTTCCGCTTACGCGCGGATCATTACGCTAAATTGACCATCGGCAAGCACGAGATCGCGGAGGTTACCAAAGGCCACAGGGGCGGCCCGGAGGGTGACGTCGGCTGGGCTTTCTTCCAGGAGGGGGCCTATCCGATAACCCTTGAGTACTTTCATCCCAGCGGCGAACCGCGCCTGGAACTCTATGTCACCGAGCCCAGGAAGGATGAGATCGTATTCACGCCGGCGCAACCGCTTGTCGGGTACGCGACCGATTCCGCGAATATGAATATGATTCCGGCCTTCGTGTACTTCGTGAAACACAATACCAAAAAGATCCCGAACTTCAATAAATTGGCGCCGTCCGGAATGTTCTTCACCAGAGCCATTGATTATCCTGTGGATCGAGGCTCGAAGGATTTCCCCGGCATACCCAGAAGGGAAGACTGGCTCGGCATTCGCTTTTACGTGAAATTCTCTCTGACCGACGAAGAACAGGGCGAATACAAGTTCCGTATCATAGCAGATGATGCCGCGCGGCTAATCGTGGGCAAAAAACTCGTCATCAATGCTGAAGGGCGGGAAAAGCCCCAGGAAAAAACCGGGGCGGTCACGCTCGGCCCTGGCAGCCATGAGATGTTTCTCGACTACCTTCAGACCACCGGGCCGAACGGAATCCAACTTTTTATTACGGCTCCCGGTGGAGAGGAAAAGGTCTTCGCGTTTCAATAGGAAGGTCGCCGGCTCTTCTTTATCCCCCGGGAACCCGTGTGGGTCGCGTCATCTGCCGATGTTGACCACCCATCCGTACGGGTCCGGTCGCAGTCCCGTCTGCATCTCCGTCAGCTCGTCAAAGAGTTTGGCTGATATCTCTCCGGTCCGGCCGTCCGCCACAGTGTAATCCTTTCCCTTGTACCTGATGCTGCTCACCGGCGAGATAACCGCGGCAGTACCGGTCCCGAATATCTCCTGCAGGCTCCCGTTCTCCGCAGACTCGATCACGTGATCGATGGCTATATCCCCTTCGGTTACTTTCAGCCCCATATCGGCACAGAGCTTGAGGACCGAATCTCGTGTGACTCCCGGCAAAATCGTGCCCGTCAGTGCCGGCGTAATGATCTCGTCTTTGATCCGGAAGAAGATGTTGCTCGTCCCCACTTCCTCTACGGAGACCCTGTCTACGGCATTCAGCCAGAGGACTTGCGTAAAGCCCTCGGCCATGGCCTCCTTCGCGGCCAGCAGCGACGCGGCATAGTTCCCTCCTGTCTTGGCTTCTCCTACGCCTCCCCGGGACGCGCGCACGTACCTGTCGGAGACCATGATCGTCACCGGCGCAAATCCTTCGGGGTAGTACGCGCCGACAGGAGAGAGAATGATGTAGAAGAGATAGCGACTACCTGACTTCACACCCAGGTACGGATCGGTCGCGATGATTGTCGGTCGGATATAGAGAGAGGTCCCCGGAGCACGCGGTATCCAGTCTCTATCCTTCCTGATCAGCCGGCTCATCCACTCCATGAAAAGATCGGGGTCGATTGTCGGCATACACATGCGCGTGCAGGAACGGTTGAAACGGGCAATGTTCATATCCGGCCTGAACAGGAGAATGTCCTCCGGGTCCGGACCGGCAAAGGCCTTGAGCCCCTCGAAAACCTGTTGTCCATAGTGCAGACAGAGCGTTGCAGGGTGCAAATGGAGGTCCTCGAGGGGGCTGATTCGCGGTTCCTGCCATCCGCCATCGGCCTCGGCATACTCGATCACCAACATGTTGTCCGTGAAGATCTGTCCGAATCCGAGTTTGTCTTCGTCATAGCCTTCCGCATCATCTCTGTTGCGCGGTACCGTTCCCATGGGGCTTCCCTCCCAGCCGGTGATTCCAAACCTGACGCGCCCTCGTCCGGCACACATGGGGAGAAATTCCGGACCGGCGGCCAAAAAAGAGCGGACCTTCTCAAAGGTCCACTGCATAACGAATAGCAGAGCAGACTAATTCCGTCAACCACGTCTTGTCATCGGACACTCGGCTACTCGACCCGTCGGAAAATCTGTTCGCCAGCTCCATCAGAACCAAAACGGCCGGCGTGGAAAAAACCCACCGCCGGCCGTAAATGCGGGTTGGGGGAGGAAGAATCAGTAGTCATCGAAGTCCATGCGAAGCTCGTCCTCGCCGAATTCCTCATCGATGTCCATGGAAGACATCATTTCGAGTGGTCTGCCATCCAGGGGGTCCTCGAAGTCTGCAAGGGCATCCGCAAGGGATTCGTCTTCCAACTGGCCGATGTAGTAGTCAATATTGTGTGAATGAGGCATGCGAATTCCTCCGGCGTCTAGGTACTGACGTTGCCTAGCAACGGAATTTACTAAAGCATAACACGTCTCTATTGTCAATACTTAAAGTGATTTCTTAAGGATTAACAAGCAGCGGGAGACCTTTGCGCAATCCTTGCGCGCGTTCGGCCACCCCCTGCCTTGCCTTGGGAAGATTCTGAGGCTGCTCCATAAGGGGAACCGACGAGCTGCCTGCTTACTGAGCCGCTCATTCACATACTGGTCCCTCCGGAAGCGCGAGACCGATCGCGTTTATTCCGTCCATAGAGGTTCTACAAGCTTCGGAAACTCTTTTCCGTACTGGTGGTAGGTCAGCGCGTTTTGCTTGTGGAAGGTCTTTTCGGCTTGAGACGCGTCCCGCACCGGGCGCGCGGGCACGCCGACAGCAACTTTACCGGCCGGGATGACGCTTCCCGGGCTCACCACCGCGCCTGCCGCGACCATGGCCCCCTCTTCCACCACTGCTCCGTCGAGCACGAGCGCGCCGATGCCGATCAGCGCGCCTCGCTGAACCGTGCATCCGTGGAGCACAGCCCTGTGGCCCACAATGACTCCGTCGCCGATGGTGAGCGGGAACCGGCCCCCTGTCACGTGGAGCATGCACAGGTCCTGGATATTGGTCCCTTGGCCTATCCTGATGGAGTGGACGTCACCGCGTGCTACGGTATAAAACCAGAGGTTGCTTCCGTCGCCGATTTCCACGTCTCCGAGCACAATCGCGCCCGGCGCGAGAAAAACATCTCGTCCGATTCTTGGCTTAATGCCTTTGTATGCGTATAGCATCGTTCCTCTGAGCAGTAGGTTTCTTGGAACGTGTCGCCGTCCCTTCACGGGAGGTAGAGAAGTGAAAGTGATTCTCCGGATTCGATCTCACGATTGTTCTTCGAACACGACATCCCGCGGCTGCCCCGGAAGAGCTACATTCAGGCCGCGGCGCGGCGTGAGATTGCCACTTTGAGGTAGTATGCAGACTCCCGCTTGCGACCTACGACCATAAGATCGGCAGCGAGGTAGGGAAACCTGCGGGTAAGGTAGCGCGTCATCCGAAAGTACCACCGGTAGTTCTCAAGGCGGGTCATGATTCGAATTCGGTTCCGGAAGATCCGAAAGCCCGTAATATCGGTTGCGTGGAAGTTGGCGTCCTCGATCTGTCCCACGAGTCCTTTGAAGGAGTAGTAGTTGACTCTGGAGGGTCTCCGAGCCTGTCTCCAGGACCCCTGTGTGTCCAGCGCCACTGAATCCTTTTCCTGATGGACCGCGCGTAACCACCTCTTCAGCCGGGACAGCGTCCGCGGCATCCATGAGATGGGATTGTAAATGAACACGGTCCCTCCAGGGCGCAGAACGCGATTGAAGTCGGCCAGCAACGCGGGCGCGTTGGGAAGGTACATGAGCACTTCGGAGCAAATTACGATATCGAAGCTTTCTCCCCGGAATGGCAGCCCCTCCAGGAGATTTACCTGAAAAAGGCCCTCATAGACTTCTTTTTCCGCGGCTTGCCGGAGTTGATGCTCCCACAAATCGACGCCGAACCATTTCGAGCCTGGCGCCAGCCTGCAAAAAGCGGCAACATTGCCCGGACCGCAACCGACGTCCAGGACGGAGAGACTGGATCGGGAACGTGCTCCCTCCCGGAGAATAGCCTTAGCCAGGTAGGGAAAGTGCGCGAATTTCAAGCGGTACTTGACAGTATCCCTTATCTTGCCAAAGGCATAAACCGGCCTACGACTCCGTTTCATTAAATAATCCCCCAAAAAATCAATTGCTTACTTTAGCAGTTTCTTAGGGCAAGTGTCAAGCCAGGAGTCGGCAACACGGATCCTTTGGATCACCCAAGTCGATTTCCCCGGTCTAGAATAGACTGGTAGAGCTTGTTGGACACCGTGCGCGTCCTCTGTGGATTGAATTTCTCGTCGAGCGATCGGATCTCTTCCAGCGAGACCGTTTTCTTCAGTGGCCGGTACCACTTGAAACGGACAACCAGCACCTTGCCGATCTTGTGCTCCCCGTCGGGACGCCATTTGCCGCCATTCGTGCTGGGAACCTCCAATCCATTGAGCGCGTCCCCAACGTTGGCCGGATCTTCGAGGCTGACATCTTCGGCCCTCGCCGTTCCCACAGCGCCAACCCTATTAACGTAAAACAGAATGGGCAGCCCTCTGCGCAGGCCCCTCTTTCCTGCAGGATAGCTGTAGGCGATGTTCCTCATGTTTATCATCCGTTCATCGCCAATGCCGGTTCCGTCGAAAAGGCTCTTCTGCCCCACGTCCTCGCGGGGTAACTCGATGAGCTGTTCCGCTCGCTTTCTCTCCAGGGGTACGAGGAGCGGCCATTCCTTCGGGGAATAGATCCTTAGAGGATAGAACAGTGTCTCCAGCTCGTAGTCCTCCAGGATGTGGGCAGGGGGCTGAACGATGATATCCGACCCACTCTTCGAAACGCTGTGCCAGTGGCTGAACATGAAAGGAAATCGGAACTCCTCCCTGAGCCGGTACCGGAATCCGTCTTCTTCCGGTCGAACCTCGTAGCCGAGTGAGTTCATGAATTCAACGAGAAATGGCATGATCTCTTGCCGCGAAATCGTCCGGTAGAGGAAATACTTTGCCAGTCTTATCCGAGGCCTTTCTGTCACGGTGCAACAGGAGGAGGATCCTTCGAACATGAAACCGCAGCTCCTCAGACAGCTTACCACTGCAGGAGCAAGAACCAGCGGAGGCCGGATAATGACCCTGGAGATCCTCATTTCAGTCCACCTGAGGATCTCCTCTTGTAGGAGCCGGCAGTCTCCACCCCAGTCCGAGGCTCCAGACCTGGAAGCCAGAGCCAGCATGCGAACCTCGCTGCGGCTCTCTTGGGTCCACAGAGAAACGCTTTGGATCTTCTTGTCACGCTCCAGCACGGTGCACCGGGCGGAATGAGGCCAAAGGTTCAGACCTTCGTCCGAGATAACCTGCCGCAACCGGGGATTTTCTTCCTGCCAGTGCTTGAGGATTTTCTCGACTGCGGGAATGTCCGTGCTTTGGGACGGTCTGAGAATCACTTCCTTCATGGCATACGTAGGCTTGAACAGTCGGGTATCAGAGAAACTGGCCGTCGGTAGAACGGTTCATGACGACGATGTTACGTCCTGAGCGGTCGCGGATTCCGCACCAGAACCCACACAACGGAACACTCTATCTTTGCCGAATGGTCTACAATTATGATATGCGGTAAGATTTCCAAGTTCAACCCTAAAGATTACGTCAGGGGAAACCATGAATGACTTTATCGCTCCCCCTTTGGTGATCGGCTCAAGGGGAATGCTCGGTACCGATCTCGTCAATTCCCTCAGGCAGGCCGGCAGCGATCCGGTTGCCATGGATATGGATGAGGTCGATATCCGAGATCTGGGCGCGGTTTTCGACGCGCTCCACCGCGTTCGGCCCGGTGTCGTATTCAACTGTGCTGCCTTTACCGATGTTGACGGGGCCGAGACGAATCGAGAGTACGCGTTCCTCGTCAACGCGAAAGGGCCGGAAAACCTGGCACGGGCCTGTGCGGACGCCGGATTGTCCCTTTACCACATGAGCACTGACTACGTTTTTGACGGCCGCAAGGACGCGCCCTATTCCGAAGACGACCCAGTGAATCCTGTCGGTGTGTACGCCAAATCAAAGGCCGCGGGAGAGAAAGCTGTCAGAGAGATTCTACCCCATCACCATTGCATCGTGAGGACACAATGGTTGTTCGGAGTACACGGCAAGAATTTCGTCGAGGCGATCCTCAACCAGGCCCGACAAAAGAACGTCCTCAAAGTCGTTGACGACCAGCACGGGAGTCCGACCTACGCGCTCGATCTTGCCGCCGCCCTCATCGTCCTTGCCCGAAGGGGCACGAAGGGCACCTTTCACGTCACCAACTCAGGCGTCACCAGCTGGAACGCCTTTGCCCGGAAGATCCTCGAGACAGCCAACATCACCGATGTGCGCGTAGACAGGATAACCACCGAAGAACTTGGTCGAAAAGCACCTCGTCCCGTCTACTCGGTCCTCGACTGCACGAGGTTCGAACGCACCGTAGGAAATCCTTTAAGAAGCTGGGAGGCGGCCCTTGCCCACTACCTTGCTCACCGGAATTGAAGAAATATCAACCACAGAGCCACGAAGGGCACGGAGAAGAAAATAGACTTACTCTGTGTCCCCTGTGCCTCTGTGGTTCAAATCTCTTGATCTTTTTGGCGTCTCTGCGGTGGACCTTTCTTCTCTTCTCCGTGCGCCCGCGCCTGTCGCGCCCCCCTTGTTTTCAGCCTGTCCGCCGGGGTAGGCACGAGAGGAGCGCGCACGCGCACCATTTCCCACTCTTTCACGGTCTGCCACTCGGGGGAAAAAGGACGACACGCTCGCTGCGTGGTTCCAGGCGCGTCACCATTGGCCACTGTTTTCGGGTGCTTGGTCAGGACACTGGCCTCTGTGAGGTATGGACTCGAGGGTGAATTTTTTCCAAAATTTGTTTTGAAAGGACTCTCTTTTCTGGTATGCTCAATAGGTGTTGTGGAGTTGCAATCAGGTGTTCGCGGGAAAAAATCTCTTGACTTCCCGGAACAGTTCTGATAATCAACATGGCAAACAGGCGATATTTGTCTATAATTCCAAATGTGGTTCCCTGGTTGTGTTTGCCGGTGGGGCCTAATAGAAGGAGGATTCGGGTATGGTTAAGAAAATGATCGTTGTGCTCAGTGCTCTGGCCCTGATCATGACCACGGTCGGCATTGCGTCTGCTTTTATGCCTTATGCCGTCGGTGAAGGCGACATGATCATGATTCCCATGAAGGTCAAGAGCACGTACAAGAAGGTAACCGGTCCCGGCGGATGGAGCGCCTTCTTTGCCGGCAGAGGCTGCCCCCAGTACACGGGTGGATTCTTCCCCTGGGGCACCTGGAAGGCCGTCAAGTGTACCTACAAAACCCAGATTATTCCCCCGAAGTGCGTGGCTCCCGCGTATGGCGGACCCGTTGCCTGGGGTGCTCCCACTCCTGTTATGCCCGGCTGCAAGCTGGTTAAGAGTGTCGAGAAGTTCGGCATCCAGTCACCGGGTTGCAACCCGTGCGTAGAGGGCGGACTGCAGTACCAGATCGTGAAAAAACAGGTCGTCAAGTAAGCTTTTCGACCGAACGAGAGGATATAGCTGAGAAAAGACCGGAGTGGACTGCTCCGGTCTTTTTTGTGCCCGCGGGTACGCGCGCCGGCCTCCTTGCCAGGTTCGAAACAATTAAGCAATCTTGTGGTCTTACCGTCCTGGAGATTGCAATTGTCCTGTAATCCCCACGAGAGGCTATGGCCGGCTCTGCCAGATCTTCTTGCCCCCCTCTTGAAGGCTTATTCCTTTCTGCGAGTTTTTCCTGAGGGGGCTATCGTCGTCAACCTAAGAGAACAGTATCCTCAAATCCCCGCTATTCCTGTGGAACCAGTGATACAGCTTCTTTTGCAGGGCGGCTTGACCCAGGTTCGCCTACCCGGGACTCCGATATCCGAGGTTCGCCGGCCGACTATCCGGAAGCCTTGGATCCCGGTCCTGAAAGGACGCATGAGACTCTTGACGATTCCGGCCGCCTCTGATAGGAGCAAAGCATTCGGTTGGGACAGTGAAGGTGGGATTCAATCTCCCCCCCGGCTCCGTTCTGGGCATACTCGTAGCAGGAGGCCCCAGTGCCTTGTCGTCGGGGAGGAACCTCTTGCAGCTAGCACCGGCATAGAAAATGAGAACTGCCACTAGATGCCGGGCATAGGAGTGCGTCCTATAAAGTGTTTAGACCTAGCCATGCTGAGACCCTACGGCAAATGGCCCATCTTGAAGAGACAGCACCGAGCATCGCATGGCAGATCACCGCCGGCGCAGATCCCTGAGCCTCCAAGACTACGATTACGGGCAAGGTGGAGCGTACTTCGTAACGGTCTGCGCGCACAGAAGGAGGACAGCGTTCAGTAGAATCGTCCGAGGGCGAATGATCATCAACGTGGTCGGTGAAATAGTAGAAGATTGCTGGATGGAGATACCGCACCATTCTTGCCGCGTTGAATTGGACGTACACATCATCATGCCTAACCACCTTCACGGAATCCTGGTCATAACGCAGGACGGGATGCCGGAGGCCCAGCCACTGTGCACCCGGTCGCGCACGAGAGAGTGTAGGGGCGTAGCATGGAAACTGTATCAAAAC
The DNA here is from genome assembly GCA_964497585.1 of uncultured Syntrophaceae bacterium. Taxonomy (GTDB): domain Bacteria; phylum Desulfobacterota; class Desulfomonilia; order Desulfomonilales; family Desulfomonilaceae; genus CAZCDS01. The sequence continues at coordinate 47,909 of CAZCDS010000050.1, forward strand.
TCGATTTTCTTGTCGCGATATAC
>CAZCDS010000051.1:0-47786 GCA_964497585.1 uncultured Syntrophaceae bacterium
CCTCCGGCGAGAAATCCGGGACGAGGAGCGACGCAAAACCGAAAAGGAAGACTGACGGGCACTGAGAGAGTTCACCGGGGAGAGCCTTTCTTGCAAAAAGCTGCTCCGCGCAGGGCGATCCATCCAGCAAGCAATTCCCAGGTCTCCCCTTAGTGCTCAGATACCTGGAGGCGGACACTAGGCCCCACGCCGAGTGCCCCGGCCCTCTCCCCAAGAACGTCGTAGTTTGGTTCCGGTAGGCCCCCTGTCTTCGGCGAGAGGTACTGCGGCTTCCATCACGGCGAGCCAAAAGACTTCTGTCAATAGTTTTGTCTGCCCACTTCTTCGCCTTGACAACAAATCTCGACTTGACCAGCCCGATGACGTGTTTGGGAAGCTTGCAGAGCAAGGCCATGTATTCCCCTTTCACAGTTTTGCACTGCCTGGATCGTACCGAGATGTCGTTTTTGGGTAATTTTGATACCAGGAAGTAGGAAACCGCTTCTCAACCGCCACAGGTCCAACCGGTCACGACGTTCGTTCGAGGCGCCCGTGTAGCATGTTCGAGGCTCAGAATAGGCCGCATGTGAATTCTAGCTCACTTCTCGACTGAGTCACGAAGACCGGTGCGTGAGTTCTCATACCATTCGGTATGAAACCGGCAGAAGCCTCTCGCCTGGGCTTTTTGTGAGAACCGCGGAACCAATTGATATTACAACTATCTTACTGCGTGCTTCCGATTGATTCCCGAATGGCACACTTGTTGCCTTTCAGTTCAGGCCAACTCAACGCAAAGACGCTACGCAACGAGCTCGGGGAATGGGATCAAGCATCAGAGGCAGGAGCCTGACCGAGTCCTGCTGATCTAACACACCGGTCACGGTGCTGTAGCGCTACGGCCGGTGCTCCGGTGAGGTCGGCAGAGACGGAGCCCGGGGATGCGTCACAGCGTCGCTTCCGTTCGAAAGGGAGGGGAGCACCTTGGCGAGGTCCGGTCGTGGTTCTGCCCTTGCAGGCATTTCGCCTGAAATTCGTAATGCTTCTTTTTCATTTCAATGGAAGTCTCACGGGCTTGGCTAGAAGGAGAGGATAGTGAAGAACACCGTAGTGTACGCGATTGCAATTCTGGTAACCGGTTGGTTTGCGGTGACTCCTGGTTCGTCCTACGCCTGGGAGTTCTCCATGGACGGAAGCTTCACGTGGGAGTACAAGCTGTACTCTCAGTTGGGATCACGAGGCTTTTTCGGCATTTATGACGTGGACACGGCCGCGCCGCAGGGAGATGCAGCCTCTTTGAACGGGTGGCTTGGAAACGAGATCGCTTTTGGGAGCATCACGTCTGGCTCGGATGTTTCCGGGGCAAGCATATACGTCTCGTTCAATCCCGAGCTTCGGATCAACAAGGCGATCCGGTTGCGGGGGAACTACTATATCGGGGCCTGGGATAATCAACCGATCGGGGGCTACGCGGGTGGAGTCGGCCGATTCTGGGCGCCTGAGTATTTCAACAGCACGATTCCGGGGATTCAAAGTTCCTTTTCTCCCGGATACTGGAACATCTTCTGGCTGTCAGCGCAGACTCCGTGGGGAACCGCCGTCCTGGGCAAACGACCCTTCAGCTTCGGTACCGGCCTCATTTTTGACGGCGAGGACAACACGTCTTCAGAGTCGACCATGCTCGTAGCGCCGTACGGTCCCTTCCGTATCGGCGTGGTCTGGTATCCCTGGCGTCGAGGCCTTGCGTACCCGGCGCTCACGGACAAGAACGCGGTCCGGCGGTTTCACATGGGCACGTTTTTTACGTACGACGCCGCGTCCCTCTCATTCGGCTCACTGATCGAGTATATAACGTTTCACCAGGGTCCTGAATCCGCTCTCACCCAGGCCACGAGGGCTGCGGTGATACCGAGAGACGACACGATTTGCGACGGAACCATCTTCGCAAAGTATGACAACGGCAGGTTCTTCTTTAACGCCGAGGTGGCGTGGTTCAAGCAGACAACGCGACGTCAGCGCGACCTGAACAACACCCAGCCGGCCATTGCAGGGTCTGGGAGTTTGTTTCGCCCCACGTACATCGATCACTGGCGCGCGATGACCGAGCTCGGAACAGTTGGCGGTCCGGCCAGGTTGAGCGTGCTCTGGGCATGGGTGGAAGGTCCGGACAGGCGACACGGTATTCTCAACGATCGCAACCCTGACCTTCGCGGAGTGACACAGCTCAGCAATTTCAGCGTATTTCGTCCGTACAGTATTCTGCTTTCCTGGGATTACGGGTCCGGCAACAACTCGCTCACTGCATCGGTCGGCAATATCGGCTCAGACAACGGGTACGTGACGGATGCAAATGTGTACGCAGCCAGAATAGACTACGCGGTGGCCTGCAACCTCAATACGTACATCACCTTCTTCTGGGCCGAAAGACTTTCCCACGGCTACGGGTGGGGTTACATCAGCCCCAATCTTATCGGTGGTGCACCGGACGGCCTGGTGACCTTCACGGACAAAGGGACCTATGCCACTCCGTCTCCTGCAATTCCCGACAACAGTCTCGGCTGGGAGATCGATATCGGATTCGATTGGCAACTCCTGGACGGGTATACGATCAACACGGCCTTCGGCTACTGGCAGCCGGGCAAGTGGTTCAACTTCGCATGTGTGGACAGATCCAATTCGGGCTGGAAGACTCCCAATCCTGGAAACCTTTGGGGGATCAATCCGGGAAGGAGCATCGATCCTGTCTTCGGCGTCGACCTTACGATCGTGGGTGAATTCTAGTTCGGCAAACTGAGGTATTTCGATGACGGACTTACTACCGGGGAGGAGCGACCTGGACAAGAGCCCTCCCCCCGTTCTCATCCAACCCCCCAATTTTCGGGCCGGTCAGTCGGCTGGTCTTTCCGACTACCGCTGCGACCATACGTAAGGCTTCCCGTTCCTGAGAGCTGCCTCTCCTCTTCCGTTACTGGACGGTGCAGACAGCGTCAAGGTTCTCTCTCCCAAAGGGTGACATCGCCCTCAAGGTCCCGATAATCTTGGGAAGTTCTGCGATAACGAATTCCACCTCTTCCTCGCTGGTGTAGCGTGAAAGGGAGAAACGAATCGAGCCGTGGACAGCAGTGAAGGGCACGCCCATGGCCCGGAGCACGTGTGACGGTTCGAGCGAGCCCGAGGTACACGCGGATCCGGAAGAGGCGCAAATCCCTTTTTCGTCCATCCGCATGAGGATCGCCTCACCTTCCACAAACTCGAAGCCGATGTTGAGCGTGTTCGGCAAGCGGGGTTCCTCGTTCCCGTTGAGATGAGATGACGGGATTGCTTGCAGTAGACCCTCTTGCAGTCGATCCCGAAGGGCCTTGACTCTGATGTTCTCTGATTCGAGGTTTTCCCCGGCAAGCTTTGCTGCTTGGCCGATACCGACGATCCCGGGCACGTTCTCCGTGCCGCCCCGGCGGTTCGATTCCTGGTGTCCTCCCAGAACGAACGGAGAGAATCGAGTCCCCCGTTTGACATAAAGGGCGCCGATACCCTTCGGCCCGTGAAACTTGTGCCCCGAGAGCGCAAGGAAATTGATGTTCGTCGAGCGAAGATTCAGCGGCACCTTGCCAACGACCTGAACCGCGTCCGTATGCATCAGGGCACCATGCTCATGCGCCATTTCCGCGATCTCGACGACTGGAAAGATTACGCCTGTCTCGTTGTTCGCCCACATGACCGAGACGACCGCTGTTCTGTCCGAAATGACGCTCCGAACTTCCTCAAGGTCGAGCATCCCCTCTTTGTCGACCGACAACCATCGAACCGTGTACCCGCGGTCCCGTGCCAGATGCTTGCACAGATTGAGCACCGCCGGATGTTCCACACGGGTGGTGACGATTTCCCTTCGATCCGCCTGGGTCTCCAGCGCGCTCAGAATCGCGGTGGAATCGGATTCCGTACCACCCGACGTGAAGACTATTTCCTGAGCCGATGCGCCGAGCAGCTCTGCCAGACTCGCCCGGGCGTCGGCGAGGTTGCGGGCGACCGAGCCACCGAAGGAGTGCATGCTCGAAGGATTGCCGTAGCGATCCGTGAAGAATGGCTGCATAGCCTCAAAGACTTCGGGGGCAACCTTGGTTGTGGCGTTATTATCCATATAGACGGTCTTCATCCCGTAACCTCCTCCACTACGAGATCCGGCAACACCAATTCCCTCAGCTTTTCCTGGATACCCACGTTCAGGGTAATTTGGGAACTCGGGCAGGAGGTGCACATGCCCCGCAACGCAACCATCACCTTGTTGCCTTCAACATCGATCAATTCGATGTCGCCTCCGTCGTGCTGCAGCATCGGCCGAATTTCCTTCTCAATTACCTCTTGAATCTTCGCTATCTTCTGTATGTTGGTCAAACGAGGTGGGGAGACGTCCTTCTTCTGCTGCGTCTTTTCCAGTTCGCCCCTCACTTCGGCAATGATCCGCTCGATCTTGTCGTGACACTGACCACAGCCGCCGCCAGCTTTGGTATAATGAGTCACGTCCTCCACGGTGGTTAGTTTGTTCTCCATGACTTCCTGCCTGATCTGCTGATCGGTAACACCGAAGCATTCACAGACCAGTTCTCCCTCAATGAGTTCACGGGGAGGCGGCTCTCCGCGGTAGCAGGCAACCGCGGCATGGAATGCGTCCCGTCCCATGACTGAACAGTGCATTTTCTCCTCCGGCAGCCCGCCGAGGAAGTCGGCAATGTCTCGGTTGGTTATTTGCAAGGCTTCGTCCACCGTCTTGCCTTTGATCATCTCCGTCAGAGCGCTGCTCGAAGCGATTGCGCTTCCACAGCCAAATGTCTGGAACTTCGCGTCTTCGATTCGGTCCGTTTCCGGGTCGACCTTCAGGTAGAGCTTCAGCGCATCGCCGCACGCGAGCGATCCTACCTCTCCGACCCCGTTGGCATCCTGAATTTCTCCCACGTTTCTCGGGTTGAAGAAATGGTCCTTGACTTTTTCACTATATTCCCACATGTGGTACCCCTCCGTCTGTTGTCCGGTCTGTGACACTCGAAAGTAGCAGACGGACCCGCTTCTATCAAGTGCCTATCATTAGTATAAGTACGAAGTCTGCGAGTAGAACCCCTTCTGTCGGCAATTCTCTGAGGCTCGAGTCCGCCAAGCGCTCTTTTATTACTTGGATTCGGGGAAAAAGAGGAGATCGGGATCCAAATGGATGAACCGCCACGAATGTCCCAAGAAGTGGGCTTCCTCCCAGGTTGCGGCAGCCGGTCTTCCCCACACGCCTTGGCGGGGAACGGAGATCCGGGTTTCCGGAAAGGTCTCCCCTTTGTTGAAGAAACGGGCTTCCCATTTCCGGCCGTTGATGTTGTAGTACCGGCTGTCGGCCAAGCCAGACCCTCCAGCTTCCTGGCAGGTGGACGTCGCTGAACTCTGTCGGATTTCCCTGGGTCAGGGCATCCTCATTTTTAACGGGATGCGACGCCCCTTTGATGTCGTTAGAATCCCCTCGACCATGTTGTCCCGAGTGATTTGTCCTTGGAAACGGTGACCCGAGTGATGGGCGGCGCGAACGTGTCTGCCCTGAATCTTGCCGGTAAAATGATACGTACGCCACTTGTCAAAAGGAAGTCGGACGTGCGCGACGCCCTGGAGCCGATTGCCTTTGCGCCTGACGTCCATCTTGATGTCGGCTCCGAGCATCCGTGTTCTCAGCACCTTTCGGGTCCACACAGACTCATGCGGAACTCTTCCGTGGGCAGACGCGGAACTCTTGGCAAGGATAATCGGTCTTTCGAGGGCTGAATCTGAACAAAAGGCGAGAGGGACTAAAAGGATGCAAACGTATTGAACGACAAACATGGCAAACAGCCGAATTGACATAATCATGAACCTCCGAAAAAAGTAAACTACACCGCAAGAGTCCATTCCTTTGGCCTGCAGGTCCGTTACTCAGTCAATGAGCCGACTGCCCGTGAGACGTAAAATTCAGCGAGTCTCCCGAACGAAGCCACGTCACCGGGGAGAGGTCGGCCGCGGAAATACGTGGCTCCGAGAACCCACATCGCGTCTGGACGTGAACTCTTTACATAACGTATATAGTCCCGCACGGCCGCAAAGTGTTCCTCACTTTGCCGTCTTCCGTGGAGAAGGCTCGTCCTGGAGGGCCGACGCAGCACGAGCCCTCGCTTCACACACGGATCAGGGTACATCGAGACGAACGGTTCCGGTGAAATATCGCAAAACTTCTCTCGCTCGTGCCCGAGCCGTTTGCCAGCTGCCGCAAGCCAAGGCTCCAAATCTTCCATCGCTTGCTCGAACTATCACGAGTCCGGGCTCGAGGGTCCTGGCTTCCTCGGACGACTCCAGCGTCACTGTCACGGATTCGGCGATCACTACGGACTCGCTGTCCCGCTCCTGCACGGCCAGCGCAATGCTCTGAACGATTCCCAGCAAGAGATGCCGGTCGGGTCGAGGGACTCCTTGCGCGAGATAGACATGAGGAATGCCGGATGCCCTGTGCTCGATGACCAGCTCCAGGTCCGTGGAAAACAGAGTTTGCTGCGGAAGCGGATCGATGAGGAGTTTCATGAGGGCGAACCGGAAATGTGGATCAGATATCACCTGTTTGATTACGCATCGAAATGACACCTAATCCGCGCGATGCGTTCGCCTCATCCTCTGCCGGCTGACCTCGGACAGCAAGATGGCGGCCGTTTGAGAGACATTGAGCGAATCGATTCTTCCGTACATGGGAATCGAGATGAGGCCATCGCAGCGTTCACGGACGAGACGCCGAACGCCGCGTTCCTCGGAACCTAGCACCAGTGCAACGTCGCCGCTCAGGTCCATGTCGTAACAATAATCGGTGCCGTGAGGATCCGCGGCAAAGACCCAGTAACCAGCCTGTTTCAACTCTTCGATCGATCGCGCCAGATTGACTACACGTGCAACCGGAAGATGGGCTGAGGCGCCGGACGAGGCCTTCTCCGCTGCCGGAGTGACCGACGCGGATCGGTCCCTGGCGAGAACCGCAGCGGTCGCACCGAGACACTCGGCGCTGCGCAATATGCTTCCCAGATTGGCGGGATCCTGAACTTCGTCCAGCACAACCACCAGTCGGCTGCGAGACGTATCTCGCGAGAGTATTTCATCCAGGCCGACGTACGGGAACGGGCCGACTCTTGCTGCAATGCCCTGATGGTGAGGGGTTCCGACCAACGAGGTCAAGTCGGATCCCAAGACTGCTTTGACATGGATACTGGGATCCGCAAGGTGGAATACCTGCTCGGTATCCCGGGCCGACCCTCGAACCACGTAGATCTCGTCGACTCGTCGTCTTCCTGCCGCGAGCGTTTCATGAACCGGGTGAACCCCGTAGATGATTGACCGGGTGCGGCCGGAGTGCTTTCTCTTGCTCAATCGTTCTTCTTATCGACCCTTACGGTGCTCTCGTCCTCAGCTTCCTCTGGGGGAGGTACCTTTCCCTTGACCGACCCATGGGCGATTTCCCTCAGAGCCATGACAACCTCACGGTTGTCTCTTCCTCGGACGAGCAGGGGCGCGCCTCTCTTGAGTTGTTTGGTTCGCTTGGACGCAAGGATGACCAGTGCAAAACGGTTCTCAACTCTCTCCAGACAATCCTCTACAGTTACTCGGGCCATTTTTCAACTTCTTTCAATCATTCCAGATTTTGTGTTTGTTCTCTAATTTTTTCCAACTCTGCTTTCATCTGCACCACATAGGAGGCAATATCCGTTGACGCGGACTTCGACCCAATGGTGTTCACCTCCCTGTGTAACTCTTGCAAGAGGAAATCAAGCCGGCGACCCAAGGGAGAGCCCTGCTCACCGAACTCCAGAAACTGATTGACGTGACTTCCCAGACGGGTGAGTTCCTCGGTGACATCAGCCCTGTCGGCCATGATAGCCACTTCCTGCAAGAGGCGGTCCTCGTCGAGCGCCAATCCGCCGGTCAGTTCAGTGACCCGTTTCTCGAGACGCTCCTTCACGGCCGCCGTAACCTGATCGACCAAGGGCAAAACCTGCGCAGCCAGCTCTCCCACTTCGTGGATTCTCTCGGCAATGTCTCGCCATATGGCCGTCCCTTCCGCCGTTCGCATAGAGTCCAGGGCTGTCAGAGCATCTTTCGTACTCCCCTCGATCAGGGACCATTCTAGTTCGATGCCGGATTGGTTTTCCACTGGGGTGGCAACGTCTTTCAGCGTCAGCATGTCCGCAATTGTGATGTCCCCGGCGAGGCCGAGCATTTGCTTGAGTTCGACGAGTCGAGCGTGATACTGTCGTGCCAAGTCGAAATCCAGCGCCACATCCATGATCTCGCCGCTGCTGCCGTTGCGGGTTATCGTGATGTCGAGCTTGCCTCTCTGGACAACCTCGGAGACCATCTTCCGGATCTTCGGCTCCAGGGCGGAATAGGCCCTCGGCACTCGGACGGATACGTCGAGAAAGCGGTGATTGACGCTTCGAACCTCTGCGATCACCTCGATACCGTCCTCAAGTCGCCTCCCACGACCGAACCCGGTCATGCTCTTTGCGGGGGCGGCCTGGGTGTCTACTGCCTGAGCACACATTTGAAGCTCTCCCGGATCCGGTTCAGTATCGCTATCATCTCAGGATCCGCATAATCAGGATAGGTCCATGGCAAGGTGCGATAGCTCCCCTTTTCAAAGAAGAGCGTGAGGTCACCGAAAATGCCTTGCCGGAGGTAAATCCGGTGAGCCCGATTCTTGCCCGTGGCCAGGACGAAGTTCTCGAGCGTCAGAAGGCCGGGATCAAGGTTAAACTTCCTCTTGCCTCGTTCGCTATATGCTGACTCGACCTCGTTGGTCAAGCATTTGATTCCTGCTAGCTCTTCTCGATCCACGAGATCCGAGAAAACCCAGAGCCATCTCCTGATTCCGCTTCCCATCTCCCGATCGTAATAAGAAGTGAAGACAAATTTCAGGGGACCGATTTCACTTTCTATGGGACCGAGTCTGCTGATAAGCGACGTCGCGGCCGAGTCGGCGGCATCTTTCTGTGGGGTTAGGACGCTTATGATCAGCTTGGCCCGTTCAGGAACCTGAGGAGTACTCACCGCATTCCCCAAGATGAAGCAGCGTTCGTGGCCGAAAGGAATCTCTTCTCTCCGCCGATGAGAATTAGCGGAAATCTCCGAGCCGGTAGGCCAGTGACCTCGATTTGAGTATGCCCTGATCGGAAACACCGAATCACGTGCGTTTGGCTACTCCGAATTGTTGCTGCTCGTTCCGTCCTTTTCCGTCGTAGTGCCCTCCATCATGGCATCGGGAATGGACTTCGGTTGTGTTACAAAGACCTTCGGCTCTTCGGCCTTGCGCCTTCGGATGACTTTCAGAGGCTTGGGCTCGGGAGCCGGCCGTGCTGTAGTTTCGGTCTTGGGTGGTGTCGCCGGCTCCCTGAGTTTGCGGGATACCCGAGAGACCCGTGCAACTCGTTTCGGTGCCGCCTTCCTGGGCCGGATCTCAGAGGTGGTTTTTTTGCGTTGAGCGGCCGGCCGTTTTGGCCTGACCGGACTTTGGGGAGTTGCGCCCTGGACGGCTTTCCGAGGGACCGACCGCGCTTCCGGAGTGACCTGCGGCAGGCCGCGCATTGGCTCGGCACGACCGATCCGGTCGGTATCCTGCGTTCTCCCCGCAATCTTCACGCCGCCTCCCCTACGCAGCATCCGTCGCAACTTGCGAGCCCGTTTCGCCCTCGTTCGGCTGATGCTATCCTCGTCTAGATCAGCGACCGTACTCGTCCGGCTGAACTCATCCTCGGACGCGGATAGACGTTTAAGCAACCGTGATTCACTATCGTGCGGGAACCCCCCGTCTTGTGAGTCCAGTTCGGGGTGACTCTCCATCAGGAGCTGATCATTGAGCTCCAGTAGAGTCAAATCGTCACCGCTAGCGTTCATTCGTCGTTGTCCTTCTCAGACAAGGCATAATTTTCAATGTGCTTCCAATGCTATCGTACGGGACCGGTGTTTTCAACATTAGCTTCGATGGTTCACTAATACTTTGACAAGACATTCAGTAACGAGGTCTCCTTTGATGGCACAACCGCGACTGCCTCTCCGCTAAAGCTAGTGCCGCGCGAAGGGCATTTCAAATGAAAGTTCTCGTGCGCTCCTGCACGACGGGAGGCAGATCCCTCTTTGCGCAGCTTCCGCCCACAGTGCAGGGATTACGCTTACCGCGGCGCATGAGACCCGAAGATCATACTTTTCTGATTTTTTCCTCTTCTTCCTCGTCGGTCTTGCACTCGATACACTGGGTTGTGACAGGTCGGGCTTCCAGCCTTTTGAAGTCGATGGGCTGTCCACACACCTCGCATATTCCAAAGGATCCGTCTTCGATCTTCTCGAGCGTCTTCTTTATCTTGTTAATAAGTTTTCTCTCGCGATCTCTGATCCTTAGTTCGAAGTTCCTGTCGGATTCCATCGACGCACGATCCGTGGGATCGGGAAAGGAAGCCTTGCCCACGGCTCCGGTCATCTCATCGACTGTCTTACCAGCCTCTTTCACAAGTTCATCCAACTGTCTTTGAAGTAGCCCCCGGAAATATTCCAGGTCGGCTTTTCTTAACTTCATCTCTCTCCTCCAGACTTCCCGGGCAGGTTGCCCCAATACCCGTGCACTGACAGGACGGTCGGCGTCTAGGCAAATATGACGCCGTGTAGATTCAAGAATGGCACTGCCGGATTCAAGTCACTGACCGGCCCAAGTGCCCCTCGCCGAGGCGGTTCCCGGTCACGGAGCAAAACGAATATCTCCACGGCCCAGCAGGTCGTGCAGATGAATGACTCCCGTCAGATTCTCCCTGTCGTCGAGCACCGCGAGAGCGGTGATGAGTTTGCTCTCCATGATCTCCAGGGCTTCCGCCGCGGTCCGATCTTCACCAATGGTGAGCGGATTCGGCGTCATGAGCTGAGCCGCGGTGCATGTTTTCAGCTCATCAGGCCTCAGCAACGATCTTCTCAGATCCCCGTCGGTTATGATCCCGAGAAGCTCGTCTCCATTCGTGACCAGAGCGAACCCCAGGTTGGTCTCGTTTATGACGTTCACGATCTCGCGCAGACGGGCCGCCCTGTTGACTTCGGGGACTACCTTGCGGTCGAGCATCATGTCCCGAACCTTCCGTCCGAGTCTCTCCCCGAGGCTTCCGCCCGGATGGCGCCTAAGAAAATCCTCTTCCCGGATGCCTTTTCTCACCATCAGCGCTACCGCGATGGCGTCCCCAACTGCGAGCGCGGCGGTCGTGCTGGCGGTCGGGGCCATGTTGAGGGGACACGCCTCCCTAGGAACTCTCGAGTCCAGCACAAGATCGGCCATCCTTGCAAGAGTGGAAGAAGTCGCCCCGGTCAGTGCAACGATCCTCGTCCCCCATTTCTTCACGGTGGCGACCAACGACGTTATCTCGGTGGTTTCACCGCTGTTTGAGATTGCCATCAGCGCGTCGTCCCTCCCCACGATCCCCACATCGCCGTGCAGACCCTCAAGGGGGTGGACGAATATCGCAGGTGAACCGGTGCTCGTGAAGGTGGCGGCGATCTTCCGTCCGACTATCCCGGACTTGCCCACTCCGGTGATGATGACTCTTCCTCGAAGTGCGTAAAGTAATTGCACGCATCTATCGAATTGCTCATCCAACCGATCCTTGACCGCTCGGATACCTTCGATCTCGATGTCGAGCACCTGGCGGGCAATCTTTATCGCTCCGTCATTAGCGTCATAGATTTCGGCTGATCGCATCCGCCACCATCTCAACCACTTGATTGACTTCTTGTTCGTCGCGTCCTTCCGCCATGACCCGGCAGACTGCCTGGGTGCCGGAATATCGAACGAGCAATCGGCCTCGGTCAGCGAGCCTTGAACGACACTCGTCCATCACGCGCGTCAGTTCGGGAATCTTTTCCAGGGACTTCTTCTCACGAACCTCGACATTCTTGACAACCTGGGGGAACGTCTTGACGTAGGAAGCCAGGTCGGAGAGTCGCATTCCGGTGTCCACCATCACCCTCATGACCTGGAGCGCAGAGAGTATTCCGTCACCCGACGTGTTTTGATCGAGAAAGATGAGATGACCAGACTGTTCACCTCCGAAGTTGAGTCCCTCACTGCGCAGTTTCTCAACGACGTACCGGTCGCCGACCGGCGTACGAATAAGGTGTCCTCCCATCTCTTTCATCGCGATCTCAAGGCCGAGATTACTCATCACCGTTGCCACGAGAGTCTTCTTGTTCAGTGCATCCCGGCTGATCATATCCCGGGCGATGAGTCCCATGATCCGGTCTCCATCGACCTGGTCACCATTCTCATCAGAGAAGATCACCCGATCGGCGTCTCCATCGAGCGCTACTCCGATGTCGGCGCCGATTCTTCGCACTTCTTCGGCCATCATGGCAGGATAAAGTGAACCGCAATTTGCGTTGATGTTGCGCCCGTCCGGGTTGACGGCCAAGGCGGTCACGTCCGCGCCAAGCTCGCTGAACACCAACGGCGCCGCCTTGTACGCCGCTCCGTTCGCGCAGTCAAGGACCATCTTGATGTTATCGAGAGTCATGGGCCGTGGAAAGGTATTCTTCACGAAAACCACGTATCGGCCAAGCGCGTCGTCGATACGGATCGCCTTGCCGACCTTTTCCGCGGTAGGGCGAATCTCGTCGATGTTGTTCGACAGGATCATCCTCTCGATTTCCTCTTCCAGATCGTCCGAGAGTTTGAATCCGTCCCGTGAGAAGAACTTGATCCCGTTGTCCTGGAAAGGGTTGTGCGAGGCTGAGATGACTGCACCCGCGTCACATCTCATATTCACGGTGAGGAAGGCGATGCCGGGCGTCGGCATGGGACCGACGAGAAGGACGTCGACACCCATGGAACATATTCCGGCTGAAAGGGCGTTCTCCAGCATATAGCATGAGACGCGTGTATCCTTGCCAACCAGTATCCTGTGCCTCTTTGCAGGATGAAGCGACGCGATATGGGCCACAGCCCTCCCCAGTTGCAGAGCGGTCTCCGCTGTCATGGGTTCGAGATTGGCTACCCCTCTAACACCGTCTGTTCCGAACAGGCTTCCCATTTCGTTCCTGAACTGCTGCTTACCTAATGACTAGGCCCAAAGTATGAATGCCTTTGGGCCCCCTTCCCTGCCAGGCCTACAGCCGCATCTGCCGAACCGATGGCCGCAGTAGTTTCGCTCACTCTACGGTAACGCTCTTGGCTAGGTTCCTCGGTTGATCCACGTCCGTCCCCTTGAAGTCAGCTATGTGGTAGGCCAGCAGTTGAAGTGGGAGCGCAAGGATCACCGTGGTGAGGTATTCGTTACTCATGGGAACCTCGATCACCTCATCGGCCATAGCGGCCACCTCCGGATTCGAGTCGCCCGCAGATACCACGAGGAGTATTCCGCCTCTGCTGCGGACTTCTTCCATGTTTCCAAGCATTTTCTCGTACACGCGGTCTCGAACGAGAATCGCAACGACCGGCATCTCTTCGCTGATCAGCGCGATAGGGCCGTGCTTCATTTCTCCTCCAGGGTAAGCCTCCGCGTGAATGTATGAAATCTCCTTGAGTTTCAGCGCGCCCTCGTAGGCCATCGGCATATTGATGCCGCGGCCGAGGTACAGGAAACTCGTGAATTTGGCATAATTAGATGCGATCCCTCTTAGTGCGCCCGACACCTCCAGAGTCTGCTCCATGAGACCGGGGAGGTGCACCAAATCCGCAATGAATCTCCTGATCGCGTCGCGGCCGAGGCGGCCCCGCTTACCTCCCAGATAAAGCGCCAGGAGATACAGCGTGACTATCTGAGTGGTGAAAGCCTTTGTAGAGGCCACTCCGATCTCGGGGCCAGCGTGTGTGTAGATGACCCCGTGTGAGGAGGCCCGAGCCAGGCTCGATTCGATGACGTTGCAGATGGGAACAACCAGCGCCCCTCGCGCCGCAGCCTCTCTGGTCGCGGCGAGGGTATCTGCGGTCTCTCCGGACTGGCTGATGCTCACCAGCAACGTGTCCGGTCCAACGATGGGGTCCCGATAACGAAATTCGCTCGCAAGGTCCACCTCGACGGGAATCCTCGTGAGGTCCTCAATGATCCGACGGCCGACCAGCCCCGCGTGAAAACTCGTACCGCAAGCAATTATGAGGACCTTCTTTAGCCGGCTTACCTCCTCGTCCTGCAATCGCATACCGTCGAGGAAGACCTCGCCGCTCTCCTCGGAAACACGACCTCTGAACGTATCGGTAACCGCCCGAGGTTGTTCGTAGATCTCCTTGAGCATGAAGTGCTTGTGCCCCTCCTTCTCGGCCATGACCGGATTGAGGTCTATGGTTCGTACCTCCTTGGCCAGAGGGGTACCGTCGAAGTCGCGAAATTCCGTGTGATCACGTTTAAGGATTGCGATCTCCCCGTCGTCCATGAATACCATCCGCCGCGTATAACTCAGGATTGCCGGAATGTCCGAAGCAAGAAATGCTTCTCCTTCACCGATACCGATGATCAGCGGACTTTCCTTCCTCACCGCGTACACGGTCTCAGCGTCGTCCTCAAAGATTATTCCGGCGGCGAAGGACCCCTGGAGTTCTTTACACGCTTGCCTTATGGCATCGAGCGGGGGCAATCCGCGATCAAGGTGGGAATCGATGAGCTGGGCAATGACTTCGGTATCGGTCTCGGAGGTGAACGATCGTCCGGCGTCGATAAGAGCTCGTTTGAGCACGGTGTAATTCTCAATGATTCCGTTGTGAACTACCACCGCGCGGCCGGCCCGGTGGGGATGGGCGTTCTCTTCGGACGGCCTGCCATGTGTAGCCCAACGGGTGTGCCCGACACCGGTGTTGCCTGCGGGGGGGGAGAGATTGACGATCTTTTCCAAGGCTCGGATTTTTCCCTTAGCTCTGGCAACCTGTATCGTGCCGCCGTTGATCACCGCGATACCTGCGGAATCGTACCCCCGATATTCGAGCCTCTTGAGGCCCTCAATAAGGATGGAATATGCTGGCGAAGACCCGACGTAGCCGATGATTCCGCACACTTCAGAGGACTCCCGGTCTGGTGATCAAACAAATAATATACCATGGCCCGGGCACCCTGGCAACTCTTTTATCCTAAGAAGTTTCCCCATTTTCACTTCACCTCAACCCTGTCCACACAGAAAAGCAACCAACGCTCCTCACCCCCTCAATTACTGGGGAAAGTCCTGGACCACATTTCCTATTGACAGGGCGCTTCAGAGATGTTACATGATCGGAGAGGTTTCATCCCCTTGGAAATCTAGTGGTGCATAAAGATTAGGAGGGAGCATGAAAAAATATCTGCCTTTGGCAATATTGATGATGTACTGGGGATGCTATTATCCGATGTACTGGAGCATGTACTATCCAACCTTCTCGTACGGATGGGGCTGCTGGTAAGCCTTGACCGTTCTCACGTTCGGGCTGTTGGCCCGACCAAACTTGTCAGAAAATATGGGATTCCCAAGGGGGTTTTCTTTGTAGCCAACCCTTTCGAGGGGATGAAACCCTTTGCCCTCGCCGGTCTACTACCCCTTCCCCGCGCACGCTGTGCGGCGTACCCGGTTATGAGTTCGCCTCGCTGTCTTTCGTCTTCCATCGTCCCGACCTTGGAGTCGTTCGTCGCGCATTCCCCCAGACGGCTCCGCCCAAGCCTATTTTGAGAGCCTGAGCCAATGCTCTTCGGCGGGCACATCAAGTCACCTGATGACCTGGGCATGTTGCGGGATCTCCATTTCGATTTCGGCGAGCTGGTCTTCGGCGATGATGAAGACCGCATGTCCTGGAGGCATTCCGGAGTCAGGAGCCCTTTGGATTCGGGCTTCTTTCTCATCGCGCACGGCCCCGCTGAAGGGCCCCCGAACGATGCTGACCGGATTGTGAACAGGTATCTTCCGGCACTGAAGGACTCGGTGGAAACGGCCGCGATCATGGGCATGGACCTTCTCACGATCCACCTCTGGATGGACAGCCGCTTCGTCAAGCCTCGCACCATGGATCTCAAGAAGGAGGTACTGCGAGACCTGGTCGGATATGCCGGCGAGAGGAAGGTTACCGTCTCCTTGGAGAACCTCTCCGAGCCTGCATCCGATCTGCAGCCTGTGATCGAGGCAATCCCCGGACTGGTGCTGACACTCGACGTGGGGCACGCGCAGCTTCTCACCAAGCAGAACCGCTCCTTCGAAATCATTGAGCATCTCGGCGGTTGCATCCGACACGTGCATCTCCATGACAACCGGGGCGGTAAAGGTGCTGACGACGACCTGCACCTCCCCATCGGAGAAGGAATCATAGACTTCCCCGCAATCCTCAAAAGGCTCCTCACGGCCGGGTACGACGGTACCATGACCCTTGAACTGGAAATGGAAGACCTTGATTCCGCCAGACAATCGGTTCAGCGGATGATTGCCGGGACCCCGGATCTCTAGCCATGTCACGCCTCGAGATTCCATTCGCGTATTCTTGTGTCCCCTGACCCTCTCTGTGATAGATTACCGACCATGGTCGACAATGGGGAAAACGGTTCGGTACAGGGACGGGTCACTCGGATCGCGTCTGAGCCTCAGAGAGCCAAACGAGGCGATTACCGCTTTCGCGGCCTGGAACTGGCCGACGCTCACGACGGTCCGAAGACCTTTCTCATCGTTCCGGAGGCCATGCAGGATTTCGGGCGCCAGGACCTGTATGAGTTCCCGCTCCTCTGCTGGGAATTCGCGGAAGTGGCAGCCTACGGCCTGGAGCTGAACAACCGGCTCGCGGACGGAACGTCGATCTACGCGGTCAAGCCCGACTCGGAGCTGGTGCTGGAACCTCGTCGGCTGGTGAGCGTAACAGAGGCAGTGGAGGCAGCTTTCTGCATCCGATCGGTGGATATACGGAACCGCGTCGGCCCGTCCGAGCCCTTCTGGATGGCCAAGGGCAAGCTGATCCACGATCTGTTCGATCATCTCGTCACAACGCGTGGTGACACTTCTCGGGAGAACTTCAACAGGGCATTTCGCCGGGCAAGGCCCGCCTTCATGGCCGCGCTCCCCGGATCCAAGGTATCTGTGGACGATCGAGCCTTTCAGGAAGAGGCATGGCGTCATTTTTGCAATCTCGGTCGGTGGATCGAGCAAAATGATGTCGTCGCTCCCGCTGTGGCCGTGGAAATCGACGGGATGTCTTCCCGATGGGGATTGAAGGGTCGTGCCGACGCGCTCTTCGCGGCGGCCGGAGGGGTGACGATCCTCGAACTCAAGTCGGGGAAGGTTCCCGCGGATGAGCATCTGTTCCAGTTGTACGCCTACTGTCTCCTTTTTGAGAACGACCAAGGCGTCAGGCCTGACGGGCGGCTCCTCTATTCGGATTCCGGGCGATCAGAGGGAATGAGACCCTTTCACCGATGGTCGCTCATGCAAGGGCGAAACCGCGTTGTGTCCCTGAACTTTAGGTACACTTTTCCTCCGCTCATCGAAGGTGCTTATGGGGACTGCCCTCGGAGGAAACGGTGCTTCAACCGGGGAGACTGCATCGAACTTAACGGTTCCGCGTCTCCGCGGAGGGAACCTTTGCTCCAGGGTGCTCGGAAAGAGTTCTATGATCGATGGTTCAGGCTGCTCTCACTGGAGTTGTGGGAAGCGGAAGGCGAGTTCGCACGGGTGCTCGACCCCGGCTCCCTCGTTGAGAGACTCGCTGAGGGGGTCACGACACGAATTCTCGAACTGGCATTTAAAGAGGATCCCGCCGCTCCCCGCGAATCCTCGTGCGGTTCCGACAGGTTGCCGGAGCATGCAGTACTCATGGTCGACGGTTCTTCGATCGACGCGAGTCCTGGTGATCTGGTCATCCTTCATCGGGGAGACCCCGCGTCCCGGGATGCCTTGAGGGCCAGGGTGACCGCGCGTGACCAGGGTACTATTCACGTGAAGATCGTGTCCAGAGGAAGGACTATCGGGGAATCTCCGCCCGGCTCCCGGTCCGAGGAACGCTCCGATGTGGACGCTCCCTGGTACGTTGACACCGTTCCCTTCATACGGGCACGGGAGGCCTCAAGGCGAGCGCTCTACCGATTCCTCCGGCAAGCTGATCCCTCGGTTGTCCGCGTGCTCGTCGACGAAGACGATCAGCCGCGGGAACCTGAGTCGGATCAGGCTGACCACCCGGCCCCCTCGCGCTCCGGTCTGACCTCTGAGCCCGACGCTGCGGGCAGGAACGTCGAGTTTGAAGCCGCGGAGCCTGATTCTCCTGCGGATCTCGACGACCTGTGCTTTGCAGAAGGCCTGGACGCGGAGTTGAACGAGGATCAGGAGGCCGCGGTAAAGGCCGCGTTGGAGTGCGATCCGTACCACTTGATCCATGGCCCGCCGGGGACGGGCAAGACCCGAGTCCTTGCTCGCCTCATTCGGATCTGCCTGGATAGAGGTGAGCAGGTACTCGTCGCATGTCCGACCAACGTTGCACTCGATCGGCTTCTCATTGCCCTGATTGACCTGGGAGCGAGAGATATGCTTCGCATCGGAGGACGTTCGGCCGCCACATCGGAGCTGCAGAAGGTACTGGAGAGGCTCGGGAATATTCCGGTTCTCCTTGAGGATCTGTGTCTGACGGGGATCTCCTTTTCAGAATTGAGGACAAGGGTAGGTGCAACTTCTCTGATCGCCGCCACCGCGTACCAGTGTGCTTCCCACCCGCTCTTCATTCGGGAACGCTTTGACAGGGTTGTAATTGACGAGGCAGGACAACTGGATGAGCCCACCTGCCTCGGTCCGCTCGCCTTGGCTCCGAAGTTCGTTCTCGGAGGGGACCATTTGCAGCTTCCGCCGGTGGTCCGGAGAGTCGCAGGTGATGAATCCGCGCTTGCGGATCTTGAGCAGTCTCTGTTCGAGCGCCTTTTTTCGTCCTCGCCCTCTTCGAGGATCTCCCGGCTACGGATGCAGTATAGGATGAATTCGGAAATCCAGGAGATTCCTTCACGGCTCTTCTACGACGGAACGCTCTTTCCGTCGCCCGAAGCTGCGCACCGCAGGATGTCAATGGACATCGGCTTTCCCGATGACCCCGCGATGCTCCGAATTCTCGACCCGAACCTTTCCGTCATCTTTGTCAACATCGAAGGTTCCGACAGCGGCAAGGCTAGGCCGGAGGAAGCACGATTCGCGGCGGAAATCGTTCGGAAGCTGCTAGCTGCGGGGATCCCCGCAGGCGAGATCGGACTGATCACGCCGTACCGGGTTCAACAGGCGTTGATCCACGAGTTCCTCGCCGAAGAGGGGACCGCCGTGACCGTGGATACGGTGGACCGCTTCCAGGGAGGTGAGCGGGAAGTAATCATTCTCTCACTCGCCCGCTCAGACGGCGTAACCTCCTTTCTCGCGGACAGAAAGCGCCTGAACGTTTCTCTGAGCCGGGCGCGATCCAAGCTGATCCTGCTCGGACACGGGCCGGTCCTGGAGACCCATCCGCTTTTTCAGTCGTTGCTCAGCGGCCTGGAGCGCGTCTCAATCCCGGCCGAGAAGTAATCAAGTTTGGCCTAGACGGCCAACCGATCGGCCTTCCGAGAGGGTAAAATGGCCAAGAAGCAGCAAGAGATTTACCTCATAGACGGCAGCTCGTACATCTTTCGGGCCTACCACACCACCGGAACACTCTCCAATTCTATGGGCTTTCCCACAGGAGCGATTTTCGGATTCACCAACATGCTCCTCAAGACTCTGAAAGAGAGTCAAACGGATCGAGTCGCGATGGTCTTCGATTCCAGGGGTCCCACCTTCAGGCACGAGAAGTTCGAAGGGTACAAGGCAAATCGACCGCCGATGCCCGACGACCTCGGTCTTCAGATTCCGAGGATTCATGAGGTGGTCGAAGCCTACGGAGTCCCCTCACTCGCCTGCCAGGGGTACGAAGCGGACGACATCATCGCGACTTTGACAGCTCAAGCCCGTTCCAAAGGCTGGAAGGTCGTGATCGTCTCCGGAGACAAGGACCTGATGCAAATCGTCGGAGATGACGTCAAAATGTGGGATCCGCAACGCGACAAGGTCTACGACCCGGACGCGGTCAAGAAGAAGTTCGGCGTCAGCCCTGATAGGATACTTGATCTCCTCGCGCTTATGGGAGACGCGTCCGACAATGTTCCGGGCGTGCCGGGAATCGGACAAAAGACAGCGGCAAAGCTCCTCGATGAACATGAATCGATCGACGGTGTGTACGCAGACATCGAGCACATCAAACGGAAGAAACTCCGGGAGAACCTGGCAGCCAATCAGGGTCAGGCGATGCTCAGCAAGGACCTCATCCGACTCGATGAAGCCGTGCCTCTGGAAGTGAGCGTCGACGACATCAAGATCGAGGAGCAGGACACGGAGCGACTCAGAGAACTCTTCAAGGAATTCGAATTCAAACGCCTGCTCGATACGCTTCCACCGGAGCGGGCCCTAGATTTCTCAGGCTATGTCACGATCACGGATTTGGACCAACTGGGCACATGGCTCGACCGAATGAGGAAATCCGGACGCTTCGCGGTTGACTTGGAAACGACTTCCCAGGAACCTGTCCGCGCGGAACTCGTCGGTATATCGATCAGCGGGGAGGCGGGCAAAGCGGCATATGTGCCCGTCGGCCACGTCGCGGGTGAGCAACTGCCCAAAGAGAAGGTGCTCGATGCCTTTAGGCCCATTCTCGAGGACGAGAGCCTGCAAAAGGTCGGCCAGAACATCAAGTATGACCTGGTCGTACTAAAAAAAGAGGGTGTTGATATCCGCGGCATCTCCTGCGACACTATGCTGGCTTCATACTTGCTCGATCCTTCGCGCAGAGGGCATTCCCTGGACGACCTCTCCAATTTGTTCCTCAATCATCAGATGATCCCCATCAAGGACCTCATCGGAACGGGCAAGAGTCAGATTCCTTTCTCAGAGGTGGACATCACCCGTGCGGCGGAGTACGCGTGTGAAGACGCGGACGTGACTTTCAGGGTGGGGGAGATTCTCTGCCCGAGAGTCGAAGAAGAGGGGCTCGGGGGCCTCTTCCGCGACGTGGAGCTTCCGCTCATCCCGATCCTCGCAGATATGGAACTCGCGGGGGTACGCGTGGACACGACCTATCTCAAACGACTCTCTGACGAATTCGGTAACTTGATCGAAAAGACCGAGGCAGAGATCTACGATCTCGCGGGTGAGACCTTCAACATCAATTCACCCAAGCAGCTCGGCCACATTCTCTTCGACAGGTTGGGGCTCAAACCGATCAGGAAGACCAAGACGGGTCCGTCCACGTCCCTGGAGGTTCTGGAGCAACTCGCCCTGGAACATGATCTCCCGCGGAAGATTGTTGATTACCGATCAGTCTTCAAGCTCAAGTCAACCTATGCCGATGCGCTCGTGGAGCTGGTCAATCCTCGAACCGGACGGATTCACACGTCATACAACCAGGCTGTCGCGGCTACGGGACGCCTCTCTTCATCCGACCCCAATCTCCAGAACATACCGGTCAGGACTCCAGAAGGAAGGAAGATCCGTGCAGCCTTTGTACCGGAGGACGGCTACCTCTTCGTATCGGCTGACTACTCTCAGATAGAGCTGCGCGTCATGGCTCATGTTTCCGGGGACGAAAGGCTCAGAGAAGCCTTTTCCTCGGGG
Source organism: uncultured Syntrophaceae bacterium (assembly GCA_964497585.1). Taxonomy (GTDB): domain Bacteria; phylum Desulfobacterota; class Desulfomonilia; order Desulfomonilales; family Desulfomonilaceae; genus CAZCDS01. Next base: position 21,622 of record CAZCDS010000051.1, read on the forward strand.
GAAGACATTCACGCCATCACCGCGGCGAGCGTATTCGGCGTCCCGCCTGCGCATGTGACCCCGGATATGAGGCAGAAGGCCAAAGCCATCAATTTCGGCATCATGTTCGGCATGGGGCCGTTCAGGTTGGCCGGGCAGATCGGCGTGGGCATGGGGATGGCCAAGAAGTACCTGGAAGACTACTATGCCACCTATTCAGGGGTGAAGCGCTTCATGGACGAACTACCCGCGGAAGCGGCCACACGAGGGTTCGTGACCACCTTCCTCGGAAGGAAGAGATTTCTCCCGGATCTGAACAGCCCGAACAAGATAGCTCAGCAGGCCGCGCGCAGAATGGCAATTAACACCACGGTTCAGGGAAGCGCTGCCGACTTGATCAAAGTTGCCATGATCCGTGTCTCTGAGGCACTGAGCCGTGAGAAAGTCCCCGCGCGTATGATTCTTCAAGTGCATGACGAAATCATTCTCGAGGCACGGGCCGAGGCTGCCGACCAAGCTGCAGCCCTGTTGAAAAATGCAATGGAAAAATCCTATCGACTTGCGGTGCCCCTGGTCGTGGACACTGCGGTGGGGAAGAACTGGGAAGAGGCACACTAAATGGACACGCCTGTGGAAGCCTGGATACTCACAATCGGAAACGAGATCATCAACGCGGTCATTACCGATACGAATCGGGAAGCCATCTCACGGGAACTCCGCCGGGTGGGCATTGCTACAGCGGGCATGTCATCGGTCGGGGACCATACGGGCCGCATCGCCGACGCAGTCCGAGCGGCCATGGATAACGCCCCCATTACCGTCGCGTGCGGAGGGCTCGGCCCCACGGAAGACGACAAGACCTCCGTTGGTGTCGCCGAGTTCCTTGGGGTACCGCTGGAATCGGACCCGGAACAACTCGCCAGGATTGAAGAGCGATTCCGTCAATGGGGGCGTCCCATGGCCGCGAGCAATGCCAAGCAGGCCATGTTCCCTAGAGGCGCTATTCCCATTCCCAACGACTACGGCACCGCTCCAGGGTTCATGATCGAGCGGGACGGGAAAATTGCTCAGTTCTTTCCCGGCGTGCCCCGAGAACTCATCCGGATGCTGCGTGAACGCGGTATTCCCGAGATTCAGGCCCGCTTCGGCAGCTCCGATCAGATCTTCCTGACGAGGACGCTCCATGTGTACGGCCTCTCCGAGTCTAAACTGGGTGAGATCCTTTCGGACGTGGCCCAGGACGAACCTGATTTTCATCTCGCGTTCCTGCCGCGGTTCCCGATCATCCGGCTGAGAATGGATGCGGGGGGGTACGACGAGGGCGATGTGAACCGCAAACTTGATGCGAAACAGCAAACCATCGAGGAAAGAATCCGGGAAAATATCATCTCGGATGACGGCCGTTCCATGGAAGAGGTTATCCTGCAGCTCCTCGAGGGCAAAGACTGGACTCTCGGCCTGGCCGAATCGATCACCGGAGGCATGATTGGGGGGATGATCACCCGTGTTCCCGGCAGTTCCCGTTCATTCATGGGTTCCATCGTCAGTTACTCCAACGAGATGAAATCCCGGATATTAGGGGTTTCCGAGGAGACCATGCTCAATCATGGCGCGGTGTCTTACCCTTGTGCCCGGGAAATGGCTGTCGGCGCGCGCAGAGCAACAAATGCGGACGTGGGGCTTTCGGTGACCGGTATTGCAGGGCCGGACGGGGGAAGTCCGGACAAGCCGGTGGGAACCTTCTTCCTCGGGCTGGCCACCCCCGAAGTCGTCCTCACGAGAGGATTTGTGCTGCCCGGTACTCGGGTTTGGGTCAGGACCCTCGCAGCCATGCAATGCCTCGACCTGCTGCGAAGACATCTGCTGGGCTACAGAATTCACGGCAAGGAGGATGTTGGAGGCCCCGCCGGCGGCGAATAGACCATTTCCTTTGTCCATTGCCAGGCGCAGGGACTGATGGAAAGCCAGGGATCCCGTGGCACGATGCCCCGCAGTGCCTTTTGGTACAACCCGAGAAGCTGTAAGCGTAATTCTAATCCGTGTACCAGACTAATCGTCGCTAGCGACGCCAGAGGGAAGCGAATCACCAAGGTACTTATTGCCACTCAATGCAAGAACTCACCTGTTGATTGAGTTTGGCACCTTGGATACATCATGCCTCCCTGGGACGCCGGATCATGGAACCATGATCGGCTCGGGTCGACTAGATCCCGCATCGGCGGCCGAAGGTGGCGCAATACGACTTGTTGATGCCCTTGTGGGTCGGACAAAAGAGTTCCGGTCTCCCTCTCCGCTCGGACAGAGCAATGAACAGACGGTGTTGCTCCGGACAGTCGCACCCGTCTATCTTGACGGCGGGGTCCACATAAGACTCCTCTCCGAGTTCAGTAACTCCACGTATGACGGTATCTTTTTCAAACATTGTAGCCTCCGAAGAAATCAGTGGTTAAACGTCGTCATGGTTTTTCTTGTCTCGTGCTCTAGGTAACCCTCATCATTGAAGCGCCAATGGCAAGAAGGAGGAAGGATTGGATTTGGCCTTGGAATTTCTCGGCAAGGCGACCGGAACATAGTGCCGCGACCCAGCAAGCGGCGCTCGACACGGCTACTTGTCGTGCGATAAGTCAGGACTCTTTTCGCAGACATGCGGAATGGGACCTCAAGAGGTTAGAAGAGGAAGGCTGAAGCCGTGACCGGAAATAAGTCAACCACGAGCACTCCAAGACTCCGAGAATCTCGAACGGGAAATAGATCACCGCTGGGTGGCTTTGCGTCAGGCGTTAGCTTGCTCGAGACCGGTAGGCTGAAAAGCCGGGCCCATAAACTGGCGTTCAACAGTATGGAAAGCTCATCCAAGAAAAATGCATCGGAGGCGGATTGTCAGTAGACGAGGAGAACCTGGACGAAGGGGCCCTGCCATTGAGCCTTGAACCGTACGTCCTGGCGCTCGAGAATGGTGAACATGCGCTCGAAACGAAACCCCACGTCGAGCGAGAAGGAGAAAGTGGAATGACCCAGCAGACTGGTTTCCCATATGGCAGGTCTGAGCCCCCCGGCTACCTCGAATGTCATCAGCTCCGAATTCGTGGGACGAGTGTCCATGAAGGGCATGGGAAATCGGGCACGTCCCCTGATTACGAGGGGGACCTCACGAATTCGCACGGGAATCGCCCGCGCGTGCGCGCCAATGGTGTACATTTCCGCGCCGAAATAGCCGTACGGCACTCCAACGTTGCTGGACAGGTCAATGACATCCGTGCCCTCGCTCTGGCTTCTTTCATAGAGCTTGGGCGGTTCATTGGTATAGTCGAAATTGATCCCGCACTTGAAGAAGGGATATCGGATAACGTCTACGTCAAATCCGAATCGGAGCGAGCTGATGTCGAGCATGGAGACCGTGTGAGGAGCATCCTCCAGTGATCTCCCCCGGAAGATCCGTTCCTCGTCATGATGAAAACGGATGGCCACCCGATCTATGTAGAGAGCAAACCAGACCTCCCGCCACTGCTCAGGATCCGATCTGAAGCCCAGGTCACTAATCAGATCGGCCTTGTACCCCGGTCGGCTAATGGACCCACTGGTGAGGCTGGCCATGTAAATACGGGTACCGGTCTCGAGTCTGAAATCGGACCAATCGAACCACGACGCGGATCCCCACCAGGAGGACGAGTCTTCCGCGAGGCACTGGCCGGGCATGACTGTTAAGCCCACCAAGAGAGCAAGAACAACGATGACATCAGAGCGCGGTTTGTTTCGCTTGACCTTCAATCGATACCCCTGATCGTGCCGAAAGCTGAAAGAAATCAGCATAACACTACATGATCACACATGATCTTATATCACATCTAGACAGCGTGTCAAGGAATTAGTCCATCTCGGACAGAGCGCCGCAGCAGGAGCGCAGATGAGCTTCCGGTTCGGGAGAATAGGCGAACGGAGTTGAATCCCGAGCACGAATATATTATCCTTTAATTGATCCTTGATACTCCCATTAACTTTTTTATATGCATTTTCGGAGGTAGTGGTGGCTCCCGGTAAGAAGAAAAGGATACTCCTGGCCAAGCCCGGTCTGGACGGACACGATCGCGGAGCAAAGGTGGTCGCGCATGCGCTCAAGGACGCGGGATTCGAAGTAATCTATACGGGATTGCACCAGACGGTTGAAATGATCGCTGAGACCGCCATACAAGAAGATGTAGACATTATAGGCCTTTCGATCATGTCCGGTGCCCACATCCCCATTTGCGCGAAGCTTACGGCATTGCTCAAGGCGAAAGGCGCAGATGATATCGTGGTCCTCGTGGGCGGAGTAATTCCCCACCGGGATATCCCTCGGCTCAGAGAGATGGGGGTGGCAGAGGTCTTTCCGGGGGGCACCGATCTAGACGCTCCCGCGGAATTCATCCGTGAACACTTGGGCCCGACCGCTCAATGATCCATCAAGGGGGTCTCAATGCACACAGTGGCTAGCCCTTACAAGCCTGTGAACCACGTTCGCATCGTAACTGCGGCGTCGCTCTTCGACGGTCACGACGCTGCGATTAACATCATGCGGCGCATCCTCCAGGCCACCGGCGCAGAGGTCATCCATCTGGGGCACAACCGGTCCGTGTCCGAAGTGGCCATCGCGGCGGTCCAGGAAGATGTCCAGGCTGTCGGATTGAGCTGCTACCAGGGCGGGCATGTCGAGTACTTCAAATATCTGGTCGACCTTCTAAAGGAGTACCGCGCGGATCACATCAAGGTGTACGGCGGGGGTGGGGGCGTAATCGTACCGGAGGAAATCAAGGAACTGGAAGACTACGGGGTTACTAAGATCTACAGTCCGGAGGACGGACAGAAGCTCGGTCTTCAGGGTATCATCAATCACTTCATGGAGACCTCGGATTTTCCCACCACGGACGGAAGCCTGAACGGCGAGCTGGAGGGCCTTGACACGCGTTCCTGGGCTTTCCTGGCAAACACCATTACCACCGTGGAGGTCGCAAAGGCCTCCGAGAACGGCAATCTCCCGGAGATCATGGCTCAACTCGACAAGAAGATCGGGGACCGTGTTCAACCCGTGGTCGGGATTACGGGAACAGGCGGCGCGGGCAAGTCGTCGCTCACCGACGAGATCGTCATCCGGTTTCTCAATGACCAGCTGGAGAAGACAGTAGGCATCCTCTCCGTCGATCCGACCCGTCGCAAGACCGGTGGCGCCCTTCTGGGGGATCGCATCAGGATGAACTCCATCCACAGCGACCGTGTCTACTTTCGGTCACTGGCCACGCGCAGCGTCGGTCTGGAGATCCCCTTTCATCTCGAAGAGAGCATCCGAGTGCTCAAAGCCGCGGGCTTCGATCTGATCATCGTTGAGACGGCGGGCATCGGGCAGGGAGACGCCGCGGTGGTACCCCTCGTCGATGTCTCCCTGTACGTCATGACGTCCGAATTCGGGGCTCAAAGTCAGCTCGAAAAGATCGATATGCTCGATTTCGCCGACCTGGTCGCGGTCAACAAGTACGACAGGAAGGGCTCAGAGGACGCGATTCACGATGTCCGCAAGCAGATCCAGCGCAACAGGGTCGCGTTCCAAACCGATCTGGAGAATTTCCCCGTATACGGCACCATCGCTTCCCGGTTCAATGACGATGGCGTCACTTCACTCTACGTGGGAATCCTGGAGACAATCAACAGGAAGACCGGGGCCGGCTGGACGACGAACTTGACGAGCAGGCCAGACAAGAAGCCCTCATCACGGACGATCATCATTCCGCCCGAGCGATCGCGCTACCTTTCCGAAATAGCCGACACGATTCGGAGATATCATCTCTGGGGAGAGCAACAGGAGCGGCTCGTGAGGCGAATTTGGCAGCTCGACGAGGCGGTCAAGGCGCTTAGGGAAAACGGCGCACGGGAGAATTCAGAGGCGCTGGGCGAGATCAGAGATTTACAGGAGTCTATCGAGCGGCAGCTCGACCCGCGTGCGCTCCGGCTCGTGGGAGAGTGGGAAGACCTCAAGAAAGAGTACTCTGGCGACGAGTACGTCTTCAAGGTTCGTGGCAAAGAGATAAGAATGCCGTTGAAAACCAAGACACTCAGCGGCTCCATGCTGCCGAAGATCGCCCTCCCCCCGTACGAGGACAGGGGACAGATCCTCCGATGGCGCCTTCGGGAAAACCTCCCCGGTCAGTTTCCCTTCACCGCGGGCGTATTCCCGTTTAAGCGGATTGACGAGGATCCCACAAGGATGTTCGCAGGTGAGGGAGATCCCTTCAGAACCAATCGCCGCTTCCTGTTCCTTTCGAGGGACTACCCTGCAAAGCGCCTCTCCACGGCTTTCGACTCTGTCACGTTATACGGCAGGGACCCGGAAGAGCGCCCCGACATTTACGGGAAGGTCGGAACATCGGGGGTCTCAATCTGCACACTGGACGATGTGAAAGTACTCTATTCGGGGTTCGACCTCGCAGCGGCCAACACCTCGGTTTCCATGACGATTAATGGTCCCGCGCCGATCATGTTGGCCATGTTCTTCAACGCGGCCATTGACCAACAAATGGAGAAGTTCCGCCAGGAAAACGGGACCGAGCCGACCAAGGAACAGGCGTCAGCGATAAAGGCGGACGTGCTCTCCAATGTGAGAGGGACGGTCCAGGCGGACATTCTCAAGGAAGACCAGGGCCAGAATACCTGCATCTTTTCCACCGATTTCTCACTGAAAATGATGGGAGACGTACAACAGTACTTCATCGACCATGATGTGCGGAACTTCTACTCTGTCTCGATCTCCGGTTACCACATTGCGGAAGCCGGAGCCAATCCCATAACGCAATTGGCCTTCACACTGGCGAACGGATTCACGTACGTCGAGTATTACCTCTCCCGGGGCATGCACATTGACGACTTCGCTCCGAACCTGTCGTTCTTTTTCTCTAACGGACTGGAGCCCGAATACAGCGTCATCGGTCGTGTGGCACGGCGTATCTGGGCTATCGCCATGCGTGAGAAGTACGGCGGCAACGACCGATCACAGAAACTGAAGTACCACATCCAGACCAGCGGAAGGTCTCTCCACGCGCAGGAGATCCAGTTCAACGACATACGAACGACCCTTCAAGCCCTTATCGCCATCTATGACAACTGCAATTCGCTGCACACCAATTCCTACGATGAGGCGATCACAACACCGAGTGAGGAGTCGGTCCGCAGAGCGCTAGCTATTCAGTTGATCATCAACAAAGAATGGGGGATGACCAAGATCGACAACAATAATCAGGGCAGCTTCATCATGGAACAGTTGACCGACCTGGTGGAAGAAACCGTTCTTGCGGAATTCGACCGCCTCTCCCAACGGGGCGGTGTCCTCGGGGCCATGGAGACTGGATACCAGCGCACCAAAATCCAGGATGAGTCGTTGCACTACGAGATCCGCAAGTCGACCGGCGAATATCCCATAATCGGCGTGAACACGTTTCTCAACCCGGAAGCCGAGTATGCAGAACAGTGTGCAGTAGAGCTGGCCAGAGCCACGGAAGAGGAAAAGGCGTCGCAGCTTCGACGGCTCCGAGAGTTTCACGAACGCAACAAAGAGGACGCCCCCCTCGCGTTGGGAAGGCTTCGGAGGGTGGCCCTCCGTGGCGACAACATCTTCGAGGAACTGATGGAGACGGTGAAGTTTTGCTCTTTAGGACAGATCAGCGACCAGCTCTTCAAGGTCGGGGGACAGTACCGGCGAAGCATGTAGTCCAGAAGATCCTCGGCTGGGGCTTGTCAAGGAGTGGTCGCACGAACCGTGACGCGCCTGATCGATGACACCCGACCGGTCGGCTTGTGAATGAGGCGCACCCTGTACGTCCCAGGGGGGAGCTGCAGACGAACGGCGTAAAATCCCTCGGAATCCGTGACAACCTCAGTCCTATCTCGCCACGGGCTGGTAGCCGTTTGGACCGTGATCTTCGTATTGGGCAATTCCGGGAACCCACCTGTCAATGCGAGCGTGCCGTCAACTACGTGTACCACAAAAGAAGTCCTGCGCTCGCTCCGGTCCGTCGGGACATCATGCCTGCGCTTCGTACGCTCGAAGAGGCTGTCGGGAACCCATCTGTCATAGCGCTCATCCGGCACCGTGTAGGGCGCAGAAAACGGTACGTGCCCGCGGAGGAGCGCAGCCCAGTCAAATGCAAGCGTCAGGCTTCCTTTGAGTCCGTAATGGTTTCCGATATCGGTATTCCTCCCCGCCTCAAATGAAGCGGACAGCATGCCGTCGCGCGAGTTGAGAGCAATGCTCCCCTTGTACCCCCTCTTGTCGATCAGCTCGCCCCGAAAGGAATGGACATGGGCGGTGAGTTCAGCATCCAGCCGGTTTACCATTGAGGGCAGCACGAACCGTACGTCGGCGTCCCAACCTGTCGAAAGTCTCTCTCTCGCCACTACTTCTCCGGGCCTGTCAATAACGCGCCGTTCATTAATGGGAAGGTACGCGTTCGCTGTAACGCTGAGGTCCGAATGGTGTCCGGGAAGCAATGACAATTCCACCCCGACCCCCGCCTGTCTGAGAAAACTCGTCAGCGTACCCCGAGGCCGAACCCAATCGTGAAAAGCGGAGAATCCGATCATGGTCTCCGTATCAATGAGCTTGCGCAGTCCCGCTCCCAGGGAAATGCTCTCACGATCGCTCTCAAACGAGAGCCGCGGACTCAGAAAGAGGCTCTTGTCGTTCCATGCCTTGACAGGCAAGAAACCATCGGCGGTTAGGGTCGCCCGACCCTCGTATCGATCGTAGCCCGCATCGACACTCAGGTATTTGCGGAAGGGCTTTGGCAGCACCAAGTCCAATGCATGGTCAACGGTTGGGTCGATGTAGTATTCAGGCCATTGCTCTTCCTTGGGTCCCCAGTAACCTCGGGGAGTTCGGAACGGATCGATGTAGCGTTTCTGGGAGTCGTTTTCCCCCTGGGGGGCGTAGAGTCTCAGTTCTTGGGTCTGCGCGAGGGGGGGGAACGCCAGCAACGAGAATATCATTATTCCTGGTATGATTATGATCTTAGTTAAGTTTTTAGATAAAATAACCATCATAACAGTTTAATTAAACACGTTAAATTTAGACTATAATGATTCCTCCTCCGTGTCAAGAATTTTGAGCCCTTGTTCAACCTACTAAGCTCTGTGACATCTCCCCATCCCCTCGCGTCCACGTCGGTACTGTTGACTCACGGCTCGCTGCCAGGGTATACAAACGAATTCCTTCTTGGCTGAACAGGGTGCGCAAACCCGCCAGAGGAAAACTCGAGAACCGGCGATTGATTCCGCTTTCGCTGCGTGATGTAGGAATGTGAAATGGCAAACCGGAAACCGCAATGGGTAAAGGATTGTGTGCCGCAACAGATTCTTTCCATGCCGCCGTACGTACCGGGAAAGCCGGTGGCCGAGCTTCAGCGGGAGTTCGGGGTGACGGACGCGATCAAGATGGCCTCCAATGAGAATCCTTTGGGGCCTTCACCGCGAGCACTAGACGCGGTCAGAAGGCATCTCTCCCAGGTCCACGTGTACCCCGAGTCCTCCTCGCCCGACCTGCGGGGCGCTTTGGCTGCCCGGTACCGTGTCTCTCCCGATTCGGTGATAATCGGCAACGGCTCCGACGAGATCTTGCAGTTTGCCGCTCATGTGTTCCTGCGCCCGGGCGATGAGGCTATCATTGCAGAGAGCACCTTCGCCATGTATCGAATTTGCGTGGAGTCATTCGGCGGGATAGTCATATGCGCGCCTCCGGCGGGCTACGACTACGACCTGGCCGCAATGAGCCGGGCCGTGACTGCCAAGACCCGCCTGATCTTCCTTGCGGTCCCGAACAACCCCACGGGGACCGTGGTTTCGGGCGCGGACTTTCGATCCTTTTTGGGTGACCTTCCCGAAGAAAGGCTCCTGGTGGTGTTGGACGAGGCGTACGGGGACTACGTGAGAGACCCGAACTGCCTCCGGGGTGTGGAATTCATAGGCAGCAAGCCCACCGTACTTGTTCTCAAGACCTTTTCCAAGCTCTACGGGCTCGCGGGTTTGAGGGTAGGGTACGGTCTCTCTGAGGAGTGGTTGATTGAACTGATGAATCGGATCAGGCCCCCCTTCAACGTCAACTCGGTTGCCCAGGTGGCTGCCGTGGCAGCGCTTGAGGACGCGGACCATGTCCGACGGACTCGTCTCGTGAACGAAGAGGGGTTGGAGTACCTGGAGGCCGAATTGGCGCGTTTGGGTGTCGAGGTCGTCCCGTCCCAGGGCAATTTCATCTGCTTCTGTCTTGGCAGTGATGCGCGGCCGGTCTATGAGTCTCTCCTCAGGCAGGGCGTCATCGTCAGGCACCTCGCTTCCTTCGGAATGAGCTGTTGCATGCGAGTCACGGTGGGAACCCGGGAACAGAATACGCGTTTCGTACGGGCGTTGAGCCATGCACTGGCCAAGCAATAAGCCGTGTCGCTCAGTGCTGAGGCTATGGTCAAAGAGGACTTACGATTGCGTTCCGGATTCCCCGAAATGAAAGGAATGCTGTTCAATGGACGGGAAGGCGCCGGGCACCCATTCCGAGCTCGTCATAACAATCGACGGTCCTGCAGGCGCGGGGAAATCGACCATAGCTCGGGAGCTTGCTCAGAAGCTCGGTTTCCTTCTTCTCGACACGGGGGCCCTCTATCGTGCAATGGCTCTGCACCTCATGAGGTCGGGAGTGAATCCAGACGAAGGGATGGTTCCGGACGATGCGCTCAAACGGATCGACCTGCGGGTGGAGCCCGGCGTGGGAACAATGAGGGTTTTTCTGGGCGACGAGGATATCTCACAGACTATCCGCGGTGAATCAGTCGGCGACGCAGCCTCTCGGTTCTCTGCCAAACCCGAAGTGAGGCGGGCGCTCCTTGGCCTCCAGCGTGCGCTGGCAGCAGGGAGAAGAGTCGTGGCTGAGGGGAGAGACATGGGAACCGTGGTGTTTCCCGACGCAGCCATAAAGTTCTTCCTCACTGCCGACCTGGAGGAACGCGCGTCGAGGCGCTTCAGGGAGCTTCTCGAAAGGGACGCATCCTCCCCCCCCCTGGAAGAGATCCTTGCCGACATGAGATCCCGCGACCGTCGAGACGAGTCCCGACATCAGTCGCCTCTGATAAAGGCCAGAGACGCTATAGTGGTGGACACAACGGCTTTGTCTCCCGGCGATGTGCTCCAAGTGCTCCTTGACCATGTCGCCTCGCGATCGCAGTCGCTAGAATCCACGGAGAATTGATGACCGCTTCCTTTGTGGAGCCCCCCCTTCCCCGTGAGCTTCCGACCTCTCAGCAATTCCTCACACAATCACGCATGAATTTCCGCGGCTCTCGATGATTCTCGAAAGCTGTCGTGAAGATATGACGGAGGTCACTTCTCGGTACTCGCTCTGAAAACGGAAATACGCGTTTGGACCGGTACCATGGGATTTTGCCTGGAGTCTCGCCCTCACGCGTCTCCGCAGGATCGCTCCGGGGTGTCAGCTCAAGAATATGCATGTGACATGAAGTTTTTCTTGTCACCGAGGCGAAGAAACGATATAGATAATAAATTAACCTGAGTGCATCATTTGCAGCAGGGATAGAAGGACCGGGGGTGTGTGCTGGATGGAAAACGTGGAAACGCAAACCAACAATAAACCTACCAACGAAGAAAACGGTCAGGAGACTTCGAATGAAGAAGATTTTGCCGAACTAGTCGAAAGCAGCTTCCAGACGATACAGGAAGGGGAAGTTGTCACGGGAACCGTCGTTCAGGTGACGCCCGAGAGCGTCATGATCGATGTCGGCTCCAAGGCCGAAGGACAGGTTCCAATTCACGAGTTCTGTGACGACGAGGGCAACCTGAGTGTCGACGTGGGGGACCAGGTGCAGGTCTACCTTGAAGACACCGATGAGTCCTCCGGGCAAGTAAGGATATCAAAAGTCAAAGCCGACAAGATCAGAATCTGGGAGCAGATTGCAGGGGTCTGCGAATCGCAGAAGACCATTGCCGGCAAGGTAGTCAGCCGGGTCAAAGGGGGGTTACAGGTTGACATCGGCGTTCCGGCATTTCTTCCGGGATCTCAGGTCGAACTTCGGCCCGTCAGGAATTTCGAGAAATATATCGGACAGACATTCGACTTCAATGTCTTGAAATATAACCGCCGCCGCGGAAACATCGTCCTTTCCCGAAAGCCCCTCCTGGAAAGGCTACGGGAGGAGAAGAAGAACCAAATTCTCGAAGCCATGGATGGGGAAGGCCTGTTGACCGGCAAGGTGAAGAATATCACCGACTACGGAGCCTTCATCGATTTGGGCGGAATCGACGGGCTCCTGCACATTACCGACATGTCCTGGGGGCGCATTAATCATCCCTCCGATATCCTCAAGGTTGGAGATGAGATTGAGGTCAAGATACTCAAGTTTGATCATGAGCGTGAGCGTGTGTCGCTCGGGCTGAAACAGACGCAGCCGGACCCTTGGGAAAATGTGGAAGAGCGCTATCCCATCGGTTCGTCGGCCACAGGCAAAGTGATGAGCATCACGGACTATGGGGTGTTCGTCGAGCTGGAAACCGGCGTCGAAGGACTCGTGCACATATCGGAAATGACATGGAGCAAGAAGCCGCGGCATCCCTCCAAGCTCGTTGCGGTCGCTGAAGAGGTCAACGTCATGATCCTCAATGTCGACAGCGATCAGAAGCGGATATCGCTGGGAATGAAGCAGCTCATCCCGAACCCCTGGGACGTCATTGCGGACCGGTACCCGGAAGGCACCAAAATCGAAGGCAAAATACGCAACGTCACCGATTTCGGGATCTTTGTCGGCATCGACGAGGGTATAGACGGGCTCGTGCACATTTCCGACATCTCCTGGACTCAGCGAATCAAGCATCCGGGAGAAATGTACAAGAAAGGCCAGACCGTCCAAGCGGTTGTTCTCAACATTGACAAAGAAAACGAGCGCTTCTCACTTGGTATCAAGCAGATGTTCGAAGATCCGTGGGAGACGATCCCGGATCGGTATCCCCCAGGCACCAAGGTTACGGGAAAGGTCACATCCGTTACTGATTTCGGTGTCTTCCTTGAGGTGGAGGAAGGTATCGAGGGCATGATTCACGTTTCCGAGTTGTCACGGGAAAGGGTCAACTCGCCCCATGATTTCACCAAAGAAGGCGAATCGCTCACCGCTATGGTTCTCAAGGTCAACAAGCGGGACAAGAAGATCGCGCTCTCGATCAAGAGCCTCGAAAAGACAGGTGACTACCAGCAAGTCAAGGGATACATGAACAGCCAGGAAGTGGTTGCCTCCAACCTGGGAGATCTGCTCAAAGAAACCGTAGGAACCAATCTGGGGAAAGAATAGCGCTCCCCGGACCCCACACTGCTTTCTCGCAAGTACATTCGGGGCGGGTCTCCTCACAAAGGGCTCTCCTTTGAGAAATCTTACTCCGGCTCTTCTTCGGTAAGATATCTTTTCACCGCATTGACCGCATCTTCTCTGGATTGGATTTCACCTACAGCCTGCAATTCGGCCAGCCGGTCGAGCACCTCGCCCAGGAACGGTCCCGGCACGATCCCGAAGAGATCAATCAGCTCTCTGCCGTTAAGCAGGCGGGGCAGCGGTTTCTCTTGGTGATCGAAGTAAAGGTCCAGGGCCGATCGCACCTGGTCCGCGGCGTGATCAAATGCCTCGGGAGGGCGTGCAGGCCCCTGGGAAGCAGCGAGATCGGCGAGGAAGAGGAGGAGCAACCCTACCACATCTTCCTCGTACTTCCTGTGGAGGCGATGGAGGGAGCGCCTTGAAACCGACTCCGTGGTGAAGATCATGGTCCGCATATGGCCGCTGATCCATTGGCCTATCACCTCCATTTCCCGGGCGGCCAGCTTAAGACGACTGCCCGCTGCAGTGAAGAGCCGGTGGGAGACCTTCTCGTGGCCGATGAAGCGTTTCCTCCCATCAGGGTCAACCGTCAAGCAGAGAGGTTTGCCTGAATCATGAAAGAGCGCAGCGAGTTTCAGCAGGGCGAGGCGGGACCTGCCCTTGACGGGCTCTCCACGGAGATAGACCGCGACTCTTGACGCCACGGCCGGAAAGAGATCTTCCAAACGCTCCACAAAGATCTCCATCCAGTGGATGGTCTCCAACGTATGCCCCCATACGTCCAGGTGGTGGTACGTGTTCTGCTCTGCGCCCCTCATTGCAATGAGTTCGGGAAACAGCGAATCCAAAACTCCGCATCGGTCCATCTCGACCACGGTTTTCCAGGCGAGCCCAGCGTTCAGAATCGCGACGAATTCGTCTCGAATCCTCTCTCCGGCCACGCTACTCAAGGAGGGGAGAATTGGGGGAATCATCTCCAAGGTCTCGACGGTTACTTCAAACCCGAGTTCCGCCATGAAGCGAAAGGCTCGGAGCACGCGCAGGGGATCGTGGCGGAAAGCCTCTTTCGAGCAAGCCTTTATACTTCCCGCTGCCAGATCGTTACAACCACCAGTGGGATCGACGATTCGCAAGTCGCTTTCGCTGAGAAGGTCGGTCACTCTGATGGCAATGGCGTTGATAGTGAAATCACGGGCAAACAGATCCGCGTTGATCGTCTCCCCCTTGAGCGGGGCTACGTCGACGGTCCCGCCCTCTCCTCGCTCCACAACGAGTCTTCCAGCGGCCCGGTTCTCGTCGAGGGGAACAAAGCTGACCGCACTGCCCATGCGCTCCGCGATGGAACGGGCCAGCCGGAATCCGTCACCCCGGACGGCCACGTCCAGATCGAGGGGCCGTTCCCGTCCGAGGACGAAGTCCCGAACTGCCCCTCCCACGAGAAAGGAGCCGGGCGCTGATAGTTCGAGCATCCAGAGTATTCGCTTCAGTCGAGGATTGTTCCAAAATTCCATGGGCGGGGCCGCAACATCAGGGATAGGGCCGCGTAACGGGTGAGGCCAGAACTCGTCGTTGCCAAGATTCACCAAGAATGAGGTGCGACTCTGCTCATTCAGCGCTGAACCTTAACAAGTTCGAAGCGAACGGTTCCGACCAGGTGGGAGGCAGTCAGCAGGAGCGGAACATGGTACCGGTCATTTGAGATCCAGACGGTGGCCGAAGCCGTGTCCCCTTTGTCGCCTCCGGTCAACTTGAGCAGCTTGAGCCTGAGTTTCACTGCGGGACCGGACGCGCCTTTCACGTGTATAGGCTCCACGGTACCCGCGCTTACGAAGAGCCTGGACCTACCCTTGCCGTCGTAGATATCCACATAGCCGGGCTTGCTGTAGTCCCTCTGGCTCCTCAGGAGGCATGCAGCGGTCACCGGGTCGTAGGCCGCTTCGAATTTCTCGGAGTGGGACTCCCTCTCGTCTCCCTTGAACTTTTGTACCTTCACCAGACCGGTCTTGTGATCGAAGTTCAGGTCTACGACTTCATTGGGCAGCCGATTAGACTTCAGCCGGTATGTGTATCTTATGGGCTTGAAAGTCTTCGAAGCAAATCTCGCACTGACTCGACCCCACATCTCGATGATCGCTCTGAGCACGCCGTCTGAAACGGCCTGAACCACCACCTTCACGCTCCTATCGCCGTCTGTGGTGCTGATGTCACCGTGTGCAGCCTTCTTTCCGTTCCAGGTAACTTCATATCGAAGAATCTCGTCTGGTTTTCCAGCGGCGGCCGGCGCCGGGGAAAACGAGACGAGGATAGCAGCGGCCAGGGCTCCGATCAACACACTCCCGCGCGCTATCCTCAATTGCCGTTTCAACCTTCGAACCAACCAAACCATGTTCCGGCCCTTGGATATATCCGTCTTGATTTATGCCCGAGCTGTTCTGCAGTAGGGTGGATCTGCTTCGCGGGCGGGGAGATTGGCAAGGACTCCCGATGCTCTCTATTTAAATCGTCGCCAGAAAAACCTTTTCTTCGCCTCAGGCATCATTATCACGAGCGTATCGCCGGTAATCTTGTAGGGCCATCTCACCGAGTTTCCCAAGTCATCTGTTATCCTTATCTCGTCGTTGGACAGGAAGTACTTGCCGGTCCGGCTCTTGGTGCGCTTGGTATCCGCGGAGTCGACCCTGTTAAAAATTACCTCGCCTCCCTTCGTGAACTCGATGAGGGTTCGCGAGTCTTCGGTGGGCCGTTTTTCATCACCTTTGTCGTTGACCTGATACATGAGCTCCCAGGTGTCGACGAGACGGTTGTCCGCCGGTTCGGCACCGGTCCGGCCCGACTCGGTTGAATCCCGTCGTGGCCTAGTCGCTTCCGGTGGAGGAGTGGACAACGAGTTTTTCGACCCAATTCCGTCACGCCTCGAGGCCCTCAGGGGTTCCGACGAAGGCGGGACGGTGTCCTGCTGTGCAGATCTCGGTGCTGTGAGGGAAAGGCACGACGTACAAACCAGGACACTCGAAACGAGTATCAGTGCCAGTAGAGACTTACACGCTGAAACCATGAACAATACCCTCATCGGCTTCGGCGAGGCTCATGGCCTCGGCGCGTCGCCGTGAGCTTCAAAAGACTACCACATGCTCCGAAACACCCTGCCCTCATTTGCCGTGATAGTCCTGGTTGAGGAGAGGGGCTTATCGCTCTTCTTGCGCTCGTCCTTCGTTTCTTTCTTATGGGCCTTGGGTGACTTACGTATGGGGAATTCCCCTCGGGCCAGTCGCGCAAGGAACGGCGAGTTGATGATAATACAATAGGAGCCTACCTCGAGAGTGTGGTAAATGGCCTCCGCGTCTTCCCAGTCGAGTCCGATACAGCCGTGCGTAAGTCGCCCCACGTTATGCTCGGCATAATGGAGGTATCTCTGCCCAAAGTACACGACCTTCCATCTGAAGAACCCTTTCACTGCTCGGTCTTCCCATCTTTTCGGGATCGGTTCCCCTTCCTCGATGAAATACCAATCCGGCCTTACCCAATCAGCCACCGGCGTCTTACTCTGGATGGGAAACACCCCCACCGGAGTAACGAAGTTCCCCACCTCTGTCGGGCCCTTCCCGATGGCGACAGGTCCGATCCTCAGGAGGCGTCCATGTTTGTCATAGAGATAGAACTGAAAGTTGCGCTTGTCGATGACGATGAAGGGTTTGTCGTTGCGCTTCCGAATCAATCTCGCAATGTTACGAGCCTCGGCCATGACCTCCCGGACCTGCTCGCCGTCGCTGATCCGGTGACCGAAGTCGTACGTATCGTATATGCCCTGTTGCACCGCCGGATTTCCAACAGGTTGATCCTGCCGGGGATACTGCTGAGCCTGGGCTTGGGCCTGCTCTCTCATGCGGGACATGTGGTCCCTGAGGATCATTTCTCCCCGTCCCGGGTCATACTGGACCATCGGGGGTTGCGCTGACGGATTGTACTGCATTGCAGGTCGGCCTCGGCGCCCCTGTGGCGGAATAACGTCGCTTTGGTCGGGCCCCCACGCCGCCGGGTCTCCGGGATAGACTTGCCGTGCCTGGTAGACTTGGGCCTGCGCCTCAATTCCAATGGTGCAGAGGGCCACGAGAGCACACAGACATCCCAAGATATTCCAAATGATTAAAGGCCTGTTCTGCCGCATAACTGAGAAAAACTCCCTCATTCACCCGAAATCATTCTTATCTATAGATTAAACCCGGCCTCCTGTCAACAGATCGGCCTCGTGCAGTGACTTTTTTCTCAGAAGGATTTACGCGTACGAAGGCTTACGCTTTCTCTATTGTGTCAACTCAGGGCCCGGATGGTTCCCGTACCCTGATGCCCCGATGATTGGGGTCAGACCTCTCTCCTCCAGAGTCTATCTGACGCGCTCTCTGTGCCGAGCACCGCCAACCATACGGCTGCGACAGGGCAAATCTATCACAGAAGGGCGTATTTTTTCATCTTGTATTGCAGGTTGCTCCGAGAAATCCCGAGCATCTTCGCAGCCTGCGCTTGTACGTTCTCAGCTTTTTTGAGGGCTTGGCGGATCATCCTTTCTTCAATGGCGTCCAGTGTTTCGGGCAGACTTCGCTCCCAAGAGATGAGGTTGTCCAGGCCTTCCTCGATCTCCGGTGATTCTCGGATCTCGGGAGGCAGGTCCCTGCCGGTCACCGTGGTGCCTTTGCAGAGAACCACTGCCCGCTCTATCACATTCTCCAATTCGCGCACGTTTCCAGGCCAGGAGTATCCATACAGGGCGCTCATCACCTCAGGATCAACGGTGTCGATTTCACGTCCCAATTTCCGACGAAACTTTTCGAGGAAATGGGCCGCCAAAACGGGGATGTCGTCTCGACGCTCCCGAAGAGGGGGAATCTCAATCAGCACGACGTTGAGACGAAAATAGAGATCCTCCCTGAATCTCCGTGCCTCCACCTCCTCCTTCAGGTCCTTGTTGGTCGCGGCAATGACCCGTACGTCCACCTTGATGTCTCTGTTCCCGCCGACCCGTTGAAACTCGTGCTCCTGGAGGATCCTTAGGAGCTTGACCTGCAGGCCGACGGCCATTTCCCCAATCTCATCGAGAAAGAGCGTGCCTCCATCGGCGAACTCGAATTTGCCCTGCCTCATGCTAACCGCGCCCGTGAACGCTCCTTTTTCGTACCCGAAGAGTTCAGATTCCAACAGATTCTCCGGCACCGCTGCACAGTTGATGGACACGAAGGGAGCTTTGCTGCGCGAAGAAGCCGCGTGCAATCCTCTGGCGATCAGTTCCTTGCCTGTTCCGGACTCGCCCGTAATGAGGACCGTCGTCGGAGTGTCCGCTGCACGTTTCATGACGGAGAATACTGTTTCCAGAGCCTTGGATTTTCCGACGATATTTCCCCAGAGGCTCCCCAACTCCGTTTCCAGATGCCGGATATTCTTGATCAGCGCGCGCTTCTCCACTCCCCTCGCCACGGCTGATTTTATCTCTTTGTTGTCGAACGGCTTCTGAATATGGTCCAGCGCCCCCTTTTTCATGGCGGACACGGCCTGGTCAACCTCGGCGAACGCGGTCATCAGTATCACAGGCAGATCCGGATCGAGATCGGTGACCGCGTCAAGAAGCTCAACACCGGAAAGTCCTGGCATCTTGATGTCCGTCAGGACTGTGTCCACGGGTTTGCTCCTGATGATCTCGAGGGCTTGCGTCCCCGATGAGGCGGTGAGAACTGAATAGCCTTCGTCTTCCAACAAATCCTCAAGGACAATCAAGTAGTTCTTCTCGTCGTCAACGACCAGAACCGTGCTCATGTTGCTCGTCCCGTTTGTTCAGGCCAGACATTCATGACGCCGGTCCCATAGCGGGCGGGCAGCCTGATGCTGAAAACAGCCCCTGATCCTTGCTTACTTTCCACCGTCACCTCGCCTCCTTGGGCAACGACAATGTTATGCACGACCGAAAGTCCGAGACCGGTGCCCATCTCATGAGTCGTAAAGAACGGGGTGAAGATTCTCGGCAGGTCTTCTTCTGCTATTCCGTGTCCGTTATCTGCGAAATCGACGCGCACACGCGAATCCTCGTGCGTAACGCGTATCGTGAATGTCCCATCCGCTTCCATCGCTTCAAACGCGTTCATTGCTATGTTGAGGAAGGCCTGATACAACAAGTCCGCATCACCGATGATGATCGGATCGGAACCGTTCAGGTGTTCCTCCACCCATCTGACGCCCTTGGCCCTGATGTCCTGTTCCAAGTTGTTTCTGACCCGGGCGATCACGTCTCGTACATCCAGGACATTGGCTTCCGGTGATCGAGGCCGCGCGAAATCGAGAAAGTCTGTCAGAATGGCACTAAGCCGCGCGGCTTCTTCGACGATGATCCCGGATAACTTTTTCATCTTGTCCGGTCGGGTGTCGCTCTTCTTGGTAAGCACGTCTGCGGAAGAGCGGATGATCCCCAGGGGATTGCGAATTTCATGGGCCAACGTTGCGACCATCTGGCCTATTGAGGCAAGCTTCTCCGATTGGGCGAGCTGCTCCTCCAGAGTTTTCTGTTGCCTGGCTCGCTCCAGGAGAATCTTCTCGCCCCGGCGCACGATCAGCGTCAGGGCAACGAAGAGAAAGGCCATGAGACCCGCTGCAACTACGATAATCGCCACGATGTAACGCTGAACCGCTATGTACTGATCGGTAACGTCCTGGGTGATTTGGATCACTCCGTAAATGTTCCCGAGCATCCAATAGTTTCCCGTCACCTCCCGAAGCGGGTAATAGGTTTCTGCCACCCATTTCCCGGCCCAAAGGGTGGCCGACCTCTTCTCATGATGGACTACTGTGACATCCTTGCCGGTCAACGCTGAGGAGTAAGGCGCGGACCGGGGTTCGAATTTCCCGATCAGGTCGTATTCGGTGCTGTAGACGATCTTGCCCTTCTTATCAAAGATCTTGATCCTGCGGATCTTCAGACCGTATGTGAAGTCCTTGACAAGAGAATCGAGCGCGGCGAACTGGCCCCACTTTTTCAGATCTATGGGTGTGCCCCTGGCCTTGAGTGGGGCATAGAAGCCATTGTAAATGTTGTAGTTGAGGTTCTCGGCGAGAAGGCGCGCGTAATTCCCGGCGCCCTTGAGTAGCGTATCCACGCTCCGAGTATAGAGGAACGCCCCCAGAAGAAACGTGGCGACCGCGATAACCGCGAAACCGGAAATAATGAAGTATTTTAGCAACCTGAACGGGCCGACACCGGAATTGGACATGGGCGGACCCTTCATGGTGGTGCTCAACTCTCCAACACCCCTTTCTGAAGATCGAATCTATCACCGGGGGGGCACAAGGTAAAGGAAAAGCGAAGGCCGTGAGCTAACTCGCCAGTTCCCGAGCGAAGCCGTGTCGCATTGGCTGCCGGGGCACCAGATGCGGGTTATCCGAGGCTATGAACAAGATGCCTCAGGCTTCCCCTCGAGGACTACGGATAAGTGTCTACAGAGATTCAAGAGCAAAAAGCGGGCCCGGCGTTCGTCGGGGCAACGGGAACGTGGTTGAGCAGAGACTCCTTTTCCCGCGAACGGGAAGGAACGGACTCCCTATTTCGTGACAGCGCCTATGCGTTCCCCAGGTCGTCCGGATTCATTCTCTCGAGGATCTTCGTCAACTCTTCGTCGGTTCGCTCGATATCCTCCTGGGTAAAGACCACCTTGCGCTTGGACGTCTCCTCCTCCGTCGCCTGGGTCATCCCTTCGATCACTGCCTCGCTCACAAAAATTGGAACCCCGCTCCACGTCGCCAACACCAACGAGTCGGACGGTCGCGCGTCGATGGTCAAGAGGTTCGCGTCACTTCCCCTAAGGTAGATCGTGGCGTAGTACGTGTGATCCCTGAGGTCGTCGATTTCGATGTGCTCTAGGGTCATACCTGCTTTCTCGATGACGTTGCGGAGCAGTTCGTGAGTGAGTGGCCTCTGAAAAACCTCTTTGTTCATTGCACGCTGGAGCGCCATGGCTTCCACAGGCCCGATCCAGATGTACAACTCGCGTTCGCCGCTTTTCTCCTTGAGCATCACAACAGGCTGCAAGTTCCTGTTGTCAGAAGCTATTCCCGCGATTACCATTTCTTGGAACTTCTTATCAGTTGTCATAGGGAATCCTCCCAGGGAAAAAAGACCAGACGTCAGACCGACATTCTGAAAGGCTCACCATCCGGCGGGGTCGAGCAGATTACCCTCGCTGCCACCTCAAAGATTAGCACCGAGCAAGTTCTCTTGTCAAACCGGAAAGTGTTTTCGCGTAACATGCTCTTTCCCGGTACTGCTTGGGGTGTCCGGCGAGACGCTCACAAACGGCTGGCATTTGCTGCTCACAAGGAATATATTGACGGTAACTCCTCAGAACCGGAGTGACTCGAGACGACCCCCTGACAGAGGTGTCACGGAATGTTCATGCCGAGAATTGATGAAGAAAAATGCGATCAATGCGCGGAGTGCCTCGACGTCTGTCCCACAGACGTCTTCGAGCCGGGCGACGAAGTGATGAAGGTGGCGAACCCGGCTGACTGCATCGGATGCGAGTCATGTATCGCCGTTTGTCCCCAAGAAGCAATTACCCTTCAGGAAATCTAGCGCCCGTTTCCCGTCAATGATGCCTGCCCGAACAAGAGTCCTCCCACTAGGCTGCATCAAGAAACGAGTCGGAGATCCTCCTTTGGTCAGACACCGAGATCGGGGTTGGAGCGTGTGCCTTCCAGGACTCCGTTGGCGTCGGCCTCCTCGGCAACGCGACGCGAAATGAGAATTGTCCCGAAGGGCCTGTCCTGATAGACCCTCACGACCTGCAGCCTGACGATTTCAAGGAGTGCGAGAAAGGTGGTGAGCAGATTGGGGCGGGAGGCATCCAGGTCAAAGAGGGAACCAAAGGTGATCCACTCGCGCTCCCTGAGTCGCTCCATGATCTCCGATATCTTGTCCTTGACCGAGAGTCGGTCCGGTTCGATCTCGAGCAGGTCTCGTCTCGCGGTCCTCTCGATCAGCTCCCGGAACGCCGCAATGAGGGCGGGAAGTCCAACGTCCAATGGCTGAGCGGATTTGGCCGCGTCATTCTGATCCCACGCGTCCTCTCGTGCAAAGACTTCCCTGTCCAGCAGCGGGAGGCCGGCGAGCCCGAGCGCGGCCTCCTTGTAACGCTTGTATTCCAACAGATGGGCTACCAATTCATCACGGGGGTCCTCAACTTCTTCCTCGGTCTCCGCGTCCCCCCCGGCGGGGAGCAGCATCTGAGACTTGACATGTGTCAGGTACGCCGCCATGACCAGATATTCACCCGCGACGTCCAGGTTGAGTGACTTCATGAGTTCGACGGTCTCCAGATACTGCTCGGTGATCAACGCGATCGGGATGTCCGTAATGCTCACTTCGTTGCGGTAGATGAGGTGGAGAAGGAGGTCCAGAGGCCCTTCGAAGACGTCAAGTTTGATCTCCAGCGTCATCCCTCTCACCCAACACCCAGCAGCCACAAAATATAGAAAATCGGAGGACGGATCAGGTACCCTACGATGCCGGTGAAGATGAGCGCCATCAGAATCAGAAACCCGTACTGCTCCAATGCCTCCAAACGATAGGCCATATCAGAGGGCAGCAGTCCCGCAAGAATCTTTGAACCGTCCAGGGGTGGGACAGGGATGAGATTGAATACGGCGAGAATGACGTTGATCAGAACGCCGTACCTGAGCAGGCTCACGAGCGGGTTCAGCACGAAGAGTGTCCCCGCGCTCAATGGCCTTCCCCCAAAAGCTATCAGGATAGCGTGAAGCCCGAGCGCCAGTGCGACGGCGGTGGCAAGGTTCGCTCCCGGACCTGCGAAGCTGACCCACATCATGTCTGCCCTCGGATTGCGCAGATAACGTGGGTTTACGGGAACCGGTTTTGCCCACCCTATGCCGAAGCCGGCCACAGCAGTCACAACGAAGACCAAGGTCCCAAAGGGATCCAGATGGCTAATGGGATTGAAGGTCAACCGACCCGCATTGTGCGCGGTCGGGTCCCCGAACCTTAACGCCACGTAGCCATGGGCAAACTCATGGACCGTTATGGCCAAGAGAAAGGCCGGCGCTGCTATGATTATGTTCAGAATGATCGCGGATACGTTCTGGTCGAACATGGCATCCCTTGAGAGATTTTCGTCCAGGAGGCCCCCCGAGCTGAGGCGCACAAGACGCGGCCGATTCGCCGGAATTCCGGCCGGCGGGTATCATGCCCTCTCCCGTCGAACGAGAGATAGGCTCCTCGACGTGGTCTGTCTAGGCTATTTCTTCTTTGCCGCCTGTTTGCCTTTTGCCGGGGTCTTCTTAGTCTCTTTGGCCTTACCGGTCTCGGATTTCTTGGCAGCAGTCTTTTTCTTGGCCCTTTCCTTCTTCTTGGGCTCGGCGACCTCAGCCTTTGCCGCCTCTTCGTCGTCCCTGGCCTTCTCCTTCTTCTCCTGGAGCTGCTTCGTCTGATTGTCAAGGAAATCGATACGGGCCACCGCTGCATGGATCTGCCGGATCTTGGCATCGAGCTGCCTAAGCTTCCCGTCCTTGGCGATGGCCTCCTCAGCTAGACCTTTTTCCTTGAGCAGGCTCTTTCTTTCTTCAGCCTGTTTCATGAATCGTGACTTTTGGCTTTCCCTGGTCTGCCTATCTTTGGATCCCATGCGTCTCCTCTCCGGATGTACCTGTCCTTTGAAGCCCTTATCTTTATTACCAAATTGCTCCGAAGTCAAGAGCGAGTCGCTCGCTCGCGTTGGTAGGCGCCGGGCGCGGCGGCCCACACCCCGCCGTCCGGCGTACAGGCAAGATTCGAGGGGCATGCCGCCGTGTCTCAATATCTGCTTTCTCATCGGATGCACAGCCCCGCGGTGCACAATGGGGCTGGCTGGGGTGGGAGGATTCGAACCTCCGAATGCGGGCTCCAAAGGCCCGTGTCTTACCACTTGACGACACCCCAGCAGGGGATCTCCTCAGGCAGGCGGTCTGACCGGAGAGGAAGCTCGCTCAATCGATGATCGGACCGGTTTCACTCGGTCGGCTCATGAGCACCAACCATCTATTGGGCAGCCTGCGTTTGATTCGTCGAAGGTGCTCCGTGTCGGGCTCCGCGATCCCGAAAACCGTGGGACCGCTTCCCGACATCAGCGTCGGTCGTGCTCCGGCCTGTTCGACAACTCGCCGAACTTCACGGATTTCCGGATGGATCTTTTCCGCGATCCTCTGGAGGTCGTTTTCCAGCAACTCCCTGGGATCACGGCGTTCCCGCAACACGTGCCACAATGTACCCTCCCTGCGCGGGCTTGTCAAGGTAGACGCGAACTCCCGGTAGACACCCCCAGTTGAGACGGGAAAGCCCGGATTGACGAGAATCAAGCCGTAGTCAACGGATAACATCACCGGAGTGAGTTGTTCGCCGAGACCCTCACCTACCGCGGTTCCCCCCCGGAGAAAGAACGCGACGTCCGCGCCAAGCTCGACAGCCCCGCGATGAAGTGCCTCCTCATCGAACTTCGGATAGTAGAGCATGGTGAGAGCCTTGAGCGTAGCCGCCGCATCGGAGCTCCCTCCTCCGAGACCAGCAGCGACGGGTATTCTCTTCGTGAGTGATAGGGTCACCGAAAACCGCTCCCCGGTCTCTCGTTCCATCCATCGCAGGGCGCGCATGGCCAGGTTGTCCTCGGTCTCAAGCTCAGGGTGTCCCTGCGCCTCGATTCTCGGATCTTCGTTCGTTTCGCGGACAATGATCTCGTCATAGAGATCGATGGCCTGGAAAAGCGTCTCGATATCGTGGTACCCGTCCGCGCGCAGGCCCAGAACTCTCAGGAATAGGTTTATCTTTGCCGGAGTCCGTACCCTCAGGCTTCGCACGAGTTTGCCTCCTCATTGCCGAGGCAAAGCCGACGGTTCGCTTCCCGCTCAAGACCCTCGGAGCCCCGACCACCTTCATATGCACCCAAATGACCTATAAGGGCTACCGAAAACCGCAAGCCCAAGGCCGATATTCGCGGTTTCACCAGTCGTCGGCCCGTGTTATCGTTTGTGGACTCCGCGCCGCGCATCCTGTGCGTGCTCCCAAGGAGAGACCCTGGAGGGTTCCGCTATGAATCGACCGCTCCGAAAGCTGTCCGTTCCCATCGGCCGACGCTCGATCGAGTTGTGGATCCCGCGTCAAGGAGAGGATTCACGGGACGGACGAATCCTGTTCTGGTGGAGCGTCACGAGTGCGGCCGTAGCCCTGGCACAACGTCTCGACGCGATGGGGGACCTCGCCGGTCACAGGGTTCTCGAATTGGGGTGCAACATGGGACTACCGGGAATAACCGCCGGACTCCTCGGGGCCGAAGTGCTTTTGACTGATTGCGTTCCACGATCTCTCGATTTCGCGGCACAAAACGTTGAGAGGAACGGGCTCGATGCGGACCGTGTGCAATGCCTTGCCCTCGATTGGGAGCAACCCGGTGATCTTGCCCCATTCGATTTCGTCATTGGCGCAGAGATCGTCTACGACTATTTCTAGTATGGATCGCTCATCAGACTCCTCGAGCACGTGGTGAGGCCGGGAGGAATTTTGCTCCTGGCTGAGCGTAAGCGGCTGGCCGTAAGCCGCTTTCTCGGCCGGATGACGGACCGAGGCTTTGCATGCTCCGAGCGCCTCCGTCGCATCAGACTTCGAGGATTCCCCGAACAACAGATCAGCATTTTCAGCGTTCGCCACTGCAAGCTGCCTGGACCCCAGTTACCCCCGACGTTGTTTGCAACCTGAAATGAGCGATTTTATTCTGTTCTTTTTTCACCCTTTGGGTTATG